>SVFO01000014.1 GCA_015056795.1 Lachnospiraceae bacterium
ATTGTTGCATTCTCTGGTTGAGCAAACCCCATAATGCAACATAGGTGAAGTAAACAGGAAATATTGTTGCATTCTCTGGTTGAGCAAACCCCATAATGCAACAAAGGTGAAGTAAACAGGGAATATTGTTGCATTTGAAGAGTTTGGCAGCTTGAGCTTGTTGTGGGAAGAAAGAAATTGGCAACTTCAAGTTTTCCGGGCGAACATACAGTGGTTTATAACTGTTCGTTTTCGATAATCTGCATTCAGACAATGAAAATCTGTAATAAATTATTGCCTGATAGGAATTTTTATAAACGATGCAGTAACTTTGAGACAGCTGTAACTGCCTAAAAAGGAAAATCGAGCTGTTAGGCAAGCAAGAAAGTCAGGAAATGCTTGCCTGAGAGGCAAAATGATAGCTAGGCAAGAAAAAAAGAGAGAGGATGCTTGCTTGAGAAGCGAAAATGAATGGCAGGCAAGCGAAAAAGAGAGAGGATGCTTGCTTGAGAAGCGAAAATGAATGGCAGGCAAGCATGAGAGTAAATAAATGCTTGCCCAAGAGGCGGAAAGAGGAATCTGGGCAAGCGAAAAGGAAGAAAAATGCTTGCTCAAGAGGCTAAAATAATTGATAGGCAAGCAAATGGGAAGAGGATGCTTGCCCAGGAAGCAAAAATGGAATCCGGGCAAGCATAAAAGCCTCCGGCGATTGCCGAAGGCTATGGCTATGTGCATAAAATTATGCTATTCCTTTGAAATCATGCTATCTCTTTTTCATCACGCTATCTCTTTTTCATCACGCTATCTCTTTTCAATCACTACAATGCAATTAGAATCCGGAAAAACCGGGACAGACAGCTCTACCTTGGGTGATAGATGCGTAACATACCCTGGCTCGAGGAAGGCGTCACAGCGAAGGATCTTCGCGCCGAGTTCCGTAAAGAACTCTCGGAACTCCTCAATGGTAAAATATCCAAATTGCTCCTGTACCTCATGGGCATAGCTCTGCTTTCCCCAGGTATAGGTATATAAGAATTCCCGGGCGTAATTCGTGCAGGCGCGAACCTTGTTTTCCCCTTCCATGATCTCGATTTTCTTATCCTCTATATCCTTAAGTCCCTCAAAATCCCGCACAAAATTTTTGAAAAATTCCATGCCATCAGGATCCTTGAAGGTAATCTCTATCACAGAATCATCCACCTTGGATTTCACGCCGTCACGTATGATGATCCGCCCGCCCAGCTTTAAGGAGCCATAAGCATTTCGGAGCGCCGTCTTCACCGTTTCAATTTCGAATCTGCCATTTTCCGTCTCCGTATAGGAAAAGACCTCATGCAGAATGGAGGAAAAGAGAATCGCGTCAACCTTCTCTGGAAAAGCCTCCTCGGCAAAGTTGTGACGCCTTACCGTCCAATGATGCCCCTCTTCCTTCTTTTTCTTCTCCAATACCTGAAGTACATTATCCGAAATGTCCGTGCCAATAATCTGCTTCTCAGGATACCGTTCCTCCAGCAAATTAAGAAGCACGCCACCACCGCTTCCGACGTCAACCACCATCTGTCCCGTCACATAATCAATGATGGAATTCTTTGTGCTCTCCTCACTGTCATTCATGATGGAGAGATACTTGTCCTCATTGTTCAGGCGGTCAAAGGCATCCCGCCGAAACCCAAACATGTCATACAGGACCGTGATACTCTTTTCAAAGGTCAGAAGACCCGAGCGCTCCGCCTCCACGCAAAAATCAATCAGCTTTTCGCAGACCGGCGTAAACTGGAAATCCACAAGCATGGCCCTGCCAATGCGTTTTACCACCAACTCCACGTTCGAGGTCGAATTGTCTCGAACGTACTTTTCAACAATGCGCTCCTTATAGACATTCAGATGCTTTTTCCCTTGATAGTCGTAATAAAGCCCGTCGGCGAGAGGCTTAAACAATAGGTAGGTCACACCCTCCTCCATCTTCTCCAGCATCTTTCGAAGAAGCCAAATCACCTGATCGATTCCCAAATCCGCAAAGGCCGCCTGATAATACCATAGCTCATACTTCGGGAAAATCTGTGTTTCGAATAAAGTGGCAACTTCCTCAGAAGCCCCCTCCAAGCGCTCGTCCAAGCGTTTCATTCGTTCCCTTGTTGAAAATTCGGTAAGCTCCCTAACCAAGCTCGCGCGAATCATGGCCATCGCCTCATCCTTTACCTGCTCCCAAAGCTCGATCCTGACTCCCCCAATAATGCAATGATTCAAAACGGAAAGCACTCGGTACGCCGATTCCGTCCCCAGCAGGTTTGCGACTTCGACAAGTGGTGCGTTTGCTTTCACCAAAACTTCCCCGCGAAGCGCCTGCCCGATCAAACCATGCGTCCGGATGAGCAAAGCAACCAATTGCCTTTTTTCCTCCGAATGAAGGATCTCACGTTCCATAACATTTTTGACGGGATCTTGCCCCCAGATTCCATCTGTTTCCATATTGTCAGGTTTCAAATCATCCTGCGAATTTTCTTCCTCCGTCGCAAGCTTCTCACAATATTCAAGAAAGATCTCTGCCGACGCCAGGTTATGGACGTCCAAGGCATAGCCTTTCTTTCTCCATGCCTCGCGCTCCTTAGTGCTTCCCCCCTTCGACACTTCACTCCACTCCAAAACGGTCTTTACGATTTCATACTCTTCTACGGAAAGCTTTCCAGCCTTCCCGTCCATAGAAAGGATCGCAAGCGTCCGAAACACATAAGAAAGCGTCTCGCGACCACTCACCTGTTCAACCGCCTCCACGCGCTCCATGTTCACGGCGTAATTTTCTGTATAGTATAAGTACGAAAGCCAAGGCTTCGACTCCAAGAGCTCCGCGCCAAAACTGATTCCACTCTCTAAAGTAATCTTCATCATGCACCTCGTAACACAAGTTTTCTATGGAGTAGGTTAACTAAGAATAGAACTTTTCGGAATTTCTTCTGTAAAGCTTTGCCGGTCTGTGTCCAACACCTGCGATTTCCTCATCTGTCTCCACCACGAGCGGCGCCATCTTTCTGCGGAAATTTGCCGTAAGCAGCTCTCGCCCCAGCACCAGTTCAAATGCTCTCTGCAAGCGATTGAGCGTAAACTTCTCCGGCATCAGGTCAAAGACAATGCGCCCGGTATTCTCCGCCTCACTGCGCAGATATAAAAAGGCGTTCAAAATAATTTTTGCGTGATCAAACGCAAGGCCGCCCGCATCTAAAATCTCATATTCCAAATACCCATGCAGCTTTGAAAACCTCTTCTTCTCCAGAACGCAAACCTTAAGTTCTAAGTCACGCTCCCTCTGATAGAGCCGCAGATCATGCCGAATCTCAAGTATGGCATTTGCTCCGTCATCACTTCGAGAAACCTCTTTGCTCGTCACGTCCACGCGAAACCAAGCTGCTTCCCATGCATCCGTCCCCGCATGTATGCGATACTTTCCGCCATCGATCAAAGCAAGATAACCATGCGAAATGATCCACCCGCGCGGGTCTCTCTCTGGTTGACTATACACGCCAAAGGGGCGCAGGTATGCATCCACAACGCCTGTCTCCTCGCGCAGTTCACGAAGCGCCGTCTCGTCGCAGCTCTCACCCTTTACGGAAAAGCCTCCCGGAAGCGCCCAGCAATTCTGGAAGGGATGCGTCGCTCGCTTCACCAAAAGGATTTGCAATTCCCTTACGGGATCCTTTCGATAATTCGCCTTCTCCTTTCCGAATGCCCCCTCCAGGGTCTCGTCCATCACTGCAAACACCGCCATGTCCGCCGTCACGGAAGGCCTGTCAAAATTCGCTATGTCATAGGTCTTCAAATACTCTTTTTCTTCTTTTGTCAAAGTATACTTTGCCATACCCTAACCATCCTGTCTCTTCGGCCAAACCAACCAATGCCATTTTTTCTAAAGGAATATTCCAAAAAGCTACTGCAGCTTTTCACCGTCAATTCCTTTTCTATATAAGTTACTATCGTTATGATAATATGTCAAGGAGTTTCAAAAAAACCGCGGACGTTCATCCACGGTTTTATCAATCTTACGCCTCGCAGTCCATTACAACTCTGCTGGATACGAACGGACGAACCTTTGTCGTTGCAACCTCAACATGGTCAGGATGTACGGCATATCCATTCAGTGCAGCCTCATTCTCAAACTTCGAATCCAGCATCAAGTCGCAGTTTGCCGTCCTCAGAGGCTCCGTATAGACCTTGATCTCCAAAAGTCCGGGAATCTTCCCCTGCAGGTCTTCCAGCCCCTTCTTAATCCCTTGCTTGATTTGCGCCTTTTGCGCCTCATCATATTCCTCTTTCAGCTGCCACAAAATTACGTGCTTTACCATGTTTCCATGCCCTCCTAAACGTGTCATTTTTCTTTCCTATGGATTTTTATAATGGATTTACCGATCCTTTCCATGCTTCATGCTCATGCCTCTTCAGTGGCATCATGGAATGCGACGTCTGCCAGCTTCAGGTTCGCCGTCCTGATCAGGTCCTGCGGTGACAACTCCACCTGCATCCCCACTTTTCCGGCACTCACATAAATATGTTGAAATGTTGCTGCCGTCTCATGAATAAAGGCAGGAAATTGCTTCTTCATGCCAATCGGAGAACAGCCTCCGTGCACATAACCCGTGAGCGGCAAAAGCTCCTTTTGTTTGATCATGGCGATGGACTTTTCGCCTGCCGCCTTTGCCGCCTTTTTCAGATCAAGTCCTGCATTCACGGGAACAACAAATACAAAATACTGACCCGACTTTCCCTGCGTCACCAAGGTCTTAAACACGCACGCCGCATCCTCGCCAAGGATCCCGGCAATCTCCTCTCCCGTCAGGGTGGCATCCGGCTCATAAGCATGGCTCTCATAAGCGATCTTCTTTCCGTCTAGCACGCGAAGTACGTTTGTCTTTTCTTCTTTTTTCATGATCCGTCTTCCTTTCCCAAGAGGCCTCTTCGCCTCATGGCATAATATCTGGCGCTGGCCTCCTGACTTTCCTTCCGCTCACGCCAGTCATCGATCTCGCTCTTTATGGCCAGCATTTCATCTACGACGATCTCTGGCTTTTTCGGTTTTTCGTACCATAAATAGGCGGTCATCCTCTCCATGGCCTTGGGACTTCCAAGGTTCTTTGCAAGCTCATTTCCAAGGCTCTCCGGAAATCCCAGGGCCGTCACCGCATCGACCAGCGCCTCCCTGGCTCCCCTCCACTCCCTTTGTTCCTCCGTCACCACGCCCACCTCTCTTTACGTTACCTCCGGCACAAGGCATCCTCCCAATTTCCCTCGACTTGCTCGGGATCGCTAGCATCGCTTGCGACTGCGTGCCCTTCGGCACGTCCCTCTCTTCGTTCGGGATCGCAAGCATAGCTTGCAACTGCGTGCCCTTCGGCACGTCCCTCTCTTCGTTCGGGATCGCAAGCATAGCTTGCGACTGCGTGCCCTTCGGCACGTCCCTCTCTTCGTTCGGGATCGCAAGCATAGCTTGCGACTATTATCCCACGTTTTGGGGCGTAGGACAAGAAATTTTAAAACACATATTGACAAGTTGTATTCCATATGTTACTAATGTATATATCGTATATATACATTTGATTCATTTTTCGTAAGAAATTCTTTTGGGAGGCTGTGCAATGGAATATGAAAATGCCATAGAGATCAAGGATCTCACCAAGCGTTATGACGGTTTTACCCTGAATCACGTTTCCTTTAATGTCCCCCGGGGCAGCATTATGGGCTTTATCGGTCAAAACGGTGCCGGAAAGACCACTACCATCAACTCCATCCTGAACATTATTAAAAAGGACGAGGGCGAGATCAGGATCTTTGGTCTGGATCACGAGGCCCACGAAATCGAGGTGAAGGAACAGATGGCGGCGGTTTTTGACGAGCTTCCCTTTGCGGAGGATTTGAATGCCAAAACACTGTCAAGCGTACTTTCGGGGATCTACAAAAACTGGGACGCGCAGCTCTTTCAGCGCTATCTGGACCGTTTCCAGCTTCCAGGCAGAAAGAAATTCAGTAAATTCTCCAAGGGCATGAAGATGAAGCTGCAGCTGGCTTCCGCCCTCTCCCATGGCGCCAAGCTCCTTGTCATGGACGAGGCCACTACGGGCCTTGATCCCGTGGTGCGAAACGAATTTCTGGATCTCTTTCTGGAATTCATCCAGGAGGAGGACCACAGCATCCTCATGTCCTCTCACATTACCACGGATCTGGAAAAAGTAGCAGACTACGTGACCTTTATCGACCGTGGCAGGATTCTTCTTACCGGCATGAAGGATGAGATTTTGGACCGGCACGGCGTCCTGAAATGCACTAAGGCAGATTATGAACAGATTGATCCCAAAGATTACGTCTCCGCAAGGCTGACGGACTTTGGTGCAGAGCTCATGGTAGATGACCGCGCAAGGGCTGCGAAGAAATATGGCGGGCTTGTCCTGGACAAGACCACCCTGGAAGAGATCATGCTTTTCTACGTAAGCGCCAAGGGAGCATCCAAAGTCTTTTCGTGAGGCCCGCTTTACTTTTAAGACTTTTTTAACTGCCCTGCAAAAAGCGAAATGTTTACGTGCCATCCAATTTATGATCAAACACGGAGGTATCTATCGTGAAAGGACATATTTTCAGGGAACTCTATCTGGCAAGAAAGAACCTTCTGTCTTGCTCGGCCATATTCCTTTTGTTTTACGGCATATCCTGCCTGACGGGGCTGAGTCTTCGCTTTGGGAACATAGCAAAATACGCCTCTCCCGAGATACGGGATACGTTACGCGCCATGCTTCCCGGATGCCTTTTGGCCTGCGTTGCCATCCTGATCGTCACGGCGGGGGAAGCCACGTTTCAGGTATGCACAAAGGATCTGGAAACGCCCTGGCTTCGCTATGCCATTGCTTCTCCCATGGGGATCCGCAGGTACATCGGCGCAAAGTATCTGTCTTATCTCCTTCTGACGGGGGCCGCGCTCCTTATCAGCGCCCTTTCCCACCTGGCCTGCCTGGCACTTTGGGGCTTTTCCGTTTCCACGCGTTTTCTGCTCTTTTATCTGTTCCTAAGCTGTTTCTCCCTGTTATTTATGGCGGTCCTGCTGCCACTGATTTTTTTGTTTCAAAACGGGATCGTCATTAACTTGCTGGCAGCCGTCCCTCTATTTGGCGGTGTCATCCTGTTTTGCATTTACGCGATAAAAATAGGCTCCAAAAATGATATCCCTGATTTTATCAGCTATCTGAACGTGGTCTGGTATCCGCTGTTTGCAAGGCTATCGGGAGGCTTATCAAAGCCCGCCGTTTGGATTCTGCTTTGCACTCTGATCACTGCCCTTTTTACCGGAAGTTACTTCCTGTCCGTTAAAATCCTGGACAAATTGCGCGTGAAAAAGGGCGGATTTCCTAAAGCAAAGCTTTCCGATACTTCGAAAAACGATGTGATGAAAGATCCCCGAAAGGAGGCTGCAAAATGATCGGAATTCTTCGTAAGGATTTTTATCTGGTGCGCACGCAGCTTTGGATTTCCCTGGGAACCGTCTTTTTATTTACAGTGGGCATGACACTTAGCATTAAGATTAGCGTGACGTTTCCCTCCGATTTTCAGATCCTTGGTGATTCCATCGCCCCCTCGCAGAATTGGTTTGCAAATTTTTGCACGGCTTTGGTCGCATTTATGGTCTTTCTTGGTTGCGAGGCCTTAAAAGGAAATTTACTTCTGGCTGACCAAAACAGAAAGAGCAGGCATTACCTCATGGCAACGCCGCTTAGCATCAAAGGATGCGTAGCCGCAAAATATTATGAATGCGCCATTGTCTCCCTCTTTGGCTTCCTATATCTGACGATATTTGAACTCGTCACCGTGGCACTGACGGGACAGGTTTCGAACCATAGCCTTTTGTTTATATGCCTGGTTTTCCTCGGCCTGTTCCTCAGCGCCCTGGCAACCCCCTTTTACGTGCTGCTGGGAAGAAACGGAATGCACGTAAAGACCGCGCTCATCCTACTGCTTTTATTCCTGGTTTTTCTCTACGGACTATTTGGCGATATTTCGCCCTTTCTGGGAAAGGAAACCTTTGCGGACAGAATGCAGAAGGCAGTTCTTTCCTCGGACAACGAAGCCTTCCTTTCCTGGATCCTCGGAGTGGATTACCCAAAGCTTTTGCTCCTTACGCTGGCGCCGCACCTGATCCTTTTGCTTTATTACGTCTCCTATCGCATAACCTGCATGCTTTACAGAAGGGGGGTGGAACTTGGTGAGTAATCATTCCTTTCAAAATACAGACAAAATAAATATTTCCAGTGTTAATGATAAAGAGAATGAAAAGACTTATAAACCCGCGGCGCTCAAGTCCATCGGAATATTCCTCATCGTCATCTTTTGGTTCGATCTTTTGGAATGCTTTGCAAGTGCAAGGCTAAAGGATCAGGAAGCGGCCGCCTACGTGATCTACCATGTCTTTTTATTCAGTCCGCTCATTGGTTGCGTTGTCGCAAGGCTTGTGACAAGGGAAGGCTTTCGGGACGGCATTCTCTGGCCAAGGTTTTCCGGAAATGTCAGAGCCTACATGCTCGCCATTATCCTCCCCCTTCTCGCGGGACTTTTGGGCGCCGCAACGTGCGCCATGGCACTTCACGCAGGACTGACCATTAAGCCGGAGGGTGGCCTTCGCATGGCCTGCTTAAGTCTCCTGCTCCTCTTTGCCCAGGTATATTACGTTGCCTTTATCACGGCCGGCGAGGAGCTGGGCTGGAGAGCCCTGCTTTACGACAAGCTGGAGATCCTCCTTGGCACAAACGGCTCCGTCATCGTCGGCGGCATCATTTGGGGATTATGGCATTTCCCCGCACTCTACTATGACGGACTTAATTTTGGCAAGGAGTATCCGGGCTTTCCCTTTGTAGGGATCCTGTTAATGTGTATCTCCACCATTTTTATGGGCGCCGCCCTGCAGCTGGTGAGAAAAATGAGCGGCTCCGTCATTCCCGCCTGCATTTTCCATGGAGTCGTGGACAGCGTTTACGGCGGACTCCTGTCACTGTTTTTGGACGCGGAACTGGTACGGAGACACCAATTTATCATTGGCATCTGCGGACTTCTTGTGCCAGCCGTCATCATCGGGCTCCCCTGCTGGATCCTGCTGGTGCGGCGCGGGAAAAAATGCTGACGCCGCGTGCATTGCCTTGCTCGGATCGCATAATTACTTTGCAATTATGCAAAGGGCATGATAAACTAGGCTTGGAGTGATTCGCGAATTGCGCGGGAAATCACCGCCGGGCCGGGAGGAACCATGGACATTATCCTTTCAAATGCATCAAATGATCCGATCTACCTGCAGATCGTCAATCAGATCAAAGCCTTGATCATCAGCGGAGAGCTTGCCGAAGGGGAAGCTCTTCCTTCCATGCGCAATCTTGCCCTGCAGCTTCGCATCAGCGTCATCACCACAAAGCGTGCCTACGAGGAACTGGAGCGGGAAGGCTTTATTGAATCCTACACGGGAAAGGGCAGCTTTGTCAAAGGGCAAAACGCGGAACTCCTGCGCGAAACGAATCTAAAACAGATCGAGGCGCATCTTTCGGAAGCTGCAGAGATTGCCAAACGCAGCGGCATCGAGCTGTCGGAGATCAAATCCATTCTGGAGCTGTTTTATCAAGGCGATGAAGCATAATATGGCATCACAAGACTTTCAGGCGCTCTGCGGGAATAAAGCTTATAACAGTGCATTCAGGCGCTCCGCACAAGTATGATTATGAATAGAATTCTGAAGTATTTGAAAAAAAATCAAAAACAGCTGCTGGATGCCGCCGGTGCCGTACTGGCGGTTGCTTTGCTTTACCTTTTTTTCCACCTTACCGGCATCGGGTGCCCCATTAAGTTCCTGACAGGCATCTCCTGCCCCGGCTGCGGCATGACCAGAGCCTGCATCAGCGTTGCCACGTTTCATTTCCGCCAGGCCTGGCATTTCCATCCCTTGGTCTATCTCCTTCCTGTTGCCCTGCTCGTTTATCTTTTTCGGCGCCGCATTTCTAGCAAAATTTATAAAATTTTAATATTTACATTCCTCTTGCTATTTGTTACTATATATCTAGTCCGAATGTTTGGTCCTGCAAATGACGTCGTAGTGTTTCATCCAGAGCAAGGCTTCCTCTTTCGGGCAATCAAATTTATATTTACCTAAGGAGGATTTAAAATGTTCTGTAGTAATTGTGGTACGGAAGTACCGGAAGGCAGCAATAATTGCCCCAATTGTGGCGCTCCGATTTCTACCAGCGCAAAAATGAATAATGCAATGAATAACGCAGCTGACATGGCGAAGAATGCCTTTGGTGCAGCTGAAAAATCCCTTGGCAGTGCCTTTAATGACATCCGCAATGACATTAACAATGGCGGGAACTATCCTACTGGCGGCGCTCTGAAGACCGACCGTAGCTTGGTTGCTTACATCCTGCTGACCATCATCACCTGCGGAATTTATGGTTATTATTTTGTTTACTCCATGGCAAGAGATGTCAATATTGCCTGTGAAGGCGATGGCGAGCAGACCTCCGGCCTGATTGCCTTTATCCTGCTCTCCATGATCACCTGTGGTTTCTATGCTTATTGGTGGTACTACAAGCTGGGCAATCGTCTGAATGCTAACGCTCCCCGCTATGGTCTGACCTTCCAGGAAAACGGTACAACGGTCCTGATGTGGTGTGTCATCGGTATGATCGCCTGCGGTATCGGCCCCTTTGTTGCAATGCACATTCTGATCAAGAACACCAATACGATCTGCGCTGCATACAACCGTGTCAATGGTCTTGCATAATTCCTAATGCAGACGGCACAGATGGAATACGATTGATAAACAAAACGGCATCGTCGCCTGAAAGCGACAATGCCGTTTTTTATGAATGCAAAATCGTCACGGTTCCCGCTGCCCCGTCAACCGTCACATAATCTCCCGTCTTCAATACGGTGGTTGCATTTCCGCAGCCTACGACCGCAGGGATACCGAATTCCCTTGCCACAATGGCTGCATGGGACAAAGGTGCACCGATGTCCGTTATCACCGCCAAAACCTTTGGGAACGCCAGCGTCCAGCCGATGTTCGTCGCACTCGTCACGAGAATGTCTCCCTTTTGAAGCTCCGAAATGTGACTGACGTCCTCCACGACACGAACGATGCCCGTCACCTTCCCGACGGCGCCGGGAAAGCCCTTGATCACTTCTTCTGAAATCTCCTTCCCATCGTTTGAGAGCTCTTCCATTCCGTCTGAAAAGAAGTCCCTTCTCGCGTGCGGATCACTTTTCCACTTTTCCGGATCAAAACGACCCAAAATCAGATTCGGGAAGCATGGATTTGCGGCATAGCCTTCATAGGTCGCACGCCGTTTTTCCAGATATTGCAGCGCTTCGTCCTTTCCTTTTAGGACGTCAAACACTTCGTCAAAGGTCAGCATGAAGACATTCTCACCAATGCCGCAAAGGCTACCCGTTTTCAGCAAATATTCCCGAAAAACGCAGAAGATATAGACGCCCTTGCTCCGAATGTCCTCACGGAATTCATTTGCATGAATAAAGGCCGCCATGCGCTTGTCAATCCACTTGCTCTTGGAAGGATACTTTTTCTTAAATTCCTTAAGGTTCGCCTCGTAAACCTTCCTTTCGCGCTCCTGCATGGCGCGTATGTCAGAGCCATTCTTTTCATAATCTTCCAAAAGCTCGTCCAGATATGCCGGATTCTCATAAGGCCTCGGCGACATCAGTTCCATTTCTGAGGCACTTCTGTGACCACAGATCTTCAGGTACTCTTCCCTGCTCATCCTTCCCCGTGCCACGTCCTCGAGATATAAAAGCGGCTTCATGGAATCAATGACGCCCGTGCATCCGCCGCATAAGCTCCGTGCCATCTCTTCCCCTGCGATCTTCGCGATCTTCCCCCGCGTGGTGAAAAGCGCGAGCATGGAGGTTCCACATTCCGCAAGAATGGAGGCCAGACAGTCATTAAGTGTAGGAATCAGCACGGTATTCCAATACCCTAAAAGCTCTTCCTTGTCATCCATCTCCTTGATTTTCCTGATCAGCTCTCTTGAAATATCTGGCAGTTCTGCAACCATACGATGCTTTTCCTTCCGCGAAAGCTTTGATTTGTTTTTTGGAAAGAACAGCTGAAAGATTTTTCGTAAAAAAGCCTTTTTATCAAAATAGGTCAGGGGAATCTGTACTCCCTCGGGAATGTTTCCCGCAAGATCTCCCAAGGCTTCAAAGGCTTTTTCCTTCGACTTTCCAAAGCTCACCATGGCGGAGCACATGATGGAAATATTCATGTAAGGCTGTCCACAGACATTGTCGAGCCAATCCGGAAGTCCTAACAGCCCATTGATCTTTTCCAGGACGCTAAAGGTCATGGGGGATACGCTATTTAAGAAAATCTCGCCCACGTTCGTTCTGGTCAGGAGCTTTCGCCCCGACAGACTTCCGTTGACCTCATAGGTGTCCATGTTTAGCCTTCGCAGCGTCGTGATGGGGCGCGCCTGCAAGATATAGACCTTCCCCCGTGACACTGCCCACTCAATGTCCATCGGCATGCCATAATGACTTCGAATGCTGCGACAATACTTTCCGAGAGTCTTACCATACCGCGCCATGGGCGAAGCATTTCCCTCTTCATAGACAAGCGTATCCGTCCGAATGGTAAACTCGGTCGCATTCTCCTGTCCTGAAACTAGCTTTTCACCCTCACCCGCCACAAAGTTACCGATCATGACGTCATCCCGTCCGCTGATGGGATCACTCGTAAAGACCACGCCGGCATATTCCGGTTTCACAAATCGCTGGATGACCACGGCCATGCCAAGCCTCTCTAAAGAAAAGCTTTCTCCATAACCCGTAACGCGCCCATTCCCTGCGGAAGCAACGACCTGCTCCAGCGCATTCATGATCTCTTCTTTCTTAACGTCCGTAACTGTCTCATATTGCCCCGCAAAGGAGGCACTGCGCCCATCCTCTCCAATCGCAGAGGAGCGCACCGCATAGGTATGTCCCGAAGGAAAACGTTCGATCAGCTCCTCAAGCTCCTCCCGCGCCTTAGGACTAATCTCGCCCGCGCAAAAGGCATCCTCAGAGATGGCATAGCCCTCAGGAATCGGCAGTTTTAGATATTTGATCATGCGGTCCAGCGATAGTGCTTTTCCGCCAATCTTCCCCTCTATTTCAGAAGGAACCCTTCCAAGTGAATATATGTAGCTCATGTTTCCCTCATCAATAAATCAAATCTCATGTCTAAAAACTTTTGCAGCTCCTCATCATTCTCGAGATCTAATCCAAAATCTCTTTTGATATCGTCCTTCCGATAGACGATCAGTTGCATCATGGTCGACAGCTCATAGGCAATCAGCCTGCATTCCATGTCGCTTTTCCTTCCGCCATAATGCCTGACCACAAAAGGATAACTAAAGGATTCCTCGCCCAGATCCCTTCGAAAAAGCACGTGACTTGTGATCGCTTTCGTCAGCTTATAATTGCTCAGCAGAGATTTAATCACAATAAAATGAAGTCTTTTTAAGGTCTCCTTCGGAGACAGGTCTGCTGCCAGAATCTCTTCAACTCCCTGTTCCTTCAAAAACGCCTCATATTTTCGATGAAAAACCTGATGCAACAGGCTTTCTCTAGACCCAAAGCAGTAATTGATCATGGATGGCTTTACGTCCGTTCGGGATGCGATCTGCCTTGAAGTCACCTCCATGGGATCCTTCGCCTCCTCCATCAGTTCTGCCGTTGCCTGAAGAAGCTTTTCCTTTGTAATCTCTAGTTTTTTATCCTTTTGCATAAGCACCTCGCGCATTATTGAACATGTTCAATAATATACTAACAAAATTGCAGGTGGCTGTCAATATTCAAATTTACAGCTACCTGCATAATGTTACTAACCATGCATGGCTTTCAGCCAAATCCTTCGTATTGCCAATACGCATAGCACAAGACCAATCGGAAATACGATTCCGGCAAGGATGCCTGCCTTCAAATTATCCCCTGCCATTTGAGATATGTTACCTACTAAGGTCGGAGCTACGGTTCCTCCCAAGTCCCCAGCTAATGCAAGAAGCGCAAACATTGCCGTTCCGCCCTTTGGAATGGTTTTTGAAGCGACACTGATAGATCCCGGCCACATAATGCCGACGGAGAATCCACAGAGCGCGCAGCCTATCAACCCCAGGGCAGGAGCATTCCCTAGCCCCGCAAGCAAATAGCAACCAACGCAAAGGATTCCCGAGAAAATCATAAAGGCTGACAGATCAACCTTCTCACCAAATTTACCATAAAGAATTCTGCTGATCCCCATACATATGGCAAACCCGCATGGCCCTGCCAGATCACCTACCGTCTTTGACACTTGGAGTGCAGACTCCGCGAAGGCAGATGCCCACTGAGTCATAGCTATTTCAGAAGAACCCGCGCAGACCATCAGCACAATAAATATCCAAAAAAACTTTGTTTTCAAGAGCTGTCCCATGGTCAGGCCTTCCCCGTCCTCCACAAGCTTCTCTATGGGACAGGTGACAAAATTGTAAATGTTGTAAATTGGGATCAATGCCCAAATGCAGGCAAGAATTCTCCAATTCTCCAATCCAAAGATCGTGAAGAACAATGTCGAAAGCAAAATAACCCCCAAAAAGCCCCAGCAATAAAATGAATGTAACAGGCTCATCATGGACTCTTTGTTATCAAATGGGCATGCCTCGATTATAGGGCTTGCCAGCACCTCGATCAAACCACTTCCAATGGCATAAACAATGACGCAAATCAGGATTCCAAGGAAGGGCGTCGGAGTCACGTCGGGAAGAATGGAAAGCCCGGCAAGTCCCACGCCACATGCAATTTCTGAAGTAATAATACAGGGGCGATACCCTATTTTATCCACCGCCTTTGCACAGATAAAATCGACTACCAGCTGCGTCAAAAAAAATACGGCGGATATAACCGCCAAATTGCCAAAAGAAAGCCCATAATCTTCATGAAAGGTCATGTATAACAACGGGAGAAAATTAGCGCAAATAGCCTGCGTCACAAAGCTTAAATAACAGGCAAGCAAGGTTTTTTTATATTTCCGACGTGTGTGCATAACATACTCCTAAGACTGAAATGATTCCAGGATCGTTCGGACAGATGCAAACCGTATCCCTGCAAAGTCATCCCAACAGGGTGGGCTTACAGCTGCGCCGACATTTCAAAAAGCTCCTCCGGCACGTATTTCTTTTCCGACATTTTGGTGCGATAGAACTCAATATATTTTTCCATGTAGGTAAAATTATAGGTTTTTCCGATGAGTTCCTCGGTATAATACTCTGCAAGCCCCTCAAGTCGGTCATAAGCTTCTATCGAATAAGGAATTTTCTTTCCTAGCAGCATAATGATATATTCATGCAGAAACATGTTCCTAGCCGAATGGTAGTCCCTGTCGACGCTAAAAAGATCATAGACATTCCCATCCTCCGATTCATACAGGATTGCCTCGACTCCGTGCTCAATAGAGCTGATTAGTGACGCGCAAAAAAGCTTTTCACTTTTGATTCCTACAAGCGCTTCAGCCTTTTCCTCAAGTCCTTCTTCATCAAATCTCCTTTGCCATTCCTGCGCGGCTTTGGCAAGGCGTTTTTCCTCTTCCGGCCATATCCTTGTGCAATAATCCTCATGATACTTTACGAAAATGCCAAGGATCTCCAAAAGCGCATCCGTATAAACTTCGAAGCCCTGAAAGCCCCCCTCACCTTTGATCTTATTTATGGCATCCTGCGCATTTCCGGCATACATCCCTATCCAGAAGAGCTTACCATCATATTCGCCGCCCTTCATCGTCAGCTCCTTCTCATACTTTTTTAAGGTCGCAATGTCCTCCGGTGAAACGCTGTCATGATGCTTGTTTCCGTATGCATTATCATAGCCTACCTTGGCCACGGACATCAAATGAAAGAAAAAATTATTGTCCTTGTCATAAACACATTGAATCTTCCCCATGATTCACCCCCATAACAAAAATATACTTTTCCCAGTTCATTCTGAAACCCTTATCATAATATCATCTTTGAAAATAGCTTTCAAGGATACAAATCAAGCAATTGGCAGCCTTAAATTTTCCGACCAGATCATTTGGCCATCCTCCCACAATTCCAACCGCTGACCCATGCCTTCACCAAACGTTACCAGCCGTGGGCTCTCGGGTATGCCGTTGCGGTCAAGGTCATATTCCCAACTCGCCATAGAGAAAGAGGAGGCATCTCGAAGTTTTAAGTCCAATATTCTGATCTTTCCGTTAGCATCATAGTCAAAGCAGATTTCCACCTCCTCCCAGACATCCTCCTTAGAATAACCTTCAATGCCCTGCAAAGCCATTAGACAAGGTCGTCCTTCCAACTCGGTCAAATGAATTTCCCAAATGCCCCAATCCATGATGCCGCCAATTTCAGCTCCGGCCTTCGTCTTTGCGACCTCATACTCATAGTAGCGCTTCATTTCTTCGCAAAAAGAATCCCCCGTTTGCTCTGCCAGCGTCTTCCACTCATCGTAGCGATCCTTTACGCTAAAGGAGATCGTCCGTCCATATCCGTCACAGCCTAGAATGATCTCATAAGGATCCGTTCCGTGCGTTAACTTAAGCGGCAGGGATTTGCAGGTCTCCAGTTCCTTCCAACCGTCACCTGCCTTCTTAAGTACGGCGAATTCTTCCAGCGGCATGGAATTGACGTGAGGTTCTATCATGAGCAAAATCTCCTTCTCCCCGTCGCCATCCAAATCCACAAAATAACGATCTCCAAAGCCTACGCCGACGTCCTCCTCATGATCATAAACAATCCCTTGCCTCATAAGATACAAAGACAGGTGCCGGCAAACGCCATCCCGGTAAAAACTAATCAAATAATCTTTCAGCCCATCTTCATTAAGGTCCTCGACCTTTGACCACCAAGGCCCCATAGCACTAAAATCCGGATGAACGTAAACATACTTGTCCCTAATGGCTTTTTGTGCTTTTTCCGTGATTTCTTCCGTGCCATTCGGGGTGGTATGACTATAGATTCTCTTGTTATCATTTTGTAATACCATCTCCACCTTCTCAACGAATTCAAGCCCATGCCCGTCATAACGTAAGAATTCCCAATACCCTTCAAAGGCAGTTGAAATAATCTCATGCGCAATCATGCCATTTTCGGTAAGATAGTATTCGTTTTTAGTCCAGCCGGAAAGCAAATGCACTAACTGATGATCTCTGTAGGTATACATGTCATATATGACGCCGTTAAAAGATCCCTTCGGATCAGGATCATTCTCTCCGAAAAGGAGTTCGTCAACTCCATCCCCGTCTATGTCTTTGATCAGATATCCCACGTTTTGCCATGCAATGGCGTGGTCATTTACAATTCCGTCAAAAAGATGCGATAGCTCCCAACTAAACAAATCCTTTCCTTCCGAATCTTGATATAACTTGTGGTTGTCTCCCCACGCCTGCGGATCGTAAATCACCCCTTCCGCAAGGTGGATCAATTCGTAATATGCATTAAGTACTTCCGAACGGTCAGGAATGGTGTTTCCCATGCTCAGCGTCTGTACGTTTTGCACCTTCCCCGTCCGCAGTGTTTCAATGCTATCCGGCGTCAATATCGTGGTGTCTGGCATGATCACCTTATACCCACCAAGCTCTCCTGACAAAATTGCCTCATACTCCTCCTTGGAAATAATCTGATCTGCATGAGGCAGCTTGCGATAATATACTTCCTTCTCGTTTTCTCCAGATCTTAATATCGTGCCTGTCAGCCATTCTTCCACTTCCATGGCAGTACCATTCTTCGGAAGCCGCCAAAATCTTGCATTTGTGCCCTCCGACCCAATCCATGCCGTGCAATCCCTGATCGCACCGTTTTCACATACCTCCCTCGATCCTCCCCGATATCCCACGTGCTGTTCCGTCAGAAGATAGGCTACGCCGTCCTTCCAAGTATAAACATCATTAAAAACCAGATAGGGATCATGCTTGCAGCCAATCAGAAATTCCTCCGTTCCGTCACCATTGAGGTCAATCAGGGAATAGACGGGTGTCTCAACTTCATTCCGCGCGGTATCCAAAAACCATGTATTGACATATGCATCCCCTAGTTCATCCAATACCTCATCACTTACTTTTTCGCCCTTTCGCACCTCCAGCAGCGCGTCATAATATGTCTTTGCAATCTCCGCATAGGCTTCCCGCGCAGTAGCTCCTATGTAATTCTTATACTCCCTGTCAGAATAAAGAACTAATTCCTGATAACCCCATCCGCCTTCGCCTACTGGCAGAGACATGATGGAATCAAACAACATCATCAGCACCTGGGTCTTGCCATCCTTGTCATAGCGAAACCAAAGTTTGATTCTGCCCCAATCGTCCTGTTCGTCCATTCCAATGATTCCATATGTTGCCATGAGGCATGGCAAGCCGTCGTAATAATCGGGAACAACCTCCTTAAGTCCCCAGCGGTTCACGCTGCCGCATTCTTTCCCAGCAAGCTCTTCCCAAGGCGTCTGCAGGATCTTTTTATACTCAGCAAGATACTTTTGTAAGGTCCTTTTTTCGTCCACCGTACATTCATTGGAGGCAATCCTTTTTTCCATGCCCTTGCAGTAATCTTCTAAAGAAAAATCACAGTAGGATCTGAATCCCTTTAGGGTAATCTCTGCAATGCCTTGATTCTTTTTATAGGTTACCTGAATGGGAAAAAAATTCTCGCTCTCCGGATAGGCATGTCTTTCCTCCAACGCCTTCCATTCTCCTATGTTTGTCTTCTTAAGAACCATGTAGACGTTTTCAACATCTTTAGCATCTCCATTCCACAGGGAAAGGAACAATTCCTGAACGCCATCCCCGTCAAAGTCCGAATAACGCCAGCTTAAAACGTCAATAATATCCTTGCGTAACTCATAAATGCATTCCCCGTTCCAATAGACCTTTAATATGTTTTGAAGAGTTGAGTCGTAGGAATAACGGCACGCCACATATTCATAGATGCCATTTTCATCCAAATCACCTAAGCCAAAATTCCACCCTGTCACACCGACACCGATTTTTCTCCCAACGCCAAAATCCCATGTCGTTTTCCACTCTCCCTGATCATAATAAACATACGCCTGAACTGCGAGAGTCGAGTTTTCGCCGTCATGATAGGAATTCATCACCATTACGCAGACGGCATCTCTTTCAGCCGTTGGCATAAGTCGCACCAGCTCGCTTTGCCCCGTCATTGAAATCGTTGTATTCATCAGCTCTGCAGACAACATGGTATCCCGGTACTTCTCGTAATCTCGGGAATTCTTCCCTCCATCAAGTATGGTAAAGATTTCCTTTAGTTCTTTCCCGTTCGGCGTTTCCGCAAGCTCAATCACATGAATGTCGGAGGATCCATAATTTCCCTTGCCGTCAGTGATTTGCAGCACAATGTCCGTTTTTTCCTTCTTCGTAATTCTTCCGGTACTCACCGTCAGGAAATCCATTGCCCCGTCCGTACGGCCTGAATACCTTAAGGAATAGGTTTCCCTATTTCCTAGATGAACAATGACTTCATCAAAATACTGCCCATCTTCCTGAACCACCTGAACTTGAACCTCATCCGCTTTTCCGTCCCCGTCAAAATCAATCAATGCAAGCTTCTGATCATCCTCGTTTGCGCTGCTTAGGTTTTCTTCCAAGTCCTCTTCTGCACCTAAAGAGCTTTCCTTAGAAGCAGAATCCCCGTCCTCTGCTTCAGGTGTCTTTTCAGCGGTGTCTAATCCGGCAGCATATCCGCCCTGGCTGGTCATAAAGAAAATCCCCAGAGAAAGGCAAGCCAACACTCCAGCCAGAATGACCCGAAACGATGGTTTCTTGTAATCCAGCACTGCCTTTACCCTGGACTTGGTTCCGTTCTCACCAAAGGCCACCGTTCCGATCAGAGAATTCTTTTTCCCTTGCCCCAGGTTTAGCAGGGCTTGGCAGTAGCGTTTACGCTCCTCCATGCCAAACCCCTTCGTTGCTTTTTCGTCACACGCCATCTCCACATCCCTGCAAAACAAAAAGTACGAGATCCAGCAAAGCGGATGAAACCAATAGACGCAAAGGATCAGGAAACCTAGCGGTTTCCAAAGGTAGTCCCCCCGCTTTACATGCGCCCGCTCATGGCAGAGGACGCACTTCAAATCTCCCTCCTCAATGGCGGAAGGAACATAGATGCTCGGTCTTATAATTCCAAGGACAAACGGTTCAGTAATGGCGTCGCTCATCCAAACCTTCACATCCGCGCCCTCTTCAAGACGCACTGCCGTCCTTAGCCTAATGCGAAGTCTCACAAAACTGACAACCACATACGCCAGCATGGCAAGGATGCCTGTAAGCCAGATGCCACTGCCAATGATCAGCAGCACTCCCCGAAACATCTTCCTGAGAATGCCCTCGCCCGTTAAAGCAATGCCCTCATCCGTTGCAATGATGTCCTCACCCGCTGAAATGATGCTTTCATCCTTCCTTGCTTTGGCGGGTGTCACTTCGCTTGGTTCTTCTGTCTGCCATTCCGTCACTGCCGCCGTCTCGTTACCCGAAGTGTTTTCTGAACCATGCTCCATCGTTTCGGAAGTCGCCATGTTCCACTGATCATTCTGACTTGATGCCCCGCCATTAGCCGTGGTTCCTTCTGTATGAGGTACGCCTTCACCGATGTTCTCGCGACCTAATCCCTGCCAATCATTTGCCTCCGAAGGATTCCCTAAGCCTTTCTCAGTGCTTATGCCGCTGGCGTGTCCCACGTCATGATCTTCTGACGAGTTTTTTGTTGCCGTCTCACCCTGCCAGTCTTCCGCCTCGGAAATCCCTGGTTGATTTCCATTGTTTACCGCTTTTCCTACCTTCTCGTGTGATACGGATACCTTCCACGCGGGAACCAGACTCCATCTGCTTTCCAGCGAAAATGGAACCATGAGACGCAACGCCACCATGCCCCACAAGACGCATGTTAACCACTTCGGGACTCTCTTTAGAAAAGGACGCAACAAGATCACCGCTAGAATCAGAAAGCTCGCCGCAATGCTCAAGTTTATCACGTTAATAAACGCTGTTTGTAATGTCGTCATTTTTTCTCCCCCACATAGGAATCAATCATTCTCTGAATCTCATCTGCTTCCTTTTTGGTCAGCTTCTTTCCGGAATAAAAAGCTGCAATGAATGCAGGAAGTGACCCGTTAAAAGATTCTTCCACAAATTGCCTGCTTTTCTTTGCATAGAATTTTTCCCTGCTGATCAGCGTCGAAACAATGCCATCCTCATTTTTCAGGATCCCTTTATCGCAGAGCTTTTTAATCACGGTATAGGTCGTAGATTTTTTCCAGCCCAGCTCCTTAGCGCTGACCTTGACCAGTTCCCCCGAACCGACCGGCTCCCGGTCCCATACCAGCCCCATAAACTTCGTCTGAACGTCACCCAACTCCAGATTCATTTTTTCTCCCCTTTTCCATTCGTGTTAGGATATTAAGCAAAATGGTCTATCGCGATAGATCTTTATATTTTTAGTCTATCGCACTAGACCATTTTTGTCAATGAATCATTTCTATTATTTGTGATGGTTTCAATTTACTTCTCCTGCATATACGGCGTAGCCCTGTCCTGAATGACGTCAATTACCTCGTCGAGGCTCTTTTCTCCGGAGAAGTAGGTCCTTGCTTCCGTAAAGCCACAGTTCATGACAAGATGTGACTAAATAAATGCGCTGATTATGTTTTCATTTGCATCTAAACACGCGCCCACCCTTCCAGAAGCCTTAATATGGTCTCTTCCATCATGATCTCCATAATCGCGACAAACCACTTCAAAATCACGAGAAACAAAAACCCCGAAAATTCTTGAATCTTCGGGGTTTGTAAGCATTATTATCTTGCATATTTTTACCGCCTGTAAATAGGCGCTTTCAAGGCAGTTTGGGTGCTGTACGGGTGCTACGCAAAAAGACTTACGTGCACTCTCATCGACCTGTTTATTCTCCATCTCACTAGAATTATGTGCGTATGTACGCAAAATATTCTAGTCCCAATTCACTGTTGTTTATAAACTATTCATTGTAAAGGGATAAAAAACATCGGCCCTTATTCCAGACCCGATATTGTCCAAATATAAAAAGCAAGCCTCCGAAAGAACAGAAAGGCTCAGAGAGCATACCCTGAGCCTTATCCTAATGAACTCAATCATTTTTCTGTATATCCTGCCAATTGGAATTATGCAATATCTCTGCATCATCACCGACAAATACCTTTGCAGCTTCCTCATCACCGCAAAGCTGATACAGCATCCAGGCGGTCATATAACCGTCGGAACGAACAAGCATGCATTCCATAAGCCAGCCTCAAGAGACACTCAGGTGCTTTTCAAGATTGATTATACACTGAAACGGCATGTTGACGCTGTTTGACGTCAAGTCAATGCTTTTCCCTCTTTTCACTACTTGGCAAGCAGGGTCTGGAACGCTATTTTCGTTCAGACGCTTGCATGTTGGGAATTCCCAAACCCTTTGAATCACACTTCGTGTGAGCTGCGCGTTTTTGCAGAAAGCGCTTTATCTCTTCCGCTCTGTCTCCATCTCGATATATATGGACTGTTTTTCGATCTGCGACGGGCTGACCTCGAGGCAGTTTCTGCAGTGCAGACAATGCTCCTGTTTGATTACATGCAGCATGCTGTCACCGGATACGGTAGAAAAAGAATGGTGAGTACAAAGCTCATGACAGATATGAATCCCGCGCCTTGACACCAAAGCGCTGCTCCAGTTGGTGCATCATGTCGTCGGTGATAGTGTTGACCCTGGGCAGATGGGCGATCTTCATGTATATTTCAGCAGCTTTCTCTGCCGTCTCAATGAGCCCGAACGTCTCATCCAGATCCTTGCCAGCGCCGTAGATGCCGTGGAGGGACCAGACCACAAGGCGGGCGGTGAGCATCTTCTCGGCGGTTGCTTCGCCTATCTCGTTTGTGCCGCAGAGCATCCAGGGCAGCACGTTTACGCCGTCGGGGAAGACCACGATGCACTCGGTGCACATCTGCCAGAGCGTGCGGGTAAACTCACGTTCATCCAGCGTATGGACATAGGTCATGGCCAGCAGATTTGCCGGGTGGCAGTGCATGACCACACGGTTTTCCGGATTGACCTTCAGTCGTGCCACATGGCTCATCATGTGAGCCGGGAACTCGGATGTGAACTTGCCGCCGTCGGTATAGCCCCAGAGGAGTTCCGCCGTCTCGCCGCCGTCAGTCAGGCGGACAAGGCCCAGGTTCACATCCGGCGCGTACTGGACGTTCTTGAAATACTTGCCGGTGCCGGTGACAAGGAAGTACTTGCCTTCCAGCTCCGGGGCGGAAAAGCCTGTGGGAATACTGCGCAGAATCTTATCGATGTCCAGGTATTCCTTCACCTGGCACTCATCCAGCAGCAGACTGATGTTGCCTCCGTTGCGCTCGTCCCAGCCGTGGTTGTACATGTTCGTAGTGGTGCGGATCATCTCCACCATGAAGGGGGCTTCGAGGATGTTCTTCATTTCAAATCTCCTTTTCCTTTATGAATACGGATTGCCACACCAGTGACTCGGTCACTGGTTCGCAATGACAGCATTAGCGTGTGATCACATCCACGGGGACATTGAAGATCTTGGCGACCTTGAGAATCGTGTCGATGTGGCGGCCGGAGGCGGCGGCCATGTGGTGAGTAGGGCCGGCTTCACTCCAGCGATTGCAGAAGTCTCTGGAACCACAGGTGAAACGGGTGCGCATATTCGTATCGCCAAAAGTGAAGATGGGGCCCGCTTCGTTGACGCCCTCCGCCGCCACAAACTTGAAATGACCGTCCCGGTCCTGAGTGATCCCGAGATAGGTCACGGGACCCTCTGCGGGATAGAACTGGGTCAGGTAGCCGCCGCCGGTCTTGCCATGGAACACGGGGACGATCTTCATCGTCGGCTTTTTTGCCAGCGAAATGTCCGCGTCGCCGCTGCCGGAGTGGCCGATGATGCAGATATCCTCGTCAAAGTCGATGGAGTACATCTCGGAAAGCTGTCCCATGCCAGAGATCGTTTTCAGGATGCTCATCGCCATGGCAACCTTGATATCCCCCTCTACGGCGCAGGCGGTGCCCTGCTTTATGAGCATGGAGAAGGCGGGGATAAGCATGGAATCGAGCTTGCCCGCTATACCCTGGGCAAAGCCATCATAGTGGGAGGCCACGAAACCGAGCTGCTCATCCTTGACCCACTGCTCAAAGGCCACCACGTACTTTGCCATGTCCCAGACCTTTTCGATGCTGCCGCCGCCCTCAATGTCGAAGGTGTCCAGGATGTCCTGAGCCTTGGCGCGGATGGCGTCCTCATCGGTGACGTTGTCGGCAATGGCCCACATCTTCTCCCAGTCGAATTGCTTGGTGTAGAGCCACATGCGGTGGTAAAGGTTGGTCTCATCAATGTAGAGATCCATCATGCCGGGATAAGGCCGGCCGATCTGGGCGAGGTTCGTGTCGCGGAAACGTCTGCGCACCTGGGCAGCTTTGCACCAGTCGGCAATCTCAGCGTCAACCTCGGGGTCACCGCCTTCGACGACGCCGGTGATGACCGCATGGCGCTTTCCGGCGCGCTCAAGGTCCGCCACCATCTCGCCTACCGCGCCGCAGGCATAGAGGGTGCCGAGCCATGTGGCGGTGTCGGTGTTGGCATAGTCCGGGGCTTTCTTTTTCTGGAGGTTCACCAGCACCACGGGCACGTCCAGATCCCGCACGGCAGGCAGCATATTGTATGAGGTGGCGTAGGTCAGCAGCTGGAGGATCACCAGATCCACGTCGGCTGCGCGGAACTTGTCGCCGGCGGCCATGGCGAGCTCCTTGGTGGTAACGATGCCGCCGTCTATCATCTCAACCGATTCGGGGATGCGCTTCTTGAAGTCCGCATACTGGCCCTCAAACTCGGGGACAAGAGACGGGAATTGGGGCAGATAAGCCCCTAAGGCTATGGCAAACACGCCGACGCGCGCTTTGGTGTTGACTAACATGATTCGACCTCCTTTTTATGTTTGATCCGTCCGGATTTGTATTTTCAGGTTTCCGATCGCCGTTGCCTCGATGGGCAGGGCGATGACTTTCTTGCCGCTGGCTTCCTCAGTCAGACGGTTTAGAAAGGTGTTCTTCGCGCCGCCGCCCACGATGTAAATGCTGTCATAGTGTTCGCCAGTGTTGTGCTGCAGCTCCTGGATGGCGTTCATGTAGCTCAGCGCCAGGCTCCGGTAGGCACAGCGGAAATAGTCGCCCACCGTCTGCGGCTTCATGCGCAGTGCCGCGTCAAAGGCGGCCTTCATACTCTGTGGCGCGAGGAAAGCGGATGCGTTGGCGTCAACTGTCTCCTCAAAGCGACTAGCCTCGGCCTCGCAGATTATCTCCCCGAAGGGCTTGTCCGGGCACAGCTCGTCCCGCAGGCGGTTGATGAGCCACATGCCCATGATGTTCTTCTGATAGCGGTTGCAGCCTACACCGCCCTCGTTTGACCAGTTAGCAAGCTCGCTGGCCGCATTTGTGATGGGCTTTGGAGTCTTGACGCCGAGAAGCGACCAGGTGCCGGAGGAGACGTAAGGAGCGTTTCCTTCCATGGGGATGCCCTCAACTGCACTGCCGGTGTCGTGGGTCGCGCAGAGGACGACCTTGACGCCCTCATATGCGCCGATCACCGTGCCGGGCTGCTGGAGCTTGTGGAACAAATGTTCCGGCAGACCCAGCGTTTTGATGATCTCGGGGTCGTACTCCCCGGTCTCCGCGTTCACCATGCCGCCGGTGGTGGCGTTGGTGTACTCGTGGGCCTTGATGCCGCAGAGCTTATACATGAGATACTCCGGGATCATCAGGAAATCCGTCACGCCATCCAGCCGCCCGGTGAGCTTGTCCGCATAGAGCTGATAGACAGTGTTGAAGGGTTGAAACTGGATACCGGTATGCCGGTAAAGCCTTGTAAAGCTGATCTTCTCATGCACCTGTGGGATCGCTGCCTCCGTGCGGCTGTCCCGGTAGGCGTAGCAGGGAAGAACCTCCTCATCACCGCGCAGCAGCACATAGTCCACGCCCCAGGTGTCGATGGACAAACTCTCGATTTTCTCAAAGTGCTCCTTCGCCTTTTCAATGCCTGTTTTCACATGGGCTGTCAGAGCGTCGATGTCCCAGGTCAGATGGCCGTCCAGCTCGGTTACCCCATTGGGAAAGCGGTAAATCTCTTCGGTTTTCAGTTCGCCGTTCTCCGTCCAGCCTACGATATGCCGGCCGGAGGAGGCTCCGATGTCGATAGCAAGATATTTTTTCATGGTGTTACCCCTGCACGTAATGTGCGTTTGCCTGGTGTATACGGAGGCCGCACGAGGACGGCCTTGATGCCAGAAACTGCCTTTTCGATCTCCTCCGGCTGCCAGACCTCGCCGGGCATTTTTATCATGCAGCGCCCAGACGATTATGGCGCGAGCTCCGAGACCTCGCGGCGCAGGCCGTCATATTCGGCGAAGCCGAAGCTCTTCGGCTGTCCGTTTTCGTCTGCGGAAAAGTCCGGATAGATCTGGAAGCGTTCGTCCGAATACATCTCGAGGCGCAGCTTCATCTGTCCCTGATGCGCGCCGGTAACCGTCAGATCGCTCTCGATCGTCGTCTTTCCGGGACGAAACATGTTCGTCGGGGCCTTCACGCGGATAAACCCGTCGTAAAAGGTCTCGCCATCCTCACTGTAGTGTTCATAGCGGGTCTCCCAGGCTCCGCCCTCCACGGGAGCGTTCTGCACAAGGCCGGATTCTCCCCTGATCTTCAGCGGGAAAACCGGCATTTCCTGTTTCAGTGCATCGGTGATCGGGCGGGCATAGGGAACATCCCGGCTGTCCGGCGTCTCAGCCGCGCTAACCGGTTCGGACGGCGCTGCATCCAGCAGCCGGCAGATCTGCAGCCGGCACTGCACGGGTCCGACATTCAGTCTTGTGCGCTCGTTCCAAAGAGCACGGGTGCTGTCCGGGTGCCAGCTCATCGGGGAGTAATAGACCCATTTGTCCTCCGGATCACTGAGATCAACGCCCATATATCCGCGGCCCTCCTTCATGGAGCGCTCCACGTTGATAAGGGCCGGCCCGATATTGCCGGAGCGGTGAGAACGCACGCCTGCAATAGCGTACTGATACAGCACGTTCAGGTATTTGCCGCGGGTCGCGAGATCGCCGCTGAGCGGAACAACGCCGAGCACGCCAGCATCCGTCCCGGGCGAAAAGCGCGGAGACATGCACACAGCATAGACCTCGTTGGGCGAAAGGATCGCCGTTTCCTCATAACCCAGCGTATCGGTAATGAAGGAGACCTCCTCACTGTCGAGCATCTGCAGGCAGCTTTCGCTGATGCTCCGGCCTCCTCCCGCAAGGGTGATGCCCCGACCTCCGCGAACGAACTGCTTGACCTCGCCGCCGCGCTGGATCTGCGGCAGATAATAGCCGGGATCCTGCGGATCGGGGATCAGACTGTCGATCGTGCTGATGACAGAGACATCCTCCATCACATAAGCGTTCTCCCTGCGCACCAAACGCCCCAGGAAATTGAAGGCGTTCCCGGCGGTCAGAGAGGAAAAGCAGACATGCACATTGTCCGGTGCAATGATCGGCTCGGACCAGCGCATGAAGAGCCTGGGGATCCGGCTGATCTCCGGCGGAAAAACCACGTCGATCAGCTCGCTGCTCTCGCAGTGATCCAGATCGGGGCAGCACTCCAGCACATAATCGCCCAGCAAAACGCGGCGGTTATCCGCATAGCACATCCAGCGGATACCGTTGGCCCCCGGCTTCTGCGGGATCTCGCCGGAAAACAGCTCGCAGATCCCGGTGCCATCATCCTCGACGGTGAAAACGCGATACCAGTCTTTGCCCTTTTCCGGTTCACGTACCGCGACCAGCACTCTTCCGGAATATGTATAGGTTCCGATCACATCCGATCCGAGACCCTCCGGCAGGTGTAGCGTTCTGACCTCTACGCGGCCGAATTCCGTGTTATCAATGATCATAAAGTTCTCCTTCCTGTCAAAACCAAATTGCGTTAAAGCATATTTCCGTTTGTCCGAATGATATCCCGGTATACCCACGCAGAATCCTTAACGGCTCATTTTTGCGTCAGATAATCCACATACACCAGACCGAAGTGCATGTCATATCCACTGCACCACTCGAAGTTATCCAGGATCGACCAATACTGATAGCCCAGCACAGGGATCCCCTCGTCTGCGGCTTTTTTCAGACTCCTCAGATAGCGCCGGAGAATTTGACCTGATCGGACAGCGCGTCCACCACGACCTGTACAAATTCGGCGAACCAGTCCACGATCTGCCCGTTTTCCCAGCTGCCGGCCTCGTGGGCCCACAGCGGAAGATCCCATTTTTTCAATTCTCCTATTACAGTTTCACACAGGAGCCTTCCGTAATCCCGCTTTCATTGAAGGCGTCTACGCGGACATAATACTCCCGACCCTCGATCAGTGCGCCGACGCGGGTCTCCCCTGAGCCAAAGACCATATAGCTGTGATAGAGCTTCTCCGGGCTGCTGCCAAAGAGGATGTTATAGCCCAGGGTATTTTCCTGCGGGGCGATGCTGACCAGCATATCAAGACCGCTGACGCGCTCGGCTGTAAAGGTGGGAACAGCAGACTTTTCTCCGTCGCTCAGGCCGAACACGCGCAGACCGGAGACGCAGGGATTCTGCCCATAGGGCACTGCCATATTGCTCAGACGCAGATACCGGGCGGAAAAACCGTCTTCCCGGACGATGAGATCGTGGCTGAGGTCGGTGACCGCTTCGGACTTGTCCTCGATCACGAACCAGGTTTCACCGTCCAGGGAGCCCTCCAGCTTCCACTGGGTGACATAGTCCTTTTCCTCAATATACCGCGCCTGGGAGCCAGGGTGGATCTCGCCAGGGCAGGGAATATCGAGCTTGTCGTCGGCAAAATTGATCTGCACGGCGCGGACGTCGAAGGCTTTGCCCAGATCCACGCACAGCCACTCATCCCGGCTGTTGGAGGTGGCGCGCCACCAGGTCTGCACGTTTTCTTCCGTGGCCTTGTCCGCCTCGTGACCGGGCAGAGCAGAGGAAGCACAGGCGGCCTTGCCAACGCTCAGCAGCATCCAGGCCGGATCACGCCAGGGATCGTCCTTTCCCTCGGAGACAGCCATGGGCCAGTCACCGTAGCGCTGGTTGCAGAAGAGTTCCCCGTCTTTGTCGAAGCCCGCGGGGAAGATGCCCACGCGGCGCTCGAAGTCGTGATTCCTGCTGATGCGCATCGTGGCCGTGTGCCACCAGTTTCCCTGCTCATCCTCCATGGTGGAGCCATGGCCCGCGCCGGGCAGGAAGCCGCCGGGCTTATAGGAATAAGGGTTATTCTCCGCCAGTTTGAAGGGGCCGAGGGGGCCGTCGGACACATACACGCCGTCGGAATACGTATTATACTGCGTGCCGGGGGCGGCATATTGGAGATAATACTTCCCATTGTGCTTATCCATCCACGCGCCCTCGATATATGGCTTGTTGGAGAACATGCCGCGGATCAGCGGCTTCACATCGGCCGGGAGATATTCCTCCGGCACACCCTGCGCCTTGACAAAGGCCTGATATTTGGCCTCGATCTCCTCCTCGGAGGCGGGAAGACGGCTGTTGCCCTCTCCCACACGCTCATAGCCGATCTCGAAGGGGTGGCCCTCGACCAGGGCCTTCGGCTCGGTCTTGGGCAGCATGGTCTCCGGGTCGAGCTCCACGCCGTAAATAGGCGTCACATTGGAACAGCCCCAGTAGAAATACACGCGCTTGTCATCGTCCACAAACAGATTGGGATCCCAATAGGGGAAAGTTCCCTCGATCCGCTCATAGGGCCCGTTCAGGATGTCCTTCGTGCGCCAGCGGTCGCAGTTATGCTCCCGGTTGGAAGCACAGAAATACACCCAATCGCCCAGGACACGCACGTCCGGCGCATAGTCGTACAGCGGCAGCTCCTCCGGCAAACGGTGGTTTTCCCAGTTCGCCAGATCGTCCGACACCCAGACACCCAGTGTCATGGAGGCGAAGATGTAATAGCGCCCCTTGAACAGAATCATCGAGGGGTCGGCCGCCTCGCGGCAGATCTGCAGCTTGCCTTGCAGGCGGGGGTCTGCGTTGAACTGGTAACGGTAGTTGATGTTGATCGGATTGCAGAAGTAGTTCACACTATCACTCCTTTCTTGCGTTCAGCCATTTGGCGCTCAGCTCCAGACTCTTCACCGGATCCTTGTCGATCCAGTTTTTATGACTTTCAAGCACTACGGACTCGACGCCGTTTTCCGCGGCGATCTCCCAGAGCCCGTCCAGATCCATGTTCCCGGTGCCCAGCTCCATGCTGTCGACCTTCAAAATCGGCGTCATGGCCGGGCCTGCCTGGCGGCTGCCCCGGTCGTTGATATGCCAGAGTTTCATTCGGCTGCCGAGCTTTTTAATCCAAAGCTTCGCGTCCGCGCCGCCGTCGGTGAACCAGTAGCTGTCAAACTCAAAGTTCACACAAGTCGGATCGGTATCCGCGATCAGAATGTCATAAGCGCGAAGGCCGGGCTTTATCGGCAGCAGCTCCACATTATGATTGTGGTAAAGCAGGTCGATCCCTTTGGCTTTCAGTGTCTCGCCGACCTTGTTCAGGCGCTGCGCCAGCTCGCGGACAGTGGCCTCGTCGGAATAGTCAAAGCGGTACATCCCAGTGATGACCACCTTATTTGTGCCGTAGCTTTTCGCTTCCTCCGCTACCATGTCCGCCTCGCGCTCGAGAGAGCCGAGGTCGGCGTGAAGGCTCACGACCGAAAGGCCGGCCTCTGTGAGAAGGACGTGCCAATCCATTCCTCCGCCCTTGCCGGTAGGCATCCCGGCAGCCCGGGTCATGAGCCGCACCATCATGGACGAGGGATGGATCATAAAGCGATTGAGCTCAAGGCCGTCGTATCCGGTGCCCTTGATCCTCTGTAAGGTTTCACGGGCCTGTGACTCGCTTCCCGTCACCGTGCCCAGCATGATCTGTTGAACGTATGTTTTCATTTCTTGATCCCCTGCAAAATGCGATTGAGCTGGCGGATAGATTCCTCGTCGGCGCCGCCCTGCTTCAGAAGGCTCAACATGGTCATGCGGCCCATCATGCGCTGCAGCGCGGGGTTATCCTTTACCGCGTCGGCCACGTCGCCCCGCTCGGAGGCGCCCTTGGCCATCATCTGGTTGACAATCGCCCCGGCCTGCGGGTGGGAGCGGATCTCGCCGAGCGTATCGTTGATGGAGAAGCATTCCGGGTTGATCTCGTCCGCGTCGAACCAGTTGGTGACGGAGGCGGCAGCCTTGTTGAAGATGTAGCTCTCGTCGGGTTCGCTGACATGGCGGATCACCATCGAATCGCCGCAGCCCTCCGCCTCGGCACGGATCAGATGCTCGCCCAAAAGCGGCAGTTCGAAGCGGAATACGGTTTTGCCGCTCTGCGTGCCGATGAGCATGCCGTCCACATATAGTTTTACTTCGGGCTGATTGGAGTATACTTTGATCTCGGTCCTGTCCTCACAGCGATTGATGTAGCGCTTGCCGCAGAGATGGACGAAGGGCTCCGTTTTGTTCCACGCGGCCTTGTAGAGATAGAAGGCGTCCTTGCGCAGAGCGCGGTCAAATGTCACAAGACCCTTCTGGTTCTCACCGTGCTTGCCGCCCTCGTCGCGCCCGTCGGCCGCAAAGTCGAAGAGATTCCACACGTGCGTCGCCCAGAGGTAAGGCCGCGCCTCGATCATTTTGAGCATGTGCTCGTGATAAAGCGCCTGGTACTCCTCGGTATAGTCGCCCTTTTCGGGGCAGCTGCTGTGAAAGGCGGGGTTGGCGTCCGCGCCGTACTCGGAAAAGCCGATCACGCGGTCGGGATATTTCGCGTGGTATTCGTCAAAGAACTCGTCCGTCTGCTCCAGCTCCCCTAGGTACCAGCCGAAGTAGAGGTTATAGCTGTTGATATCCGGAATCTCAAGGATCGGGCTCTCGATCTCCAGCATAAAGACGTCCGCCATGGTGGTCAGGCGCGTCGGATCCATGCGGTGGCAGAGTTCGTTGAGCAGGCGATGGTTTTCCAGCAGGTCTTCGTTGACCGCGCTCGCCGCAGTGATCTCGTTGGAGAGGCCCCAAACCGCGATGCAGGGGTGATTATAGCATTGGGTGATGAGCTCCCGCATCTGGGAGAGCGTGTTTTCCCGGCCGTTCGGCATGTGCATGGTGATATACGGGATCTCCGCCCAGACGACGATACCGTTTTCGTCGCAGAGGTCGTAAAACTCCTGCGCGTGCTGATAGTGTGCCAGGCGCAGCGTGTTCGCTCCGAGCTCCCGGATGATGGCCATGTCGGCGGCATGATCTTCATAAGACAAAGCATTGCCCTTGCCCTTGAGATCCTGGTGGCGGCTGACGCCCCGGAGGGGATAGCTGCGGCCGTTGAGAAAGAAGCCCTTCTCGGGGTCGCAGGCAAATGCGCGGCAGCCGAAACGGGTCGACACCTCGTCGCCGCTGTCCAACCGGGCAGTGGCCGTGTAGAGGTAGGGGTCGTCGAGACCATCCCAGAGATGGACGTTTTCGATCACAAATTCCGCCGTGCGCTCCACGGTTTTCGTTTCGCCATTCACCGTGATGTCAACCGATTCGCCGTTGTGCCAGGTTTCCACGGTAACGGTCGCCGTTTTCTTTTCGAGATCCACGACCGGTGTGGCCTTGATGCCGGTCGTACCGTCCTTCAGCAGCTCGAAATGCTTGTCGGGTACAGAAATCAGCTTCACGTCCCGGTACAGACCGCCATAGAAAGTGAAGTCCGCCTTCTGCGGGTACACACGGTCGCTGTCCTCATTGCTGACGGAAACTTCGAGCATGTTTTTTTCTTTAAGCTTGCCGGTCAGTTCCACACGGAAGGCGGAGTAGCCGCCCTCGTGACAGCAGAGCTTCTCCCCATTCAGAAAGACCTCACAGGTGTGCGCCGCGCCGTTTATTTCCAGAAACAGGCGCTCTCCGGCGGTTTCCTCCGTGCTCAGCTCTCTGCGATACCAGCAGGTTCCGCGATAATAGTCGTTGCCTCCATCCTGGCCGTCAAGGGAGTTCCAGGTGTGCGGAAGCGTTACCGCTTCTGCCGCACCCTCAAGTTTTTTCCCGAAAAGCCAGTTGTCGTTCAAGTCTATGATTTTACGCATGTGTGTCCTCCTCAATAGCGACCGTTTCTTCCACGAGAATCTCTTCCGTTACGGGTTCAGCATGGAGCGCTGCCTTCTTATCAGCAATACGCTTCTGCACCTCGACCATCTCGGCCTTGCCCAGCTTGCACTTGCGCATGGCCCACAGGGTGCACAGCCAGCCCAGGATGGCCAGACCGTAGCGCAGGAACATGGTGACCCAGAAAATGGGGCCGGAGGGGCTGTCGCCGGGCTGGGGCATGGTGGTGGTGTAGCCGATCATGGCCACACAGCCGGTGGCGATCAGGGCCGAGAAGGAGGAGACGATCTTGTCGATCAGGCTGTAGGTGCCGGAGACGACGGCGGGGATGTACTTGCCGCTGCGGTCCAGCTCGTAGTCGATGATGTCCGCCATGAAGGCCGTGTTGGCGGTGGTGCCGGCCATCATAAAGCCGTTGCAGACCAGCGTGAGCAGAATGTAGAGGATCATCGTGATCCCGAAATGTGCGATTGTGGTGGTGCCGCAGGTAAACCATACCACAGTAAAGAAAGCAATGATGCCGAGGTTGGCATAGATGCAGTATTTCGCCCAGTTGACAATGGATTCCTTGTTGCCGTGCTTGCCACAGTAACGGGCGCCGAGGATGGCAAAGAGGATGGAGGGCAGCATGCCGCCGACGGAGAGATAGGTGGCGATGGTCATGTTGCCAATCAGGATGCCGGAGAGCATGGTGCCCACAATGGCGGCGGAGCCGGCCTGCTGGGCGATCTTGTCAGAGGAGGCGGAGATGATGTAGGCCTGCAGGGGCTTGTTCTTGCTCAGCACCGCCCACATATCCTTCCAGTTCAGGCGTTCCTGCGCCTTGTTGGTGCCCTTGAAGTTTTCCGGCTTGTCATAGGCGGAAACACCGATGCAGCAGAGGATCACGCCAACGAGGGAAACGAGCACGGTAAAGATGGCCGCGGCGGTCAGATAGGCCTGGCTGTAGTTGACGGCGTAGCCGCCCGCTTCGGTCATGGTGATCGAGCCGTACTTGGGCAGAAGCTTGGTGTTGAGGATGATGGTGAAGGCCATGGGAACCAGGTAGTTGAATACGGTGTTCCACACGCCGACCGTGGGACGCTGCTTGGGATCGTTGGTGATCAGCGGGCCGATGGTCTGGGCCGTCATGTTGACGATGGTATAACCGATGACGTAGAGCATATAGGTGGCGAGGAACATGCCCACGCCGAAGCCTTTGCTGGCTGCCCATGAGAACATGGCCATCACTCCCATAGACTGCACGGCCCAGCCCAGCAGCATCAGGGGACGGATCTTGCCCCATTTGGTATTGACCCGATCATACAGGAAGGCCAGCAGCGGGTCGGTAACAGCGTCGAAGATACGGGTGAAGGTCAGCAGACCGCCTACCAGCAGCGTGGAGATGCCGAAGCCGATGCTTGCGGCATAGGAGGCCTGGCCGATGAGGGTGTAAATGGCCATGCCGTTGAGGGCGTTGCAGGCCACGAGGATGATCTGCCAGAGCTTGGCACGGCGGTACTGTACGCCGTCGATCTGGCTTGCGGTGAGTTTTTCCTTTGCCATGATGATGTCTCCTTTCGTTTTTGTTTTATATAGCATGGGTTTTTGCTTACAAATGATATTCACCAGGGCCGAGCGTACAGGTACGCCCGCCCGGCAGCATGACCTCTGCCGATGCGTTGGCGGGAATGACAAGGTGATATCTGATCGTCCCGTCCGCCTCATAGCGCCAGCCGCTCACGATCTCGCCCAGCGGGGAGCGGTAGCGGGCCTCGGCGCGGCCAAGCAGCGGATGCGGCTGCGGGTCGATGCTGATTGCGCCTCTCTCTACACGGATGCCGCACACGCCAGAGAAGAGCCAGCCGCAGATTGCGCCCTTGGAATAGTGGTTGAGCGAGGCCTTGACTTCCCCCTTTTCATTGACGCCGTCCCACTCTTCCCAGATCGAGGTAGCACCGTGACGAATCTCATACAGCCAGCTCGGCAGTGTGTCCTGCAGTAGCAGCCGGTAGGCGGTCTCGGTATAGCCGTACTCGGCCAGCACCGGGCAGAGGGCGGGCGTGGAAAGGAAGCCCGTGTTCAGATGATAGCCGCAGCGGATCACCAGCTCATTGAGGTCGGCGACAGCCTGCCGCTTTTCCTCTTCATCCAGCAGGTCAAAGTCAATGGCGCGGACGTATTCGGCCTGCCGGTCAGAGGTGATCCTGCCCTCCGGCGCTGACAGAAAATGAAAGGCCTTTTTCGCGCCCTCGGCTATGGCGGCATATTTCTCCGCCTGTTCCTCTTCACCCAGAAGCCGGGAGATCTCACTCAGAAGCCGGCCTGACAGCGCGTAATAGGCCGTTGCAACCTTGCTCTGAGGCTTGCCCATCTGACCGATTGCGTCCACGTCCGGCTCGCACCATTCGCCGTAGTCCGTACCGGTTTCGATGGCATAGTCAGAGTAGGGGTTTTCCGGCCCCTTGGGCGGGGCAAATTTTTCCATCATCTCCTGGAGCGCTTCCGGCGGAAGGTTTTTCAGCATCGCCCGGTATTGCTCGGGGATCGCGTCCATATTCGGTGCAGCCTGCTTCTGTCCGGCGCGGCTCTCGAGATAGGCATACCAGCGGCGCATCATGTCCGCGTTCTCTTCCAGGATCCGCTTGTCGCCGGAGCGGCGGTACAGCGCCCAAGGGACGAGGATCGAGGCGTCGCCCCAGCCTACGGAGCCGGCCAGCAGCTCGGTGGTGAAGGTGGGGCGGTTGTTCTTCGGCGCAATGTTGGCCACCTTGCCGTCTGGATACTGGCTCAGCCGGCATTCGCCCAGCCATTTGCGCACCACCGGCGCGCAGTCCATCAGGTACAGACCTGTGTCGATGAACACGCCCATGTCGCCCGTCCAGGCCGCCCGCTCCCGGGTGGGGCAGTCGGTGGGCACGTCGCAGAAGTTGGACTTCATGCTCCACAGCGTGTTCTCCACCAGTTGATTGACCAGAGCGTTGTCACAGTCAAACCAGCCCAGGCGATCCATGTCGGAATAGACGGCAATAGCCGTGAATCGGGCGTCGCTCAGATCGATGGCGGACTCCACTCTGGCATAGCGGAAGCCCCAGATGGAGAATCTGGTCTTGTATTCATTTTTGCCCTCTTTGCAGGTGTAGATCAGCTGCTGGCGAGTGCCGCCCTCCTTGTGGCGCTTACGGTCCTGGAAGTTTTCCTGCGTGAAGTTGCCGTTTTCATCCAGCGTCTCGCCGTGGGTCAGGATGAGCGTGTCGCCCTCGTGGGCCGTAAGCGTGAATTCCACATAGCCCGCAAGATTCTGGCCGAAGTCGATCACCGTCTGGCCGTTCGGCGTGGTGAAGAGTCTGCCGGGGAAGCGCTCGTGCTCGGTGATGGGCACGCAGTTGGAGGCGCAGAGATTCTCTTTCGAGAAGTCTTCGACCCTCACACCGTGCCAGCCGGTCAGTTTCTCCCGCCGCGCATCGTACTCCTCGCCCTGCTGCATGTCGTTCATACGGATGGGGCCTTCCTGGGTGGCCTCCCAATTTTCATCCGAGACGCATACGGGTTTGCCGTCGGCCTCCAGCTGGAAGTACAGCGCCACGTCCTCGCCATACAGGTTTCGGTCGCCATCCACGCCGGAACAGGAGCGAAACCAGCCATCACCCAGGATTACAAGGGCCTCATTCTCACCCTCCTGCAGCAGCGGCGTGACGTCATAGGTCTGGACATGCAGACACTTGTCGTAGCTGGATGCGCCGGGCGCGAGGATAAAATCTCCCACGCGCTGACCGTTGATCCAGGCTTCATAAAGCCCGTGTGCCGTGATATACAGCCGCGCGGATTGCACTTGTTTGCCAAGGGTGAAGCGCCTGCGCAGGGTGCTGGCCGGCTTATGGGCCTCGGGTTCGCACTCCGGTTCGGGATTGATCCACTTTGCAGCGTAGTCGCTCTGCTCCAGAAGCCCCATTTCAAAAAAGGCTTCCTCGCTCCAGGGGCCAAGGTCGCCATTTTCGTCCCAGAGGCGTACCTGCCAGCCGATCCGATCCCGGCTTTTTAACTGCGCGTCATAAAACGAGAACATTTCTGAACTCTCGATGCGTCCGCTGTTCCAAAGCTCCGCTTCGCCGCAGAAGGCACGGACTTCATAAGCTGTCTGACGCTGCCCGTCGGCGCAGAGCCAGGATAGGCGGGGCCGCAGCCTGTCGATCCCCACTGGATCCTTCATAGCTTCTGTCTTCAAAGAATTCGCTTTCACAGTTCGTCCTCCTCATATATTCTGATTATATTATAAGAGAAAACTGCGATCGCCGTAAAGCCAGCCATTCCGGAAAAGTTACACTCATTCAGGAACTTTCTTGCTTTTTTTTGTCAAGATTGTTATACTAAGATTGGAAGGAGTGATTCCATGGACGAGCAAATGACGCGCAGCGAGCAAAACCTTCTGCTGTTGGAGGCATCGCTTCCGCCTAATGAAAAGTTTTATGTCTGGAGCTATGCCTCGGACGGCAGCTATATCGCCACCTCCTGTCCGGAGGAAGATCGGGAACTTCTGGAAAGAAGCTTCCGTATGTTCGGCGGTATCGAAAAGGCCATCTCTTATCTTGGTGCGCAGGAGAGCGTCCCGCTCCTGATCGGTTCCCCTATTGGGATGCAATGGGCGGTCACGCTGGAAACGGAGCGCGGACAGAGCCTGATTTTCGTGATGGGCCCAGTGTTTTACACGCCGCCTGTGGAAACGCAGCTTCGCGCCTCCCTTCGCCCCTATACGAGCTCACGCCAGGGTGCACACCTGGTCAGTGAGCTGATCGCCCGTCTGCCGAATATGCCGGTGATCCCGCATGCGATCTTTATCCGCTATGTCACGATGGTGCACAACATCCTGACCGGCCAGCAGATGGATGTATCGGCACTCTCGGCTGTACAAGCTGTTGGCAATGTAGGCACAGTATCTGCGACGGAAAAGCGTGACCGTTCGAAGGTCTATCTGGCAGAGCGGGCTATGCTGAAAATGGTGCGCAACGGAGATATCAACTACCTGCATGCGCTGAATATCAGTAGCAGTATGAGCCCCGGCGTGCCGGTTCGGGGGCGGGATCCGCTGCAGCAAAACCGCATCAACATCATCGTCTTCACCACACTCGTCAGCCGCGCCGCCATGGAGGGCGGGCTGAGTCCGGAGGTCGCTTACGCGCTGGGAGACTCCTACATCCAAGCCGCCGTCAACAGCAATGACACCGGGGAGCTGAACGCGCTGGCTCTGACCATGTATCACGACTTTATCTACCATGTGCATCATCTGCACTCCAACCCCAACTACTCGCCGGCCGTTCAAAAATGCTGTGACTATATTGAACTGAGTCTGGACAAGAAGATCCAGATCCAAGATCTGGCCGCCCTGACCGGCTATACGGATTACTATATAACGGAGAAGTTCAAAAAGGAGACCGGCGTCCCTCTTTTTCTGTATATCCGCTATGCGAAAATCGAGCGCGCCAAGGTGTATCTGGAATCCTCCGATCTCTCTGTGAAGGAGATCGCAGAGCAGCTGGCCTTCAACACGCCCAATTACTTCATCAAATGCTTTCATGAGGTGACAGGCTATTCCCCTGCCCAGTACCGCAAGCAGTTCAAAAAACGGTGAAAAAGAGCCCGGAAATGGTGTATTTCCGGGCTTTTTCGCATCTCACTTGTCCTCGATTATCTCTTGCATATTTTTGCCGTCTGTAAATAAACGCTTTCAAGGCAGTTTGGGTGCTGTACGGGTGCTGCGCAACAAGACTTATGTGCACTCTCAGCGACCTGTTTCTTCTCCAAGCAGGAACTTTTCAATGCCTATATAGTATATTCCATCATCATCGTGCCATGGTATGATATTATCCTTAATGACAACTATCTTGCGAAAGGAGTCATTAATGCGCTTCAAGGAATTGACCTCCTGCCTACGTTTTTCCTCGTCTGATACATTGAGTGCCGACTGGATATAAAGCTTGTCACTTCCGTTGTTTGCAACAAAGTCTATTTCAAGCTGTGAACGGACACTTTTTCGTTCTGCATTCTTGTGATTATACTCAACAATTCCGACATCTACACTATAATCACGATAACGAAGTTCGTTGTAAATAATATTCTCCATTATGTGGTTTTCTTCCTGCTGTCGGAAGTTGAGTCTTGCATTACGCAGTCCGATGTCTGAGAAGTAGTATTTGAGCGGCGAACCGATATACTTTCTGCCCTTTACGTCAAACCTCTGTGCCTTGTATAGTAAAAAAGCATCTATGAAGTAATCGAGATATTTTGCAATGGTATCGTCGGTGATACTCATCTTTTTTACGCTCGCAAAGGTGTTTGACAACTTTAAAGGATTGGTAAGAGAACCGACAGACGATGAGATCACGTCCAAAAGGTCTTCAAGAACGCTTTTGGCATGACCTATACTTTTTCTCGTGATGATGTCATCAAGGTATATCTTATCGAAAAGATCGCGGAGATACGCAGCCTTGTCTTCATGTGTCTTTTGCAGCATCACAAGAGGCATTCCGCCGTACGTAAAGTATTCCTGCCAAGCGTCGTGTTTATCGCCGGTGTAGGCGTTATAAAACTCTGAGAATGAAAGCGGGTTTACCCGTATCTCGTCACCTCTGCCACGAAATTCGGTCAGGATATCAGAGGACAGCATCTTTGAATTGCTTCCGGTTACATAAACATCGGCATTCTTTATTTTCATCAAACCCAGCACAACATCAACAAAGCCGACCGTTTCATCGGTTCCCGGAAGATACGGATTCGGTATTTCGGCGACCTTCTGTATCTCGTCAAGGAAGATATAGTACATTCTTTCCTTATCTGTCATGAGCTCACGAATATGCTTTCCGAGTTCTATAGGGTTACGCCAACGGATATTTTCGTCGTCATCAAGAGCCAGCTCGATAATATGCGAATCATCGACTCCTACAGAGTTAAGATATTTATGGTAAATGTCGAACAGGAGATAAGACTTGCCGCAGCGCCGGATACCCGTTATCACCTTGACCATACCGTTTTCTTTCTTGCGGATAAGCATATCAAGGTATTTTTTTCTTTCTATCATAACGCACCTCACTAGAAGTAAATGCGTGCATACGCATTTTTTTCTATTCATTATAAGATTTTTACAAATGTAAGTCAACAGTTATTTATGAGAAGACTGATATTTACATTATGCATCTCATTAGAATTATGTGCGTATGTACGCAAATTATTCTAGTCTCAATTCACTGTTGTTATATAAACTATTCATTGTAAAGGGATATAAAACATCGGCCCTTATTCCAGACCCGATATTGTCCAAATATAAAAAGCAAGCCTCCAAAAGAACAGAAAGGCTCAGAGAGCATACCCTGAGCCTTATCCTAATGAACTCAATCATTTTTCTGTATATCCTGCCAATTGGAATTATGCAATATCTCTGCATCATCACCGACAAATACCTTTGCAGCTTCCTCATCACCGCAAAGCTGATACAGCATCCAGGCGGTCATATAACCATCGGAACGAACAAGCATATCCTCATGCTCTGCAAACACATTTGTAGAGATGATCGTATGCTGTGTATTGTGGGTGTCTGCATCTTCTCCGCAGCACCAGATATAAATGCCCACATCGGGGATATTCGTCCGTAAACCGTTTACCATTTCTTTCAGATCACGCTGGAAGCGATCGCCAAGCTCTTTGGTCTTATCCATTTTTCCGCTGTCGATATAGGACTGATACTGCATCAGCGTATCATCACGATATGAACAGTCAAAGAGAATCTTCACGCTGTCACCGCGCTTTTCATGAAGTGCAGTCAGACTGTCAAGGACAAGGTTGTTTGTGGTCAGTCGGTCCGAGATCTGAGTCGGAGCTTTCCACAGATCCACTGCCGTATCATGCCAGCCGTCATAAAGCAGAAGCGAACTGTCAACGCATACGGTCACATTTTCTGCATTAGGAAAACGGTCAATCACATCGTCAGCCAGAAGGGAAGTTGCAAAACCGCCTGCTGAAAAGCCTGTTACAAGCAGAGTGTCAGACTCTCCGATATACTGCTTGACCTGTTCCACATAAGCGGAATAATTACTATATCCTGTGTGATACATCGTTTTGTTTCCCTCGTAAGTTCCCGTTCCTGCATGAAAATCGCCGGTTGCATAAGGGATCACAATAAAGCTCCAGTCTTTAAATGGATTATCTTCCGCAGTACTGCCGATACCGCCCTGTGCAACAAAGTCCTGTGCTGTCATATTCGTTGCATAGAATTTATTACCTCCCTCGGAGGTCTCAGGAGTGATGCTCACTCCGCCTCCGAAGAAATACACAACCACCTTGTTTTCCATACCCTTACGGAAGATACCGTGCCATTCGCTGCCGTCAGAGGATTTTGCACCGTCCACCTTGACCTCATACCACTTGCCGATCTCAGGTTCACCCTTAAGCTCCGGAAATGTTTTGAGGAACGTCAGCTTCAGGAGAAGAAATATACCTATTAGTATCAATAAAATGATAATGGCAATGATAATAAGCATCTTTTTCCGTTTGCTTTTCGTTTTTTTGTTTTCCATAATATCGCCTCCTTGCTTGACAAAACAGTTATTTATGATACTATAGTATCATGCAATGACTGCATAGTCAATAAAACCAAGAAAATGATACTATTTGGTGAAATCGTATCATCGGGCAGGGGCACCAAGGAGCGATCTTGTCAGCTTATGAGGTCATCATGACCGACAGTGACACCGAGCAGAGCTCGGATACCTATGAAAGCTACTATCTCGCCTATGGGCTTTTCGGCATATTTATGAAGTGGGCAAGGAACGGTTATGCCGAGTCGGTGCAGGAGATGACACAGATCGTTGCAGAGAGGATATTTGCAGGCACTTCGTGTCTTGCATTCCAATAAATTGCAGACGAAAAAAAGAGTTCCTCGAGTAAACTCGGGAACTCTTCGCGATGCGATTCGCAGGCACTTCGTGCCTTGCTCATCTCGCGCTGGCGCGCTATAAATTGGATAAAAAAAGCGCACCCTTGCAAGTAAACTTGCGGGTGCGTTTTTTATCCAATTTGCATCGCTTGTAGAAACGCGGATTATCTCTTTGAGAACTGAGGTGCACGTCTTGCAGCCTTTAAGCCGTACTTCTTTCTTTCCTTCATACGAGGGTCTCTGGTGAGGAAACCTGCCTTCTTCAGGGTAGGTCTGAACTCAGCGTCTACCTGAAGCAGAGCTCTTGCGATACCATGTCTGATGGCACCAGCCTGACCGGTATATCCGCCGCCCTTTACGTTAACCAGAACATCGTACTTATCAGCGGTCTCGGTTGCAACCAGGGGCTGACGAACGATAACCTTCAGGGTCTCAAGACCAAAATACTCATCCATGCTTCTCTTATTAATTACAACATCGCCCTTACCAGGTACCAGGTAAACTCTTGCGATGGACTTCTTTCTTCTGCCAGTTCCGTAGTACTTTTCAGATTTAGCCATGATTTATTCTCCTCCTATCCCTTAGAAAGTCAATACTTCAGGCTTCTGAGCTGCATGCTTGTGCTCAGGTCCTGCGTATACAAACAGCTTGGTGTACATCTGTCTTCCCAAAGGTCCCTTGGGAAGCATGCCCTTAACTGCCATCTCGATAACAGATTCAGGCTTCTTTGCCAGCTGCTCTTTCAGGGTTGTCTCTTTCATTCCGCCAACATAATCACTGTGTCTGTAATAGATCTTCTGATCCATCTTCTTACCAGTCACCTTGATCTTCTCAGCGTTGATTACGATTACATAATCACCAGTATCAAGGAAAGGAGTAAAAATAGGCTTATTCTTGCCTCTCAAAACCTTAGCAACTTCTGAAGCCAGACGGCCCAGAGTCATATTGGTAGCATCTACCACGTACCATTTTCTGTCAATGGTAGCAGGACTTGCCATAAAAGTCTTCATTGCGATTTCCTCCGTTATTTTGTTAAGAACTTGTTTGCTTTCTCACATTACTTTTCCGCAGATGTCCGGCCACAAAAAAGTATGCTCCAAAAGCGGTCGATTTCTATCGTAAAATGCTTTGCCGGGGCTTTGGCTAGGCATTCTGATACATCGTCACATTGGGATATTATAGGATATGAACCGTCTTCTGTCAAGACATTTTCTTCTACATTTGAAAGATTTCTTCACGTTTTTTTGCAAAAACTTCACGTAATGCCATCTTTTTTCATGTTTTCTATTGGCGAATGCTCATTCATGTTATAAAATAGAAGTGACGCCTTTTTGTATCATACTATGTTTCAGCCCAAAGTGCAAGACTCTATCGCGCAGCGATTTAATCAGCGAAATGAAGCGAGGCGACCGAAGAATATTGCGATGCTGAACTTGCAGCGAAATATTCTTCGCCGCAATGGAGCCGAGTGGAATGGAGCAAGCTATCGCGCAGCGATTTAATTAAGAAAGGGAAACCATGGCAGAGAAAAAAATAACTTGTCCCGTTTGCTTTACAAAAATGAATATGATCGGGCACGACCTAGTCTGCCCCGTATGTGGATATAAGTATTGTGAGGGTCATGCTCCCTATACCTACGATGACCATAATCACAATGACTATAAGAGCTATAATGAAAAGACAACCTATTCCACGGGTTACACAACGGCTGGCCGCGGCCAGTCCACCTCGCAGAGCAGCTCCCAGAGTACCTCTTACGCGCAAAGTGGTTATAAGACAAGCTTCCAAAATACCTCTTACGCGCAAAGTGGAAATGCCGCAAGACAGGCAGCGCAGACAAGCGCCCAGCGTCAGACATCCCGCAAGCCCAAGAAGCCGAAGGGCGTGCGCCTGATCTTTTTCATTGTATTTCTTTACTTTGCGCTTACGATCTTCAGCATCTTCTGGCGTTCCATCAGTGAGAACTTCACCCCGGAGGAAATCATCAACTTTCTTGAGGAACACTTCTCTTCCGATACGGGCAATCAAAAAAAGGAGGAAGCTAAAAATACCAAAAGCTCGGCCAGCGCTGACTCCGAAGACCTTACCATGGAGAAGATTTTGGATAATATCCATACCCTGGAGGCACCGGAAACCCTCTTTCAGGATCTGCTGTGTACGGTTTCTCATAAGCCGGTCAATCAGATCACCCAGGAAGACTGTGAGGCCATCACTGACATTCAGGTCTATTTTGATGACAACGACCAGGTCTGCCTCTATTATCGACTGACGGATGGCACGGGCGAAGACTATCGTCCCGCAAATACGACCTTTGACACCTCAGAGCTTCGCCTCTTTACAAATTTGGAACAATTCCGTGCTCTCTATATTACAAACATGATCTTTCAACCCGGAGATTTTCGCGGTTTGAATCATCTCAACTGTCTGGAGTGCTCCAATACTCCCGCGCAGCTTTGCGAACTTCTTGAGGATCCAGAGCAGCTCCAATATCTTATTCTGAATTCCAAGGAGCTGGCTTTCGACCTTACTGACATTGAGAAGTTCCAAAATCTGTATGTTTTGGAAGTTTATTCCATTGGCGTTGACAATGCGGAGGGCATTGGTCAAATCACCAGTTTAAGCGACTTTTGCATCGAGACGACTACAAAGCCAAGCAACTATGCCTTTCTGAATTCCCTCGTCAACATGGAATATTTGGAAATTAAAACAAGACACCTTACGGATGTTTCTTTCTTAAATTACATGCCAAACCTGCTCCACTTATCCATCAGCGGAGCAATCGACCTGACCGATATTTCCGCCATCCGCAGCTGTCCAAACATGACGGAGCTCAGCTTAAGAAGCGTGACCTCACTTCAGGATTACTCTCCCATTGCTGCCCTTGGCGATCTTGACTCACTCAGCATTGACGAATGTGGTTTAAAGGACATATCCTTTCTGTCTTCCCTCAAGAATCTCATTTATGTTTCTTTGACATACAACGAGATTACCGATTTATCACCGCTAGAGAATCTGCCTCTCCTGAGTGACGTTTATGTTTATGGTAATTCCATTGAGAATTACGGAACTCTCGATCGATCCATTCTTTACGAATGATCATCATAAATAAATGAACAAAGGATTTGATTTAGAAATGTACACAAAAAGACACGCACTTCGTTTCCTGCCCCTTATTTTACCATTTCTTCTGCTCTGCGCAGGCTGCAGCACTCCCGCTGATCATCATTCCTCGTCAGACTTGGATGCTTCGCTTGCCTCAGCCATTCAGGGTGATCCCATCATTACACCGGTTCCCATTGAGACGCAAGAGCTTACTTCCGAATCCACGCCAGAGCCTACTCCAGAGCCCACGCCCGATCCTGAGCTGACCTTGATGGCCCTCGGAGACAATCTGATGCATATGGGAATTGTTGGATCGGGAAAGCAAAAGGATGGTACCAGAAATTATGATTTTCTGTTCGAAGACATTCATGACTTTATTGATTTGGCAGATGTCAGCGTGATCAATCAGGAGACAATCTTTGGCGGCAACGACCTTGGCTTCTCCGGTTATCCCTATTTCAACTCTCCCACAGAGGTTGGCGATGCCATCGTAAACGCCGGTTTTGACGTTGTCCTTCAGGCGACGAATCACACGCTGGATCAAAAGCAGGAAGGTATTGAGCACTGCATGAACTATTGGAAGACGCATCCTGAAATCCTTATGGTCGGTTTGCATGACCGCTATGAGGATGAGGACGGAAATCTTCTGCCTGCGCAGGAACGCATTCCCTTGATTACCAAAAATGGCATTACACTCGCCATTCTCAACTATACCTACGGTCCCAACGCCGAGATTCTTCCCAAATATGCTCGTGGCAGAATGGACGTGCTCTGCAAATGGGAGGAAAAGAATGGTGCCCTTGACTTTACGACGATCAATCCTCAGGTTTTGGAGGAGATCGCGGCTGCTGAAGAAATTGCCGATGCCGTTGTCGTCTTCCCTCACTGGGGCGCAGAATATGTCACGACGCCAAGTAAATACCAGAAGACCTTCGCAAAACAGATGGCAGAGGCCGGCGCTGACCTCATCATTGGCGCACATCCCCATGTGACGCAGCCCGTGGAATGGGTTACGGCAGATAACGGCAACGAATGTCTTTGCTACTACTCGCTTGGAAATTATGTTTCCACGCAGCAGGATCCCATCTCCATGTTAGAGAATATGGCTTGGGTAACCTTCCGCAAGACCAATGGCGTTACTTACATCGTTGACGAAATGTCAGGAAGCATTCCTCTCGTCTTCCAGTATTATTCTGGCCCTCTCCGTTTCGGCGGCGTTTATCTGCTGGAGGAATATACGCAGGACATCGCTAACAAACACGGCATCCGCAACTGGGGCAAGAAGAACCTTTACGTGGACGACCTTTGGCAATGGAGTGCCGAGATCCTCGGTGACAGCGTCAAGTCCGCCTACGAGCTCACAGGCCTGCGCGCTCCCGCCCAATCCGAAGAACCCGCCGGATAATAACGATTGTTTCCCTAAGTATCAGGGGTTCGATTCCCCTACTTCTGAACGGCTCGTCCAGTTCTTAATGAATTGGAGTCCTTTGGCGACGCCATCATTTATAAGCGTCGCCGACAAAGGACGAACAATGAATTTAGAACCGTCCGAGCCGTTCACAAACAACACCCGCGCCCAATCCCCCGTAACAATGTAACCACACAAAAATCCTTCCCACAAGCGGGGAAGGATTCTTAAGTTTATTGTGGCTTAATTTTCATGGTGAGGCCGATGCGCTTCTTGGGTACGTCCACGGTGAGAACCTGCACGTCCACAATGTCGCCAACGCTGACTGCCTCCAGCGGATGCTTAATATAGCGATCCGTGATCTGCGAAATATGTACCAGGCCATCCTGATGAACGCCAATGTCTACAAAGACGCCAAAGTCAATGACGTTTCTCACGGTTCCCTTTAAGATCATGCCGGGCTTTAAGTCCTTCATGTCAAGCACGTCGCTTCGAAGGATGGGCTTCGGCATATCCTCTCTTGGGTCTCTTGCGGGCTTCTCTAGCTCCTTCAAAATATCCGTCAGCGTAATCTCGCCGATGCCAAGCTCACTTGCCAGCGCTGCCTTATCCTTCACACGCTTTTCGAGTCCAGAAACATTCTGAGCATTTCCTGCACTTTGGGAAGGCTTTGCTACATCCACAACAGCCTTTCCAGCATTTTTCCCGTTATCCTTCTCCTCAGGAGCCGCAATGACAAGGTTCCCCATGGCAGCGGCAAGTGCCTTGCCCATGGAAGTGTTGGTGTTCTTTACCACCAGCCGCTTACCCTTTCCATTTGCGTTCTGACCACTATGTCCATTCGACTTTGCATCGTTTGCACGCGCTCCCTGGGAATTCCCGCCCTCTGCCTTAGCCGTACGCCCTAGCTTTTTGTCCTCTGCAGCCTTTTTCTGCATCGCCCTGACGTCATCCATGGTCAGGCCAAGCTTATCCAGCAGCTTCTCTGCCGCCTCATAGCTCTCGGGATGCACGCTGGTTGCATCCAAGGGATTCTCTCCGTCCAAAATTCTCATAAAGCCTGCGCACTGTTCAAATGCCTTGGGACCGAGCTTCGGAACCTTTAGAAGCTGTCTGCGGTTCGTGAACTTACCGTTCTGCTCACGATAATCTACGATGTTCTTTGCAATGGTCTTATTGATACCAGAAATATACTCTAAAAGCGGTGCGGAAGCCGTGTTAACGTCAACGCCAACCTTATTTACGCTGCTCTCAACGACACCGCCCAACGCCTCATCCAGCTTCTTCTGATTCATGTCGTGCTGGTACTGTCCGACGCCGATGGACTTCGGATCAATCTTTACCAGCTCTGCCAGCGGATCCTGCAGTCTTCTCGCGATGGAAGCCGCGCTACGCTGTCCCACGTCAAACTGCGGAAACTCCTCCGTTGCCAGCTTACTAGCGGAATAAACAGATGCACCCGCCTCATTTACGATCACATACTGTACGGGACGATCCAGCTCCTTTAAGAGCTCAACAATCACCTGCTCAGACTCGCGGGAGGCCGTTCCGTTACCTACGGAAATCAGATCCACGTTATATTTCTTAATCAACTTCTTCAGCTCGAATTTCGCCTCATCCACCTTGTTTTGCGGTGCGGTGGGATAAATGACCTTGGTATCCAAAACCTTGCCCGTAGCGTCAACGATGGCAAGCTTACAGCCCGTTCTGAATGCGGGATCCCAGCCAAGCACAACCTTTCCTGCAATGGGAGGCTGCATCAAAAGCTGCTCCAGATTCTTTCCAAAGACATCGATGGCGCCATCCTCAGCCTTTTCCGTAAGATCGCTGCGAATTTCACGCTCAATTGCAGGCGCAATCAGACGCTCATAGCTGTCCTGACAAACCTCCTTTAAGGCAGGCGTCGTAAACTCGTTTTCCGAGGTGATGATCTTCTTCTCAAGATAGCGCAAGATACGCTCCGTAGGAGCCTCAATCTTTACGGTCAGAATCTTCTCTGCCTCACCACGGTTCAGTGCAAGCACGCGATGTCCTGCAAGCTTCTTCACAGGCTCACTGAAATGATAATACATCTCATAAACGCTCTCTTGCTTCTCGTCCTTGGCAACGCTGGTGACAATGCCCTCCTCGTAGGTTGCGTTACGAATATACAGACGATGCTCCGCATCATCGGAAATGGACTCAGCAATAATGTCCTTCGCGCCCTGCAGGGCCTCGGCAACATTCTTTACCTGCTTCTCCTCAGGTACGTCCGTACCCGTCACGTACTTCTCCGCTTCCTTCTCCAACGGCTCCGTCGCATTCTGGGCAAGCAGATATTCAGCAAGACCATCAAGTCCCTTTTCCTTCGCAACGCTGGCTCTGGTCTTTCTCTTGGGACGAAAAGGGCGATACAGATCTTCAACCGTAACCATGGTCTCTGCGGCCTTAATCTTTGCTTCCAGCTCAGGCGTCAGCTTTCCCTGCTCGCTGATGCTGCTCAGCACCTGCTCCTTCTTCTCCTCCAGATTTCTCAAATACACCAGTCTCTCATGGAGATTACGCAGCTGCTCATCATTTAAGGAGCCCGTCACCTCCTTACGATAACGGGAAATAAAGGGAATCGTGTTTCCCTCATCAATCAGCTTCACGGCAGCTTCCACCTGCCACTTTTGTACCTTCAGTTCTTCCGTGATTTTTGCAATTACGTCCATCTGTCTTAACCTCTCTGCGAATGCACTGACCTAATCATTTTTCTTGCTTCTGCGGCTTTTCCGCACACGATTATATTATATCAAACCAAATGCCAAAAATCAATTTTATAATTATTTCATTTACTAGTATTTGCTTTCCACGGAAAATCGTGTTAGAGTAGAAGGGAAAAGGGAGATATGCATATGAATTTAACTCAAAACGAAATCAATACGAATAGTATCCGTTCCTTTGCGCTTGCCTCCATCATTTGTGGCATCCTCGCGCTAATGACATTTTTCACGGGCTTCTTTCCCTTAATTACGGGAGGCTTGGGAATTATGTTTGCCGTGCTTTCCCGCAGGGAGGACAGACCCTTCCCCTCCTTAAGTTGGTGGGGCGTCGTACTATCCTGTATCGGCATCTTTATGGGAGCACTCGTCCTGATTTATGCCATTATGACCATACTCATACCCTTAATGACTGACCCCAATTATTATCAGGAAATGAATACCATGTATCAGAACCTTTATGGTGTCAGCCTGGATGAGATCTTCCGCGCACAGTAAACCCTGGATGGAGAAAAAATTGTGAAAACATCTGCTAAATGTATCATCTTAAAAAATACGGCAAAAACTCTCATGGCCGGGAAATATTATTTCGCCATCATGACGCTTATTTTTTCCGGCATGATCACATTGCTGTTTAACCGCTTTACCTATAACCTAAACAGCCGCATCTGCCTAACGCTCATGGAGGCGTTCAACATATCGGAGAACAGTCTGATGATCATGGCCCTCTCCTATGTGTTGCCGCTGATTATGTCAGTCATTCTTGGCATACTGCAGATCGGTATGTGCCTGTTTTTCTTGAATGTCGTGACCGGTCGTCCCTTCTATACCTTTGACCTATTGTATGGCTACCTGCATGAGTTTGGTAAGTCCTTCCGCCTTTCTGGCGTACTGACGTTACTTAGCTTTATTTGTTTTCTACCCTCTGACATTTTTCTTGACATTTATCAAAGCAACTACCGCATGAATGTCTTAGTTCTTCTGATTTTGGCCGGACTACAGCTTGTGTTGTTACTCATTTACATTCCCGTATCCCTTGCACTGTCTCAGGCCCTCTATGTTTATTTGGATTATCCCGATCTTTCAACTACGGAAATCCTAAAGATGAGCATCAAAATCATGAACGGGAAAAAGCGTCAGTTGTTTTATATCCGCCTAAGCTTCCTCCCCCTGTTCCTCTTGGTTTTTGTTACCTTTGGCATTGGGCTGTTCTGGTTCCTGCCTTATTACCACGTTACCATGGCACTGTATTATTTGGACCTGATGAAGCCACAGAATCCATCCTAAGGAATGATAAAACATGAGGTTTTTCCTTCCTCAAAAGCTCAAGTGTATTGAAAAAATAAAGCGCGTCAGCATATCGCCTGACGCGCTTTTCTTATGCACTTATTTTATTACTTCTTTTACTTTCCATGCATCGCTTCTCTTTACTCGTCCTGAGACTGAGACTTCGGCTGTCCCATGCTCAGCCATTTCAAATACCCATTCATGAAGGGATCCAGAGCTCCATCCAGTACGGCATCAACATTTCCCGTCTCCACGTCCGTTCGAAGATCCTTCACCAGCTTATAGGGCTGGAGCACATAGGAACGAATCTGATTACCAAAGCCAATCTCCTTCACCTCTCCGCGGATGTCCGAAAGCTTTTCTACGTTCGCCTCCTGCTTTAACAGGAACAGCTTCGCCTTCAACATCTGCATGGCCTTGTCCTTGTTCTGGAACTGGCTTCGCTCGTTCTGACAGGTAACAACCGTACCCGTGGGAATGTGCGTGATACGGATTGCAGAGGAGGTCTTATTGATGTGCTGACCGCCTGCGCCGCTGCTTCGATAGGTATCAATTCTCAGATCCTTATCATCAATTTCTACGTCGAGATCCTCTTCAATCTCTGGCATAACGTCGAGGGAAACAAAGGATGTCTGACGCTTTCCCTGCGCATTAAACGGGGAAATACGAACCAGTCTGTGTACGCCCTTCTCAGACTTCAAATAGCCATAGGCATTGATGCCATTCACCTGAAAGGTAACGGATTTGATGCCTGCCTCATCACCGTCCAGGAAATCCAGCACCTCGACGGTAAAGCCCTTACGCTCTGCCCAACGCGTGTACATGCGGTAAAGCATGCTACACCAGTCACAGCTCTCCGTACCGCCCGCGCCTGCATTTAATTTCAAAATCGCGTTATTCTTATCATATTCTCCTGAAAGAAGCGTACTGATGCGAAGCTCCTCATACTCAGAGATAAACTCATCCAGCTCTGCCCGAATCTCGGGAATCATGGCCTCGTCGTTCTCCTCATAGCCCATTTCAATCAGCGTGAGAATATCCTCATACTGCGTGGAAAGCTTATGGCATTCCTCCACGACGTCCTTTAAGTTTTTCAGCTCCTTCATCTTCAGATTGGAACGATCAGGATCGTCCCAAAAGCCAGGAGCCTCCATATCCATCTGAAGCTCTTCGATTCTCTTTTCCTTACTGTCCAAGTCCAGCGAAGCCTTTACCTCCGCCAGAGGCTTTTCGTAGGTTAGAATCTCCGATTTCATCTGATCCAATTCTACAACTGCCACTTTGATTTTCCTACCTTTTCTCGTCACTTCACTCATAAAAGCCGTCCGCGTCGCAGTCGCTTCGCGACTTTTATTTCGTTCCTCGCTACCAAACAACGCAGGCTATACGCTTTCGCATCCAGCCTGCGCCTTGCATCCTTCTTTATCTGTCCACTTCAAGCTGTTTGGCTAAATTACTCAAGCCTTACGTCCGCAGCACTGCTTATACTTCTTGCCGGATCCACAAGGGCAGGGATCGTTCGGATATACCTTCGCTGCCTGACGCATCTTCGGTGCCTTCGTCACGGATTCATCCTTATTGGTTCCCGTAACCTTCGCCACCTGCTCACGCTCTACCTTCTGCTCTACCTTTGCGTGGAACAGAATTCTTACGGTCTCCTCGCGAATGTTCTGCGTCATCTCATCGAACATCTCATAGCCCGCCATCTTGTACTCCACAAGGGGATCCTTCTGACCAAGTGCCTGCAGGCCAATGCCCTGACGCATCTGCTCCATGTCATCAATGTGATCCATCCACTTTCTGTCGATCACCTTCAGCAGTATTACGCGCTCCAGCTCACGAATGGCCTCGGGCTCGGGGAATTCAGCCTCCTTGCTCTCATAGAGCTTGACTGCCTCTTCCTTCAGCTGCTGCTTGAGGTCATTCTTCTTGCGCTTCTTTAATCTCTCAAGACTCACGGGCTCCAAGGGAATGGTCGGAAGCAGGAGTGAATTCAGCTCCGTGTAATTCCAATCCTCCGCACCCATGTCATCGTTGATGCAGATGTCTACGGAATTCTCAACGATGTCCGTAATCATCTTATAGATAACGCCGCGCATGCTCTCGCCGTCCAATACTCTGCGGCGCTCATCATAAATGATCTGCCTCTGCTCACTCATGACGCGGTCATATTCCAGCAAATTCTTTCTAACACCAAAGTTATTGCTCTCAATTCTCTTCTGCGCTGACTCGATGGAAGCCGTGAGCGACTTATGTGCGATCTCCTGTCCCTCGGGCACGCCCAATGCATTAAAGATCTTGATCAGACGCTCAGAACCAAACAATCTCATCAGATCATCTTCCAAGGAGATATAGAACTTGGATTCACCAGGGTCTCCCTGACGACCGGAACGACCACGCAGCTGATTATCAATACGGCGGGATTCATGGCGCTCCGTACCAACGATCTTCAGACCGCCTGCTGCCTTTGCTTCGTCGTCCAGCTTAATATCCGTACCACGACCAGCCATGTTGGTTGCGATGGTTACCGCACCGTGGAGACCAGCATCTGCAACGATTTCAGCCTCCATCTCATGGAACTTTGCGTTCAAAACCTTATGCGGAATGCCACGCTTGGAAAGGCGGCGGCTCAGCTCCTCACTGGCATCAATGTTAATCGTGCCGACCAGAACGGGCTGTCCCTTTGCATGTGCCTCTTCCACGGCATCACAGATGGCATGAAGCTTCTCTGCCTTTGTCTTATATACTGCATCCTGCAGGTCCTGACGAATGACAGGCTTATTGGTCGGGATTTCGATAACGTCCATGCCATAAATGTCACGGAACTCGTTCTCCTCGGTCAAAGCCGTACCGGTCATGCCGCACTTCTTTTCGAATAAGTTAAAGAAATTCTGGAAGGTAATGGTTGCAAGCGTCTTGGACTCGCGCTTTACCTTTACCTTTTCCTTTGCCTCAATTGCCTGATGCAAGCCGTCGGAATAACGTCTGCCGGGCATAATACGTCCCGTAAATTCATCGACGATCAATACCTGATCATCCTTTACCACGTAATCCTGATCACGGAACATCAGGTTGTGCGCGCGCAGTGCAAGGATAATGTTATGCTGAATTTCAAGATTCTCAGGATCCGCAAAGTTCTCAATGTGGAAGAACCGCTCCACCTTTTTCACGCCGTCAGCGGTCAAATTAATGACCTTGTCCTTCTCGTTTACGATGAAGTCTCCCGTCTCCTGCTGCTCAATTCCCATGATGGCATCCAGCTTTGAGAGATCCTTCATGTCCGCACCACGCTTCATCTGGCGTGCAAGAATGTCACACATCTCATAAAGGGAGGTTGACTTTCCACTCTCACCGGAAATAATCAGGGGCGTTCTCGCTTCATCGATGAGTACGGAGTCCACCTCGTCGATGATGGCGTAATGGAGTCCACGGAGCACCAGCTGCTCCTTATAAATTACCATATTATCCCTTAAGTAGTCGAAACCAAGCTCATTGTTGGTTACATAGGTAATGTCGCAGTTGTAAGCCTTCTGGCGCTCCTCCTGCGTCATGGAGTTCAGAACGACACCAACCTTCAGGCCAAGGAATTCATGTACCTGTCCCATCCACTCCGCGTCACGCTTTGCCAAATAGTCATTGACGGTAACGATATGGACGCCCTTGCCCTCCAAGGCATTCAAATATGCTGGGGCCGTGGAAACAAGCGTCTTACCTTCACCAGTCTTCATCTCGGCGATACGACCCTGATGCAGGATCACGCCGCCGATGAGCTGCACGCGGTAATGCTCAATGCCAAGAACACGTCTTGCTGCCTCACGAACCGTCGCAAATGCTTCAGGAAGAATGTCATCCAGCGTCTCGCCGTCTGCAAGTCTCTTCTTGAACTCCTGCGTCTTCTCGCGAAGCCTTTCATCGGACAGCTCCATCATCTCAGGACGAAGTGCCTCAATCTTGTCAACAATGGGATAAACTCTCTTTAATTCCCTCTCGCTGTGCGTTCCAAAAATCTTTTCAACGATCTTCATTTCTTTTCCTTATCTGCTTCGCGGCCATAAGCCGCGTTATTTTATCCACAACATAAACGATATTTTAACAGATTTTCTAATTTGTTTCAATAAAAATCATGTTAAATAAATATGAACAATTATTTTTTGAACAATGTGTTCAAAAGGCCACGCTTCAAAATCTGTCCGCCAGCGCTGATGAGCTGCGTCTCAATCTTTGCTTTTCTGCGCTCTGCGGCAGCATCCTTCTTTTTCTTCTTTGCTTCCTCTTCGCGCTCCTTCTTCTTTTTCGCTGCCTCTTCCTCTTTTTCCTTCTTCTTGCGGGCAGCCTCTTCTTCCTTCTCGCGCTTCTTTCTGGCCTCTTCCTCTTCCTTCGCCTTCTGCTTCTCCCACTCCTCGCGTTCCTTCTGAAGCTGTGCGCGCTCTGCCTCGAGCTTTGCTTCCTCCTCAGCCTTTTCCTTTTCCTTCGCAAGCATTTCATAAGCAGAATCATTGTCCACCATCTGATCATACTTGCTCATGCCGTCAGCGCGCATCATGGTGCGTCTTACGCTGTCGTCACAGGGTGCCATCAGGCTCTGCGGGCAAATGATCTTGGTGTATTGTACAATCGTAGGAATACCCTTCTCATCCAGGAAGGAGGTCAGCGCTTCGCCAACGCCGAGCTCCATGATGACCTCCTCCGTCTTGAAGGCGGGATTTGCGCGGAAGGAGGTTGCCGCAGCGCGAACGGCCTTCTGCTCTGCGGGAGTATAGGCACGGAGTGCATGCTGTACCCTATTGGAGAGCTGAGCCAAAACGGAATCAGGAATGTCGCTGGGGCTCTGGGTTACGAAGTAGATGCCCACGCCCTTGGAGCGAATCAGCTTCACCAGCTGCTCAATCTTTTGTACCAAGACCTTCGGTGCATCCGTAAATAGCATGTGCGCCTCATCAAAGAAAAATACAAGCTTCGGCTTCTCCGCATCTCCTGCCTCGGGAAGTCTCTCAAACAGCTCTGCCATCAGCCAAAGCATAAAGCTTGCATAGAGCTTGGGATTATGAACCAGCTTCACGCAGTCCAGCATGTTGATCATGCCCTTGCCATACATGTCGGTTCTGATCCAATCAAAGATGTCCAGGTCTGGTTCGCCAAAGAACAGGTCACCTCCCTGCGTCTCCAAAGGCAGGATGGCACGAATGATGCCGCCGATGGACTGTGCGGAAATATTTCCATAGGTCGTCAGGAACTCCTCGCGATGCTCGCTCAAATAGTTTAAGAGTGCCTTCAAATCCTTCAAATCGATCAAAAGCAGACCATTGTCATCTGCAATCTTAAAGGCAATGTTTAATACGCCCTCCTGCGCCTCGGAAAGGCCCAACAGACGGCTTAAAAGGTCAGGACCCATGTCAGAGATCGTTACGCGGATCGGATGACCGTTTTCCCCGTAAACATCCCAGAAGCAGGTGGAATAGGGCTTGTACTGAAACTGCCCGCGAATGCCAAACTTATCAATTCGCTTTTCCATGCCCTCATTCTGCGCACCAGCCATCGCCATGCCGGAAACGTCACCCTTGACGTCACAAAGGAACACGGGAACACCTGCGTCGGCAAAGGACTCAGCCATTACCTTCATCGTGATCGTCTTACCAGTTCCGCTCGCACCTGCAATCAGGCCATGCCTGTTACACATATTTAAGGGCAGATAAACACGCTCACCATTCGCAAGTCCCATATAAATCTTTCCATCTGAAAACATAATCCAAACCCTCCAATCTTCCATGTTCGAAGAAAAAACCACTAACTTATATTGTATCAGAAAACTGCGATTCTGTCACCTTTTTTATGCTCTTTCCACTCGCTTTTGCGCAAAGAAAATGCCCCGCATAAGCGAGGCATTTTGTAACCACTATGGGAATTAGTACTGCTTTGCTTCCTCTTCGCCGCGAAGCACGCGAAGACCGCCCTGTGCAAGTGCCAGAAGCTCATCCTCACCAGGATATACGGTGAAGGGTGCGATAAATCCACATCTCTCCTGAATGGCTGCGCAAACGTCAGCACCGTATGCGATACCACCAGTCAGAATGATCTGATCAACCTTGCCGTACAGAACTGCTGCCATGGAGCCGATGTTCTTGGAAACCTGATACAGGAAGGCTTCCTTCGCTGCCTTTGCTGCCTCATCACCAGCATTTGCACGCTTGGTAACCTCACGCATGTCGTTGGTTCCAAGGTAAGCATTGAAGCCGCCCTTACCAACGATTTTGCTGTATACTTCCTTCTCAGTATACTTACCAGAGAAGCACATCTTAATCAGTGCACCACTGGGAACTGCACCTGCTCTCTCAGGAGAGAATGCGCCGTCGCCGTCCAGTGCGTTAAACACGTCAACAACCTTGCCATTTAAGTGTGCGCCAACGGATACGCCGCCGCCCATGTGAACAACGATCAGACGAAGGCTGTCATAAGGCTTACCGATTTCCTTTGCATATCTCTTTGCAACTGCCTTCTGATTCAGCGCATGGAACACGCTGGTACGAGGAAGCTCAGGAACGCCAGAGAAACGTGCAACGGGTGCCAGCTCATCTACTACCACGGGATCTACGATGAAGGAAGGAATTCCAAGGGAATCACCGATCTCTCTCGCAAGGATACCGCCAAGGTTCGATGCATGCTGACCCTGCTTACCAATCACCAGATCATGAAGCAGATCATCCGTTACGGCATAGGTACCGCCAGGGATGGGCTTTAACATACCGCCGCGGCCAACTACCATGCCAAGGCTCTTCATGTCAAAATTCTTACTTGCCAACAGATCGGTAATGATCTTCTTTCTAAAATCCTTCTGATCTACGATCGTTGCGAACTGAGAAATCTCCTCCGTCGAATGACGAAGCGTCTCCTCAAACAACAGGTTTTCGTCCTCAAACACGCCGATCTTCGTGGACGTAGAACCCGGATTGATAATCAAACTCTTGATACCCATGTTTATATTTCCTCCTAACTATTTTGTTAACTGAATGGCTGCGCCTTCCGATGAGATCCTCTGGGAACGGCTCGGACTGCACTAAGCTCATCGATCGTCCTCATAGATTGGTTGATTTCTGCGGAACTCGGAGCTTCGCTCCTCAAACAGTCCTCGAAATCAACCATTCGGCCAATCGATTTGCTAAGTGCTGCCGGCTAATTGTTCCCAGAGGATCCCATTCGGCAGGCGCTTATCACCGACTGTCCATCATAAATATTGAGTTATCCTTTACTCATCGAATGTTGTAAACAAATAACATTATTGCAATCTATCATGATTTACTTATTTAATTCGTGTGCTACAACTGCTGCAAGGGCAATGGAGTTTACCTTGGTCTCGAAGGTATCGGAACGGCTGGTCAGGATTACGGGAACCTTGGTTCCAGTCAGGATGCATCCGTTCTTTACGCCAGGTACGGTATGAACCAGTGCCTTGTAAACAAGGTTGCCTGCATGAATGTCAGGGAAGAGCAGGATGTCTGCATCACCCTGGATCTTGCGGTTCGTAGCACCCTTGTGCTTTGCAGCCTCAGGATCGATGGCAAGGTCGAGGGACAGAGGTCCGTCAACGATGCAATCCTTGATTTCGCCGTTTTCGCACATCTCGGTGAGCTGCTGTGCCTCAACGGTTGCAGGCATCTTAGGATTTACAACCTCAACTGCTGCCAAAGGAGCAACCTTGGGATTCTCGATGCCGCATGCCTTACATACGGGAACGGTATTCTTAATGATGTTTGCCTTGTCCTCCAGCGTGGGATAGGTCATGAATGCCACGTCGGTCAGGAACAACAGCTTATCTAACATAGGAATGTCAAACACTGCAACATGGGAAAGAGGTCCACCGGTACGAAGGCCAACTTCCTTGTCAAGCACGCTCTTTAAGAAATTCTTGGTGTCGATCAGACCCTTCATGTACATGTCAACCTTGCCATCATGTGCAAGCTTAACAGCTACCAGGGAGGCCTGAATCATGTCCGGCTCGTTGATAATTTCGAAATCATCAATCTTTACGTGAATTTCAGCTGCGATCTCCTTGATCTTTGCTTCATCGCCTACCAATACTGCATCAGCAATGCCGCGATCCTTTGCCGCGCGGACTGCCTCAAGAACTGCGCTATCCTGTGCTACGGAAACGGCAACCTTCTTCATGCCGCACTCCTTCACCTTTGCTACAATGTCATCAAAACCTTTCTTCATTTCTCTTGTTCCTTTCACGTTCTTCTTTTATTCGTCTGCCGCCACTCTAGCGGCACGCTATTTAAAATCATAACATTCCCCGTCAGAAAAGTCAACATTCACGGGCAGATATTGACATCTGGCAAGTTTCTCACTCCAAACATGTCGTCAGCTGATCCAGTCGGTCCACGGCTTTGTACAGATATTTCCGATCTTCCTCGCTCGGTGGTGTCTGATCGGGAACCATGACCACCCGAAGTCCTGCACGGTATGCTGCAAGAATTCCGTTCGGCGCATCCTCCACTGCCATGCAATCCTTGGGATCTAACCCCAGCTGTTCACAGGCATAGAGATAAATGTCAGGCGAGGGCTTTCCCTCCTTCACCTGTGTCGCGCTGATGAGCTTGCTAAAATATGGGCGAATTCCCGTGAGATTCAAATACTTCTCCGTTCTCTCCAAGGGCGATGCCGTAGCAACGGCGGCCGGAATTCCCCGCCGCCGCAGCTCTTCCAATATTTCCACCGCTCCCGGTTTTAACTGGATGCCTTCTTGACCAAGGCACTCCTCCATCATTTCCGTTCTGCGGGCACGAATGGCATAGTAATCTAAGTCATCTCCAAACCATTCCTTTAATCTTGCCGGTGCAAAAGGACGCCCCAAGCTCCTCATGGAAAGCACCTGTTCGTCCGTCAAATGATAACCAAACTCCGCCATGGCAATGGGCCAGAACCTTCGGTAATACTTTTCCGTGTCTACCAGCGTCCCGTCCATGTCAAATAAAACTGCTTTTATCATTTCACTCTTCTCCTGTCTGTCTTAAAGAGAAAGCCTTCCATCCTATAAGCGCTTTTCAATCTCTTCAATCAAAATCTTCAATGCCTTGATTCGCGCGTATTTTTTGTCATTGGATTCGAGGACGTACCAAGGTGCCGTCGTGGTGTTGGTCTTCTGGAGCATCTCATTGATGGCCTCCTCATATTGGTCCCACTTCTCACGGTTTCTCCAATCCTCGTCCGTAATCTTCCACTGCTTCTCAGGCGTATTCTGACGATCCGTAAAGCGTGCCAGCTGCGTGTCCTTGTCGATCTGTACCCAGAACTTGATGACAATGGCACCCCAGTCCGTCAGCTCCTTCTCGAATTCGTTAATTTCATTATAGGCACGCTGCCAATCGTTCTCTGAGCAAAAGCCCTCCAGACGCTCTACCATGACACGGCCATACCAAGTGCGGTCAAAGATTGCAACATGTCCCGAGCGGGGAAGCCTCGTCCAGAATCTCCAGAGATAATGTCTCGCCTTCTCGTGAGGCTCAGGACTCGCAATGGGATGTACCTCAAAGCCTCTGGGATCCAGGGCGCCCGTGATGCGCTTAATGTTACCGCCCTTTCCTGCCGCATCCCAGCCCTCATAGGCGATGATCACGGGAATGCGCTTGCGATACAGTTCATTATGCAGCTTCGAGAGCTTCTTCTGAAGCTGATCCAGCTCCTTCTTGTAATCCTCCTCCGGAACCGTCTTTTTCAACGAAATTTCTGAGAGCTTTTTCGTCTTGCGAAGCGGGAAGACATTTTGCAAAATCGGTACGGCCTGTGCCCCTCTTGAGAGCGCCATGTCAATGCCGTTCACCATAATTTCCAGCACCTGCAACTCCGCCCACTTTTTATTCTTTGCATCGATCACGTACCAGGGTGCCTGAGACTGATTTGTCTCACGTAAGTATTCTTCGAATGCGTCCATGCATTTCTCGTAATGCTTGTTCTGCCACTGATCCCAGTCGCTTACGCGCCACTTGGTGTTCTTGTCATCCAGGAGTCCTTCAATACGCTTTTTTTGCTCCTTCTCATCAATGTGGAAGAAGAATTTCAGCACAAGATATCCATTGTCGGTCAGCTGACGTTCGAACTTCTTGATACTGTCCATGCGCTTTTGGTATTCCTCTTTCGACAGCTTACCCTGAAGATATTCTCCGGTTACCTCATCCATCCAGCTGCCGTCCAGAAATTGGAACTTTCCAGCCTCTGGGATTTTCGCAAAATGGCGATACAGGAAGGGCTTCCTTTGCTCGTCCTCGCTTTTTGCATGCATGGTTGCCGTCTTAAAAAACCTGGGATCAATGTTTCTGATCACCTTTCCGAGAACGCTGCCCTTTCCGGCCGCACCCCAACCTTCAAAAATCACAAGCACAGGAAGCTTATGATCCCTGATCTCCATTTGCTTTGCAAAAAGCTTTGCACGAAATTCTTCCAGGCGTTGTTCCACTTCTTCATCTGATGGTCTCTCTGATCTCTGATAGTCTTTTAACATGGCTTATCCTCCTTTTTTGGCTCTTTTTCCGTCTCCTGTTTTTCCGTCTCCTGTTTTTCCGTCTCCCGTTTTTCCGACTCCCGTTTTTCTGTTTCTTTCTTGATTTCGTTATTCAAAACTAGGAGGGAAAATGCAATCACGATCACGCCCGCGATCGCCAGACAAATGATCGCTATGCGAACGAGTTCTCCTCCACCTGAAAATGCATCTAATGCTAAAACAACCATAGTATCCTCCCATTCTCTCATGTTTATGATCTCTAACAATGCGCCATTATCTAGTAAAAGAGTTCAGCAATAAGACCAACAACCATGCTGACGTAATATTTGCAAGATACGTGAGCAAAAAACCCCGACATCCGCCAAGAATAATTATCCAGGACGAAGTAACTAATTCCGACAAAGCAAGCTAAAAATAAGGTTGTCTTAAGTATTTTTAAAGCAAACGTCAGCCTTACGTTGCATGACACATTCCCCACATAGAGAATCATCACATCTGGGATCTCAACGATCATGATAAACGGAACACACAAAAACAAGACGAGTAATACAAGACCTGGCACTACGCGCCCCCCTTTTCTTGTTATTTTATCATAGTTCCAAGGAAACTGCAATTGCGCGGATCGCATAAATACCACATAAAAAAACGCCACGTTGAAACCAGCGTAGCGTTCAAAATCCTAATCTTATTGCTTTTCCTCATATTGTACGTGAGGTGCGTATTTGATGATCACGTCGCGAAGTTTTTCCGCTTCCGCCTGCTTCATGGCCGGCATGCTGCCCCCGTACAGTTTCTGGGCTGCCTTTGTACCACCGATCACCTGCGCGGGCTTCACTGCTTTCTTGTCCGCATCCGTCATGTAAAGCACGTTCAGGCTCTGCGTTGCATCCCAGCGGATCCCGATATAACGAAGGTCGCTCAGGCGATATGCCGCAAACACTGCGTTATACTTTTGAACGAGAAACTCGTCCTTTGTCAAGTAATAATGCATGGACTTTAAGAAGGTCCCTTCCTCCAAAATCTTATCTCCGTATGTCTGCTTGATCTTTTTTGCGCCGCCATTGCCGGCATTCTTAACGGCCGTCATGGAGAGCCAGATGATTCCTCCAAAAATTACGATCAAAGTAATAATGCCGACCACGGGATTTCCTTTTCCAGAAGATAATGTCATTGTGACAAATTCGTTCATTTGATTCCCTCCTCATCCTTTGTTTTAGAACACTTTAGTTCCATAAATCGTTTTAAAAAGCATATCTCATTTCTCCCCAAATGTCAACCGCAAGACGAAGTCCTCCGTCTCCCTGCCGTCCTTGTCTTTGCTGGAAAAAAATGTTATAATAGGACAAAATTTTTTTATTTTCATGAGGTATTGTTATGTCTGATTTTATGAAAAAAGCGATTAAAACCACCTTTCTCGAGCTGTTGGAACAAAAGCCCCTGAGCCAGATTACCGTAAAGATGATCGTGGAGGAATGCGGCATCAACCGAAATTCCTTTTATTATCATTATCAGGATCTTCCTACCCTGATCGAGGAAATCTTTCAGGAAGAAGCCGACGCCATCATTGAAAGTCACCCTTCCATCGACTCCATTGAAGCCGCCCTGAAGGCCACCGCAGATTTTGCTTCGAAGCAGCGCCGCGCCATCCTTCACGTGTACAATTCCGTCAACCGTGACATTTTTGAAAAATATCTTTGGAAGGTATGTGATCACGTTGTAGACAAGTACGGCGATGCCGTCATGGCGGGGCGCAGCATCTCCGCAGAGGACAGGGATCTCATCGGGCGCTTCTACAAATGCGAGTGTTTTGGTCTAATCACCTTATGGCTCAATGAAAATATGTCCAGAGACGTGGGCAAAGACATTGAGCGCTTCTGTCAACTCCACCGCGGTATGGTGGAAGAAATGATTGAACGTTGCGCCCCGAGACTTTCTTAAACCCTACCTTAAGACATTGCTCATGCACTCGTTTTAGACAATTTACCCTCCCGTGCCTAAATTTTGGGCACGGGATTTTTTTTGCCCGTTTCCTTTTCTGTTTTTTCGCGATATCTTATGAATCAAGGAGGTGGCAATTATGAAAATGCGTTCCATTCTGCCAATGAAAATTGCAAAAAGCGGTTATGTCATCATGTCCCTTGCGTTTTGTCTGATCGGTATTTTGTTTATGACAAGGCCCCAGGCCTCCGCAGTCCTGATCGGAAGGGCCCTTGGGATTGTGATGATTGTCTTCGGCGTCATCAAACTGATTGGTTACTTTTCAAAGGATCTGTTTCGGCTGGCCTTTCAATATGACCTGGAGATCGGCATCTTACTTCTGCTACTCGGCGTCATCGCCGTAACGGAGACCATCGACGTTATGAACTTTATCTTCATCGCCGTTGGCGTGGTCATCATGGTCGATGCCCTGTTTAAGACAAGGATCGCCTTTGATTCCAAAGCCTTCGGGATCGGTACTTGGTGGACCATCCTGGTGCTGGCGGTCATGACAGGCCTCATTGGACTGGTACTTGTCTTTCGCCCCTGGGAAAGCGCTTCGCTTCTCACCATACTGCTTGGCGTTGCTTTATTTGCGGAAGGTATCCTGAACCTTTGCGTGGCCGTCTGTACGGTCAAGATCGTAAAGAATCAGTATCCTGACGTCATTGATACAAGTTATAAGGAGGAATGATCTTATGAAATTCGCAAACGCGGTGGTGAAGCACCGCATCCCCATTTTAATCATCACGTTACTTCTGATGATTCCCGCAGGCCTGGGTTATGTCGGAACCAGAGTCAATTATGACATGCTGGACTATCTGCCAACAACCATGGACACGGTCACAGGTCAAAGGGAACTGATGGAGGAATTCGGCAAGGGCGCCTTCTCCTTCCTGATCTTCGAGGACATGAAGCCGAAGGACGTCGCCGCACTGAAGGAAAAAATCGAACAGGTAGAACATGTAGAAACCGTACTTTGGTATGATTCCGTCGCAGACCTCTCCGTTCCCATGGAGCTGCTCCCAAAGAAGGTTTACAACGCCTTCAATTCTGGGAATGCCACGATGATGGCCGTCTTCTTCGACAGTGCAACGTCCGCTGACGTCACCATGGATGCCATCAGAGAGATCCGCTCCATCGCTGGAACCCAGTGCTTCGTCTCTGGCATGTCCGCGCTGGTCACAGACTTAAAGGACCTCTGCGAAAAGGAGGAACCGATCTATGTCGGAATGGCTGTCGTGCTGGCGCTCGCAGCCATGCTAGCATTCCTTGATAGCTGGCTGGTACCCTTTGTATTTCTTGCCTCCATTGGCATGATGATCCTGCTAAACCTTGGAAGCAACTATCTTCTAGGCGAAATTTCCTATATTACGAAAGCGCTCGCCGCAGTGCTGCAGCTCGCCGTGACCATGGACTATTCCATCTTCCTGTGGCACAGCTACAATGAGCAGCTGCAAAGTCATGAGGATAAAAAAGAGGCCATGGCAGTTGCCATTCACGAGACTCTGACCAGCGTTGTCGGAAGCTCCATTACGACGGTGGCAGGCTTTATCGCCCTGTGCTTCATGTCCTTCACGATGGGCCGTGACCTCGGTATCGTCATGGCAAAGGGCGTGGTGCTCGGCGTCATCGGATGCGTCACCGTGCTGCCCTCCCTGATCCTTTGCTTTGATAAGCCCCTACAGGCAACCAGGCACAGATCCCTGATTCCAAATTGTAATGGTTTGGCAAAGGGTATCGTAAAGCTCTTCCCCGTGTTCCTGCTGCTCTTCGCCCTGATTGTCTCCCCCGCCTACCTGGGCTACCATAAGACCAATAAGGAGGTATACTACGACATGGGGGAATGCCTTCCTAAGAACATGAGCTATGTGATCGCCAACGCCAAGCTTCACGAGGATTTCGACGTAGCCAGCACGCACATGCTCCTTGTAGATTCCAAGCTCCCTGCAAAGCAGGTAAGGGCCATGATTGGGGAGATGGAAAATGTCGACGGCGTAAAATATGTGATCGGTTTGGAATCTCTTCTCGGATCCCGCATTCCAGAAGAAATCCTTCCTGAATCCGTCACCTCCAAGCTAAAGAGTGACAAGTGGGAGCTGCTTCTGGTGAATTCCAGCTATAAGGTGGCCAGCGACGAGGTGAATGGCCAAATCAATGAACTGAACTACATCCTAAAGAAATATGATCAGGGCGGCATGCTCATCGGCGAGGCGCCCTGTATGAAGGATATGATTGAGACGACGGATCATGATTTTCAGGTGGTCAACATGGTATCCATTTTAGCCATCTTTGTCATCATTGCCCTGGTAGAGAAAAGCTTCTCCCTGCCTTTTATCCTGATCTCCGTCATCGAGGTTGCCATCTTTATCAATCTTGGACTTCCTCATTACCTCGGCCAGAGCCTTCCCTTTATCGCGCCGATCTGCATTAGTACGATCCAGCTTGGCGCGACCGTGGACTACGCTATTTTGATGACCACAAGATATAAAATGGAACGTATGGCAGGTGCCTACAGGCAAGATGCCGTTCATACGGCACTCTTTACCTCCATCCCCTCCATCATCGTATCTGGCATGGGACTGTTCGCCGCAACCTTTGGCGTTGCCGTCTACTCCGACATTGACATTATCAGCTCCATGTGCATGCTGATGGCTAGGGGCGCCGTGATCAGCGTTTTGATGGTCATCTTCATCCTGCCCACGCTGCTTCTCGCCTTTGACCGCATCATCTGCGACACGACCGTTGGCATGAGGCACCTGCATCATCAGCCAAGGCAGAGACTGCTTCACTTGACGCATTAATGCATCTAAACCCCAAAAACCATAAGAGTAAATGCATGGAAAGCATCATTGAAAACAAGGGTATCCTTGAGAACAAAGGTATCATCGAAAACAAAGGCATCATTGAAAACAAAGGCATCATTGAAAACAAAGGCATCTTCGAAAACAAAGGTATCATTAAAAACAAAGGTATCTTCGAAAACAATAGATTGAAAGAATTGGAGGCAATTCATCATGAAAAAGAAAAGCGTAATCAAATTATTATCCTTAAGTCTTTGCGGCGTGCTGACCGCAACCAGCATCACCATGTTCGCTCATGCGGACAACACGAATTCTTCGGAGGACGCTCCGTCAGAGGTATCCGTTCTTGAAAATGCCCTGACCAACATGTCCTTGACCACCAAGGATGAAAATGGTGAAAAAGCAAGTAAGGACGAGACCGTCTATGTTCTGACAAATGCCGACGGCTCCGTACAGAAGGTCATCGTCAGTGACTGGCTGAAGAACACATTAGGCGAGACCGCCCTGAAGGATGTAACTGGTCTGGAAAACATTGAAAACGTCAAGGGTGACGAAACCTTTGTTGCCGATCAGGGAAACACCTTCTGGAACAGCCAGGGCAAGGATATTTATTATCAGGGCAGCACGGATAAGACCCTTCCCGTAAAGGTGACCGTAACCTATTTGCTTGACGGCAAGGCCGTGTCTCCCAGTGAATTAAAGGGAAAGAGCGGACACGTCACCATTCGCTACACCTATCAAAATGACCAGTATCAGCTCATGGAAATTGACGGTGAGGAAGAAAAGGTCTATGTCCCCTTCGCCATGCTCACGGGACTGCTTCTGGATAATGACATATTCACCAACGTGGAGGTCACGGGCGGGCGTCTGATCAATGACGGAAATCGTACCATCGTGGCAGGTATTGCCTTCCCAGGGCTACAGGAAAATCTGCATCTGAACACTGAGAATTTTGAAATCCCCGATTCCCTCGAAATTCAGGCCGACGTCACGAATTTCGAGCTTGGCATGTCTGTGACCATCGCCACGAATGAGGTTTTCAACAAGCTCAATTTAGACGGCGTGGGCTCCATGGAGGAATTACAGGATGCCATGACGCAGCTTCAGGATGGCATGAATCAGCTCATGGATGGTTCCTCCCTGCTCACCGATGGTTTGAAGGAGCTGCTTAAGAAATCTGGGGAGCTTTCCGATGGCGTGAATCAATTGGCAGAGGGAACGCAGGCGTTAGCAAACGGCGCGGGCAGCTTAAATGACGGCGCCGCGCAGCTCCAAGGCGGTGCTTCGCAGCTCCAGGGCGGTGCTTCGCAGCTTCAAAGCGGTGCTTCGCAACTCCAAAATGGTGCAGCGCAGCTCCAGGGCGGCGCGCAGCAGCTTGCCACTGGACTGGATACTCTGGCCTCCAATAATGACAGCTTAAACGGCGGTGCCCGCCAGGTATTTGAAACACTTTTGACAACGGCCCAAACGCAGCTCGCAGCAAACGGTCTCGCCGTTCCTGCCATGACCGTAGAAAACTATGGTGACATATTAAATAGCGTGATTGCTTCCCTCGATGACGACGCAGTCTATGCACAGGCGCTGCAGGCCGTGACGGATGCCGTTGCTGCCCAGGAGGATTTGATTGTCGAGAAGGTGACTGCTGCCGTTCGTGAAGAAGTGGAAAAAGGCGTGACACAGGCCGTAACTTCGCAGGTTAGCGAAAAAGTGCAGGCAGCCGTTCAGACTCAGGTTAGTGAAAAGGTTCAGGCAGCCGTCGAGGCACAGGTTCGTGAGCAGGTGGAAGCCACCGTTCGTGAGACCATATCGGCTAAGGTCATTCAGGCTGCCACAGGACTGGATCCTGATGCCTATGACCAAGCTGCATCCGCAGGCATGATTTCTGAGGAAACTCAAGCTGCCATTACGAAAACCATTGACACACAAATGGCTGACGAGACCGTGCAGGAAACGATTGACTCAAAAGCAAAGGAGCAGCTGAAGGGCAAAATGGTGCAAGGTATGATTGAAGCCAAAACCGTTGAGCAAATGGAGAGTGAAACCGTGCAGGCCCTGATCGTCTCTAAGACCGAAGAACAAATGGACTCCGATGATATCAAGACAATTATTAGCGAAAATACGGATGCCAAGATGGAAGAAGAATCCATCCAGGCGATCATCGCCCAGAACGTGGAAGCACAGAAGCAAAAAGCTATTACTGACAATATGGCAAGTCCTGCCGTGCAGGAAAAGCTGGCAGCAGCTTCCGAGGGAGCAAAGGCTGTCATCTCCCTAAAGGCATCCCTGGATAGCTACAACGGCTTCTACCTTGGACTTCAGGCCTATACCGCAGGCGTTGCCCAGGCAGCAGCTGGTGCCAGCCAGCTTACGGAAGGCGCGGGGCAGCTTTCCACTGGAGCAGGCCAGCTTTCCTCTGGTGCAGGCCAGCTCTCCGCAGGTGCAGGCCAGCTTTCCGCAGGCTTAGGAACCCTGAAGGACGGAACCCAGAAGCTCTATGATGGCGCAAACCAGTTACATGGCGGCATGACGCAGCTAAAGGATTCCATGCCTGCGCTCCTTGAAGGCGTGACGAAGCTTTACGAAGGCTCCGAAGCCCTAAAGGATGGCCTTACAACCTTCAACGAGGAAGGAATCTCAAAGCTTGTGAATGCAGTGGATGGAGATCTGGAAGGCCTTGTGGACAGACTACAGGCTACCGTAGATGCCTCCAGAAGCTACCGCAACTTCTCTGGCATCTCCGAAGACATGGACGGCCAGGTGAAGTTCATCTATCGTATCGCTGGAGTTGAATAAAAAAAGAATGGGGCTGGCATTACGCTAACCCCATTCCCTCTTGTTGGGAGAATAAAATATTATGAAATCCGCGAGCATGTGTTAAGGAAGCATGTCGGAATCACCGAAAAACTCCTTCCACTTTGCGGTACGCTCGTCAATGATTGCCTGTCCGCCTGCGCTTAAGTAATTCTTGATCTCTTCGTCCCAAACCTTGTCAAAATCGCTGGTGGAAGCAACTACAGCCTTATCATAAGCGATGTCTCTCTTCTGGCTTAAGGTATCACCAATACCCTCTTCTGCCTCAATGGCACCTACGTTTACGTTCTTTCCGATTCTAAGGTCAGTATTTGCGAGCTTATGGGAATTCAGAACGTCCTCAGCAGGAATGCCAGGGTAATTCAGGGCTCTGGACTTATTTGTCAGCTCATCGCTGGTCAGCTTCAGTCCGTTTACGGTAATGGTATAGTCAATGTTCATACCAGAGTTCATGATGGCATCACCAGTTGCAGTGATAACCTTGATGGCTCCATCGGACTGTACCTCATGCGTCACGCCTTCTTCACCGATCTGCAGGTACTGGATGTGCTCAGGATCGCTGATCCAGTCAAGATACAAAAGGGATGCCAAAGGCTCCTTATTGGTTGCAGGGAAGAATACCTTACGGTCGATGGGGCCAGACACGAACTTGGTATAGGTTCCATTCTTGTCCTCGAAGCAGTCGATTGCTACGAACTTCGCGTCAGCGCCAACGTTCCTCTGAAGGTTTGCGTTGATGCTGTCATCACCGTTTCTGTAAGGGTAATCCCAGTTGTGGGTGAATGCACCTACGAAACCAGCCTTCATCATGTCATCCTCGGTGGTGTCGCCGCTGCCGTACTGTGCAAAGTCATTCCACATAAGACCCATGTTGTACCACTTGTTCAGAAGTCGAACGCCTTCCTTCGTGCCATTCTGGGTAAGCTTTCTGTCGTCAAAGCCATTGATATAATATTCCTTATCGGACATGTTCGGATCCAGGAAGGACTCGATCAGGGTTGCAGCTCTCCAACCCACGTCATAGCTTACGGAATAAGGAACCATCTTGGAAGCATCAGCGCCAAGAAGAGTCTCTGCATTGTCCTTAAATGCAACCAGCATGTCCTCAAATTCAGCCTTCGTGGTAGGAGCCTTCATGCCCAGCTTATCCAGCCAGTCCTGACGAACAAAGGTCAGCACGCGGTTGGAAACAGCGAGCTTAGCCTCTACGCACCAAAGCGTACCAGTCTTGGGATCCTTGTCCCAGTTAATGTTAGTGTCTCCCAGCCAATCCCAGAGATTCGGAAGCTCACTCTTATAGGTCTCAACATAAGGAGCCAGGTCAATGACGCCGCCCATGTTTGCATAGGACTGAATCGTTGGATAGCTGTAGGTTACGCATACGTCAGGTGCGGTACCTGCTGCTAGAAGGTTATTGATCTCGTCAACCTCGGTCCAACGGGGAACCTTCTTAAAGGTTACCTCTACGTTGTGATCCTCGAGCATGCCCTTCTTGATGTACTCGGTGTACATATTGTTCTCAGGATCGGATCCGCCGTCATTTCCACGATCGTAGATTTCCACCACGATCTTCTTGGTCTCCTTGAACTTTCCGTTCTCAAAGTCAGCGCCTGCCTGCTTTGCTTCTGCGACCTTGCTCTCGCTGATGCTGGTAGATCCACCTTCGTTGCTTTCCCCACCTTCGCCGCCGCAGGCTGCCATAGAAGCAACCATCGAGCAGGCCAGCAGGACTGAAAGAATTTTCTTCTTCATGTTTACTGTTTCCTCCCTTTTTTAGAAAATTAATAGCTATTATAATTAACAGGCTTCCCTGTTAGTTATCCGTTTTGCGTGACAATCGCGTAGGACCTTTTCCCTGCCCGATTACTCCTTGACCGCACCCAGGGTAACGCCCTGAATGAAGAAGCGCTGCAGCCAGGGATAAATCATCAGAATGGGAATCGTCGAGAACATTACCACGGCCGCCTTCATGGATGCCGCAAGTCCAGGGGAAGAAAAGCCCTCCTGCGTAGCAACCTCCATCTTGTTTGTATTGTTCATAATGTTAAACAGGTACAGCTGCAGGGGATAAAACTTCTCGTCCTTCATATACATCAGCGCATCTCCGTAGCCATTCCATCGTCCCACCGCATAGAACAGGGCCAGCGTCGCCATTACAGGCTTGGACAAGGGCACGTAAATCTTCCAGAGAATCTGGAAAAAGTTTGCGCCGTCGATTTCCGCGGACTCCCGCAGGCTGTCAGGAATGCCGTAGAAGAAGCTCCGCATGATGATCATGTTATAAATACTTAAGCAAGAAGGAATAATCAAAACCAAAGGGTTATCCAAAAGATTAAGCTTCTGCATCAGCAGGTAATTCGGAATGGTGCCCGCATTAAAAAACATGGTTACCGTAATAAAAACATTGATTGCAGAGCGTCCCTTTAATCGTTCGAAAATCAGGGGATATGCACACAGGGTGGACATCGTAAGTGACACCAGCGTACATACAATCGTCAAAAATACGGTCCAGAAAAAGGATCTCACATACTTGCTGTTTCGAAATACCTGGGCATATGCATCAAAATTCAAGCCCTTTGGAATAAGATAAACCTCATTTCTGATCAGCGCCTCCGATCCGCTCAGGGACTTTGCAAGCAGATTGAGCATCGGCAATACGCAAATCAGGCTGACAAGAAAACAAATAAATACAAAAATCCAGTCACCGATCTGTGCTTTTGTTGACTTAACCTTCATTTTCTGCTACCTCCTTACCAAATTCCGCGTTCGCCAAGTTTTCTGGAAATCCAGTTGGCGCTTAGGATCAGGATCACGCCGACCACGGACTGGAACAGTCCGACTGCGGTGGTTAAGGAGAAGCGAAGACCCTTGATGCCGACCCTGTAAACATAGGTTGCGATAACATCTGCCTTATCCATGACAAGGTTGTTATAGAGTGCCATGGGGCGCTCCATTCCGCCGCCCATGATATAGCCAAGATTCATAATCAGAAGTACGACGATGGTCGGTTTTAAGCCTGGCAGGGTGATGTGCCACATCTTCTGGAATCTTCCCGCGCCGTCCATGGAAGCGGCCTCGTACAGGTCAGGGCTAATGCCTGCAATGGCAGCCAGATAAACGATGGAATTCCATCCGAAGCTCTGCCAGATTCCCCATCCGATGTAGGTTCTGACCCAATTGGCGCTGTCTGAGATAAACTTTATATGCTCTCCGCCCAGCTTTTCGATCAGCATGTTCACCATACCTGCATCCTGCGCAAACAGCTGCAAGGAAAGGCTGCCGATGATAACCCAGGAAAGGAAATGGGGCATGTAGGCAATGGTCTGCACAACCTTTTTATATCCCTTGAAGGGTAGCTCATTCAGAATCAGGGCAAAAATGATCGGTGCAGGAAAACCAAAAATCAAATCCTTCAGGTTCAAAAGCAAGGTATTTCTCAAAGCATAGAGGAAGTCACGATCCCTAAACGCCTGAATATAATATTCAAAGCCATTATTTTTCGCCAGAGGCATGGACCAGACGCTCTTACCGATACTGTACTTCTTAAACGCGATCTGTACGTATAGCATTGGAATATACTTAAATATCAGAAGGTAAATGAGGGGCAACGCCAGCAGTGCATACAGCTGCCAATACCTCTTAATGTAAACCTTAAAGTCTACCTTCCTTTTTTCGATGACAATCGTCGGCTTGTTTTCCTTTTCTTTTGCCACGGAAATACCTCCCTCCAAAGCGATTTGTTCCCTACCACAGATTCCTTAAACAAAACTTAAAAAAATCATATCATTTTCGAAGTCACAAATCTTTGGGAAAAGGAAATTTAATATTGCAAAAATCACACAATTCATTTAAAATTATTATAAGTCGGTTTCCGTTAAAACTTTGTCAAAATTGTGAATTTTTTGTCATATAAGTTCTTGGTTTACGAAATGGAATGCGTACAGACTTGCCTGTCTGGAATCTTATCTCAGGCATGTTTATTATCGTATAGAGAGGTTTTCTATTATGGAAGTTTCCGTTTTGGAGTATCATAAAAAGGATAAAAAGGTTTATTCCCAGCTGGATGGTCATTTTCACACGGTTTATGAGATTTATTACTTTATCTCTGGCGATGCAGACATCATGGTTGAGGGAAAAATGTATCCTTTAAAGCCGCATACCCTCTTCCTCATCGCACCTGGCGTATTGCACGGCATTCGGGTTAATTCGCGCGCAGATTATGTCCGCAATGTTTTGTTCTTGTCGCCCGACAACCTGATTCCAGAACGCAGACAGCTCCTCACGGACATTCTGCCAAGGCACAAAAAAAAGCCCACCCTGGAGCTTCTTTACGAGCACACGGAGGCCTTTCATTTTGATGAATTCTTTTATCACCTGCATCAGCTGGATGACCAGCCGCAGGAGGTACGCGAGATGCTTTCCCCCATCTTTTTGGAGGCCCTTCTTGCACAGATTCATTTACTCGCCCGCGCCCAAAAGCCAGCGCGTTTTATCGATACGTTGCCTGATAAAATGATGGAGATTGTCAATTATGTCAACGGGCACCTGACGGAGCATCAGACGCTCGACAGCATTGCGTCGCATTTCTTTATCAGCAAAAATTATTTGAATACAAACTTTAAGCGATACCTTGGAACAACGGCCATGGATTATGTGCGCTATAAGCGCATCATTCTTGCGCGTCAGGCAATGCAAAAGGGGGCATCCGCCATGGACGCCGCCCTGCAATGCGGTTTCACGGATTACAGCTCCTTCTACCGCGCCTATGTGAAATATGCGGGAACCTCACCCCGCTCGGACATGACCGTATAATCCTATGGCTGATATTCTGACTCTACATACTCAACCAACCGTCTTTTATAAAGGATATAGAGCTTTCCATCCATGTGGCCATATTCACATCCGACAAGCTCTTCACAGTTCGTTTGATTATCCTTTCTCGGATGCGTATTAAATTCTTTCGTGACGGATTCAATTTTCCCCTCCACCATGAAATCAACTTTCCTGGCAGTAATGTCATCATCATAATATCCCGATGCACTGTCTTGACTATAGTTTACGCCATCAATTCTAACCAACCACGGAAGTAGATTTGCTATCTGCTCCGTAGTTTTCTCTTCTGTTGTTTCTGATGGTTCTTGCCTGGAAAACCCAAATGCACAAATGAAAATTACCAACCCTAAAAACAGGGTTACTGCGACTATTATCGTCACCTTATTCTTCATGGCACACCTCCTTACATTCAGAAATTAGACTCAGATACTTAAATCGGTCTAATAATCCGCAAGCAATCCTTATCCGTCGCCTGACCATTCCATAAGAGCTTCTGCTCCTTTTCCAGCCACTGAAGCTTCGTCAGTTGATAGTCTTCTTTTTCATAGGCATATCCATCTCCTGCATCCTCATATAAGAGGAACTCTCCGTCTCTGCCCGAGTATACGCAGATGGTCATCTCCTCTGTCTGCTCTTCCACGGAGAGTGCGAAGAATTTCTGCGGCAGTATGGAACCCGTCTTTACAAACACAGGAATTCTCTCCAGCGGCGCATCCGCAAGGATCCACTGACCGCCCTCATAATAGCTCTCCGTCCAGTAGTCATACCAGCCACAGCCAGCTGGCAAATAAACCTTTTTCACGCATCTCTCGCCATGCTTCTTAGGCTTGTCTGCTCCAAAATAAAGGGCTTCCGTCACGGGGCAAATCATCATGGCATCCCCAAAGAGATACTGATCCTTGATTCCCCAGGTCTCGCGATCTTCTGAAAAACCGAAGGCAAGGGGCTTCATGATGCTTGCATCCTCTAAATAGGCACTGCCAGCAAGCGAATAGATATAGGGCATCAGCTCGTAACGAACGCGATTTGCCTTAAGAAGTGCCTGATAAAAGGGTGCTTCAGGTCTGTCAAACTCCCAGAGCTCCCGCCGAAAATCCGTGCCATGTCCGCGGAAAATGGGGAGAAAGGCTCCCCACTGATACCATCTCGTAAAGAGCTCACAATACGCGGGATCCTTGGGACCCTGATCATATTTTCCATCCCAAAACCACTGCAAGCCATTCTTGACAAAGAAGGCACCAATGTCCACCGTCCAATAGGGAAGTCCGCTCGCGCAGAAATGTAGGCCCGCCGCAATCTGGCGCTTTAAGGTTTCCCAGGACGCCGAAATGTCTCCCGACCAAAGCACCGCGCCAAAGCGCTGCTGCCCCAGGTAACCACTTCTGGTAAGATTTATGACTCGTTTCTCTGATGCGGCAGGATACCCATCCAACTTATTTTCGGCATCGCTCTCATGTTTCTCCTCGTTTGTCTCCATGCCTTGGTTCAAAGAGTCGTAATAGCCCCTCTGCCCATCATACAGCGCCTGCGCGTGATAAAATCCGTAGGCATTCGTCTTCGTTGCAGGAAGGTGCATGCCTGCCGCCCGGCAATATTCCTCATAGCTCTTGGCACTTTCGGGTCGAAGCAGCGTATTCCACTCTGGCGTAAAGGGCTCACTGTTATCACACCACCAGGCATCCACGCCATGACAAAACAGCCCTCGCTCCACCTGCTTCCAATAGGTTTTTCTGCCCTCGGGAGCCAGCGGATTGTAGTTATTGATCCCGGGAAGCAACAGCCCTTTTCCCTTAAACTCCTCGTAGTTTTCCGTTCCCGGCGTAAGGTTCGGCCAGATGGAAACCATAAAGTGTACGTGCTCGTTATGCAGCTCATCCGTCATTGCCTTGACATTCGGAAACCTTTCTGGATCAAAGGTCTTTTGCCCCCATTGTCCATCCGGCCAGGAGCACCAATCCAGCACGATGCAGTCAAGCCCAATGCCGCGTCCTCGATATTCCTTGGCAATGCTGAGGATCTCCTCCTGCGTCTCATAGCGCTCCTGCGACTGCCAATAGCCGTAAGCCCACTTCGGGAGAAGAACTGCCTTACCCGTCAGTATTCGATAGCCGCGAATCACACCGTCCATACCGGCTTTCTTTTCCCGCGTGTCAGCACTACCAGCCGCACCGTACAGGAAGAAAAAGTCCATCTCCGGATCTGCCTCCGTATAAAGGTAAGTTCCCTCCTCCGTATCGTTAAAGATGGCAGCGGCGTAAGTATTACAAAGGATTCCATAGCCCTTCGTGGAAACCAGCATGGGAATGGCGATCTTTCGATTCGCCTGATGCAGGTAAATACGCTTCCCGCGAAGAGATCCATAGCCCTCCTCATGCTGTCCCAATCCATAAAGAGCTTCCTCTCCAAAGCACAGATGAAGCCTTGTGTGATAGGCCGTGCCCGTCTGGATTTTCGCTGCCTCGCGAACGACCTCCTTGCGTCCGTCAGGCGTGTCCACATAGGTTTTCTCTATGGCAGTATCATCCATGCGATAAATGGGAAGCTCCTCTAATTCCTTGCTTCGTTCCTCTCTCTCCGCAAGAAGAAGCTCTCCCTTTTCATCATAATAGCAAAACTGATTGCTCTCCCTGTCTATCCTGATAGAAAGACTCTTCATCCGCAGAAATACGGCTGTCTCCGTCTCCTCGTAGGACCAATCGGGAAATGTAGGAAGATTCAAAATTCCAGGCTTTTCCTCATCGGAAAAGGCCTCCTTCTCCGTAAACAGCACGCGCACAATGCCATCACAAATCGGAACAAGCTTTTGTCTTCCGCACGCTAATTGCAGCCAGAGGGCATCCTCCCTCCGCTCCACTTTGACAATTGTTCTCTTTTTCGCAGGCACGCAATATAACATGGCTTCTCCTTACTCTCGATTCCTATTTTCGCTTAGCAGGTTCTCCTCAATACTTAAATCCTCTTTCTGATTTTTCTGCTTGCGTTTTTTTCCAATGAGCTTTCTTTTATTCTTGCCTTCTTCTTTCTCTGAGGAATTATTTTTCTCTTGGATTCTTGTTTTTTCTTCTTTTCCTGTTTTCTCTTGATTCCCGACTTTCTCCTTGAGTACGGCTTCTTCCCGAATCGCCGACATCTCTTTAGCCAACGGGAATTCCAGCATAACCTTGAACAAATCAGCGTCTACGTCCAAATGGATGGTTCCGCCCTGTAGCTCCATCAAGCTGCTGACAATGGAAAGACCCAATCCGTTTCCCTCCGCATGTCTAGAGAGATCCCCTCGAACAAAGCGTTCCAATAGCTCTTCCGGTGCAATGTCCAACGCATATTTAGAAACATTCTTGAAGTAAATTCTTGCAAGTTCCCCGCTTCTCTCCGCGCTGAGATAGACACGCGTATCCTTCTGGGCATATTTGCAAATGTTGTTGACCAAGTTATCGAACACACGCCAAAGCATACGGGAATCCGCCATAATGCGTAGCGGCTCCTCACTCTGCTTCACAACAAGCTCCAAGCCCTTTTCCCGAAGGCGCTCCTCATATTCCCCAAGGCATTGTCCCAACAACACTCTCGCATCACAGGGTGCCAAATGTACCTCCAGGTTTCCCGTGGATGCCTTCGAAGCCTCCATAAGATCCTCGATCAGCTTCTTTAAGCGTGAGGATTGCTGATGCAGGTGACTCGCGTAATCCTTAATCTTTTCATTCTCGGTCGCCTCGTTTACGATAAGGTCTGAAAAATTAATGATGGAGGTCAAGGGCGTCTTAATGTCATGAGAAACATTGGTAATGAGCTCCGTCTTAAGTCTCTCACTCTTGAGTCTTTGCTCCACGGCTAAGGAAACACTGTCACCCATGGAATTAACATCCTCACCAAGCTTTTGCAGCGCCCTCGGCAATTCTTTCGTATCGACATGCTGCTCCATGTCTCCTGCCGCAAGACCACTCGTCACCTTTTGGATCCTCCCAATGGCAATGCCATATCTCATCAGCCATGGAATCACCAAAAACTTTAGGATTCCAAGATAGGCAAGAAGCTGGAACAACGCTTTTTCAAATGGAATCAGCCAAAGCATCAGCCCACATTCCAACACCGTAAGTCCAATTTCAAGCAGCACCAGGTTCCAAACCAAGGACAGATTTTGAAATACTTCATACCAGGTATGTGCCGTTTTCCATAGGAATTGGAACACACCATAGAGAACATTCTCCCGATACCATTCCTTTCCATGCAGGCGATGCACCACATAAAAAATGAGAAGCAGCGCCACGACGATCGCGTAGATCCATCGAACGATCAAGGTTGAAAACTGTCCTTGGTAAAGGGAGAGATAATCTTTCTGAAAAATAAAATAATAACATCCATAGGCAGACAATGCCAAGAGTGCATCCAGCGGAATCTTGTCAAAATTTCCCAGCTTCCATTCTGTTCTCCATGCAAGGCATAGCTCTACAACAAACAAAACCAAAGCAAGGATACCTGCAAAAATCGTGATGAGCACGACAGCATAGCGATGAGAGATCCAAAAAACCTGTAACCAATAATTTTCCGTCTGGATCATCTGAATTCCGCCCATATCAACCTTCAGATAGACGATATAGCTAGGACCATCCTTGTTTCCCGTGGAGGAATTAATATATCGCAGGCTAAAACGATACGCATCTTTCTCATCTGCGGTTATCATGTTTCCTCCCAGCGGCCTTCCCTGCGAATGGTAAATCTTGTATTGAATCTGATACTGTTCACAAAAGGCATCAGCCACCTCCCAATCCTGTTCCCTGACAAGCTGTAGGATATATTGGGCAAGCTGATGAGCAAAGTTTTCTTCATCTGCTTCATCGTCAAGAAGCAGATAGTAGCGATCCATCTGAATTCCCGCCTTGACACCAAGCTCCCATAGTCTTCCTGATTGAAACTCCATGAACTCTAAGTACTTTTGACAGCTTGCATCATCCGCCCAAAGAAGATTCTTTTGGTAGAGGGACAAGGTACCCGCGCCAAAAAAGGCTCCGAGCGAAATGCTGATCATCAGCAGCAAAAAGAACACAAAAAACCATATCTTTTTCTTCACTTAGCCTTCCTCCATGAGATATCCCTGTCCCCAAATCACCTTGATGTATCTGGGCTCCGCAGGATTAATCTCCAGCTTCTCACGCAAATGTCTGATATGAACGGCAACGGTTCCCTCACTGCCGATGGTGCCCTCCTCCTTCCAGACATAGGTGTAAATCTCAGCTGGCGGGAACACCTTCCCTGGATGCTCCAAAAAGAGCTTTAGGATTTGATATTCCGTCGGTGTCAGGTTGATTTCTTCTCCATCCAAAAGCACCTGCTTTCTCTCATCATCCATCTCAATGCCACCGATCCGCAGACTATGCGAACGCGCCTTGCTCCCGCCAAAGACGGTATAGCGCCGCAGGTGGGACTTTACGCGGGCTGCGACCTCCATGGGATTAAAGGGCTTAGTGATATAATCGTCTGCCCCTTCGCCGAGCCCGATAATCTTATCCATCTCTTCTCCCTTTGCCGTAAGGAATAAGACGGGCACATTGCTAAATTTTCGAATCTCTTCCAATGCCGTAATACCATCCATTTCCGGCATCATGATATCCATCAAAACGAGGTCGATCTCCTCGTTCCTCATAACCTCGAGCGCTTCCTTTCCCGTGTGCGCCTCAAAGAAACGATAGTCCGAATTTCGCAGATAGATCTTTAACGCATATAAAATGTCTTCCTCATCATCACACAGTAGAATCTGATACATTCCGTCACCCCCGCTCCGTCATAGTTCCATGGTAACACTAGCCTCATTCAACTGCAAGAGCCTTAAACAATTCTTAAACTTTGTTTCTTGCTTTTTCCATCCCAATCCTTTAAAATAGACATAGTTGTAATTTTCCAAATGCCTCGGGGCGCGGATGGGATAGTCTTTTCACTAACCATTTGACCTGAAAAGACTATCCCATCCATCCCCTCGAAGATATTGTTATAATACAATAACATTTTCTTGTTGCAAAGAATTATAAAACGATAGATAAACATATGGAGGTGCGAATGAAGGAACAGTTATATACGATCCCGTTGAATGATGCCGTAGATGCGAAGGATGAATGTCCCTTTTGCTTTATTGAAAGGGCCGTGGAGCAGGATCTGATTGATTTTGTGCTGGGAAGCAGCGCGTCCTATATGGAGGCGGACGTCCGCGAGATGACGGACAAGGCGGGCTTTTGCAGAACGCATTTTCAGAAGATGTTTGATTACGGAAATACCTTGGGAAATGCCTGGATTTTGAAAACGCATTATCGCAGGATCATCAACGAGTTCAAGGAACAGACTCGCGGCTTTGCGCCTGGAAAGCTTTCCTTCAAGGACAAGCTCATGCGTCCCAAGGGAGACGCCCCCGTCTCCTCCTTCGGAGCATGGGTGAAGAAAAAGGAGGACTCTTGCTATGTCTGCCAGCACTTTAAGGATACCTACGAGCGCTATATGGACACCTTCTTTTACCTCTATAAGCAGGATGACGTCTTCCGCGATAAAATCAAAAACAGTAAGGGCTTTTGTCTGAGTCACTTTGGCGATCTGTGTGATGCCGCGGAATTAAAGCTTGCCGATAAGGAAAAATCGGAATTCTATTCCATGGTACTGCCCCTGATGGAGCAGAATCTGGAGCGTGTTTCCGAGGACGTCGCATGGATGGTGGAGATGTTTGATTATCAGAATGCTGGCGCGGACTGGAAGAATTCCAAGGATGCCATTCAACGTGGCATGCAAAAGCTCAAGGGCGGCTATCCCGCCGATGGACCATACAAAGCCAAAAAATAGGAGGAATCACATGAAAACGTTTAGACTGGATCTCTGGAAACCGGATGAGTATACCTATGAGGCCGCATATGGCTTTATGCCCAATGTGCATGCCTATCTGCACGAGGAGGATGCGGAGGTTCGAAGGTGCATGATCGTTGTTCCGGGCGGCGGCTATTGCATGCTGGCTCCACATGAGGGCGAACTAGTCGCCATGGAATATTATCGCATGGGCCTCAATGTCTTCGTCTTAACCTATACCAACGACATCACGATGTGCGTTCCCTTGAAAAAGCAGCCCATGTCGGATCTCTCCCGCGCCGTGCGACTTCTGAGAAAGCATGCGGCAGAATATCATTTGGATCCAAGCAAGTTCCTGATTTGCGGCTTCTCTGCGGGCGGACACGTCTGCGGAAGTCTGTGCACGCATTTTGATGACCTTACGGATCCCGATCCTGAGTTAAATGTGATCTCTAATCGCCCTGACGGTGCCATCTTCGGCTATCCCGTGATCACCTCTGGCGAGTTTACGCATATCTATTCCATGCAGGCGCTTCTCGGGAAAAATCCTACCGCGCAGGAGCTGGAGTATTTCTCCGTGGAAAAGCAGGTAAAGGAAAACACACCTCCCTGCTTCCTTTGGCAGACGGCCACGGATGACCTCGTCCCCGTGGAGAATACCTACCTATTTGCAAAAGCGCTGAAGGAGAAGGGCGTTCCCTTTGCTCACTATGTCTATCCCACGGGCGGTCACGGGCTTTCCGTTGCAAGCATGGAACAGTTCACGGGATGGCACGGCGGTGAATATGTCTGTGAACAGCTAGGCTTTGCCTTAGAGCATGTAAAAAATGATACCGCAGTAGGCATGAATCCTCAGCGCAAGGAAGAACTGATGCAGCAATTCTTTGCCCCCAAGGAACCGCCCAAAAAAGCGCCGGAGGACGAGAATCCTCCAGCGCCTAATGAGTTTATGAAAAATCTTCAGGCCGGCATCAATCCGTTTGCCGACGTCAATACCTGGGTCGAGCTCTCCCGCATCTGGTTCGAGCGACTCCCGGGATAAAATCCGATGGCCTTCCCCTGCGGGAAGGCCATTAACGTTTGCTGATCAAAGTCTGGCTGTTTAACTGCCTTCCCCCTCGGGGGAAGGTGGCACGAAGTGCCGGATGAGGGGTTAGCTTGCAAGCACCAGCTTTTTGATCGTGTTAATATACTGCATAATCTCTGACAAAACCATGTCCGCCTGGAAGGAGCCCTCTTGGAAATGCTCCTGAATCAATCCGTCTGCCGCGTGATTCATCAACTGGTACAGCAGTCTTCCATCCGTACCGCGCGGCAGCGCATTGAAATGAATACGCCGATAGATATCCTGGTAAGCATTTTCCAGGATTTCTTTTTTTTGTCCGATGATCATCAAAACCTCATTTGCATCCTCGTAGGTGCTTCTCGCAAGGAACTGCTGCATGTAGGGATAGCCCTTCATGGCATCAAGTCTCGCAGACTGAATCTGCTTCACCATTTCAAACAAATCCTTCTCACGCGAACCCACAAAGGTGCTAAGTTCCAACGACATATATCTTACGCTGTAATCATATGCAAACTGGTACACGCCCAGCTTATTCTCAAAATAATGAAACAGAAGGCCCTTGCTGATGCCAGCCTCCTTCACCACGTCATCCGTGCTGGCATGACGATAACCGTTGATGGCAAATACCTTCAACGCTGCATTAATCATTCTGTCTTGCTTTTCTTTTTTCAGTTCAAAAAACTTACCGTTCATCTCCCTGCTCCCATCTTTCGCGATGTTTAAAGTGTAGCACACCCGCAAAAAGCTTTCAAGTGCTATCTTTTTTTATCAAGCTTTTCGAAGGATTTTATAAAAAAATAATACATAATCTCTTTTCAATTTCTTAAAATAGTATTAGAATAGGATTATCACTTCACAATAGAAAGGAGCTTCAAACCTATGTCTAGAAAATTTGGAAAATTTATGTTGACCGCTGCCGCTGTTACCACTGCTGCCGCTGCGGCATATTATTTCTCTCAGAAAAAGAAGGCTGATACGGAGCCCGACTTTGATGAAGATTTTGATGATTTCAGTGATGACGGAGATGAGGATGCTGATCGCAGCTATGTAGAGCTCGACATGGACAATGCTGATGAGAAGAAAAAGGTAGACCTTGAGGAAATGGCTTCCAAGGCTTCCGCTACGATTTCCAGCGCCGTAAATAAGGTTGCTACGACTGCAAACCGCGTTATGGATCGCGCAATTGAAAAGGTAGAAGAATTTGTAGGCGACAAGGAAGCAAAGGCAGAGGATCTCGCCGAGAAGGCTTCTGATGCTGCTGAAGACCTTGCCGAGAAGGCTGCTGACGCCGCTGATGATCTTGCAGATAAGGCTGCGGATGCTGCAGAGGCTGCTGCTGATAAGCTTGATGAGACCGCTGAGAAGGTCGCTGAGGCCGTAGAAGACGCTGCAGAGGAATTCGAAGATGATGAGGAAAAGAAAGACGAATAATTCGGTCATATCTTTTTAACAGGAAAAACCCCTTGGAACCATGTGTTTCAAGGGGTTTCTTAATATCTTTGCTTTCTTACTACCTTCGTTACATATTTACCTTTTTTCTGCTTACTTACACTTGTGTTACCTTATTTCGGCAACACAAAGGAGCTCTTTAAGGATACGATGCGGTTCAGCACGAGTGCATCCTCCCTGGAATCCTTGGGATCCACGCTAAAGAAGCCCTGACGCACGAACTGGAAGCGATCATAGGGCTTGGAACCAGCAAACGCAGGCTCCAAATATGCCTTTACCACGGTCAGGCTGTTCGGATTCAAGAAGACATTGCCTTCCTCATCGTAAACGCTTCCTGCGGCCTCTGCCTTCTCCTCGTCAATCAGATTTTCATAGAGCCTTACTTCTGCGGGAATCGCAGTCTTTGCCGCCACCCAGTGAATCGTTCCTTTTACCTTTCTTCCATCAGGGCTGTTACCACCCTTGGAGGCAGGATCATAGGTACAATGCACCTCCGTCACATTTCCATTCTCATCCTTGATGCATCCCGTACAGGTCACAAAATACGCGTTCATGAGACGCACTTCATTTCCGGGGAACATTCTAAAATACTTCTTCGGAGGCTCCTCCATAAAGTCTTCCCGCTCGATGTAAAGCTCTTTTCCGAAGGGTACCTTTCTGCTTCCCAGCGCCTCATTCTCAGGGTTATTGACAGCATCCAGCTCTTCCATCTGTCCTTCGGGATAGTTGTCAATGACAAGCTTCACGGGATCCAGAATGGCCATGTATCTAGGCGCCTTGGGCTTTAAATCCTCACGAATGCAATACTCCAGCGCTGCATAGTCAGCAACGGATTGTGCCTTGGAGACACCGCACATTTCCACGAACATCTTGATGGACTCGGGCGTAAAGCCTCTGCGGCGAAGGGCTGCGATGGAAACCAGTCTCGGGTCATCCCAGCCGTCCACCTTGCCTTCCTGCACCAGCTTTTTGATATATCTCTTACCGGTCACGACATTCTTTAAATACATCTTTGCCTGCTCGATCTGGCGGGGCGGATGCGGGTATTCCAGCTCTCTCACCACCCAATCATACAAGGGACGATGATCCTCAAATTCCAGCGTACAGATGGAATGCGTAATGCCCTCGATCGCATCCTCAATGGGATGGGCGAAATCATACATGGGATAGATGCACCAAGCATCTCCCGTGTTGTGATGAGTCATGTGCGCCACACGGTAAATAACGGGATCACGCATGTTGATGTTCGGAGAGGCCATGTCAATCTTTGCACGAAGCACCTTCTCGCCATCTGCAAACTTCCCTTCCTTCATCTCCTCAAAGAGACGCAGGTTCTCCTCCATGCTCCGCTCGCGGTTCGGATCATTGGTTCCAGGCTCGGTAAAGGAGCCACGGGTTGCCTTGATCTCATCCGCAGTCAGGTCTGACACATAGGCTTTACCCTTCTTAATCAGCTTTACTGCTGCCTCATACATCTGTCCAAAATAATTGGACGCAAAAAACAGCCTGTCCTCATAATCTGCGCCAAGCCACTGTACGTCGGCCTTGATGGACTCTACAAACTCAATGTCCTCCTTAGTCGGGTTCGTGTCATCAAAACGCATGTTGAATTTTCCGCCATACTGCTGCGCTAGTCCATAGTTCACAAGAATGGACTTTGCATGGCCAATATGTAAATATCCATTGGGTTCGGGAGGAAATCTCGTATGAACAGTGTCATAAACGCCCTCCGCCAAATCCTTGTCAATCGCCTGTTCAATAAAGTTACGGCTGACAACGGTCTTCTCCTCCTCCGTTGTCTCTGGTACCTTATTTTCTAAGTCTGCCATAGTTCTCTTTCCTTCTTTCCATTGAATTACAAAAACATCACTGTTTCAATATTATCATATTCTTATTATTTGGCAAGTTTTTTTCGTAAAGCATTTCTTTCGATGGCTACTTTCTTCTTCCATGCATGATTCTTGATATAAACGCGCGGGAATCTCTCATTTTGTGCACAATAATAAATTATAGGCATTATTTGTCAGAATAATTGTTGACTTTTCCGAAAATTATTTTTACAATATCATAAAGTAGGATTATTATCTTCCCTATTGACATAACAAACGCAGAAATTACTTGCAGAAAGAGAGGTACGCGACATGAGTAGGCAAACAAGACCTGAATGGCTTGACAATGCCATCTTTTATGAGATTTATCCCCAGTCCTTCTGTGACACGAACGGCGACGGCATCGGCGATTTTCATGGCATCATCGGTAAGCTTGACTATATCAAGGAGCTCGGCTGTAACGCCCTTTGGATCAATCCCTGCTTCGCTTCTCCCTTCGGGGATGCGGGCTATGACGTGTCTGATTATTATCAGGTTGCACCGCGCTATGGCACCAATGAGGATCTAAAGAAACTCTTTCAGGAAGCGCATGCCCGCGGCCTGCACGTGCTTCTTGACCTTGTTCCTGGTCATACCTCCACAAAACATCCCTGGTTTTTGGAATCCATGAAGGCCGAGAAAAATGAATATACGGACCGCTATATCTGGACGGACAGCATCTGGGAGGAACCCGTGGGCTATGGGAGCTTGCGTGGTATTTCTGATCGTGACGGTTCCTGCGTCGTCAATTTCTTTTCCCATCAGCCCGCGCTGAATTATGGTTTTTATAAGCCTGACAAACCATGGCAACAGCCCATGGACGCAGAAGGTCCCAAGGCCAACTTAGAAGCCATGAAGGATGTCATGCGTTTTTGGCTTGGGATGGGATGCGACGGCTTCCGCGTGGACATGGCAGGTGCCATGGTGAAAAATGACGAGGATGGAAAGGGTACCATAAAGCTTTGGCAAAACGTGCGCGCATTTTTAGATCAAGAATTTCCAAAGGCCGCCATGGTTTCTGAATGGGGCGAACCTGACAAAGCGCTTCAGGGCGGCTTTCACATGGACTTTCTCTTACACTTTGGTCCTTCCCATTACAACGACCTGTTCCGCTGTGAGGAACCCTTCTTCTCTGACCGCGGCAAGGGTGACGTCTCCGCTTTTGTGCAAAAATATCTGGACAGCTATCAAAAGGCGAACCATGAGGGACTGATTTGCATTCCCTCTGGCAACCATGACATGGACAGGCTGGCACGCTCCCTTCACGGCGATAATTTGAAGATCGCGTTCGCCTTCCTGTTGTCCATGCCAGGGGCTCCTTTTATTTATTATGGAGACGAAATTGGCATGCGCTACGTGGAGGGATTAACCTCCGTGGAGGGCGGCTATAATCGCACAGGCTCACGCTCTCCCATGCAGTGGGATGAGACCACGAATGCAGGCTTTAGCTCTGCTTCCAGGGAAAAGCTTTACATCCCTATCGACGAAAGTGCTGACCGTCCCACCGTGGCTGCGCAGATGGCAGACGAGGCTTCCCTATATCATGAAATACAAAGGCTGATTCGCATCAGACAATCGCATGCTGCCCTGCAAAACTGGGGAGACATTCAGTTCCTCCATGCAGAAAAGGAAAGCTATCCCTTGGCCTATGTCAGGAGCTCGCAAAGCCTTTCTGAGAACGAACCTCTGAAGAAAATGACTGATTCAGATGAAAAGAGTGCGGAAAAGATCCTTGTCATTCTAAATCCAGCCAATTGTGAAGTAAGCTTCGCCTGCGACCTGGAACTCAAGGAATGTATTTATTCCATGGGCGGCGAAATCAAAAAAGAAAGCGGAATGGTTCAAATCCCACCCCGCTTTGCCGGTTTTTATTTGATTTAGTAATCTAGTTCCAAAGGAAAGCTCATCAAATTGAAGGGCACATGACGAACATCCTCCGGATCGTCATCCCATATGAGAATTAATCGTTCTTCCCGAAAGACCGCGCCTGGATTTTCTTCTACGGAATATGTCCGGGCAGGGCCTTTTGCGTCATAGCCATCAATCCAATACGCACGATCCCTGTCCAAATAATATGCCAAATAGTAGACCTGCACGGTCTGCCAGGATTTATGGTGCACAATGAGAATTGCTTCCTCTCCCGTATTCACCTCGGAATCATACACCTCATATTTCGGCTGAAATCCCAAGCCCTCATTGACATACATGGAGGAAGCCAAAAATGCATTTCCAAACAGGGTCACGATAAATCCCGATGCGGCAAGAATCGTTCGAATTGCCTTGGTAATGGGATGTGCCTTTTGCAGGGACTCATATCCAAGAACCATCACGCCGCCTGCAAACCCCGTCCAGAAAATAATGAAACAAGCATCGGAAAACTGCTTGGGCGGCAACAGGACTCTCTTCTCCGTATCATAAAACAGATAGTCCTTGTATCCCTTTCTCATGCAGATGACCGCCAATACAAAAACCGCGATCAGGGAGCCAACCTGCAAAATGATTCCCAGGATGCCAACCCAGCGATAGGATGTGCTCTTTTCTTCTTCCATTTGACACTCTCCAGCTTTAAAGCTTGATCTTCGTGAATTAGTGATGGAACAGACGAATGCCCGTAAATGCCATAACCATGTTGTACTTGTCAGCACACTCGATAACAAGGTCATCACGAACGGATCCGCCAGGCTGAGCGATGTACTGTACGCCGCTCTTGTGTGCTCTCTCGATGTTATCGGAGAACGGGAAGAAGGCATCACTACCGCAGGTTACGCCCTGCATCTGATTCAACCATGCCCTCTTTTCCTCGCGAGTAAATACGGCAGGCTTTACCTTGAAGGTCTTCTCCCAAACGCCGTCAGCAAGCACGTCCTCATACTCATCTCCCATGTAAACGTCGATGGCGTTATCGCGGTCTGCGCGGCCAAGGCCGTCAACAAACTGCAGACCCATTACCTGTGGAGACTGACGAAGGAACCAGTTGTCAGCCTTCTGACCGGCAAGTCTGGTGCAGTGGATTCTGGACTGCTGTCCAGCACCGATGCCGATGGCCTGACCATCCTTAACGTAGCATACGGAATTGGACTGCGTATATTTCAGGGTAATCAAGGAAATCTTCATGTCGATCAGTGCCTTCTCAGGGATCTCCTTGTTTGCGGTTACGATGTTGGAAAGCAGATCGCCGTTCACGTCCAGCTCATTTCTGCCCTGCTCGAAGGTGATGCCGTATACCTGCTTCTTCTCGATGGGGGCGGGTACATAATTCGGATCGATCTGGATCACATTGTAGTTGCCCTTCTTCTTTGCTTTCAGCATCTCGAGTGCTTCGTCGGTATAGCCAGGTGCAATGACACCGTCGGAAACCTCTCTCTTAATCAGTCTTGCGGTATCTGCGTCGCAGACGTCAGACAGTGCAATGAAATCGCCAAAGGAGGACATTCTGTCCGCGCCTCTTGCTCTTGCATAAGCGCAAGCCAGAGGAGAAAGCTCACCAAGGTCATCTACCCAATAAATCTTTGCGAGCGTCTCGGAAAGGGGCAGACCTACTGCTGCACCTGCGGGGCTAACATGCTTAAAGGAGGTTGCTGCAGGAAGGCCCGTTGCCTCCTTGAGCTCCTTTACCAGCTGCCAGCCATTAAAGGCATCCAAAAAGTTAATATAGCCAGGCTTACCGTTCAATACGGTAACAGGCAACTCACTTCCATCCTCCATAAAGATTCTGGAAGGCTTCTGATTCGGGTTACAACCATACTTCAACTGAATTTCGTTCATCTTTTTCTCCTTAATTTTATTTGCTTCGCGATCCTTGCTACATTCCACTCGGCTCCATCACAGAGCTTTATTTGCCTTCCCCTCTTAGGGGAAGGTGGCGCGCAGCGCCGGATGAGGTTACGGATGAGGTCAAGTTATTTGAAGGTTATGTTATTTAAAGGTCATGTTTTTTGTGTGTCACGCATTTTTGTTTACAATTCTCGTCTCGTACTTGCCGGTTGCGATGTCGATAAACCGAACGAACAGGGATACCTTGTTGTCCTCGTTCAGTGCATTCCATACCATCTCGGTGAATGCATCGATGTCTCCGTTAACGTCAACCTTGGTAGGCTCGCCTGCAAAGCTCGGAAGGGGATTTCCGTCGCCGATATAGGTGTGAATAAATCTGCCCTCGCCTGCCTTCGGGTTGTCATAGGTAAAGGTATAACGATTGCAGCAATCGGGATCACCGTCATCGCTCTTTAAGATGGACATGGCAAAGTCATACTTGCCGCCCTCGATATGCATCAATCCGGAAATTCTAGGGGTGTAGTTGGGGCCATCGGGCTCAAACTCACGGCAACGCAGGGACTGCTCAAAGGTCTCACCGCTTGCCATACCGTCATAAATCGTGTCCGTCTGATCTCCATTGGTTACAATCGTGTCATAACCAAGAACTCTAACGGGTGCATAAATGATCAGGCTGGGATCCTCCAGCTTGGAAGGATCAAACGCCTGCGTGCGAATGCCCTCTCCCTCCGTTACAAAAACACGGTTTCTGCTGTTAGAGCTTCTACCCATGATAAAATATGCGGTTACCGCATACTTTCCGTCATTGGACTTGCCGATGACGATTCCCCTGCCGGGATAACTGTTGCTTGCCAATTCCTGTTGCAGTGATACCATTGCTTTTCCTCCTTCTTACGATTACTACTATTACTTCGCAGCCGCTTGTTCCTTTTGGCACTCATAAAAACCGTCTGCTTCGCAGCCGCTTGTTTTCGTTCCTCACTACAAAAACCGCCTGAGCCCGCATAATGACCCAAAGGTCTTATGCATTGCCCAGGCGGTCGGCTTCTTTCAAGCGGCGTTTATATCCTTCTTTGGTTTAGGTTTACGCCCTTCCTGCACTCCCTCGTGGTACTCCACGGCAGTCTCCTGCTTTTCCGCCAGTTGTGCAGCTCATAAAAGTATCTTACGTGATTTTGTCGTTTTTTGCAAGCCCCAACTTTGGGATTTTGACGACCTAGCGCTTGCCCTTTTTCTTCTTGTGATATTTCTTTTTCGTTGCGCTGTGGCGCGTCACGGTGCTTCCCGAGGACCTAGCAGAAGAAGTGCTCTTCGTAGCTGTCGATGCGCTCTTTGCACCCGATGCTCCCTTAGCTCCCGCGTTGTTCTTTGCCGTCGAAACACTACCCGTAGGATTCTTAGGCGCGAAAGCCTTATATCCAGCAAATCCACCTACCACAAGAATAACAGCAGCTATAAGCACGATGATCCAACCAGTATTCTTTCCCTTTTCCTTTTGCTCATCGCTTCCCTGATCATCCGTACTTGCCTGATTCTCAGCACCGTCTCCTTCCTTCCCATCGGCACCATCCTTCGCCGTCTCCTGCTGCACCGCAGCTCCCGCGTTGCTGATGACCGCATCTGGGTTAGCCGTCTCTTCCTTTGCTTCCCCCTCCGTGGCCAGCTTAATGGTTCCAAAGCTGGAGGGATTCTCCGCTGCCACGTCCTTAATATCGCTAAAGGATCTAAGCCCTATGACATTGCCTTCTCCATCCGCGCTGCAAAGCTTTGCCTCAAAGCCAACGAGATTATGTACCCTCGGTGAAAGATCCGTCCACTCGAAGGAAGCTTCCACGGCATATCCCTGCGCCGTCTTCGTCACGGTGGACTCTACCTTCTTCTCCGAAGCCCTTTTCCCCGTAGCCTTCACGGAGCCATCCATGCCAAGCTTGTAGTACTTGTCATCCTTGTCATAGGAGATGCCTGCAGAATGATTTTCATCCAAATAAACCTCGAAGAAGGTCTTTGCCGCCTCGCTCTCCTCTACGCCTGTCAGCTCTGCAAAAACATAAAGCTTCTTCTCATCCCAAAGGAACTTGCACTTTGCATCTGCCGTAATGGTTCCCGTCTCACCGTTCAGCCAAACCGTTGTCGCAGTATTCCAAACCTCATCCTTTTCACCATCCACGGAAGGACTTCCCTTTGCAATTCTCGTGAGTGCAGGCTTAAAGGTACACAGCGCATAATTTAAACTACTCGTCTCCTGAGAATCACGAAGGTCATTATAGGAAACCACGTCGCCATTTGCATTGGTAATCTTGACGTCAAACAGGATCTCCTTGCCAAATACAACATTATCTAAAGGAACCTGGAAGGTTGCCTTATAACCGCCGCCGATGGAGCTTGCCTCCTTACGGTTGATCGTGATGACCGTCGGTGTAATACCTTCCTTACCCAGACATTTTTCATCCACATACAGGGTCACAAAATCCTTTTCGCCATCCAGCGACTTGTCTTTGACCTCAACCTGAAGCTTGAAGCCCTCCTCATCCCAAATGGGAATCATGGTCGCCGTGGTCGTGTCACCTGAGCCAATGTCATAGGATACGGCATCCTGGAACTTTCCGTCGTAGCTTCTGCGCGCTTCCACCTTCTTCTGCACGACCTTAATCTTAGAGGGATCCACGAACGCCCAATACGCAGGCTTTGCCTCATAATTTCCGTCAAACAACAGCGGAACCTGCTTCTTCGTTCCGTCCGTACCACCGCCTACATTGCTCCTGCTCTGCAACCAGGAATAGGGATCGGTCACGCCCCAGAAGGTAATGCCACCGACCTCATAGCCAGGAATGGCATCCAGCTTCTTTAGTACCTCAAAGATGCTCTGGTAGACAAGCGCCTCGTCCATGTATTCCTGATCCTGCGTTGCCTCGGTGCCGTCGTAATTGTTACTACAGGACAAATCCAGCTCGGTCAGCTGAATCTTTCCAACCAGCTCCAGATAGGTTCTGGCCGCCGTCTCAAAGTTCTGAATGCTGAAGTCATTCATTCCATAGTGCGCCTGCATGCCAATGGCATCAATTCTGGTGCCTACGCCAGGAGCACCTGCCTCCGCCTGAACGGCCTTGACAAGCTCGCAGATGCTGGTCATCTTATCAGGCCAAATCTCTCCAAAATCATTGTAGTACAGCTCCAGGCTTGCGGGTGCATACTTATTGGCATACTTGAATGCATTGATGATGAACTCGTTGCTCTGGTAAACATGCCACCAGCTGGATTTCTCTCCATGAGTCGGATCCGAAAGCTTTTCCGTTCCGCCCTTGTCATCACGATAAATCTGGGAACCGCCAACACAGGCCTCATTCACAACGTCCCAGCCATAGAAGAGATCCTTATACTTACTGTCAGGACCTACGTAATGCTCTAAAATCGTCTTGATGTACCATTCCAGACGCTGATCCATCACTTCCTTGGAAACGTAATCCTTGGAGGGATCATAATCCTCATGGAAGAACCATTCGGGAGTCTGCGCGTGCCATACCAGCACATGACCACGAATTCGAATGGGATTGTCAGGATTCTCCTGATTATTCTTCCAAACAGCATTTACAAAGCGCTCGCCCCTCGACCAATCGATCTTCGGAACCAAGAGATCATTGCCGTTGAACTTGATGGTCTCCTTGCCAGGACAAACGGCATTGGAATAGCCAAAGTTGGAATCTGGCTTCAGCTCATTTCCCGTCGTTACCGCATTTGCATGCTTTGTCAGAAGCGCCCATTCCTTCTTATTGTCCACGGGATGCGTTACCATGCCGACGATGGTATCCTCACCAAGGGCAGCAGTGATGGCATCCTTAAGGCTCGGAATGTCCTCAAACTGATAAGCCTCCTGCGCCGTCTTCGACTTCGTCTTCTTCATCGAAACGCCCGTGATGGAATACGCGCCAATGTTTTTGCTGCTCTCCTGCTGGAAGCGAAGCACCACCTGCGTACAGCCGTCGCCAACCTGATAGGTACCAGAGAGCTGTACCCACTGACCAACGGGGATCTCCTTCACCAGCGTTCCGCGAATCTCACTGCTGTAGGACTGACTCAGATACTTTGTCACATTGTCCTCGATGACCATCGGTCCGAAGAATACCTGTCGCTCGGAATCCTTTGCGTCCTTAAAATCATCCGATAGCTTCACGTAATACGAAATTTCATATTCTGCGCCAGGCTCCACAACACTCGTGACATCCTGTGAAAAGCCTTGATAGCTCTGGGTTCTCCCAGAAATGGTGGCATAGGTCTTGACATCATCGAAGATTGCCTCTGCCTGTGATTCTCTCGTAATCGTTGCTCCCGTGTCCAGCCACGCGGACATGTCCGCCTCCGCAAAATTGGGATTTTGGATCAGGTTCTCTCCTGCTGCCAGCACTCGTTTTGCCGGCATCGTACCGATTCCTCCAAGCACTAGGGACAATGCCAAAAGCAAGCACAGAATGCGATGCGCCCTCTTTCCTCTTCCCTGTTTCCGCTGTTGCAACACTCCTAGCATGATCTTGTTCTCCTTTAAAACTATTTCGTATTTCCTCTTCGTTCTACGATCTCCTCATAGAGATCCAAACCAAAGCTGGTAAGCTCTGGTGCATGCTGAATCATCTTAAATGTTCGAACGCCGCTCTGCAATCGCTCCGCCGACAGGAACTCAATGTCGGAATCAGGTCGTTCCTGACACTCCTGATACATCTTTCGCGCGAAGGATAACAAATGCGTTACCGTAAGAATCTTAACCCCGATCTCATTCAAAGCCTTGATAATATCATAGGCGATGACAGATCCCTCCTTTTCCGTCGTCGTGGCAAAGGATTCGTTCAAAAGGATCAATGGGCGTTCTCCCAAGTGCTCAATGATCTGGTTCATGCGGCCAAGCTCCTCGTCAAGTCGACCGCTGTTCATCTCACTGTCCTCACGCCTCGTAAAGTGCGTGAACAAATCAGGGAATATGGCGCTCTCAAAACGCTCTGCCGTCACCATCAGGCCGCTTTGCATCATGACCTGCGCGATGCCAATGCTTCGAAGGAAGGTCGATTTTCCGCCCTGATTTGCACCCGTGACAATCAGGAGCATCTTGTGCTTCATGTCACAGGTATTTCCCACGGCATCCACGCGTTGTTCCAGACACATCACAAATTCCTTCAGTTCGCGGAAGGTGAGCTGATCCTTGTCGCAAACCTTCGGAAAGCAATATTCCAGCGAAAAGCGCTTCATCTGATGCTTCAGGTTGACAGCCCCAAGATAAAAGGCCGACTGCAGGTGCAGATTGTCAAAGAAGGGACCAAAGTCGCTGACAATCGAAGCCACGCTGCCAATCAAATAGCTGACCACCTGAAATTCCAGCTGCGTCGTCTGATCGCGGATGGCAACCTCCTTCACCGTGGAGAAGGAATCCGGAATTCTCGAATTCTTCAGCTCCTGCAATTTATCAATCGTGCCGCCTGGCTTGTAGAACTTTTTGTTCTGGGAAGCAACCTCCTGTAGCCTTAGGGAGCTGAATTTCAGTCCCTCCTCCAGGCCGCACTCCAAGACAATCTTCGGTCTGACTACCAAGCCGCCAAACTCCTCCGTCTCGCGGTCTCCCACATAAAAGTCAATATCCTCCAGCACCTTTTGCACATAGGCCTCGCGCTCCTCGGAATATTCCTCCTTCAAGCGCTTTAAGAGACTGCGAAGTCCATGGGAATGCAGCTTTTCCTTTCGCTCCTCCAGCATGCTGCGAATCATATGCAAATGCGTTGTCAGCAGGGAAATCACACGAATATCGGAAATCAGCTTCGCCGCGGGATTGGAATTGCTCATCTTCTCCATCACGCCGCGTCCCAGCTTGTTCCATTCCTCAAGGACCTTCGAGCTAATTTCGTAAAGCGAACGAATCAGGTCCTCATTCTCCAGAAAATCCTTTAAGATATCCTGACGATACCGAATCGCCTCCTCGGTTCTCAGGGGAATCATCATGACCTTGCGCATGCAGTCCTGAATATAGAGATCCTCTTTCCCGATTTTCTTAACCTGTCCGCTCTCCTCATAAATTACTTCCTTGGCGGCTGACAGAAAAAGCGCCTTCAGTCCAAGATCCTGAATAATGCTTTTTGCATCATAGTACGGCGGATCCATCAGCTTGTCCGTTTGGTCATATAACAGAAAACTATTCATAACCGCTCCTTTAACTGCTCATACGTGAGCCGGTACTTGTTGACCTGGTTCGCTGCACAGGCGGATTCCTCCGCCTCACTCCGCGCAATGCGGAAGGTTTGTAATCTCTCCTCATTCAGCATGGCTCGAAGGCTGACCACCTTCGGATGCGCCGACGCCAATTCCTTTAAGTGCGTTACATAGATGCCCTGACAATTCTGCTCGATAAAATGCGTAAGCACCTTCTTTCCCATGATCTCCGCATCATAGGTTGCCGCCGTCGTAAACAGTTCATTGATGATGACGAAATCATTTTCCTCGCCATCCTCCATCATGGGAGCCAGACGAAGCAGCTCTTCCTTTAATTTTCCGCGTCCTGTCTCAATGCTCTCCTCAACGGAAAAATGCGTCAAAATATTCCTATAATATCGCACGTTTGCCTTCTTCGCAGGCACGTCCAAGCCCATCTTCGTGAAGAAAACGAGCTGCCCAAGACTTCTGGCAAAGGTTGTCTTACCGCCCTGGTTCGGACCCGTCAGAATAAAAAAGCTCTCTCCCTTTTGATAGGCAAATTCATTGGCAACGACCTTTCTGCCCTCCCGATAAGCAACGATGGAAAGCGCCAGATCGTACAAGCCCTCTGCGCTGGTTTCCTCTTCTTCCCTTGCCGTCGGCGTGCAGAAGGTAAAGCCCTTCGACTCCATGTCCATCTGGAATGCGCGATAGGAAAGATAATAAGGAATCTCCTTCCAAAAGCGATAGCAAAACTCCTCCCCGAAGCTCTGATACTTTTCTGCCGTCTCCTTTAAGGCCTGAAACATCTTCGGGCGTTTGGAAGAAAGCACGGACAGACATTCATTTTCCAAATCAGCAAGATTCGGGCTGATGAGGAATGGACTCTTAAGCGTAATTCTGTCATGATCCCCACCCTTGTCCATAAAGGCTTCATAGTCTCCGTTTGTCGTTCCCTCGGAAATAATCATGCGATCCTTTTCGTAGGTGATGGTAAAGCGAAAAGCCATCAGCTCCTTTAGGACCTTTTCCACCTGCTCCCGCATGGTCTGATACTCCGCAGAGGCAAGATGCTCCTTGAGCTTTTGAAGAAAGGTCTGCATACCCTCAGAGGATAGTTCCATGGTTTGGAGTGCTTGGCATAGGTCACCAAACGCCTCGCAGTAATGATGAATGGACCAAAGATGCCAGACATTCTTTTGCATGGAGCTGAGCACTGCTTCTTCCTGCTTTCTGTTTTCCTCCATCTTTCCCGCCACTTCTAGGAACTTTAATAACGCCTCATGGCAGGCTGCCTTTTTCACATCGCCATATACGGCCCTGCGATATGCCTCACACTCCGCATTGCGAGGGAAATAGAGGAACATCTTTTTCACCTGGTTATCCCACTGCGAGGTCACCTTATCAATGATCTGATTGAGATTCAGATCCAGATAAAAGTCTGGCCTCGGCGCGTCCGTATGCGGGCTTTCCTGCATGTCCAAAATACTAAAGCCTTCCGCCATGTGCTTCTCCTTTCTAAATGAAATCGCTTCGCAATGATTGGCTACATTCCACTCGGCTCCATCACTGCGACACGAGGGCACCCTGCCGTTGCCGGCTAGGATGCCCCCTGTTTCATCCATCCGAAAACTAGATTCCAACTGCCTTATGATTTTCTGTTGATGCTAATGATCTTTTCTTCTTTTTTTCCTACAGACCTTCCCGTAATTCTTTTCGGCCTGGGCTTTTCCTGATCAGATTTTTCCCGTCCGTCATTTTCCTGACTGGTCTTCTCCTGACTGGTCTTTTCCTGTCCTAACTTATCCTGCGTAGTCTTACCCTGCTTAAGCTTGTCTTGCTTGAGTTTATCCTGCGTAAGCTTATCCAGCTTGGACTTATCTTGCTGCTTAGGCTCGCCTTTTTGCTTGGATTCGACCTGCTGCTTGGGCTCGTCCTGCTTCTTTTCAGGCTTACTACTCATCTCAACAAGCTTTTCCTTGCCAGCTTCCTTCTCTTCCTTTGCAATGCTTCTGCAATACTTTCTCTCGAAATCCCTTGCAGGCATGGGTCTGTCAAAATAGAAGCCCTGAATGTATTTGATCTTCATCTCTTTGATGATGTTATACTGTCTCAGGTTTTCCACACCCTCCACGCAAATGCTTGCACCAAGCGTCTCAGCCAACTCGCTGACCAGCCTGATGAAGTGCTTGGAATAGGAATCCTCCGTAAGATCCTTGACGAAGCTCTGATCTACCTTAATCGTGTCAAACGCAATCTCATGAACATGATTCAAGGAAGAATATCCCGTTCCAAAATCATCCAATGCAATCGTCACGCCAAGCTCACGAATTCTCTTCAGGATATTCTTCATGCGCTCCATGTCATTGATGGCAAGGCTCTCGGTCACCTCCAGCGTCAGGTGCTCTGGCTTGATACCCGTCTCCTTCAGCGCATTTTCCACAATCTCTACGATGTCATTTTGCAGCAGCTGGATCACGGAAAGATTGACATTCACCTTGTAATCAAAGCCCTTGTCATTCCATTCCTTACACTGCTTACATGCCTTCAAAAGAACGTGATTACCGATGGGATTGATGAGGCCCAAATACTCCGCAAGAGGAATAAATTCTGCGGAGGAGAGAAATCCCAAATTCGTACTGTTCCAACGAACCAACGCTTCCGCGCCCGCACATCTCGGTTCTCCATCCCATACATTCATGATCGGCTGATAAAAGACTTCGAATTCGCCAAAGTTCTTCGCCGTCGCCTCACGCATGCTGTTGCCAATGTCCAGTCTTCTGCGTTCTGCCGAGGTCGAGCCATTGTTATAGAACTGAATACGGTTCTTGCCAGCCTTCTTTGCGGCGTACATCGTAATGTCCGCTTTCTTTACAAGATCCGTAACGCTCTCCCCACCATCAGGGAACGTGATCGCGCCCATGCTCATGGTGCAATAATAATCAGAATCCTTGAGGAACCAAGGCTTCGTGAAAATCTGCTGAATATCCTCCAGAATGATTTCAAATCGGTCATATGACTCGGGTGGAACTACAATGACAAACTCATCCCCGCCCATGCGATAACAGGTTGTCTCGATTCCAGGAATTCTCTGGAAGGCATGCGAAATCGCCTTCAATAGTGCATCTCCATACTGATGTCCCAAGCCCTCATTGATATGCTTGAAATCATCCAAATCTAGGTAAAGTAATGCACCTGTCTTATTTTGCTTGATTGCCGACTCAATATGAATCGCCAAGTCCCTTTCACAGCAGATGCGGTTATAGAGTCCCGTCAAGAAGTCTATGTACGCCTGCTGCTCAATCTTGCCCTGATAATTCTTCTTTAAGGTGATGTCGTTCATGGAATACATCCGCACGATGCTTCCGTCCACCCAGCGCACGTTAGAAATCGTCAGGTCATACCAACGCTCTTTTTCCCGATAATAAACCTCACGGCGCTCCATCTGTGCAAAATCCTCTTTGTCCGCCTCGGCATCCGCTCCTGATGTTTTCTCTTTGCTCTGCGTCGCCTCAATCTTCGAATCATCCTCTTCAGGCTTCAGAAGCCATGCGAAATCATCCTTACGAAGCTCCGTCGGGAAGGTCTCCTGAAACAGACGATTCACGTAAAGAATTCTGCGTCCGCCATCTGCCCGAACCATTACGCAGGCATTTAAACCATCCAGCACCATCTCCATGGAGCTGTATGCGCTGTTCAAGGAATTCTTCTGAATCCTGCGCGTTAAAACATTATTCAAAATCTTTACGGCATCTGTCGCAAAGATATCCTCTTCCTTCGTAAAAGCATGTCCCTTGCGATGGTTGAGCGAGATGACAAAGCCGCTCTCCTTCGGTCCCACCGGGAACAGCATCATGGCCTTCACGCCAAGCTTATATATGTCGCGGAACTCAGGATCTAAAATCGTATCCGCATTTACAATTAAAGGCCGCTCTGCCTTCAAAAAGGCATATGCAGGGAGATGGGAGGTTCGATCAAAGAACGAGGTGAGCCCTGACTTACACCACTCACAAATCACGTCCATAAACTTTCCATTCTCCTGAAGCTTAAAGATCTGCGCAGTATCCAGTTCCATAAAGGAGCTGACCGCCTTAAGCCACTCGTTCATGATGCCTTCGATCGGCTCCATGCTATCCAAAAGCTGAACGATTCTGGCCATCGCCTGATTCATCTTTATACTTCGGTCCATTTTCTGGGAATTTGTCTGATTACGAATGTTCTCCGCTTCTGCCCCATAGGCCTGAAGCTTTCCCTGTAGAAAAGAAATACTGGCATCCCGAAGGAGCTCCGTGATCTGATAAAAAGCATCTTCACTCATCTCCTCGGGCTTATAGACTATCCAATACAATTCCTTCTCGCCGCGCGCCTGAATGGCAACCGCAGCTACCTGCTTATGGCCCTCGATATTCTCCACGGCCATATCCTCAATAGAATCATTCCCCATCACTCGTTCCAGCGCCAGCTGTTCCTGCAAGCCGTGATAATATCTGTCATCTCCCGAGATCCGAGTGATCTTCGTACCCTCATGATTTAAGCAATACGCAGAAATACCTGATACCTTACAAAATCCATCCTGAAGCCTCTGCAATTCATTTCTGTCCAACAACTCCTGCAATGCCATGGATCTTCCCCACTTTCAAGTCATTTTTCATGGAAATAAAAAACTTCGCGCGCCCCCCAAAAGCAGGCTTCACGAAGTATATTTTAACATAAATTTTATTTCTTGTATACTAGGAATTATGGAAGAAATGGGCATTTTCGGCTATCTTTTGGACCGAAGGCACGCCCTCGCCAGATTGCGGTAGGGCTTACTGATTGAAAGAATCGTTCCGTCCGTTAGCCGCACCATTTCAGAGGTAAATTGCATCACATGTTCCCTGTTGATGACAAAGGAACGATGGATGGAAAGAAATCTCCTTGGCAGCTTCTCCTTTACTTCCTTAAGCAAGCCATTGAACTCATATTCCTGTTGCCTCGTTTTTACGCGAATGCGTCGCACGTCGCTGCACAGATATAGAATGTCATCTACGGGAATGGAATAATAATTCTTCCCGAACCGAAACTTGAAATACTCTTGCTCGCGATGGAAGGATGAAACCGCTCGCTCCATCACTGTCTCCGTATCCTTTATACTAAATCCATTCGTCAACGCGTCAAAGGGCATTGTTTGAATTAACTCTTTAGAAAAAGAATCTGCATTGGAAACATAAATCAGCCGCATCTGAATCTCTCGCAATTCATCCCTGATTCTCTTTGCCGATTCCAATTCCAGCATTCCTTCACTCTGTATTCCCAAAAACAGTACCTCCAGCTCCTTACCCGCCAGAAGTGCATCCATCATCTCATCTATCGTCTCCCATATGGTAATCTCACATCGCAGGTTTTCTCGCTTGAAATATCTCCGAACTCCTTCCTCCAAAATATTTCTTGCGCTTACGTCACAAATCCCAATGCGAAACATTTTCTAGTCCCCAGTCATTATGTCAAAGATTTCCATACACGCGAGTCCTCCTGAATGGTTCGCTTTTCTTGCGAACTCATTCAGTAAGAACAAAGCACGTAGACCTTTCACGGTCGATGGATGAGATGTATGTTATGTTATGCTTGCCATAACATACGATTGTAAAATATATCATCAACATCATAAGTTGTCAATAGGAAATCACAAAAAATATGAATTGTTGTGGAAACTATACGCTTTTTCGTGGTTTCCTTTCTTTTTGTCAACTTATTATCGACAATTTTCGACAAATTACGGCAATTCAATATGTTTATGGCAATCTCTATTCTGCGTAATGATATTTGCACGCATATATAATCAGATTGTTGTTACTGTCCATGTTATATACCAATCTATGTTCAACCGTAATGCGTCTACTGTATGCCTTTCGGTATTTCAAGGGTTCTGGCTTTCCGATACCTATGAAAAGTCCATTACGATCAATGTCCTTTATTAGCTCATTGATTCGTTTAACCATCTTTTTATCTTCCCTCTGCCATCGATTTATCTAGCATTGCAAGATAATCAGCATTTCTTTTGGCCTTCATCAACTCATTGTACTCAGCTTCAGATAGCATAACAACATTTTCATTTTTAGGTCTTGAAATAATTAATGTCTCACCATGAAAAACCCTATCGCATAAACTCTTAAAATTATCTCTTACATCCATGCTCTTTACAGCCAACATAACTATCCCCTCCAATCTTTACGATATTTCACACTATTTTATACACTATTTTTCGTACGTTTTGTAATTTTATTATATGACATTATCATTTCCATTGTCAATGCTTTTTACGCATTTATTTCTGTTAACCAAAGCAACACTCCTAGATAATCTATCAACATGATCCCATTTATAATTAAGAAACTACATTAAGTATCTAATCATGGTTTAATAATTTTTACTAACGTCCACATCATTCCCGTAAAAAAGCGGGCGTGCCATACAGCACACCCGCCTTTCGTATTACCTTTTTCATCGTTGAATGGGCATGCTTAAGCAGGATCCACATCAATCCAATCAGTTACCCAATACTGATAAGTAAGTGACCAAAGTCGTCTCTGTCTCCTACCATTGTATGTACGGTATATCCATATAAATTCTTCTTCTCTAGTATTTTCTTCCTGGATTTCTACTTTCCCCTTATCTGGAGAGGATTCTTCCGCCAAGACAGGCATTCCCAATAACATAGTTGCCGTTAATGTACCTAAAATCAGCTTCAAAATTTTCTTACGAATCATTTTAATCTCTCCCTTCTGAAATCTTTTCAAACACGGGAAGATCGCTGTAGAGAGGGTTACTACTGATATCTTGTTCGCTGATAATTTCCTTTCCCACCATATCGGAAACATATAAATATGAGCCATCTGTTATTTTTATCAAAAAATCACTATATTCTGAAGACTTGTCACCATCATATCCAAAGTCAAAGTGATTTTCCTCAAGATCATTTGGCAATCCCGCAGGCTGTAAAACAAACGAATATGACAAACAAAATAATACAACACTAATTAATGCTAGAAATCCAGTTACTAAGCTTGATTGTTTCGGAACAGGTTTTAGAATTTCCAAAAATCTGCGTCTCAAGAATTTGCCAGTATGGCTAACTGCATAGCCCATGCCAAGATCCAAAGTTTTCTTCTTATTTGGTTCGATCGTCAACACATGCTTAATTGCCTCAAAATAAGCGAGTTGTTCCTCATCACTCATTCCTTTGCAAACACGATCATCGCATTCAAGTTCCAGCATCTCCACTACGCTTCGCTTCAAATAGTACACGACTGGATTCCACCAAAAAATGCATTGTAAGACATCCAATGCCCGTTTCTTTCCAATGTCTCCTCGCAGGTAATGCGTTACTTCGTGACGAATCACACCATACTGTTCCATGTCAGAGAATGCGAGTATCTCCTTGGGAATTAGCACAATAGGATGAAAGACTCCAACGGAAACAGGAGTTAAAAACTCTTCCGTTATCGCGATTCTTACATTCCCTTGATATCCAAGGCTACGCACTGCTTTTTCAAAGCTTTCATGCAAATGCTCGAATTCCTCAATAGGAACAGCGCTTTGAATAATCTTTCTCAAATCATACATTCGCTTGAAATATGCCACCAGCAAAACCAAGATACCGCCTAACCAGATAATACCCAATATTCCTGCCACCGTAATTCCTAGAAATACTTTACGATATGCAAGCATTTGTAGTGACGGGTAAAACTTCCACATACGAATTTCTCTGGCAATTCTAAATTCAAATGGAAATGCTAGTCTAACAAATCCAAGAACGAAAATCATTAAGAGCAAGCCCCACCTTACTCTTTTGGCATGTGCCACCAGAAAGCT
>SVFO01000015.1:0-53100 GCA_015056795.1 Lachnospiraceae bacterium
ACGCGGTCTGTAACAGACCGCTTAAGTGAACGCAAAAGATAGGGCTGGATGGGAGAATCCTAACCAGTCCTTTTTTAATCCTCGGTGGTGTCCTGATCTGCCGCGATGGCACTGACTACGGAGCTTACCACGGAAATAACGACTGCAAAAAGAATGATTAATAATCCTGCTCCAAGAAGAAAAATGGTTTCCATAAGGGAATTCTCCTAACTTTTTAATGTTTCCTAACGGTTTTACAAAGGCATTTATCAAGACCTCGCATTAGGATTCTGTAAAGACCTTTGAAGCTTTTCATACGGTTTTTCCTTTTACATCATACCATACTTACGATAAAAATCAAGAATCAGAATGGTTCCCAAAGGGATTTTTATGAGAATGTTGAATCCTCCAGGGTTTTTTGCTAGAATAAAAACGGTGGGTTTTTGGCAAAATCAAGCATTTGCGTGGGGAAAATGCATGGAACAATTTTACTTTTCAGAGGAATTAATGAATAAGCTTGAGCACATTTTAGATTGCTCGCTTTCCGTTTTGGAGGCACCTGCGGGGTATGGAAAAACCACGGCCGTCCATCGGATTTTAGACGGCAGGAAGGAGCCTGTTTACTGGTATACTGCCGTGGAAAGCATTCCTGACAGTAGCTTTCGATGGTTCATTCGCCAGATCAATCTGGTGGATGAAATTACGGCGGGAAAGCTTCAGGACCTGGGGTATCTCAACCGAAGCAATGCGGAGCAGGCGGCGAAAATCCTGATGGAGCTGAAGGTGAACGAGCCGCTGACCTTAGTATTCGATAATTTTCAATTTGCTCAGGCCAACTGGCAACCGCAGGTTTTGGATAGCCTTGCAAAGCGCCGTCAGGATGGCCTTCGCACCATTTTTATTTCCCAGAATTTTGGACGACATCGGAGCGTGCTGTCCTCCCTACAGGGCTCCATCTGTTATTTCCGCGGCCGCGACCTGTTATTGAATGAGCGGGACGTAGATGCCTTTGCAAGACAGATGGGCGTGGAGGTAGGCAGGGAGAAAATTAGGGAGATCTGCAAAAAGACGGATGGCTGGGCGGCGGCCGTTGCCCTGTGCTTGGAAAGTGGTCTGCAAAATCGGCCGCAGGAGGGAATTCAGGATATTGAGGACCTCTTATTTGCCCTGTTCTGGAAGCGTTTGCCAGAGGCCACGCAGGATATCCTGCTTCGCCTTTGCCTTTTTGACAAGCTTTCTGAGACGATTGTGGAGGAGCTTTTGCCGCCCGAGGATTTTCAGCGGGAGGAGCTACGCCAATTGATTCACAGAATTCCCCTCATTCGATATCAGGAGGCGAGGAGGGAGCTCTATCCCCATGAGATTATGCTGCGATTCTTACGGAATCGACTCGCGCAGACGGATGAGGAATTTCGCAGGGAGGTGTATCGAAACGCTGGCAAGGTTTACCAGAAAAATGGCATGAACCGCGCGGCCGTCAACTGCTTCTTCCATGCAGATGATGACGAGAGCATTCTTTCCTGTAAGCTTGTCTGCCTGATCACGGAGAGCTTTGATGGCATTTCCTATGCAGAGCTGGCAGAGACTGTGCTTCGGCGCTGCCCGGAGGAGATTCAGAAAAACTATCCCTTGTCCCTGCTTAGATTGTGCTATGGTCTATATGCCGGATGTAAATTTCAGGAGTTTGAAGTACAGATGAAGCGGATCCATACGCTTTTAAAGGAATTGGACGATTCGCAAATTCTTGGCGAATGGTATCTTTTAGATGCTTTTACGGATTTCCCTGACCTGAAAAAGATGGAACAACGGTATATTAAGGCTGAGGAATTATTGGAACGACCCTCTGAGCTGTTTATAAAGGAGGAGCCATTCCTGTTTGGATGCACCTCCATGTGGTATCTGCTGTATTCCAAGCCGGGAACGATGCTGGAGACGGCAGACGTCATGGACAGAGTGATGAAGCGGTACAACCGACTGACCAATGATCATGCAGCGGGTGCGGCAGAAATTTACCGCGGCGAGGCCTATTCTGTTCAGGGGAGATTTGAGGAATCCGACATTCAGGCCTATACGGCAGCATTTCTTGCGGAGCAGGCGGGTAATGCACCGGCGGCCTATGGTGCGGCGCTTCTTTTGGGCATCAATGCGATTTACCGCTCCGACATGCTGGGATTGCAAAAGGCCATTGATTATTTGGAGAATAAGGCACAGGGCTTTCGGTTTTTGCAGGGGAAAATGCTAAATACTTATATGGTGGAGACCGTTCGAGGATATCTTTTGGGACTCATGATGGAGACGGGGCGTTCCGCCCTTTGGACACAGGGAGAAGCAGACCAGCTGTCCGACCTGACCTTTACCACCTTTATGATTAAGACCTGTCGCATCACGGATCTTTTGCTCAAGAAGGAATACGTCAAGGCGATCGCGTCCGTGGAAGCCTCCCTGGGGTTGGACGAGAGACTGATTTCTACCTCCACTCGCAACTTTATGTATTGCGGCCTGGCGCTTTGTTATCTGGCGATCGGAAGGGTGATCAAGGCGTCCGAATACCTGGATCAATCCCTGACGATTGCAGGGCAGGATCATAACTATACCTTTATCGCATGCTTTCGAAAGTATTTTCAGGTGCTGTTTCTCATGCCACAGATCGCAACGAAGCATGCGAAGACCATCCGCGAGATTAAGGCGCTAAAGATCAATTATAATCGGGCGGATGAAAGCCATATCTTTGCCATGCTGGATGAGCGGACGGAGGATGAGGAGGAACTGACCGAACGCGAGCGAGAGGTGGCCAGCCTTGCGGCGAAGGGCTTGCACAATAAGGAGATCGCGAAGCGCCTGAATATATCGGAGAACACGGTAAAGCATCACCTAAAAATTGCATTCCAAAAAATGAATATCGATCGGCGTAGCAAGCTTGTGGACATGCTGAGATAGTCAGATACCACAAAAAGCAACCATGTATGAAGCGGATAACAAGAGGTACCCCTCCTGCTATCCGCTTTTTGTAGCTCGGAAGGAAACCAAGCGACGCCGCAGGCGGCATATCCCTCTTTGAATTGGGTGTCGGAAACGGGTGATTAAAAATATTACCCAAAACTACCCATTTGAGTGATGCGCAGGTTGGAAACTCATTGTATGATAATTTCGGAAAGGGGGGAGTGTGGCATGGAAAAGGTATTGAATAAGGTTACGCCACTTCCAGGGTTTCTTCTTGTCCTACAGTTCTTGAATGGCAGCGTTGCCGTTGTAAATATGGCGCAGCGGGTTGGCACGGTACGGTTTGCAAAGTTATTGGATGCTGACTTTTTTGCCACGGCGAAAGCGAGTGGAGATCGAATTATATGGTCAGATGGGAAAAATCGATTAGATGCTTCCTGTGACGAGATTTTAGATATTATGATGATGGACTAAGGGGCATGCAATAAGACGCTTATGGGAATTAGGGGAATGGAAGAAGCGGAGGGACTTATGAAAGCGATTCATTATCAGAATTTTGTAAATAAGATGGACGATGTTTTTCAGACCTATGCGGAAAAAACGGCCATTGTAGATTATGTTTCGGAGGAGATCGTAAAGAGGTACTCCTATGAAGAATTATTTGAGTATGCCATGCAGGTAAAAATGGCGCTTGCAAGGCAAAACGTGATTACAAAGGAACGCGTGGCTGTTTTGGCAAAACCGTCCGCATATAGCGCGATGCTTCTTTTGTCGCTTTCCTATCTGGGATATGTGGCCGTGCTGCTGGACCTGTCTCTTTCCTTGGAGGAGCGAAGCCGCGCGCTTGAGGAAGCGGAGCCGTCCGCCATCATAACGACAGAAAAGCTTCTTTCTTCCTTGGAGAATAAGCTTTGGTCCTCGCATCCTGTTTTTTGCCTTCGGGGAGCAGAGGGGATCTCGCTGACCAATCCCGATCATAAGGCATGGGAAAAATCAGAGCTTCCACGGAACGAGGACGTGATTGCCATGATCTATGCTACAGACACCAATGCGGGCGTGCAGTGCGCCGAGGTCACCTGTCAGGAAATGGCATTCTATGCAAGCTTCAGCGCTCAATATGCCGAATATGACGCAAAGGCGCGCTTCCTACATATTTTACCGCAGACACAGGTTGCAGGTTATACCATGCTGTTTATTAATTTCCTGCAGGGATCGGAGATGGCATTTGTTCCTGAAATCAGCAATGACAGTCTGACGATGGGGCTTCGCGCGTACGAGCCGACGCACCTGGTCATGCTCCCTAAGGTGTACGAGACCATTCGTAAAAAGATTGAAACGGAGATTGAGGAGCGCCCCAAGGGTGCACAGCTGTTGTTTCATTCCTGCAAGGCACTGTCTTCAACGGTTCGGAGAGTTACGGGGCGTGGCATGAAGCACCTGATGAGACCCTTCTATGCATCAGCATTTGGCAGAAACATTCAGGTGATCGGCTGCGAGGCAGCACCCTGTCCCGTCGAGACGGTTTGTTTCTTTCAGGATATGGGCATTGATTTTTTAAACATGGGTGGTTCAACAGAGCACCAGGCCTTTTTCAAAAAGGGAAAGGATGCTAAATAATTTGTCAGGAAGGAAGCACTGAGTATGCAGCGCTTCCTTTTTTTGACATGTCGCAAAGCCGCGAATTTCCTGCCTTTTTTCGATTTTTCTTTTTTATTTGTCGGGTGGTTTTCGTCAAATGGACGAAAAAACAGGAATTGCGGAAATTGTATTGACAGTCGTTTTGTTTTGGTGTAAAGTGCAATTACCTTGAAGGGGTAATCATTCTTCAAGTTCTAAGTTCTGGCTTTTCAGCCATCAAATCCCAATTTTTTTATGGGTACAGAGGCGTATTTTTTGCGCCCAAAATTTGAACCCTTCGAGAAATGGCGCCGTTTTTCGAAGGAGTTCTGGAAGTCGCGGACAGGAAAATTTTTTTATCGGTTTGGAGGTCGGAATCTAGAAATGACAAGGCCAAAACGGAAGGAGGAATGAAGAAAAGGAATGAAGGAAGAGAAAGCGTCTCATGAGGATAAGGCAGAAGCGAAGGGACAGCTGACGGAGCTGGTACAGGATTATTTGACGCAAAAGCAAGCCATTTTAATGCAGGTAAAAAAGGGTAGCATGAGCAGGGAGGAGTTTTTGGAGGAGGTTCGCGGTCACGTGGCGCATTATTATCCTTCGCCTGTAAAGCAACAGGAGAAGCTTCTTCAGAGCTTTGAACAATATGTGTTTGGATACTCGATTCTTTCGCCACTGATTGATGATCCAGACATATCAGACATTCGCGTGGTGGCACATGACAATATCCGCGTAAAAAAGCTCGGCGTGCGCATGGATGCAAGACTTTCGTTTAGCTCTGAGAAGGAATATCGCCAATTTATTGATTACGTGGCGACCAAGAATCAGGTCAACGTGTCCAATGTCAATGCCATCCAAAGGTTTACGGACAATGACAGTCACCCCGATTTTATCCTGCGCTTTACGGTATCCATGCCGCTTGTCAATACCTATGATCAGCCCTATCTCTGTATTCGTAAGGTTCCGAAGGATTTTCCCATGCTAAAAAAGCTGATGGAGAGGGAGATGCTGGACCTTAAGACGGCAGAAATGCTGGCGCTTCGGTTCCGCAGTGGATCCACCCTGATCTGTGGGGGGAATTCAAGCGGGAAGACAACTCTGTTAAATGCCTTGAAGGAGACGCTTCCTGATAATATGGCGGTGCTGGTGACGCAGCAGGCGGATGAGCTGACCACCATGTATCACCCAGACATGATGTTTTTACATTCCTTGCCAGGAGCAGGAGAGAGTCAGGTGAACTATGACCTAAAGGACATTAGTATTGCAGGACTGACCATGGACGTGGATTTCTTTATCATCGGCGAGGTGAAGGGAGAGGAAGCGCTGTATCTTCTAAATGCCGCCTATACGGGGCAGCTCTGCGCGGCAACCATTCATGCGCCGTCTGCGGACAAGGCCTTGGAAAAGCTGGTGGACTACTGTCTCTATGATAGTAAGTACAACAGGGACGAACTCATGAAAATGATGGATTGCTTCCAGACGGTCGTATTCATGGAGCACTACAAGGTAAAGCAGGTGTTTGCCTGCACTGGCTGGGATCGGACAACAAGAGATTTAAAGTATGTGAGCCTGCTTTAAGTAAAGTAGGTCGATGGAATATGGGGTATCTGTAATAAATTAGACGACGCAGGAATTGCGAAGCGCGATTTTGTAGGAAGGAAAAAGGCGTAGAAAACGCGGGGAAGGAGATACATGGAGAAGGTATGGGGTGCGATTGCAGTGCTTTTGTGGCTTGGATTTTTCCTCGCTTTTTATCGCATGGGAAAGCTGAGGGCAATCCAAAGGCTCCTGCAAAAAACGAAGCGCAGTATGGACGAAGCGACGAGGAAGCGCCTGCTTGCCAGCAGAAGCAAGCTGACAAAACTAGAGGGAGAAGAAGGCTTTTGGTTCTATCTGGAAAAACAGCTATGCTATAGCGGACTAAGGAGGAGATTTCCTTTTCTGGAGGCAGAGCGCTTTGTGCTTTTGACGGTGCTGCTTGGATGTGGGCTGTTTTTGGGAGGCCTGATGCTGGGAGGCTTGCTGACAGGAGTGTTAGCGATGGGGGGTCTTTTGGCGGCAGAATGGTTTGTCATCACGCTTGGCAAGGCAATGGAAATGCACGCAGTCAATGAGAATTTGATGAAGCTGCTGGATTTCCTAGGGAATTATAGTGTGACGGCAGGGGACGTGATTTCTGTCTTTGGGCAGATCAGCAAATTCATGGACGAGCCATTGCAGAGTGCCCTGGAGCAATGCTGCGTCGAGGCGCAGACGACGGGCGACGTCGGGATGGCACTGTTATCCTTGGCTGATAAGGTGGAGCATCCGCAGTTTAAGGAGCTGGTGCGAAACATTGAGGTGAGCAGCAGATACAGTGCGGATTTTTCCGTGCTGGTACAGTTTAGCAGAAGGAGTGTTCGGGAATTCCTAAGGAGCGGGCGGGAGAGAAAGAGCCTTTTGCGCGAGGCAGGAATTAACATGGCGCTGTTATTGGGTCTGTCCGTTTTTTCACTGGTGACGGTAAATGGCCTTTTAGAGGCATCCGTCTGGGACATTTTATTTACCTCCCTTCCTGGGCGTATCGCGCTGGGAGTTGTTTTGGGAATCGTGCTTTTGTTTGGAATGCAGGTGTATCGTTTAGAAAGCTAAGCAATGGAGGAAGAAGATGAGTTACTTAAGAGTGAGTGTCCTATTTACTTGTGCATTTCTCTTCTTGGGCGTACTAACTCTGGGACTGACGGGACTTCGGCGGGAACGAAGTGTCGGGGCAGGGCGTGGAAAGCTTTTATTCCGCATGGCGGAAAAGGGAAAACGTCTTGCATGGTATGGAAGAACGGAGGAGTGGCTTCTTCGGAATGGAGCCAGATATCATTTTAGCCAGAAATTAGGCCCCATGGGTTTTTTACTTCTTCGGATATTGCTTGCGATCGCAGGCTTTCTGGTGTTTTTCTTATTGGCGCCGTCCTATGGAATCTTGGCTGGTGCTGCGCTGTTTTTCCTACCGAGCGGATTGGTGCTCTACATGAATGGAAAGGACAATCTAAGGATGTTGCCTGACCTTAAGCACATGTATCATTCCTTGGAGATTCAGACAAGGGCGGGCGTGTTCGTGACGGATGCCATGGCAGAGCTCTATGGGTCTGTCAAGGAAAGACGACTGAAGCAGGCGCTTTTGGAGCTGGCGGGTGATCTTGTGATGCGGTCCGACTTGGGAGATGCCTTAGAGAGGTTTCAAAAGAAATTTGACAATCGATACGTGGACTCCCTCTGCATGATTATTCTGCAGGCGATGGAGTCAGGACAATCCGTGGATTTGCTCAGTGATCTTTCGGAGCAGATTAAAGACATGGAGGCGTCCGTATTAAGTCAAAAGAAGGAAGCGCTGGATCGCAGCGTAACCTTTTATCAACTGGGGATTTTGGTTGCGGTCATGGGCGTTGTGCTGTATGCCTGCGTCACGCAAATGTTTGCGGCGGCGACAGGCTTCTAAAAAAGAAAATGGAGGGTGATGTTATGAATCAGATTTATGTTGCTTTGAACGGAGTAAAAACTTGGGTTTCTGGATGTAAGGTTGGCCTTGCGTTAGCCATGGAGGCAGAGCGGTGGAAGAAAAAGCTGCAGGCGAGCGCCGAGGTGATGGATCCGGGAATTGACGGTATTTTGGTAACGGTAGGTCTTTGCATCATTGCGCTTCTGCTTTGTGTTGTGATGAAGGATAGCTTAACCACCTTTATTCAGACGATTGTGTCTTCCATGCAGACAAAGGCTACGGGAATTCTGACTGGTCCGACGTCATAGGAGGTGAGCGCCATGAATCTTCGACAAGGAAGTTGGGTGGCGCGGACAAGGGAAGAATGGCAGGAGGGAAACATTGGGGACCTCCTGTCCGTTCTGCTCTGCATACTGGCCATGACGATTGTTATGACAACTTTTCTAAGCCTTGTCCAGCTGGTCAATCAAAAAACGATGGTTAGTCAATTGGCCCGAAATTATGTTCTTCGAATGGAGACGGTTGGATACTTGAAAGCAGAGGATGAGGCAGCGTTAAGACAGGAGCTGGAGGACTATGGCATTACGGAGATTAGCTTGGAGGGAACGACGAGAAACCCTGTGACCTATGGGGCTGAAATTACGCTATGCATCGCTGGAAAGATAGGAGGGGAGCATGCCTTTGAGGAAAAAAGAGTATCGACGGCGAAGCATTGAGGAAGATGTCATGAGAGGCGTGGACAAAGGACAGATCACGATTTTTGCAGGATTGTTTTTCACGCTCTTTTTTGCCGTGGTGCTCTCAGGCTATCTTCAGATGGAGATGATTCGCTCCTCCTCAGGCTATCTGGAGGATGCCCTGGCTGCATCGGGATTGGCGGCAGCCTTAATCGACGTCAGAGAATATGGAAGCAGCCACGTGCTTAGAATCCGTGATGCCAATGAGTCATACGAGCAATACTGCGCTTGTCTAAAAGCCAATTTGGGGCTGGATGAAAACTGGGAATGTGAGAACAAGCATCTGATTTCAGGACAGGTGAAATTGGAGAATTATACCATTTATAACGTGACGGGGGATCAGGTGGAGTACTGCCGATTGGATGGAGGTGGACAGGAATGGCATACGGGAAGACTTGGGCAGGTTTTGGCACCCAATGGGCAGGTAGTGGAAAGAACGGGAACCTACGGGGAAATCAGTTACCCCTTTCAGGGTCTTTGGGGTCTGACAATGCAGGCGAGAAAAGGGAAGCTGGTAGATATTGTGGGAGAGAATTGACAAGAAGGAGTAAGGGTGAATGGAGCGTGGAAAGAGAGAAACGGTGGCCGGGCGGGCAATTAAGCTTTGGACGGGAGCCATCTTCGCGGCATTTCTTGCGGCTGCGGCAGTTTACATGGCGCTTTTACAGGCGGAGAAAAATGTCCTGTCAGAATATGAGAGGGCACAGGCGTGGGTAGCCATCAAGGAGATTCCAGCGGGGGAGCTACTGACGGAAGCGAATGCAAAGGAATATTTTACTTCGGTGCTGGTAGACGCGCAGCTTGTACCAGAGACTGCCTTGGAATCTGAGGAAGAGGCGAATGGTTTCGTGGCTGTGGCAACAATTGAGAAGGGCGTTCTTTTGACCAAGGGAATGTTTCAACCCATAGAGGAGATTACAAAGGGCATGCAGGAACCCGTTGTGGCAGGCTTTAAGGCAGAGGATCTCAGTCAAGTGGTTGGAGGCGTTTTGCGGGCAGGTGACAGGATTCACGTGTACGCATCGGAGGAGGAAGGGACCACCTTGATTTGGGAGAATGTCTATGTACAGCAGGTCTTCGATGCGAACGGACATGTCATAGGCAATGAGGATCAGGAGACTGCCGCACAAAGAATCAATGTCTTTTTGGATAAGGATGAGGTCGAAGCGTTTTATTCCAGATTAGATCGGGGAAGTCTTAGGGTTGTGAAGATCTGGGAGACGGGAGGGAAGGAATGAAGCAGGGGAAGGTATTTCTTGACTTGGGGTTCATGATAGGACTTTTACTGGCTACGATATGGATTTCAGGATGTTCGCTGGGCAGGCAGGAAAATGCCTTGGAATCTGCGGACGGAATTGAAACGACAGAGGCATCGAAGTCCCTTCCGCCCATCAATCCTGAGGATGTCATGCGATATGGCAGGGAGGTATACCTTTCACGGGAGACGGAAAGCATTGAGGAGGAACGCAACGCTAAGACGGGAGGTGCTGACGAGATGGAAGACAGTACGGAAGAGGAAAGTGTTGATGGGACGGATGACAGTACGGAAATAGCGAGCAGTGATGGAACGGAAGAAGAAAAAATAGATGCAACGGAAGACGGTACGGAAGTTGAAAGCAGTGACGGAGCGGATGGAAGGATAGAATCAGAGAGTAGTAATGGAACGAGTGGAAGTAAGAAAATAGAAAAGATGGAAGAGACGAAAAACAGTAGCGGAGAGCAAGGAAAACCTGAAGGAGAAACGACGGAGGCAAGCAGTGTAGAAACAAGCAATGTAGATGCAAGCAGCGTAGAAACAAAGGATAGTACGGAGGTGGAAGGCAGTGTTGCAAATTCCACGGCGGCGGATCCCTGCGCTGATGGACATGTTTATGGAGAGCTATGCGTATGGAGAGAGGCAACCTGTACCATCCCTGCCGACCTATGTCAGGTCTGTGTTCGTTGTGGCGCGGAAAGGCATTTGAGTGGCGGTTTGGCAGAGCATGCTTTGACGAAAACCATGGTGCGTGAAGGAAATTGCTTGGAGCCATATGAATATCGATATGATTGTGCTAACTGCGATTATTTCACTTATGAGAAGGATTATAGCCAGATGGAGAATGGTCACCAGTATTCCACGGGCAGCTATCAGGAGTTTGATGAAAATCTCCTAGAGTGGATTACCATTACCGTTACGAAATGTGGCATCTGTGGCAAGGAGCTTGAGCGGACAAGGTCAGAGTAAACCTGGTATATACAACACATGGGGAAGAGACAGGGAGGAGAAAGAGGCATGGAGAAGAGGAAAAAAAGAAAAAGGCTGTGGCTATTAACCGTGGCAACATTATTGCTGGTGTTGCTCCCAGGGATTTCCTCTCGTGCGGATGGAAGCATGTTTGACAGTCCCTATGTGATTCCCTATTGTTATGTGCAGGGAGATGGAACGATCGAGCGCTATTTTACGATCAGTCAGCCTGCTCCCATAGACGAAAATCGTGGGGAAAATGCGTATGTTTGGCATTCCTACGAGGAGTATCGCAGGACGGGAGCTCATCCGAGCTACTGGTATCCGAAGGAAACAACGATAACGACAGGAATTACATCCTCCCTGCGTGCCTTAGCCGTGGGAGAGCACTATTATGATATTAATCGAACAGGAGAGATTCCTGTTGGCAAATGGGTTGTCAGCTGGGAAGATGGAAAGTGTATTCATAGTGCGAACCAAAAGCATGAATGGAAGGGACTGGCTATCGGAGATGATATATGTAAGGGGGCTTATTATTCGGGATGGCTTAGTTATTGCGCGGATTGTGGGCAACTGCTTTTGGATGCATTTGTTTATGCACCGAAGGATCGTGTGGAAACCATTCGATATATCAATATGGATTATGGGTATTACTATATTTGTCAAAATCCTGCATGTCATCATTTGGAGATGGAGGGGTATTCCAAGCCACATGTCTGTAAGCAGGTTTCCGCGAATCGATATGTCGTGAAATATGATGGAAATGGAGCGGCGCCTCTGCCTTCAGGGGATTATGCAGACGTCAATGGGCGCATGTTAAATTCTCTTCACATGTATAATAATGCGACAGAGTTTGAAGGAATGGAAGTGAATCCAGTTACACATTTGACCAAATGCTCTTACTCAAGGAAATCCTATGACTTTGTCGGATGGAACACGGAGCCCGATGGAAGCGGCATTGCCTTTTCAGACGGACAGGAGATTTATAATCTCACGGAGTTTAACTATCTGGATGAAAATCGGGAACCCGATCCCAGAGGTTATATTATTCTATATGCGCAATGGGTGGAAACAGCTTCCACGCTAAGGATCGATCCCGTGGACGGAACCTATGACGGGAAGGAAGGCGTGACGGAGATCTGTCAGGGCTATGGAACGAACTACCAAGTAAATTCTGAAAAGATTATCGCAAAATCCCTTCATAAGGTTTCCTTTGAGGGAAATGGAGGAACCAGCCTCCAGCCTGTGGAGGTACCCAGGAAATTTACGGGATGGAAGCAGGAGGCTCCCTTCTCGGGAAAGATGCGGGGCGACGTCTATTATTTTACGGCGCGCAATGGAAACGTGGACCTTTTAATGGCGACCTATGAGAACACGGAAATCATGCTGCCGACGCCCACGAAAATGGGATTCCTTTTTGGCGGATGGTTTGAGGACCCAGAGTGTGAGCGAAAGCCCGTTGGATTTGGAGGAGATCCCTATCTGACAAAGGCGGATGTTACCCTATACGCAAGCTGGTCAAAGCTAACGCTGTGGTCAAAGGAAAACTATGGGGCAAATGATCGGAAGGGAGCCGTAGATCTTTCGTGGGAGCAACCAGACGCAGTACCCAAAGCTTACAAGCTCTATCAATCAACCGATGGAATAACATACACTCAATTGGAAGACTTGGGAGAAGGGGGCATCGATTCTGCCATAAAAGAATTTGCATATTCAGGCTCCATTAAGAGTTATACCATCCCTTCCACTGGGTTTTATGAGCTAGAAGCATATGGTGCCCAAGGAGGACAGGACATAGCTTCAGGAAAAAGGGGTGGTAGTGGAGGAAAGGTGTCGGCAAGGTTCTATTTAAGAAAGGGAGACATGCTTACCATTCAGGTCGGCGGGAGCGGCGGCTATGGAGGAGGGGGCAGTGCTGACGCTTATGGAAAGGGCGGCGGAGCCACTACCATCAGGTCTGCAAACGAGGGAATCTTAATCGTTGCTGGAGGTGGCGGCGGTGCCACGGAATATGCAGATGGAGGAATTGGCGGGTCTGAGTTGGGAATTCGAGTGGATGGCCTCCCTGAAGGTGAAGGAGGAAATGCAGGCGGCGGTGGCGGATATGTCGGTGGAATGGCAGGGGTGGTGGAACGACATTATCACTCAGATGCCTGTAAGCTTGACCATGTTCATGGCCCTGAGTGCTATGAAGAAAAGAAGGAAGAATGTATTTGTCATATAATACGAAATGGCATCTATGGGGTAGGATGGACCTATGCAGGAACGGCAGCTTCGGAATATTGTCCAGTTTGTAAGAAGGTCACAGGCAAGGTGGTCTTTCACTATCATGTCCGTCATGATTCCTGCGGGGCTCCCGACTGGGGCGGTGAATGTACAAATAGCGGTTATGGAGAGTACTTTACGCAGTCCACAAGGCATGCCTGCGCGGAATGCGGATATCTGTTCGTCCAATTTCCTGGGTATGATGACAATGACGCATACCTGTCTCATACCTATCACAAAAAGGCTATGCATCTGATTTGTCCCATAGATTTGTTGCATGGATGCAAGTACGGATATGAGGAGGGACAGGTGCTTTGTAATGCGGCTTCCTTTGGGGGCAGTAGCTTTATCAGCGAGGTAGCCATTGCTGGGGAGCAAACGGCTGGTGTTCGCTTGGGAAATGGCATGGCGGTGATTCGCTCCGTCAGCATCGGAATGTCGTACGAACAAAAGCTGGATGGGGTAGCTGCACCTGATCTTGCAGCGCCAGATGCCATTGATGAAGGAATGGTCTGGTGGGACGTCATTACGGGAGAATTGGTGGATCTTTATTGGGAGAAGCCCACGGATAACGGAACACCGTATTGGTTTCGCTGCGAATCCTATCATGCTGAAACGGAAGAGAGGCTTTGTGTTTCCAATGTCACGAAAAATATACTGATCACGGGAATTGATGGCTATTACTATGTGGTGGATCGAAATCCCGTGTTTACGGTGACAGCCACGAATGCAGAGAATGCAGGATCACCTCATAAGGAACAGAAGCTTCGATGTCGATTGACCGAGAACGAGGAATACATACATCTAGCGCCAGTAGATGGAGCGGGAAATGTAGGGGATACTATCAACCTTAAGCTCTCTAAGGCGGAGTCTGAAGCCCTTTTATGGCCTGTCATTACAAGACCGATTATGGTTGAAGCCTTTGATGAAACGCAGGAAAATGTTTATGTGTCTCCAGAAGGAACGACCTATGTCCGCGCAGACGGTATTACACCATTTAAGCTCTCTTTTGAATCCTTTCTTATGGGAACGGCGTCAGAACAATATCAAATTACGGAGCAGAGCTTTTATCTGTCCTACGATGAGGCAGGGGAGGAATATTGTTTTAGAACCTATTTGCCGAAAAGTAGTTCTTTAGAAAGTATGACGGAAGCAGTAACACTTCCCGTGGCGCAATTTGTAAGGCAGGGATTGGGAGAAGAGGTCATTCTGACGGATGCGGGATTGACGGGAGCCTACAGGGGTATGAATGGAACTTGGAACACATTCTGGCAAGGATTCTTTGCACCCGCTGAGACAAGCGGCAGGTGTATTGTGATTACACCTGGGGCGGCAGCAGGGGAGGAAAGCGAGTACCGAAGCTCCGAGTGGGAGGATGACATTACGCATGCAGCCTTCTTGATGGCAGATGGCAGTGCACCCGTGATCACGGTAAATCAGGAGCTTTCGACGGATATGGCGATCAATGCAAACAATTTTACAGATCAGACGTTAATTTTTCATGCGGAGGATGAACTGTCTGGACTAAAGGAGTTTGTGATTAGGGTATGTAATCAGGACAACGGAGATAATCGTACCTATTTTGGGGATGAATCAGGAACTATAGTCATTGAGCTGGATGCAACGACGAATTTGTTTGATGGTGACGTCACGATAGAGCTTACGGCATACGACAATGTTTCCAACGTGACGGAGATTGTTTACGGGAAGATGGAATTTGAATTAAAGGCATCCATCACACGTCTATTACCTCCGCACAATCCTTTGTTCAAGCGCGGGGAAAGCGGAATGCTCCGCATTCTGGCCCGAGGATATGTCGACCGAATTCAGGTGGAATTTCCAGAAGCGCTGATGGAGGGGAATGAAGACATCAATCGAATCTTCCTCTATGAAGTGCCAATCTATGAGGCAAGAGAGGAATTGGTTTTCATGATTCCGTTAGATTTAGTGGAAGACGGCGCGTATGAAGTCCGCGTAAGGGCATATAAGGGACTGAGTATGTTGGAGGCGAAACCGCAGCTTTGTACGATCAACATTTTGGGAAGTGTTCTGGATGAGCTTCGGACGCGACTAAGATGAGGAATATTATGGAATTCGTGTTAATCGGGGTAGTGTTCTGGTGCTTCGTAAAAGCAATGTTGGAGGATGCTCGGTGGCAGAGGGTGCATAGGTATCTTTGGTGGATTTCGAGAGCTGCGTGCATGGGGCTTTTATTATTGCATTGGGAAGCTTTTTTGCAGGCCGCAGGAGATTTGGTGTTCTTTGCACTGGTACAATTCTTTCTTTTTTCGAAGCTTTATGGGCGCGCGGACTGTCACGCGTTTCAAGTTTGCAGCATGATTCTGGCTGCCTATGGAGGGGGCGTGAAAAGCTATTTGCTTCACATGCTTTTTACCATCCTTGCTCTAGGGCTAGTGCAATTATGTAAAAAAAACGTCAATAAGCGAGGAGACTTAAAAGAGCCTGTTGCACTGATTCCCTATATGATGCCTGTCTTCTTCGGAATTTGGGGAGTTCTTGTGACGATAAACGGATAAAAAATGTATGCAATTTCGTAGAAAACCATTGCACCGAAAAAGCTTTCGTGATACACTATCTATATTTCGTCGACAAGAAATATAGTTGGCAGCAGCATTCAAAGGATTTTAGAAAACGGAGTATGGCATCATGACAAAAGCAGAAATCCTACGGAAGGAAATTTTACGACAATATAAGAGTGTGCGGGCATTTGCTTTGGAAATGGGGATCCCTTACAGTACGCTGGCGACGGCGTTGGAGCGCGGCGTGGAGGGAATGGCCTATGGCACGGTAATGAAAATGTGTGAGGAATTGAATTTAAATCCCGTAGACTTTTCTTATTTGGAGCAGGATACCACCTTGGGAGCCGTCATGCTGGAGAATCGGGTCATGCAGAATTACCTAAAGCTCAATGAAGAGGGCAAAGAGAAAATACTGTCATTGATGGATGACTTTTCGCAGATTGAGAAATATCGGGCAGTCAAGAAGAAGCCTAAGATGGCAGAAAAGTGAGGCAGGGGCATGAAATACGATTATCTGATTGTTGGAGCAGGACTGTTTGGGGCCGTATTTGCCCACGAGATGAAGCTGGCAGGAAAAAAGTGTCTTTGTATAGATAAAAGAAAGCATTTGGGTGGAAATATTTATACGCAAGACTGGCAAGGCATTCAGGTACATAAATATGGTGCACATATTTTCCATACCTCAGACAAAAAAATCTGGGAGTATGTCAATCAGTTCGCGGAGTTTAATCATTATGTGAATTCTCCCCTTGCCGTCTATGGGGAGGAGCTGTACAATCTTCCCTTTAATATGAATACCTTCAGTAAAATGTGGGGGATTCGGACACCTGCGCAGGCGCTGGAGATCATCGAACGGCAGCGGGCGGAATGTGCCGTCAAGGAACCGAGCAATCTCGAGGAGCAGGCGCTCTCCTTAGTGGGTCGTGACGTATATGAAAAGCTGGTGAAGGGGTATACGGAGAAGCAGTGGGGCAGAGATTGTAAGGAGCTGCCTGCCTTTATCATAAGAAGACTTCCCGTGCGCTTTACCTATGATAATAATTATTTTACGGACAGATATCAGGGAATTCCCATTGGCGGATACACGGCAATCGTGGAAAAGCTTTTGGAGGGAACGCCCGTAAGACTGGGCGTGGACTATCGGGAATTTGTTGCCTCTACGGGAGCGAAGGTTCCTGGAAGAGGGAGCGTCAATTGTAGCGGGGAGATGGAAAGCTCGGATCGCGGTGATATGTTTGAGAAGGTTCTCTACACGGGCATGATTGATGAGTATTTTGGCTATGCGTTGGGAGAGCTGCAGTATCGATCTCTTCGCTTTGAGGAGGAAGTCCTTCCCGAATGTGACAATTTCCAAGGCAATGCCGTGGTGAATTATACGGAGAGGGAAGTACCCTTTACCAGAATCATTGAGCATAAGCATTTCGAGTTCGGCACGGGAAAGGGTACCGTGATTACGAGGGAATATCCTGCAGAGTGGAAGCGAGGGGATGAACCTTATTATCCAATTAATGACGAGCGGAACAACGCACTCTTTGCCGAATATCAGAAGCTTGCGGAGCAAGAAAAGAATGTTTTATTTGGCGGAAGACTTGGCCAGTACCGCTATTATGATATGGATAAGGTCATTGCCTCTGCCTTGGAACTTGCGGGTGGACAGTTGAACCAATAAAAAGATTTTGAGAAAGAGCTAAAAAAATGATTGACGAATTGTCATGGTACGTGATATAGTAGTCAAGCGAGAAGAATTTTAGCTCTTTTTTTTTGACTAAAAATGTATATGATGAAAGATACGTGGAGGTAGAAAAATGCGTACAAAAATCACTTTGGCTTGTACCGAATGCAAGCAGCGTAACTACAATACTACCAAGGATAAGAAGACTCATCCTGACAGAATGGAGACCAAGAAGTATTGCAGATTCTGCAAGACTCATACCGTTCACAAGGAAACTAAATAATAGTGCTTTGTTAGGAGGTAATTATGGGAGATGCTTCAGAAAAGCAGGCGAAGCCTAGTTTTTGGAAGGGCTTAAAGTCTGAATTTAAGAAGATTACTTGGCCTGACAGAAAGTCCGCCATAAAGCAGTCGGTCGTAGTTACCATCATCTCGATTGTTTTGGGACTCATTATTGCCGTGCTTGATTATTTAGTTAAGTATGGCGTTGATTTCTTGATGTCTATCCAATGACGTCGTAAAGTCACTATATAAGAGAGGTTGATTGTATGGCAGAGGCAAAGTGGTATGTAGTTCATACCTATTCTGGGTATGAGAATAAAGTCAAAGCCAATATTGAGAAGACGATCGAGAATAATCCTCATCTTGCGGAACAGATTTTGGAAGTTCGCGTTCCCCTTCAGGACGTAGTGGAGGTTAAGAACGGTAAGCAGAGCGTTGTTCAGAAGAAGATGTTCCCTGGATACGTGCTCCTCAATATGGACATGAATGACGACACTTGGTATGTGGTTCGTAATACTCGTGGCGTGACTGGTTTTGTAGGCCCGGGAAGTAAGCCAGTTCCCCTGACGGATCTTGAGATTCGTTCTCTTGGCATCCAGACGGAAGGCGGAAAGAGCGCAGGCATTTCCATCGACTTCGCAGAGGGAGATACCATTGCGATTATTGCTGGCGTTTGGAAGGATACGGTTGGTGTTGTTCATAAGATTGACATGGGCAAGCAGACCGCAACCATCAACGTAGAGCTCTTCGGCAGAGAGACGCCTGTTGAGATCAGCTTTGCAGACGTTAAGAAGCTTGATTAATGAGCTTGATTAAGAAGTTTGATTTGTAGTTATGATATTTTTCAGGGCATGCCCTGTAAAATATAGAGTGGGAGCAGGAGCGGATTCCCCGCACACTGCGCCGATTTACCACATTATTAGGAGGTGCCAACATGGCAAAAAAAGTTACAGGATACATTAAGTTACAGATTCCTGCCGGCAAGGCAACGCCAGCTCCCCCGGTTGGTCCTGCACTGGGTCAGCATGGTGTCAACATCGTTGAATTCACTAAGCAGTTCAACGCAAGAACAGCAGATAAGGGTGACGTAATCATCCCTGTTGTTATCACTGTTTACGCAGACAGAAGCTTCAGCTTTATTACGAAGACTCCCCCTGCAGCAGTTCTTCTGAAGAAGGCTTGCAACATTAAGTCCGGTTCCGGCGTTCCCAACAAGACCAAGGTTGCAACGATCTCCAAGGCAAAGGTTAGAGAGATCGCTGAACTGAAGATGCCTGATCTGAATGCCGCTAGCATCGAGGCTGCAATGAGCATGATCGCAGGTACTGCACGCAGCATGGGTATCGTTGTAGAAGAGTAACTGATAATTTTGGGAGACAATTGCGATTGTCGTTAGAACCTATATGGAGGAAGAATAATGAAGCATGGTAAGAAATATGTGGAGGCTGCTAAGTTAGTTAACCGCGCAACCTTCTACGAGCCCAATGAGGCGATTGCACTGGTAAAGAAGACCGCAGTTGCAAAATTTGATGAGACAATTGAAGTACACATCAGAACCGGCTGTGACGGACGTCACGCTGAGCAGCAGATTCGTGGAGCTGTTGTACTTCCGAACGGAACTGGTAAGACCGTTAAGGTGCTGGTTTTCGCGAAGGGAGACAAAGTTGGCGAGGCAGAGGCTGCAGGTGCTGATTACGTGGGCGGCGATGAGCTGATCCCCAAGATCCAGAATGATGGATGGCTTGACTTCGACGTTGTAGTTGCTACCCCTGACATGATGGGCGTGGTTGGTCGTCTTGGTAAGGTTCTGGGACCTAAGGGTCTCATGCCCAACCCTAAGGCTGGTACCGTAACCATGGACGTTGCAAAGGCGATCGCAGACATCAAGGCTGGTAAAATTGAGTACAGACTGGACAAGACCAACATCGTGCATGTTCCCGTTGGTAAGGCATCCTTCACCGAGGAGGCTTTGCAGGAGAACTTCAACACGCTGATGGATGCCATTGTAAAGGCTAAGCCCAGCGCACTGAAGGGCCAGTACTTAAAGAGCATCACCCTGACCAGCACCATGGGTCCTGGCGTAAAGGTGAGCGTAGCAAAGTTCTAATGGAATTTTCCCTAGGAAAAACGAGAGCCTTCCGATTCGGAGGGCTCTAAACATTTGTAGCGAGGAACGAAACCAAGCGACTGCGAAGCAGGCATTTGGTTTCGCCCGAGCGTGCACGAAATAAAATCAGAAGCTGCGAAGCAGCGATAGATGCCGAAGGCAGCTGGATTTTATGAGTGAAAGAGGAAAGAGGAAACTTTTAATTTTCCCCTTGACGTCAAGGGCACAACATGATATTCTACTAAAGGTCTTTAAGACCATGCCGAAGACAGCAGGTGCCGAAAGCGCGAGGGCGCGAAGAGGCGTAAGGAAAAAACGCCTGCCGAGGAGAGTGAGTCATCATTTTGATTTCATGCCTTCCTGTCTTTGCAGGGAGGCTTTTTTGATACTCCTTTCGGCAACAAAATCTAAAAGGAGGTAACAAAATGGCAAAGATTGAATTAAAGCAGCCCGTTGTGGAAGAGATTTCCGCAAACATTAAGGATGCCCAGTCTGTTGTTCTGGTAGACTATCGCGGACTTACCGTTGAGCAGGATACCGAGCTTCGTAAGCAGCTGCGTGAAGCAGGCATTGTTTACAAGGTTTACAAGAACACCATGATGGTTCGTGCATTCAAGGGAACTGACTTTGAATCCCTGACTCCCTATTGTGAAGGCCCTAGCGCAGCAGCAATCTCCACCACCGACGCAACCGCGCCCGCGAGAGTACTTGCTGAGTTCGCTAAGAAGGCTGACAAGCTGGAGATCAAGGCAGGCGTTGTGGAAGGAAGCTTCTACGATGCAAAGGGCATGCAGGCAATCGCAAGCATTCCTTCCAGGGAAGTGCTTATTTCCAGATTGCTCGGCAGCATGCAGAGCCCTATCACCAATTTTGCTCGCGTCTTGAAGCAGATCGCAGAAAAAGACGGAGCAGCAGAATAATTCTGCAAACATTGTCACAAAAAACAAACTGGCCGATGCGTTCGGCGTAACACTGATTTAGTAAAGAAAAATGGAGGAAATGAAAATGGCTAAGTTAACAGCTCAGGAAATGATCGAAGCGATCAAAGAGATGACCGTTCTGGAACTGAATGATCTTGTAAAGGCTTGCGAAGAGGAGTTTGGCGTATCCGCAGCAGCAGGCGTTGTAGTAGCAGCAGCTGGTCCTGCAGCAGAGGTTGAGGAGAAGACCGAGTTCGACGCAGAGCTTACTGAGGTTGGCGCTGAGAAGGTTAAGGTTATTAAGGTTGTTCGTGAGATCACCGGCCTTGGTCTGAAGGAAGCTAAGGATCTGGTTGATGGCGCTCCTAAGATGATTAAGGAAGGCGCAACCAAGGAAGAGGCTGAAGAGATCAAGAAGAAGCTCGAGGAAGTTGGCGCTAAGGTTACCCTTAAGTAATCCAAATAAAAAATTCAAGCTGGCCCTGCTTTATGGCAGGGCCGCTTTCGTTTAGCGAGGCATGAAACCAAGCGACGCATAAGGCAGCATTTGGTTTCAAACAAGTCTGATCTATCGTATTAAATTAATTCTAAAAAAATCTCAAAAAAGTTCTTGACCTTAATTCCCATTTGTGATATTATGATAGACGCACTATTGTCGTGTATTGGGCTTTTTGCGCGCCAAAATGCCCAAATAATTAGACATGAAATCGGAAAGAACGGGGTGAAGTGTCAATGGAAAAGAACAGAATACGCCCAATTGCCGGCTCCAAGGTTACGCGTATGAGTTACTCGAGACGGGAAGAAACGCTGGAGATGCCCAATCTGATTGAGGTCCAGAAGGATTCTTATCAGTGGTTTTTGAACGAGGGCTTAAGGGAAGCCTTCGACGACATCTCTCCCATCGTAGATTACGGTGGATCCATGAGTCTTGAGTTCGTAGACTTTAAGCTGTGTGAGGATGACGTCAAGTATTCTATTGAGGAGTGTAAGGAGAGAGATGCTAACTATGCAGCTCCCCTGAAGGTGAAGGTTCGTCTCTTTATCAACAAGGAAGAGCCTGAAATCGTGGAACATGAGATCTTCATGGGCGACCTGCCCCTGATGACCGCAACCGGTACCTTTATTATCAATGGCGCAGAGCGTGTCATTGTAAGCCAGTTGGTACGTTCCCCCGGTATTTATTATGGAATCGCGCATGACAAGCTCGGAAAGAAGCTCTTTTCCTGCACCGTGATCCCTAACCGCGGCGCATGGCTGGAGTATGAGACGGATTCCAACGACGTATTTTACGTTCGCGTGGACAGAACCAGAAAGGTGCCCATCACCGTCCTGATTCGTGCTCTTGGCGTTGGAACCAACGAGGAGATCATCAATCTCTTTGGCGATGAGCCGAAGATTCAGGCAAGCTTTGAGAAGGATCCTGCTACGAATTACGAGGAGGGTCTGCTTGAGCTGTACAAAAAGATCCGTCCTGGTGAGCCTTTGAGCGTTGAAAGTGCGGATAGCCTGATCAAGGCAATGTTCTTTGATCCTCGCCGTTATGATCTTGCAAAGGTCGGCAGATATAAGTTCAATAAGAAGCTGGCGCTGCGCAACCGTATTCGTCATCAGATCCTTGCTGAGGACGTTGTTGACGTAATCAACGGCGACGTGATTGCAACCGCTGGCACGAAGGTAACTGCAGAGCTGGCTGATGAGATCCAGAACGCAGCAGTTCCTTATGTTATGATTCAGACGGAGGAGAGAAACGTTAAGGTTCTTTCCAACATGATGGTTAATCTTACCAACTTCGTAGAGTGCGATCCCAGAGATTTCGGCATTCACGAGCTGGTTTACTATCCTGTGCTCAAAAAGATTTTGGATGAGTTTGGCGATGATCCTGAGAAGCTGGGCGATGCACTGCAGAAGAACGTGCATGAGCTGGTTCCCAAGCACATTACCGTAGAAGACATTTTCGCATCCATCAACTATAACATGCATCTGGAGTATGGCCTTGGCAAGGACGATGACATCGACCACCTTGGCAACAGACGTATCCGTGCCGTTGGTGAGCTTTTGCAGAATCAGTACCGCATCGGTCTTTCCAGAATGGAAAGAGTGGTTCGCGAGCGTATGACCACGCATGACACGGAGGAGATTTCCCTTCAGAATTTGATCAACATTAAGCCCGTGACGGCAGCCGTAAAGGAGTTCTTCGGAAGCTCCCAGCTGTCCCAGTTCATGGATCAGAATAACCCTCTGGGTGAGCTGACGCATAAGAGACGTCTTTCCGCATTGGGACCTGGTGGTCTGTCCAGAGACCGTGCCGGATTCGAGGTTCGTGACGTACATTATTCCCACTATGGAAGAATGTGCCCCATTGAGACCCCTGAAGGTCCTAACATCGGTCTGATCAACTCCCTTGCAAGCTATGCAAGGATTAATGAATATGGTTTTGTGGAGGCTCCTTATCGTAAGATTGATAAGAGCGATCCTAAGAATCCCCGCGTAACGGATGAGGTTGTTTACATGACCGCCGACGAGGAGGACAACTACCACGTAGCACAGGCAAACGAGCCCCTGGATGAGAACGGACATTTCGTTCGTAACATGGTTTCCGGTCGTTATCGCGAGGAGACCCAGGCATATCCCAAGGCAATGTTTGACTACATGGACGTGTCTCCTAAGATGGTATTCTCCGTTGCAACGGCTTTGATTCCTTTCCTGGAGAACGACGACGCAAACCGTGCGCTGATGGGTTCCAACATGCAGCGTCAGGCAGTGCCCCTGCTTCTCACCGAGGCACCCGTTGTTGGTACTGGTATGGAAGTAAAGACGGCCGTTGACTCTGGTGTCTGCGTTGTTGCAAAGAAGGCCGGAACCGTGGATTACGTAGCATCTGACATGATTCGCATCAGCTATGACGAGGGTGGAAGCGAGGAGTATCACTTGACGAAGTTCGCTCGTTCCAACCAGTCGAACTGCTATAATCAGAAGCCTATTGTATTCAAGGGTGAGCATGTGGAAGCAGGACAGGTAATCGCAGATGGTCCTTCCACTTCCCAGGGTGAGCTTGCACTTGGAAAGAACCCCCTGATCGGTTTCATGACCTGGGAGGGTTATAACTACGAGGATGCAGTTCTGCTTTCCGAGAGACTTGTGCAGGAGGATGTTTACACCTCCGTACATATTGAGGAATATGAGGCAGAGGCCCGTGACACCAAGCTCGGACCCGAGGAGATTACCCGCGACGTTCCTGGCGTTGGTGATGATGCGTTGAAGGATCTGGATGATCGCGGAATTATCCGCATCGGTGCAGAGGTTCGAGCCGGTGACATTTTGGTTGGTAAGGTAACGCCGAAGGGCGAGACCGAGCTGACTGCCGAGGAGAGACTCCTTCGTGCCATCTTTGGTGAGAAGGCAAGAGAGGTGCGTGACACTTCCCTGAAGGTTCCTCACGGTGAGTATGGTATTGTTGTTGACGCGAAGGTATTTACTCGTGAGAACAGCGACGAGCTGTCTCCTGGAGTAAACCAGACCGTTCGTATTTACATTGCACAGAAGAGAAAGATCTCCGTCGGTGATAAGATGGCAGGTCGTCACGGTAACAAGGGTGTCGTTTCCCGCGTGCTTCCCGTGGAGGATATGCCTTATCTGCCCAACGGACGTCCTCTGGACATCGTTCTGAATCCTCTGGGCGTGCCTTCTCGTATGAATATCGGTCAGGTGCTAGAGATTCATCTGTCCCTGGCTGCAAAGGCACTTGGATTTAACGTAGCTACCCCCGTATTTGATGGCGCGAACGAGCACGACATCATGGATACGCTGGATCTGGCTAACGATTATGCAAACCTTCCTTTCGATGCCGCTGAGGCAAAGCAGTGGAAGGCGGATGGCTTGACCACGACTGCTGACGGCAGAGAGTGGAATGGCGATACCTTCGAGAGCCTGCATAAGGAAGAGCTTCTTCCTGAGGTCCTGAAGTATTTGTCTGACAACAGAGAGCACAGAAAGCTTTGGAAGGGCGTGCCCATTTCCAGAGACGGTAAGGTTCGTCTGAGAGACGGTAGAACGGGTGAGTATTTCGACAGCCCCGTTACCATCGGTCACATGCATTACTTGAAGCTCCATCACCTGGTAGACGATAAGATCCATGCCCGTTCTACCGGCCCGTACTCCCTGGTTACCCAGCAGCCTTTGGGTGGTAAGGCACAGTTCGGTGGACAGCGTTTCGGAGAGATGGAGGTTTGGGCTCTGGAGGCATATGGCGCATCCTATACCTTGCAGGAAATCCTGACCGTGAAGTCTGATGACGTGATCGGACGTGTAAAGACATATGAAGCAATCATCAAGGGTGACAACATTCCTCCTGCAGGAATTCCTGAGTCCTTCAAGGTGCTTTTGAAGGAGCTGCAGGCACTCGGACTTGACGTGAGAGTGCTTGGCGAGGACGGCGAGGAAGTCCAGATCATGGAAAACATTGATTATGGTGATTCTGAGTACCGTTTCGATCTTGATGATGACCGCAAATATAATGATTATGATGCTAATTCGCTTGGTGCCATGGGTTATCAGACCAAGGAATTCAGTGAAGACGGTGAATTCGTGGATGCTGAGCCGGAAGGCGATTTCACGTACGAGGATGATTACACCGAAGATTCCTATGACGACATAGACGAGTAATCGTCAAAACCATGCAGCCCACAGGCCGCTGATGCAGTTGCTAAGGCGGCCGGGGCAAGAAAGCAGATTAGCAGAAAGGGAGTGCCATAAATGCCAGAAATGAACAAGGATAATTATCAGGCCATGACGTTTGATGCGATCAAGATCGGCCTGGCATCACCGGAGAAGATCCGCGAGTGGTCCCACGGTGAGGTAACGAAGCCTGAAACCATTAACTACAGGACTTTGAAGCCTGAAAGAGACGGTCTGTTCTGTGAGAGAATTTTTGGACCTCAGAAGGACTGGGAGTGTCATTGTGGTAAGTATAAAAAGATTCGCTATAAGGGCGTGGTCTGCGATCGTTGTGGCGTGGAAGTAACCAAGGCCAGCGTCCGCAGAGAGCGCATGGGTCACATCGAGCTTGCCGCTCCCGTGTCCCACATTTGGTATTTCAAGGGCATCCCCAGCCGTATGGGACTGATCCTGGATCTGTCTCCCCGCGTGCTGGAGAAGGTGCTGTACTTCGCTTCTTACATTGTACTGGATCCCGGCGAGAGCAATCTGGAGTACAAGCAGATCCTCTCCGAGAAGGAATATCAGTCCGCAAGAGAGACCTATGGCAACAAGTTCCGCGTTGGCATGGGCGCTGAGGCAATCAAGGAGCTTTTGCAGGCCATCGACCTGGAGAAGGAATCCGCAGAGCTCAGCGAGGGCCTTGCAGAGTCCACAGGACAGAAGCGTGCCCGCATCGTTAAACGTCTGGAGGTTGTGGAGGCATTCCGCGGCTCCCAGAATAAACCGGAGTGGATGGTGATGGACGTCATCCCCGTAATTCCCCCCGATCTTCGTCCCATGGTACAGCTGGACGGCGGACGTTTCGCAACCTCCGACCTGAATGATTTGTACAGAAGAATCATCAACAGAAACAATCGTCTGAAGAGACTGCTTGAGCTCGGTGCGCCCGACATTATCGTTCGCAACGAGAAGAGAATGCTTCAGGAGGCAGTAGATGCCCTGATTGACAACGGCCGCCGCGGCAGACCCGTAACCGGCCCCGGAAACAGAGCACTGAAGTCCCTGTCTGACATGCTGAAGGGTAAATCCGGACGCTTCCGTCAGAACCTTTTGGGTAAGCGTGTAGACTACTCCGGACGTTCCGTTATCGTGGTTGGACCCGAGCTGAAGATTTATCAGTGCGGTCTTCCCAAGGAGATGGCCATCGAGCTGTTCAAGCCCTTCGTTATGAAGGAGCTGGTAGCTAAGGGCATCAGCCAGAACATTAAGAATGCAAAGAAACTGGTAGAGAGACTGGACACCCAGGTTTGGGACGTTCTCGAGGAGGTTATCAAGGAGCATCCCGTGATGCTGAACCGTGCACCAACATTGCATAGACTTGGTATCCAGGCATTTGAGCCCATCCTTGTAGAAGGTAAGGCAATCAAGCTGCATCCCCTCGTATGTACCGCATTTAACGCGGACTTCGATGGTGACCAGATGGCTGTGCATCTTCCTCTGTCCGTTGAGGCTCAGGCAGAGTGCCGCTTCCTGCTCCTGTCTCCCAACAACCTTTTGAAGCCTTCCGACGGCGGCCCCGTGGCAGTGCCTTCGCAGGATATGGTGCTTGGTATTTACTACCTGACTCAGGAGAGACCCGGTGCCATTGGAGAAGGAAAGTTCTTCAAGAGCGTTAACGAAGCCATTTTGGCTTATGAGAACCAGGTAATTACCCTGCATTCCAAGATCAGCGTTCGCGTTACCAAGAAAGACGCTGACGGCAATGAAGTGACCGGGAATGTGGAATCCACGCTGGGACGGTTCCTCTTCAATGAGATCCTTCCTCAGGACCTTGGATTTGTGGACAGAACCAATCCGGAGAATTTCCTGAAGCTGGAAGTGGACTTCCATGTTGGTAAAAAGCAGTTAAAGCAGATCTTGGAGAAGGTCATCAACACCCACGGCGCGTCCAAGACCGCTGAGGTACTGGATGACGTGAAGGCCATCGGTTATAAGTACTCCACGAGAGCCGCCATGACCGTATCCATTTCCGACATGACCGTGCCTGCACAGAAGCCTCAGATGCTGGCTGACGCTCAGGCAACCGTAGATAAGATTTCCGCAAACTTCCGTCGTGGTCTCATTACCGAGGAAGAGAGATATCGTGCAGTCGTTGAGACTTGGAACGAGACCGACCATGAACTTACCGAGGTACTGCTGAAGGGATTGGATAAGTATAACAACATCTTCATGATGGCTGACTCCGGTGCGCGTGGTTCCAACCAGCAGATTAAGCAGTTGGCCGGCATGCGTGGATTGATGGCAGATACCACTGGTAGAACCATCGAGCTGCCCATTAAGTCAAACTTCCGTGAGGGCTTGGACGTACTGGAGTACTTCATGTCCGCACATGGTGCTCGTAAGGGTCTGTCCGATACCGCACTTCGTACCGCTGACTCTGGTTACCTGACCAGAAGAATGGTTGACGTATCTCAGGAGCTGTCGATTCGTGAGACCGATTGCCGCAGAGATAAGGATGATCCGATCCCTGGCATGGTAGTTAAGGCCTTCACCGACGGTAAGGAAACTATCGAGAGCTTAAAGGATCGTATCACTGGCAGATTTACCTGCGAGGACATCTTCGACAAGGATGGCAATATGATCGTGAAGCACAATCACATGATCACGCCCAGCCGTGCACAGAAGATCCTGACCGTAGGCGTTAATAAGGATGGCAACCCCATCGAAGAAGTAAAGATTCGTACGATTTTGACCTGTCGTTCCAAGTTCGGCATCTGCGCTAAGTGCTATGGTGCGAACATGGCAACCGGCGAAGCAGTTCAGGTTGGTGAGGCAGTCGGCATTATCGCTGCACAGTCCATCGGTGAGCCTGGTACCCAGCTGACCATGAGAACCTTCCATACCGGTGGTGTGGCAGGTGACGATATTACGCAGGGTCTTCCCAGAGTAGAAGAGCTGTTCGAGGCTCGTAAGCCGAAGGGACTTGCAATCATCGCAGAGTTCGGCGGCGTGGCCGAGATCCGCGACACCAAGAAGAAGCGTGAAGTTGTCATTACCAATGAAGAAACAGGAGAATCCAAGGCATATCTGATTCCCTACGGCTCCCGTATCAAGGTGATGGACGGGCAGGTGCTGGAGGCCGGCGATGAGTTGACCGAAGGTAGCGTTAATCCTCATGACCTGTTAAAGATCAAGGGCATCCGCGCCGTACAGGATTACATGCTTCGCGAAGTACAGAGAGTTTATCGTCTGCAGGGCGTAGACATTGCAGATAAGCACATTGAAGTCATCGTTCGTCAGATGCTGAAGAAGACTCGTATCGAGGACAGCGGAGACACCGAATTCCTTCCTGGCACCTTAGTTGACGTCCTTGATTTCGAGGACATGAACGAGGAACTGAAGGCAGCGGGCAAGACCCCTGCGGAAGGCAAGCAGGTAATGCTTGGTATCACCAAGGCCGCTCTTGCAACGAACTCCTTCATGTCTGCAGCATCCTTCCAGGAGACCACGAAGGTTCTGACGGAAGCAGCCATCAAGGGTAAGGTAGATCCCCTGATCGGTCTGAAGGAGAACGTAATTATCGGTAAGCTGATTCCTGTTGGTACCGGTATGAAGAGATATCGCAACACGGTACTGAGCACGGATTCCCTTTCCGACGACAACATGATGATTCAGTTGTCCGAGGATGGCGAGGAAGAGCAGGAGATCAATATGATCACCGTTGCGGAGGAAGGCTCCGAGAACTAATCCATTATGACGTGAGTTTTGAATCGGCCGCCCAATCGGGCGGCCGATTCTCACATACAAATGTCGGCCAAGTTCTTATTTACAAGCGTCCACCAGGTCCTTGTTTACGAGCGCCCGTCGACGGAAGTCCCCATGGAACGGCTCGGACAGCACTAAGCTCAACGACTGTCTTCATGGAGTGGGAAATTTTTGCAGAACATTAAGACGGAAAAAGGAGAACACAATGAAGGTTTTTGTAACGGGAGTAAGGGGACAGCTGGGATTTGACGTCGTAAGGGAATTGGAAAAGAGGGGAATGGAAGCAATCGGCGTGGACATCGAAGAGATGGACATTACGGATGCAGAGAGCGTGGATCGCGTGATCACGCAGGCAAATCCCGATGCGGTCATTCACTGTGCAGCGTACACGGCAGTAGATGCAGCGGAGGACAATGAGGCGATCTGTCGGAAGGTCAATGCTGACGGCCCCAGAAATATTGCGAAGGTTTGTAAGAAGCTGGGAATCAAGATGATTCAGATCAGCACGGATTACGTGTTTGACGGTCAGGGAGAGAAGCCCTGGGAGCCTGAGGATCCCTGTGGACCGAAGACAGTATATGGACTTACAAAGCGCGAGGGCGAGCTTGCAGTAATGGAGACGCTGGATGAGTATTTCATTGTCCGCATCGCGTGGGTGTTTGGCGTGAACGGCAAGAATTTCGTGAAGACCATGCTGCGTCTGGCTGAGACACATGATACCTTGACCGTTGTGAGCGATCAGTTTGGTTCACCGACCTATACATATGATCTGGCAAGGCTTTTGGTGGACATGGTGCAGACGGACAAGTATGGCATCTATCATGCGACGAACGAGGGCTTCTGCTCTTGGTATGAGTTCGCAAAGGCCATTTTTGAAAAGGCTGGAAAGAATGTCACCGTGAAGCCGGTGACGACTGCAGAGTATGGCGCGAAGGCATTTCGCCCTGCCAACAGCCGCATGAGTAAGGAAAAGCTGACGGAGAATGGGTTCGAGAGATTGCCTGCCTGGGAGGATGCTTTGGACAGATATTTAAAGGAAATCCTTTAAAATCAGTAGTTTTGTAGTATAATTTTGGCAAAATTCCCGCAAAATAAGGAAAAATCCCATTGACAACGTATTTTGAAACATTTATACTATTTGAGTGTGCCCCCAAAGGAACCTTTTTGATAGGAGAGGTTTTGTTGGGGTTACAAATGTACAAATCATAAAAAAGAAAGAGGTGAAACAGAATGCCAACATTTAACCAGTTAGTTAGAAAGGGACGCCAGACTTCCGTAAAGAAGTCCACCGCACCTGCGCTGCAGAAGGGTTACAACTCCCTGCACAAGAAGGCAACGGATATCTCCGCTCCTCAGAAGCGTGGCGTATGTACCGCAGTGAAGACGGCTACCCCTAAGAAGCCTAACTCTGCTCTGAGAAAGATCGCCAGAGTTCGTCTTTCTAACGGAATTGAAGTGACCAGCTATATCCCCGGTGAAGGCCACAACCTTCAGGAGCATAGCGTGGTTCTGATCCGTGGCGGTAGAGTAAAGGACCTGCCCGGTACCAGATATCACATCATCCGTGGTACTTTGGATACCGCAGGCGTTGCAAACCGCAAGCAGGCTCGTTCCAAGTACGGCGCTAAGAGACCCAAGGCTGCTAAGAAGTAAGTCGGGCAGTTAACGTGACTTACAAATGGGAGCGTCGCGTACGCTCCGGGACCACAAAAACGGAACTAAGAAAAGTGTTGGAATTCTGTAATACAGATATACCGCACGAACACTTGGGGAAACACATGTGAGTACCGTTGAATTAACGAAATCATTTCATTGTTAAGGAGGGAAGAAACGTGCCGAGAAAAGGACATATTCAAAAAAGAGACGTATTGGCAGATCCTCTGTACAACAATAAGGTAGTTACCAAGCTGATCAACAACATTATGTTGGATGGTAAGAAGGGCGTAGCTCAGAAGATTGTTTACGGAGCATTTGCAAAGGTAGAAGAGAAATCCGGTAAGCCTGCCATTGAGGTATTTGAAGCGGCTATGAACAACATCATGCCCGTTCTCGAGGTTAAGGCTAGACGTATCGGTGGTGCCACCTATCAGGTACCTATCGAGGTTAGACCCGAAAGACGCCAGGCGTTGGGTCTTCGTTGGCTCACCATGTTCTCTCGTAAGAGAAGCGAGAAGACCATGGAAGACAGACTCGCAAACGAGATTCTGGATGCATCCAACAATACCGGTAATGCAGTAAAGAGAAAAGAAGACATGCACAAGATGGCCGAGGCAAACAAGGCATTTGCGCATTACAGATTCTAGTTTTGCTAGGACGATAGGAGGAAATCAATGGCTGGAAGAGAATATCCATTAGAGAGAACCAGAAATATTGGTATCATGGCTCATATCGATGCTGGTAAGACGACGACTACCGAGCGTATTTTGTACTACACCGGTATTAACTACAAGATTGGTGATACGCACGAAGGTACCGCAACCATGGACTGGATGGAGCAGGAGAAGGAGAGAGGTATTACTATCACCTCCGCTGCAACCACCTGTCACTGGACTCTTGAGAAAGAGACCAAGCCCATGGAGGGTGCTTTAGAGCATCGTATCAACATCATTGATACCCCTGGTCACGTAGACTTTACCGTAGAGGTTGAGCGTTCCCTGAGAGTACTGGACGGCGCCGTTGGCGTGTTCTGTGCAAAGGGTGGCGTTGAGCCCCAGTCCGAGAACGTATGGCGTCAGGCTGACACCTACAACGTTCCTCGTATGGCATTCATCAACAAGATGGACATCCTGGGTGCAAACTTCTATGCCTGCGTTGAGCAGATCAAGAACAGACTTGGAAAGAACGCCATCGTTCTGCAGCTTCCCATCGGTAAGGAAGATGAGTTCAAGGGAATCATCGACCTGTTCGAGATGAAGGCCTACATCTATAACGACGAGAAGGGTGAGGACATCACCGTTACCGACGATCTGGGTGACTTGGCTGACGAAGCAGAGCTGTATCATCAGGAGCTCATCGAGAAGGTTTGTGAGCTCGATGACGATCTGACCATGATGTATCTTGAGGGCGAAGAGCCCAGCGTTGAGCAGCTGAAAGCCGCTCTGAGAAAGGGTACCTGTGAGTGTACGGCAGTTCCCGTATGCTGTGGTACCGCATATAGAAACAAGGGTGTTCAGAAGCTCCTTGATGCAATCATCGAGTATATGCCTTCACCTCTTGACATCCCTCCCATCAAGGGCGTTGACAAGGATGGCAATGAGACCGTAAGACATTCCTCCGATGAGGAGCCTTTCGCAGCATTGGCATTCAAGATCATGAGCGATCCCTTTGTTGGTAAGCTTGCTTACTTCCGTGTATATTCCGGAACCATCAACAGTGGTTCTTATGTTTATAACTCCAGCAAGGACAAGAAGGAGCGCGTAGGCCGTCTCTTGCAGATGCATGCGAACAAGCGTGCAGAGCTGGATAAGGTTTACTCCGGAGATATCGCAGCAGCAGTTGGATTTAAGTTCACCACGACTGGTGACACCATCTGTGACGAGCAGCATCCCGTAATCCTTGAGTCCATGGAGTTCCCTGAGCCCGTTATCGAGCTCGCAATTGAGCCTAAGACCAAGGCTGGTCAGGGCAAGATGGGCGAGGCACTCGCAAAGCTGGCTGAGGAAGATCCTACCTTCCGTGCTCATACAAACGTTGAGACTGGTCAGACCATCATCGCTGGTATGGGTGAGCTCCATCTGGAGATCATCGTTGACCGTCTGCTTCGTGAGTTCAAGGTAGAAGCTAACGTTGGTGCTCCTCAGGTTGCTTATAAGGAAGCATTTACGAAGGCAGTAGAAGTAGATTCCAAGTATGCTAAGCAGTCTGGTGGTCGTGGTCAGTACGGTCATTGTAAGGTGAAATTCGAGCCCATGGAGGCTAACTGCACCAAGTTTGAATTTGATCCTAAGGCGAACATCCTGATCAACGATCCTCCTACACTCCTGTTCGAGTCCACCGTTGTCGGCGGTGCTATTCCTAAGGAATACATCCCCGCTGTCGGCGAAGGTATTCAGGAAGCTGCACAGGCAGGTATCCTTGGCGGATTCCCTGTACTGGGCGTACACGCTAACGTATACGACGGTTCCTATCATGAGGTTGACTCCTCCGAAATGGCATTCCACATTGCTGGTTCCATGGCATTCAAGGAGGCAATGCAGAAGGCAGCGCCTGTTCTGCTTGAGCCCATCATGAAGGTTGAGGTTACCATGCCCGAGGAGTACATGGGCGATGTTATCGGCGACCTGAACTCCCGTCGTGGCCGTGTAGAAGGTATGGATGACATCGGCGGCGGCAAGATGGTACGTGCGTTCGTTCCCCTTGCTGAGATGTTCGGTTACTCCACCGACCTTCGTTCCAAGACCCAGGGTCGTGGAAACTACTCCATGTTCTTTGAAAAGTACGAGCCCGTTCCTAAGAATGTTCAGGAGAAGGTTCTTGCTGCAAAGAAGTAATTTAAGAATGATTCCAGGCGGCAAAAGCCGTCTGGAAATAAGAAATATCTATATTTCCAAAATTTAACTTGAAAAAATGTCCAAGATTTAATATAATTAAGGATAGCCGAGTTAAATCACGCCGAAGTGCGGGATAACCACTTCGGTGAGTAAAAAACAGATTGTTATAGGAGGATTCAAGTAATGGCAAAAGCTAAATTTGAAAGAACCAAGGCCCATTGTAACATTGGTACCATCGGCCACGTTGACCATGGTAAAACCACTCTGACCGCAGCTATCACCAAGGTGCTTGCTGAGAGAGTTCCTGGAAACGAGAAGGTAGACTTCGAGAATATCGATAAGGCTCCCGAAGAGAGAGAGCGTGGTATCACCATTTCTACCGCACACGTTGAGTATCAGACCGAGAAGAGACACTATGCACACGTTGACTGCCCTGGCCATGCTGACTATGTAAAGAACATGATCACTGGTGCAGCTCAGATGGATGGTGCTATCCTCGTTGTAGCAGCTACCGATGGCGTTATGGCACAGACCAAGGAGCACATCCTTCTGTCCCGTCAGGTAGGCGTACCTTACATTGTAGTATTCATGAACAAGTGCGACATGGTTGACGATCCCGAGCTCCTTGAGCTGGTTGAGATGGAGATCACCGAGCAGCTTGAAGAGTACGACTTCACCGATTGCCCTATCATCAAGGGTTCCGCTCTGAAGGCTCTGGAAGATCCCAGCAGCGAGTGGGGCGACAAGATCATGGAGCTTATGCACACCGTTGACGAGTATATTCCTGATCCTCAGCGTGACACCGACAAGCCTTTCCTTATGCCTGTCGAGGACGTATTCACCATTACCGGTCGTGGTACCGTTGCTACCGGCCGTGTAGAGCGTGGTACCCTTCACCTCAATGAGGAAGTTGAAATCGTTGGTATCAAGGAAGAGACCAAGAAGACCGTTGTTACCGGTATCGAGATGTTCCGTAAGATGCTTGACGAGGCTATGGCTGGTGATAACATCGGCGCACTGCTTCGCGGCGTTCAGAGAACCGAGATCGAGCGTGGCCAGGTTTTGGCTAAGCCCGGTAGCGTAAAGTGCCACAAGAAGTTCACCGCTCAGGTTTACGTACTGACCAAGGACGAGGGTGGCCGTCATACTCCTTTCTTCAACAACTATCGTCCTCAGTTCTACTTCAGAACCACCGACGTTACCGGCGTTTGCAACCTTCCTGCTGGTACCGAGATGTGCATGCCTGGCGATAACGTTGAGATGACCATCGAGCTGATCCATCCCATCGCTATGGAGCAGGGTCTTACCTTCGCTATCCGTGAGGGTGGCCGTACCGTTGGTTCCGGACGTGTTGCTACCATTATCGAGTAATGTCGCGAGTAATGAGAAGCGAATAGTCGCGAGTAATGAAAGCGAATTAGCACGAAATAACAAAGAGCTCAGAGCAAGCTTGCTTGCATCTGAGCTCTTTTTGTTTCGGGCGTTTGTTTGCGGCGAATGCCGCGAACATGAGGAACCGCTTCGCGGTTTCGAATTCGCTTCGTGGTTAATACGAATACACTTGCAATCTATTTCCCCATGTGTTATGCTTATCTCACTGTTGAAAAGTCTATTTTCAGTGATCGTCATTCCGAAGTTTCATTCAAATTTTCCTGTTTTTGATCAAAAGCATCAAATTAGGCCTTTGCGTTGCGATATTGTTGCCTTTTTTGAAAACTAGAGTTTTAGAGGCAACAAAAAAGACAAGCAAGTGCCGCTATGTTGTCTTTTAGCTTGCTATGATAGAAGATAAGCAACATATAAGCGATGCCAATGATTCCGCGTTGCCTTTCGCTCAAGAAGATAGTCTAGAAAGCAACAAAGCTAGGCCTGTAGACTTTTCTTTGTTGTTCAAGATTTTTTTAGGGACATATGAGGCAACATAATGGATTAGAGAGGAATGGTTTGTTGCATAAAGATTTCATAGGGGGTATGAATTCATGAAAAAAGCGATAAGTAGTGAGTTACAGAAACTGGAAAGCATTAAGAGGTCCATCCAGATTTCCCAAAATAAATCTCCAGAGATGTTATATTGCAGGAAAATCAGGGGGCACTATCAGTATTATGTTGGGAAGGAATATGTAAGCAAGAAAAAGAATGAAAAAAGAATTCAGATGCTTGCTCTAAAAGAATATCGAGAGAAGCTGAATCCACTTCTGGAGAAAGCCATTGGACATTTAAAGGTTGCACAAAAATCTCTCGAGCGTTTATCTGAAGTGTACGAACAGATGCACGAGGGTAAGCAAGCTCTATTCGAGCCTGACATTATTCCATTATCCAAGAAGATTCAAGATTTCAACAACGTAACCTATGAGGGTTTGCCATTCGCGGAAAGTGACAAGTCAGACTACCATACATATCGAGGCGAGCGCGTGCGGTCCAAGTCGGAGAAAATCATTGCGGATGAGTTGGACAGGCATGGAATCCCCTATCATTACGAAATGCCGTTGTTACTTCGCGTTGATGGGCAGATGAAGGAGTTTCATCCGGACTTTACGATCATGAATGTTACAACGGGCGAAGTAAAGTACTTGGAGCATCTTGGCATGATGGACAATCCCAGTTACTATAATAACGTACTGGCAAAACTGGATATTTATGAACGAAATGGCCTGCTCATCGGCAGGGATGTCATCCTACTTCATGAAAGCACTGTCCGGCCATTGAATACAAGAATCATTGCAGATTACATACAGGAATTCCTGGTCTAAGGTATCGTTCTTAAAAATATTATTATAAGGTGTCCTTTTTTTCGCCTGATTCGTTATATGTAATTAAAGAGGTCTTCGCAGGGAACATTTAGGGAGGATTGAATATTCAGAAAAAAATAGGGATAACAATTGCATTAACGATGTTGATTGTATTAATGGCAGGGATGCTTTGCAGAAGTTAATGAAATCACGCATGCATCTCCATGGAGCTGCTGATATAATTAAATTAATGGTTAGATGTCTAATGTGTGATGAAGGAATATTATGACACATTCATTTTGCCCCGGACGGACACCAATTATGGCCGGCATTGTAAAATGAAATCAATTGATTGACGGCAGAACTTTTTTGAGGGAATATGTGCTTAGGATTAAATGGCAGAGGGGACATGTTAGTCACACTACAAAATTGAAGCAATGCTTAAATCACATTTAAGTATTGCTCCCTTTTCATTTGTCCGTAGACATCGTATATTATCTATAAGGCGCCGAACAATTCAATATTTGAAATGGGAGGAAAACAATGAACTCGTTACGTAATCTTGGAAATAACATTTCGCAATTCAGAAAGAGTTCGGATATTACGCAGGAGCAGCTGGCGGAGCAGCTTGGCGTCTCCGTCTCGGCCGTATCCCAGTGGGAAACTGGCAAGACCATGCCGGACATTTCGACAATTCCTGTCCTCTGTCACGTCTTTAATGTCACGGCAGATGAACTACTTGGGATTGACCGCGAGAAGGAAGAGGCAGAAATCAAAAGGATCAATGCGGAGGCCAATTTACTCTTGGACCGCGCCCATAAGGCGAAAGCAGAGAAAATGCTTCTGGATGCGCATAAGCGCTTCCCCAACAGCTATGAGCTTATGGTTTCGCTGATGTTTCTGTATTACAACCTCTCCTACGTAGATGGAGACGGCGTGGAGGAAAAGAAGAAGGCTGAGAAAAACTTGCACAAGTGCATCGCCTACGCCCAGAAGATTCTGGAGGGTTGTAAGGATGAGGAGTCGCGTGCCAGCGCAAATCAGATCTTATGTTTTTCCTATGACCGGTTAGGCGAAAATGAGAAAGCCATAGAAATCGCGCGGCGAATGCCGACCATGTCGGTTTGCAGGGAGAGCCTTCTTTCCATTGTCAGCAAGGACCGTGCGAAGCTTGAGAGCAGACAGACGGAAATTTTCATGTTGCTCCAAGGTCTTTGTATGTCGCTTGACTGCTGCAACGTGAAATTTGAGGACGGAACCTTTGCATATAACGCCATGGAGGAGGCGGCCCTTGCTCAAAAGATCATAGATCTTCTTGACGTGTTGTTTGAGGAGAAGGATTATGGCTTCTTTCATGACGCCCTGATGCGTGCGCATCTTCATATTGCGCGCATTGTTGGACGCCATGAAAAGGATCGGCAGAAGACGATGTTGCACTTAGAGGCGGCAGCGGATCATGCGGAAGCATTTCTTCAGCATGAAGAGGGGAAAAAGCATACTTCCCTGTTCCTTCGCGGCTCAGAATATGGAACCTTCCGGACAAGTGATGAAAACAATAATACGGCGATTCTCCTGGAGGTACTGAAAAGTGATCGTTTTGATTTTGTGAGAGAGGAGGAAAGATTCAAAGCCCTGACGGAACGGCTTAAAAAGACGGCCGGCCAGTGGAAATAAAATCGCAAATATGGTGACGAACCGTCCTAACCTTCTTGAAAATACGCCCACTATGTAGATGAAAGCTTTCAAACGAGGTAAGTATGTTTCAAGGTAAGCGCTGATGACTTAAGTACTTTGTGAGATACTTACTTTGTGAATCGAGCAACACATGGCGCGTAAAGTATCGCAGCCAAATTGTGAGGAACAAGATGACAAAAGAACAAATGGAACAGATCGTGCTGGAAAACATGCAAAAGATTTACCTATACTGCGTGCGTAGGCTGGGGAACGCGACCGAGGCAGAGGACGTGGCTTCTGACGTGATGTTGGAGCTGCTGCGCTCCTATGGCAAGGTCAAAGAGGACAATGCAGTCTATGGATATTTGTGGGCAGTGACGGAAAATCTTTGCAAGAATTATTGGCGACGGGCGAAGAAACATGAAACCACTGAGATTCCGGAGGAATATGCGGGAACCTGCGAAATCACGCCGGAAGAGGCATTCTTTCAAAAACAAGATATTTCGGTGCTTAGAAGGGAGCTTTCGCTCCTTGGCGAAAAGTATCGCGAAATCATGATCGCGCATTACATCCGTAAGGAAAGCTGTGAGACAATCGCCAGAAACATGAACCTGTCCGAGACCAACGTGAAGCAGTATCTGTTCGAAGGAAGAAAGAAGGTTAAAAAAGGCATGGATATGAAGAGAGAATATGGAGTGTACAGTTATGCACCCGAGAAATTTGTTTTACACTTTTTTGGGGATTCCAGCCAAGGCTATTGGGAACTCTTTAACAGAAGGCTTCCCGGCAGCATCATGCTGGCAGTGTATGACAGTCCTAAGACCATGGAAGAGCTCAGCATGGAGGTCGGCGTTTCCGTTCCGTATCTGGAAGAGGATGTAGCAAAGCTGGAGGAGTTTCAGCTACTTGTCAAGAAGGGGCAAAAGTATTACAGCGGGATCGTGATTTATAACAACGCATTCCAAGACGAAGTGAAAAAGGCAGTGAAGGCGGCAACCCTTGAAAATATTGACATCATCAAGTCAGCAGTTGAGAAAGGGAAAAAGCTTCTTGCAAATACGGATTATCAGTGCTATCGGGCGGATGAAAACGTCAAGGGGTGGTTCCTTGTAGTTCTCATGATCTGGGAGGCCATTCAGAAATCAGAAGAAAAAATGAAGACAAGGCTTTCTTTCCCGCTTCTTGCGAACGGTAGCAAGGGTTACGTCATGGGCGAACGCGGCGAGAGCGTCAGAGAGAATGCCGGAATCTACGGCATGTATTCCTTGAATCACGGGTATCTGCGTGCCATCAATTTTAAGAGCCTGACGGATAGAGTCGTGAATCCCTTTGAAAAAGGAGCGAGGGAGGTCTTGTGTGCCAGTGAGGCAAGACTTGGCGAAACCACGCAGCTGGAGACTCTCTCTGATATGTTGGAAAAGGGGATTGTTCACATGGAAAACGGTAGGATCTGCCCAAATTTCTCGGAGATTTCAGAAAAGGATTATTTTTGGCTAATGGACAATCTTTCTGAGGAGATCGATGTATTTGCAACCATAGCCGCGACTCTTCGTGATGATGCGGCAGAGACGCTTGCAAGGGTCGTTCCCAAGGAAATCTCGGACGCGCGCGAGGTCGGCAGCATTGTCTGCATGTGGCTCCTGATAGAGAGTATGATCTCGGCGGTGCTTGACAGCGGATACCTCACCAAGGGGAGTGATGAGCAGAACCTTACCACATTATATGTCAGAAGATAGAAAGTTATAAAACCAGTGCCATCGAAAAAGATACTTGAATAATCGCAAAAGATCTCAGGGCATGCCCTGAGATCTTTCTGTTTTGGGTAAATACTTACGGCAAATGCCCTACGCTTCCTCCTTCGTGACCACCATCAGTACCGGCGGCGCGGGCTTGTCATACCCCTTCAAAAACAACCCTCTGTTTTTGAGCTCGTAAATCAGGGCGCTGGGAAAGAAGCAGCAAGTGTTCAGGTACCGCAGGAACCCTGGCACGTCCTTTTGTAGGTGCTTTGGCACGGTGGCGGGATTTTTGATCATTTTCAGGTATTCATCGTGAAATGTCTTCGACAGCTTTTCCGCATATTCCTCCATCAGATCATAAAAGGCTTTCCGATTGGCGTTGCTTAGCACGGGAATGTTCAGTTTTAGCTTGCCGTCAGGAAGTCTTTCCAGGAAATCCAGCTGGATATAGGTATCCATGTTCTCCAAAAGCTTCCCCGGGATTCCGGAAAGGATGTTTTCATTGCCTGTATGAATCGCGTAGAGGAACTTGATCATTCCTTCTCTGGCGTCATCAAAATTCTCCTCATAGTGGTACGCGGTATGGGAGCGCCCCAAGGCATCCGTGTCATAATCAAAAAGTCCCACCTGACTGGCACCTGGCAAACGCTCAATGCTTCCTCCCGCTTCGCCGCTGATTGCATATCCTTTGTAGGGACTCTTGTCATACTCATAATCAGCCGTATAGCGGTTTCCCATGGCGAACCACCGACCGCCGTTTTTTCTGTAAGGATACTCGGAATAGGGCGAAAAGCCCGCAATCTCATCCCGGACCTTGATCACGGAATGATAGGTGGAATGAAGCACGAAATAGCCTTCCAGCTTTGCGGCCTGGGAAGGATTCTGACTTTGATAATAATCAGTGCCGCGAAGCGTCCTAAGTCCTTCCTCCAAATAGAGCCAAATATCCCGACACAAGGTATTTGCAAGACTTTTTTGTACGTCAAACGTATTTACCCTATCCGCTTCCGTGTAGATGATGAAGTCCGTAAATACCTTATCTCCGACGCGTTTCATCAATTCGCCGTCCACAAGACGATCCACGATGGGCTCAATATAAGTCGTAGAAATCCCAATGGCATCAGCCAGTTCCGGAATTGTGACAGGCTTGTCATATGCCAGGATCAAAAGATTCATGGTGATCTTGTCATTTCTTACTAAGGAATACGGCTCTCCGTTCATTCCGCCGTTTCCGCTGCTGGAAATCCACAGGACTTCCGGTTCATAGCTTTGTTTTTCATATTTTTCCATGGTCAAATCCTTTCTTAGTTTCTCTCTGCCTAGGCGAAGGCGGCTTTTTACCGTGTTTTCAGGCAAAGCCAGAGCTTTCGCGATTGTCTCAACCGACTGTCCGTGAAAGTAATGTCTCACCAGCACTTCCCGATAGATAGAGGTCAGTCTCGCAACCAGCCGGCGAAGATTTTCCTCCTCGCCAAGTTCCGTGTCATCCGGCGTCTCTGGCGAGTAGCTTTCTTCATACGGTATGTCATAATCCATTCCATAAAAGGTCAGCGGTTTCCGATATTTTTCACGCAACAGATCATAATACTTTCTGTTTAGCACCGTGGAAAGCCAGCTTTTTGCATTTTCGATCACGGTTCCTTTTTTAAGGGCAAGAAGTCCTTCCAGCAGCGTGCTTTGAACGAGATCTTGCGCCTCCTCTAAGAAATCGCATTTGCCGGCCGCCAGCCGAAGCAGGTAATCTGCGTGCTTAGATAATTCTTCCGTATTCATATGAGGTCCCCCACGCCAGGCATTCTGATTATGAACGTCCGGCCTTTTTGAAGCTTCACCTGTTAGTCGCAAAACTAAGGATTAGGTTCACCGATTTTAAAAAATTTGTCAGCAATCTTATGTTTAGATGATATCATAAATTACATGTTTATCAAACGGTAACAATTATCGTTGTAACAGTGTGACACGTAGAAGCTAAGAGGGTGAAAGAACGTTACTTAGCCAGATGAGATTCCAAAGATTCCTGATACCTCGCCCAAGGCTTGAATGCCCATACAGGAGGTAAAACAAGAAAACATGAGTCGCAGAATACCTCGCCCAGGGTTCAAGCGCCCGCATGGGAGGTAAAGCAATAATGTCATGTCGGAAATTGTTTCTGCCAAGATAGCCATGCCTATTTACAAGACAGTAGAAAAGCGGGAAAATGAATATAACTTGATCATAACCGTATCAGGAAAAACAACAAGAAAAACGACAAGAAAAACGACAAGAAAAACGACAAGAGCAATGACGAGAAAAACGACAAGAAAAACAATAAGATATTTTAAAACCTACGACGTCAAAAAAGGTACATAATAGTTGAAGGTACATAATAGTTGAAGATACATAATAGTTGAAGATACGTAATAGTTGAAGGTACGTAATGAAGGTACATGACGGCTGAAGGCACCGATAGAAAGAGTAAGGAGGTGAGGCAAGATGGAGGAAACACAGATCATAGATCTGTATTTTGCCCGGGACGAGCAGGCAATTCGGGAAACGCAGGCGCAGTATGGCAGGCAAATGTATGCGACGGCGTATCGCATTTTGAACAATCATGAGGATTCCGAGGAATGCGTGAATGATGCTTATGCGGGTCTGTGGAATGCAATTCCGCCGACCAGACCGGGGAGCCTTTTGGCGTTTGCCTGTAAGATCACCAGAAACCTCTCGCTAAAGAGATTTCAGTATTTGACGCGGAAAAAACGCCTTGCAGCCGTGACGACTTCGTTTGATGAGCTTGAGGCCGTGCTGCCGGATGAACGTTTTATGCCGGGTGCGACGGATGACGACGTCGGAAAGCTGATCAGTCAGTTTTTGAGGAACCAAAAGGAAGAGGTCAGATATATATTTATCCGCAAGTACTTTTTCTTTGATCCCATAAAGGAAATTGCAAAGAATTGCTCCATCACGGAGAGTAAGGTAAAGAACCTTCTGTTTCATGCCAGAAAGGAGTTAAAGGAATACCTCAGGAAGGAGGGCGTGGCAATATGAGAATGGTAGATGCAATTGGAAACATAGAAGAAGACTTGATCCTAGAGGCCATGGTATCTCCAAGGGGCGAAAAACACGGCATCGGTCCAAGTGGCGACTTAAGTAAAAATGTCGTTCCCTGGGCACCCTGGCTCAAGTGGGGAGGCGCCGCGGCATGCCTGATCATGCTGGTCATCGCGAGTGTGATACTCCTTCCATCGACACTTGGAAAGAATAAGCAAAGCATGGGGGATGGCAGATACAAAAGCTTTACGCTCCAAGGGCAGGAGTATACGGCTATCATTTGGCCTTGGGAATACCAGACGGTCGGTGAAAAATACAGGACGATGATCGTGAATGGCATGGAGTACGTAAATACGGGCCACAAGGTCTCAGAGACTATGCTTAAGTCAGCATTGGGAACCTTTGACGTAAGCGGGTATGATGAAATCAAGGAGGAGTCACACGTCATTTCGGGCGAGGCGTATGAACTAAGAGACGTCGTGGCAAGCAGGATTCTGGCCGTGAAGCTGGAGGACGGATACTATGTCTTTCGCAATTTCGAGTATCTGCCGGCGAGTACGCTCGGCGAATTGCTGGATCAAGTCAATATGCCCGAGCTCATAAGCTTAAATTGGTTTGAGGACAGGGGAACGGATTCTAAGGACAAGCGCTTTGTTTTAAAGGATGCTTCCTGTCTGTGGAACGTTTTGACTAAGGAGTGCAGGGAGGCAAAGTTTATTGAAGACCAAATGTGGATGGTTCCAAAACGCGAGTATCTTGGCTTTTCCATCAGCTCTGAGGCACTGGGCATCGATAATGTCGCACTTTACGTTACGAAAGACGGATACTTGTGGACCAATGCATTTGGCTGGCAGTCTCTCTATGACATCGGGGAGGAAGCCGCAGGGGAAATCATTCAAAACTGCAGGGAGCATTGTACGGAAATAGAGGCACGGCCTTTTTCGAATGCCGTCATTGGTACCGTCACGGAAATCACCGAGGAATATTTTCTGGTGGATGATGCCGTTCTTTGCAAGGATCCGAAGGATGGCATCACATACAAAGTTTTGCTAAATGATCTGCGCATTTCCCGCTACGTGCAAATGAATCTCATCAAGGCAGGAGATATGGTGGAGGTATTGTATCGCGGTCAGATGGATGAAGAAAACGATCATGCGATACGCGAAGCAACCTACGCCTCGAAGGTAACGATCATAGATGGTGAGGCTTTAATATTTGAATAATGCACGTGATTTACGGTGCATGGCTCTATTTTTTCAAAAGATAGAGCAAGAAGGGCACAAAAATTCCCGAGAATGAAGTTTCTCGGGAGTTTTTGTTTACTGATTATTTGCAGTGTCTCTTGCCTTCCTGGCATTTTCCTTGTCATTTGCTGATATAAAGGCATATAAATATTTTTTTGCTTTAAGTATTGACTTTAAACTGTTATTGGTGTATATATAACATATAAACAGTAAAACGAGAAGGTCAATATGAATTAGAGAAAGGAGCGGAGAAATGATTCTGTCTCAGAATTCGGGGATTCCCATCTATCAGCAGATAGCAGATGCCTTTAAGGCAGATATCTTATCAGGAAAGCTAAAGCAAGGGGAGTATCTGCCTTCCATTCGAAGCTTGGCGAAGGAACTTCGGATCAGTGTCATTACCACAATGAAGGCCTATGAGCTTCTGGAAGCGGAAGGACTTGTCACGGGCGTTCAGGGCAAGGGATTTTACGTGAATGCCCAAGACTCCGAGATGCTTCGGGAACAGCATCTAAGAAAGGTGGAAGAGTGTCTTGCGGAGGCCATGAGCGCTGCAAGGATTGCGGGACTTAGCAACAAGGAACTGCAGGAAATGCTAAAGATCCTCTTGGAGCAATCGGAGGAACGCTAAGAATTGGATGTCCAGCAAAAGGTCTGGAAAGGTGCAAGAACGCGAGGGGCAAGACGGACTGCTTGATCACGGTAAATGGAAGGAAAAAGCATATGAATGAGAAAATGGAAGCGGTATTGGAAGTAAAAAATCTGAGAAAAAAGTTTAAGGAATTCGAATTGAAAATTGAGGATCTTGAGATTCCGAAGGGCTTTGCAACTGCGCTTATCGGCGAGAACGGTGCGGGCAAGACGACGCTCCTGAACTGCCTGTCCGGCGTGAGGTTGGATTATCAAGGGGAAATCAAGTATTTCGGGAAATATGTCAATGATGAGCGAGAAAAGCCGGAAAATCAGGTGCGTGAAAGCATTGGCTGCGCGGGACCGTCCGGGTATTTCCTGTCTCACTGGACGGTTGCGCAGGTGGCAGACATGGGGGATCTCCTTTATGAGCATTTCCATAAGGAGCATTTTTGGAAGCTCTGCGATGATTTGAACGTCTTGCCGGGTGGCAAATGGGGAACGAAAATCTCCGCGTTGTCCGACGGAAATCAGATGAAGCTGATGCTGGCATCAGTGTTCGCAAGGGATACAAGGCTCCTTCTTTTGGATGAGCCCACGTCGCCCCTGGATCCTCTTATGAGAGACAGGCTCTGTCGCATGCTTCAGGAGTATCTGGAAGCCGGGCGAGGGGAACATACGGTGCTCTTTTCCACGCACAATGTCTCTGACATGGAGGCGGTGACGGACTACTGTGTCATCATCGAGCAGGGCAAGGTCGTGGAGAAAGGCTTTGTGGAGGATCTCAAGGAAAAGTATATTTTGATAAAGGGTGAGAGGGAAGATCTGGAGGCAGCCAGGCCTGCCATGTTCCAGGTTTCTGAGAGTAAGTATGGCTTCGAGGGAATCTGCCTGGCAAAGGATTTAGATCAGCTTGCTGGCCTTAGCGTGAGCAAGGAAACGCCAAGCCTGTTCCAGATCAGCGTGGCGGTTTTGAAGAAGTACACCGCCATTGCATGATGCGTGGAATATGAAAGGAAAACATATGTGGAAGAGTTACAAGGCTTTTATGAAAAAAAGTGATCGCATACAGTTCTACCTCCTTTATCCCGCATGCTGCATTTTCTTTTATGCGCTGCTCCTGTGGTATTGGGCGCCAGGGCTAAGCACGGGAGAAATCATTGATTTTTTTGAGCTTCACTCCAATCGCACGGAGGTAAACGTTTTTGCAATTCTTTTGACGATCCTGCCCAGCGTGGCATACTTTTTGACGGATTACTGTTCCTTGGCGGAGCTGTTCGGAAACAAGAAGGAAACCCTATATTTTTTGCGGCGTTCCTGCAAAGGAAGTCAAGTGCTGATGGATGCCGTTAAAATGGATCTTTTGCTTAGGCTTGTTAGTCTCGCCCTGACCTTTGGGGGCATGATTCTTGTGGAGTGTTTCATCGGGGCAAGGTTTCATTTCGCCTTTCGAAGTCTTAAAGCCCAAGGTTACTTTGGATTGTCCGGAATCGTCATTTGCTTTACCATGGTGACGCTTGTGGTAACGTTATGCCGTATCTTTCCAGGATACATAAAGGGCGGTCTTTTTATCTATCTTGGAATCGTACTCGAAGGAGCCATGGGCATTCTCTCGGCAGAGCATTTCATGACAGCGCCAATCTTGATGGTTCTCGGCGCATCGCTTGCGGCGGGGAATCTTGCCCTGGCGAAGCGAAGATGGAAGGAGGGCGTGCAGGATGAAAAAGGTGATTAAAGATTTGAAGCTTGGTTTTTATCTCGCGTTTCATGCAAAGGGCATCAAGGCAGATGCCATTTTCTATCTGGTTGCCCTGGGACTTGGCTTTATCATGCTGACAGGCTCGGCAATCGCACAAAATACATATGACAACGGTTTCGTCATGTGTTATGGTACCATGGCGTATGCCATGGGGTGCATGGGCATTTTGTCAGATTACAACCGGGTGCTGTGTTCGGATTTTCTTTTGACAAGCCCTCGGTCTAAACAGCTCCAGATTGGGATTCATTTGGAGCTGAGCATGGCGCTGTACCTTGTCGGTTTTACCCTGATGGCGTTGGTGGAGCTGCTGTTTGCAAGGGATTGTGGCGGGGACGTGCTTCTTCATTTAAGTTGTTTTCTTGCGATCATGATGGTTTTGAACGGCGGCAACAGAAAGGGATACGGGTGGACGATTTTAATCACACTAATCCCCATGATACTGGTCTTCAGCGGAGGAATGAGCTACTTTTTTACAGGATTTGGAATCAAAGAGTTCAACATAAAGAATTGCCTGTTGTGGGAGACCTGGCTGCTTTCCTTCTTCCGGGAAAAAACCTGGCGAGCCATTGCAACGGGGTATCTTGTATTGCTTGCGGCAGGAGGGCTCCAGTATCTGGAACTTCGGTATTGGTGGAAGAAGGACGGAAACAGCCTGTATTATGCATTGAAAAAGAACACCGTATAAACTTATCTTAATAGAATGAAAATAATATATCGTTATTACGATCAGCAGCAGATTGCTATGTCATGCCGTGCAAGTAGTGAGGAGAGGGAGATTCCAAGAATCATCGTTCCTAAGAGGCGGACATAAAAAAGGCCGCACGCCGGTTTCCCGGCCTCAATGGCCTTTTGCACCTTGACCAGGGCTTCAGTCGCCTGTGACTCCGTCTTATAGACGTACAGCAGCTCCCAACAGGAAATCCTTGTCTGTACGCGTAATCCCCAGTCCTTCGGAAGGACTCCGTTCCACTTTGTCGTATCCTCAACAGTCAGACCGCCATAGCAATTTAAGAGCTTTTTCTTATCGGGGCTGAGCACCTTTGTCTGCTGCTTTGATGAAACTACCGTGCCATCCCGTAAGACCAGAGGATGCGTTGCCAGAAAGGTTTCAAGCCCTTCGCCAAAGAAATCACTGATGGAATCGTTAATGGCTTCCCCAATGCGATCCTCAAGCATGTCGGGATCCTCCCAGGCCTGCTTTCCATCGCCGTCATTGTAATGGATATGTACCAGCGATTCTTCGCGGTTGTCATCATTGTGACCGAGCGTCATGGCAAAGCGGAACATGTAATCCATGTTCTTCTCAAGGCCAGTTAGGTTGGCACAAATCTGGGTCCAATCCCAGTTCCAGTTTCCAATCTCCCAAACCTCTTCATTGCCAAGCACCGTCGTGACAAAGCCTCTAAATCCAACGTTTGTGTTGCAAGAAGAATCAAATTCAAAATTTCTTGCGTTAAAATGGATCACTTTACTCATGTTTTCTTCCTCCGTATCTATGGATACGGGCAGAGACTGAGTGATCTTCAGACGTATTTCATGGTCGCTGATCCTCTCAGCCCGACCGCTTTTGACGAGCCCAGCAGCCCTCTTGGGGTAGGTGGCTCCAATGCGTTTACTTCCTATGATGAAAAGATCAAGGGAATCATTTCGCCATGGCCTGCAGACGATTTATTTCCTGCTCCACGTGGAGAACGGCGGTCTCATCCCGAAAGCCCCATTCCTCCCGCAAAAGCGTGAGGATGCGCTTATGAGTTTCGGCAGCTTTGGCATAGTCGCCGCAGATCTCATAGATCGCGGCAATGCCATCCAAGGCATCCGTATAACGAGGCTTGGCATCCGCATTGGCTTCAAAGGATGCCTCATAGTATTGGATCGCCTTCTCATAATCGCACTTACGCGCATGGTACTGCGCTGCTTCGAAGAGAATGTCCGCGTCCCCGGCATAGTCAGCTAGTGCTTTCTCCATGATGGCGTTGGCCTTTGGTTCATCAAATTCAGCGAGGGCGATCACCGCCTCATATATGGGAACCAGCACGGGCTTATGGGCAGGACACTTTTGCATTGCAGCCAGATACTCGCGGGCCTCTGCGGTGCGATGATCAGCGATCAATTCATCCAACAGGTAGTAATAGGGAAGGGGCACGTGAGGCTCTGTGTCATCTTGCGCGATGACGGACTTATAAAAGTCGATGGTCTTGCGATGATTAGCGATATTCCAGTCCCATATGGTCCCGCCCTCCGCCTTCTGAAGAAGCCACTGGCAATCCTTTTGCTCCGGCGCATTCATGATGGCGTCACGCGCATAAACAGAGGTTTTATTTGCATAGCTTACCAGGCGATGATGATAGAGATGCGCTAGAAGGCTCGTTGCGCGCCCTTTGTTTTCAGGGATGCTGATCTGTTCTTTTAAGTAATTTTCATACTCGTAAAAGACGTCCGGAGCGATCTCTTCCTCCGTATCCATGCGGTTTTCGATGCGGCTCATCTTTTGCTCCGCCGTAAGGTCGAAAAGCTCATCTATGGTGACTCCGAAGGTTTCCGCCAGGGCAGGCAGAAGCGTGATGTCAGGCATGGCCGCATTGTTTTCCCATTTCGAGACCGCCTGGGAGGTGACTCCCATTTTTTCCGCTAATTGCTCCTGCGTGTAACTATACTGAAAGCGAAGCTGTTTGATTTTCTTACCTAAATTCACGTTGTTTTCCTCCTTTTCATTCGGCGCCTTACGGGATAATCGTAACAGTAAAAGATTAAAACATCAATAACGCATTTTTTGGATCGATACAACCTGCGGTTGGAGACGGCAGGAAATCATGTGATCATGAAAGATCGGAATCAGTCGTCAAGCTACCTTCCCCGCGTTGATGAGGCGCAGGCGGATGCGGACTTTTTTTTAGTGAACCTCAGTAGGTCTTCTCAATCTCAGGAGGGGGAAGAAGATCATTCCTGCCGTTCTGACGTTTGTGGAGGAGTGAGATCATGCGGAGAGCCTTAAAATATAGGGTTCTCCGTTATTTTGTGAATTGACGTGAGAAATACTGTCCGATATAATGTAAAAGAAATGCGAGCCTATAGAATCATTTCTGCGAATGGAATCGTAGGTGTGCATGAGGTAAGTTCAATTGGAAACAGCTTATAGGTAAGACATTATGAGGGAGGAAGACACGATGAATGAATTCATGAACACGTTAACGAGCGTGAATGATGCGATCAATACCTTTGTCTGGGTGAAGTTTGGACTTGTCATGCTGATCGGCACAGGCGTCCTAATGACGGTACTTTTGGGATTTTTTCAGATCACGCATATTCGCCACTGGATGAAGAAAACCATCGGCGGTGTCTTTGAGAAGGGATCACACAACAAGAAGGAGCAAGGAAGCGTTTCTCAGTTCCAGGCACTGTGTACGGCATTGGCAGCCACCATCGGTACTGGTAACATCGCAGGCGTTGCTGCAGCCATCGTATTAGGCGGACCTGGAGCCGTGTTCTGGATGTGGGTCGCAGCTTTTTTTGGCATGATGACCAACTTCTCAGAAAACGTACTGGGCATTTATTATCGCCGCAAGAATAGCGAGGGCGAGTGGAGCGGCGGTGCCATGTATTACCTTCAGGACGGCCTTGGAAAGCTTCCTGGCTGTAAATGGATTGGCAAGATTTTGGCGGTACTGTTTTCCATCTTTGCCATTTTGGCATCCTTCGGCATTGGAAACATGGGACAGATCAATAAGATCGTTCTGAACATGGAATCAGCCTTCTTTTCCGGCGTAAAGGATGTGAAGATTTTTGGCAACGTATCCTTAGTTTCTTTCTTCATTGGCGTTATTTTGATGATTATCGCAGCCTTCATAATCTTGGGCGGCTTGAAGAGAATTGCAGCCGTGGCTGAGAGAGTGGTGCCCTTTATGGCCATCCTTTATATCATTGGTGCACTCATTGTTTTCATCGTTCACATTGACAAGGTTGGTGCCATGTTTATTGCAATCTTCCGTTTCGCCTTTGGCGTAAAGGCAGTAGAAGGTGCGGCAGCAGGCATTGCCATCAAGATGGTAATTACGCAGGGCTGTAAGAGAGGCGTGTTCTCCAACGAGGCAGGTCTTGGTTCCTCCGTTATGGTTCATTCCAACTCCAACGTAAAGGAGCCTGTAAAGCAGGGCCTTTGGGGTATTTTCGAAGTATTTGCTGATACCTTTATCGTATGTACCATGACGGCAATCGTAGTGCTTTCCTCTGGCATGATCGACCTGAACACGGGTTTTGCAGCAGAGGGAACCAATGACGCGACACTGGTGGCACAGGCCTTTGGTAATGTCTTTGGACGTCCTGGTGAATGGTTTGTCGCCGTTACCATGCTGCTCTTTGCATTTACCACCGTGCTTGGCTGGTCCCACTATGGAAGCAAGGCTGTGGAATATCTCTTTGGCACGAAGGGCATCAAGGTTTACAAGGTGATTTTCGTATTGATGATTGTATCTGGCGCTGTTATGACCTCTTCCCTGGCATGGGACATCTCTGATACCTTCAACGGATTGATGATGGTGCCCAACCTGATTGGCGTTGTTGTTCTGTCACCCGTTGTCATGAAGATTACGAAGAGCTATGTTGCCCGTAAGCTCCATGGAAAGGATGAAGAGCCCGTGTTGTCCGCATTTGAGGACATTCAGAAGGAGCATGCGGAGGCAGTAAAGCGCGGCGAGGAATAAAGCACACAAAGCGATAGGCATTTCACGTAAAGAGAAAGTGAACGAAGATGAATTGGTTCAAAAAGCTTGCACAATCCATTCGTGAACAAAAGACCTTGGAGGATCGGTTCTTTACCGTTGTTGTAATGGTGGGACTGGCAATCGTATTGGTCTCCATGGTAGTCACCTTTATAGAGGATATCAGCTCCGCGGCGAGTGTTGGTACGTCCCTCGGCGGGGTGATGCTTCTTGCGGTCATTTACGTGGCATATGTCAAAAAGCAGATGGATGCCGCGCGCATCATGATTTGTTATACCTTCAACTGCATCGTGATCCCGATTGCTTTCTTTACCTGCGGCGGAATTGATTCCGGCATGCCGCTCTACATGCTGGCAGGAATTTTTACAATGGTTCCCGTCCTAAGAGGAAAGCATCGGGTGATCTGCATTATTGTAGCCGTGCTCGTGGACGTGCTATGTATCTGTATTTCGTATTTCCTGACACCTGCCGTGGGAGGCATCGGACTATTGAAGCTGGACCTCTTGGCACAGCTTTCCCTAGAGTCGAGGTTCATTGACATGATCAGTTCCTTGATTCTGATCGCCCTGTACATTATCATTACGACGGCAATGATTATGGATGCGTATCAGAAGGAAAGAGCCAGCAGGGAGGCACTTTTGGTTAAGCTGGATGACCTGTCAAAGCGGGACGAGCTGACGGGACTGTTTAATCGGCGGGAGCTCTTTCATTTCTTGGAGAACCTGGAGATTTCGAACAAGGAATATTATCTTTGCATGCTGGACATTGACCATTTTAAGAACGTCAATGACACCTATGGACATGTGTTTGGCGACATGGTTCTTCGAAAGCTTGCAGAAATCATGACCGAGGAGATTCACGGAGAGAGTGGTGAGCTGGTTGCCAGATATGGCGGAGAGGAATTTCTTCTTGTGCTTAAGGCATCGCAGAAGCAGCAGGCGATGGATCGACTTAATCAAATGAGAAGGAGATTTACGGACACGAACTGGGAGAAGGAACCAGAGCTGATGACCTCCTTTAGCTGCGGCATGGTATGCTGCGCAAACTACAAGACCTACGCGGAGGCGATCAGTCAGGCGGATAAGCTGTTATATAAGGCAAAAGAAAATGGGAGGAATAGGCTGGAGACCTAATTCCTCCCTTATTTTTTGAGCATCATTAGACATTGCTGATTTATGTTACCATTATTTTGCAGGACGTAATGCTTCCATCGCGGAAGCATTCTTCTTTAGGATGGCATTGGAGGTCAGGCCGGCCAGCTTCTCGCAGAGGTCCAAATCTGCTTGGTCATAGGCTTCCCCGTCTTGCTTATTGATCACTTGAACGCAGCCCAGAGGCTGATCCTTCCCAAAGATGGGAGCACAAAGGATGCTGCGTGTAACGAAACCAGATTTCTCATCTACGCTGTGCGAGAAGCGAGAATCCTTGTTGACGTCCGCTGCGATGATTGCTTCTCCGTTGCTAACCACCGTGCCTGCGATTCCCTGCCCAAGGGTAATCGTGATGTCACTAATGTCCACGGGACCGAGACTGATGACGGGAACGATTTGCTCCGTGCCCTCTTTCAGAATCCAAATGGTTCCTGCTTCGCTGTCCAAAGCACGAATCACGGTCTGTAAACAGCCTGAGAGCGCAGTGTTTAATTCACTTGCATTCTGAAGCTGGGAAGTGATTTCTTCGATTGCCTGAGCCATCTGTTCCGTTCTGTTCATCGAGATGATCCTCCTTTGTAAAAAATCGATATTATAAGACATAATTATTTTATGCGTGCCCTACGGCACGTCACTCACTATTTCTCAATAAACTCGAAAGCACGCTGCTGCGCAGCTTCCTTGATTTGCTTCGCAAATCTGCTTTCTCGTTAAAACATGCATGAAAAACAAATGTCTGCTTCGCAGCCGCTTGTTTTTCTTT
>SVFO01000015.1:53200-98928 GCA_015056795.1 Lachnospiraceae bacterium
TTGCTTCGCAAATCTGCTTTCTCGTTAAAACATGCATGAAAAACAAATGTCTGCTTCGCAGCCGCTTGTTTTTCTTTACATGTTATTTTATCATAAACTCGAAAGCACGCTGCTGCGCAGCTTCCTTGATTTGCTTCGCAAATCTGCTTTCTCGTTAAAACATGCATGAAAAACAAATGTCTGCTTCGCAGCCGCTTGTTTTTCTTTTGCATGTTTTATATTATAACACATATTTTGCGATGCGTCAAAAAATGAGAAAACGATACTTGTCAAATGCCCAAAAACATATTACACTAGGGTTGCGAAAATACGTGAATGGAGAGATAGAATGGCAAGGACGGAAATGCAAAAGAGAGCAAGAGCAGATGCCGAAAAAAGAAAGGTTGTGGAGGCCTCAAATCGGGCCCTAAAGGAATTGAGGGCGGCTAAGAGTGATCTGGACAGTGCCTTTCGATGGGGTATCATCGATGTCGTGGGAGGCATGTATGTTGTCTCTGGCATTAAGATTGCAAAGATCGAGGCCGCGAAGGAGCATCTTCGTCAGGCAATGCGTTACCTGCAGCAGCTCCGCAGGGAGGGCGATACGACGGACTATGCCAATCAAAAATATATGCATATGGGGCCCTTGGGAACGGTTTTGGATTTTGGACTGGACGGCATCGGTCCCGACATTTATGCGCAGGCCAGAATCGCAGGCTTGCGGTCGAGGGTGAAGGAGGCCATTCGTCGGCTCGAGACTATTTTAAGGGCAGCAGGCATCGAAGAAAATCAGCGGTAAACAAAAGCAGGCAGCAGGTTTTGAAAAATCCATCGCAAGCAAAGGCTGACGGCAGGCTTTGAAAAATCCATCGGAATTATTGTCAAGCATGTCTTCAAAAAGTGCCTTATCTTTGGTCATTTCGTGCATTGTGGGGGAGAAAGGAAAGTAGTATGATATAGCAATTAAAAAGTATTTGTCTGGCTTTCGGGGTTGATTAGGGGAAATCAGTTTGTTGGGCAGGAGGAAAAGCTAGTATGGAACAAGTGATTTCCGTGGCTATTTTTGTTATTATGTTTGCCATTATTATCTCTGAAAAGATAGAGAGGCATTATGTGTCCCTGGGAGCCGGATTTTTGATGCTCGTTGTTGTTTTGGGAATCTGCATGCGCAGTCCTTCGGCAATCTGGGATACCATCAATTTGAAGGAATTTGCGACGAAGGCCTTTTGGATTGCGAAGGAGGAGGGAGCGGAAAGCTCCACGGGCATCAACTGGGCAACCATCGTATTCATCTTTGGCATGATGGTTATGGTCGAAGGCATGGGAAGGGCAGGATTTTTCAGATGGCTCTGCCTGCGCATGGCGAAGGCCGTGAAATATCAAACTCTTCCGATTTTTCTAACCTTTATGGTGACTTCTTTTATTCTCGCCATGTTTATCGACAGTATTACGGTGATTCTTTTTCTTGCCGCTGTTACCGTGGAGCTTGCGGAGGTGCTTAGCTTTTCGCCGGTTCCCATGATCCTGGCAGAAATCTTTTGCGCGAACCTTGGTGGTTCTGCGACCATGTGCGGCGATCCGCCAAACATCATCATTGGAACCTCACTCGGCTACACCTTTGGAGAATTTCTTGAAAATACAGGTCTCATCGCAGGTATTTCCCTTGTATTTGTCATTGCCTATTTTTATTTCTGCTTCCGAAAGGAACTGACGAAAAAACAAAGCGACACGGTTCGTTCCTACCCGGAGCCGGCGTCCGCCATTCGCAGTAAAAAGGAGTTTGCCATCAGCTGCGTGATTTTTGGCTGCGCCGTGGTGCTTCTTGTGACGCATTCCATGACGGGCCTTACGGTTGCCACCATCGGGATCTTCGTTGCCGCGCTGACCTTGCTTACTTCCCTAAAGGATGCACCGATTCTCTTAAAAAAGGTCGATTACAAGACCCTGCTCTTTTTTGTGGGGCTATTTGTTGTGGTCGGTGGGTTGGAGCAGACGGGCGTATTGAATGTCGTCGCTCAGTTTATCAGCGGCATATGCGGTGATAACGCCTATATATGTGTCGCCGTGATTCTATGGGTATCCGCGATTGCCAGTGCCTTCGTGGACAATATTCCTTTTGCCGCGACCATGATCCCCGTCATTCAGTCTCTTGCCGCAAGCACTGGCATGGATCTTTCCGTGCTGTCCTGGACGCTGGCCTGTGGTACGGACGTCGGCGGCAGTGCGACGCCCATCGGAGCTTCTGCAAATGTTGTCGGCGTTTCCATCGCCGCGCAGAACGGACACATGATCGGCTGGGGACGCTATTGTAAGGTTATGGCGCCCATTACCGTCATCACCATGGCCATTAGCATGCTGTGCATCTATTTCAGATATTTATCAGTCTAGGAGGGGAACATGGAAGGACAAGTGATCATTGCCATTGGACGTGAGTTTGGAAGCGGCGGACATGAGATTGCAGAACTGATCGCTACCAGGCTGGAGATCTTTTTGATCGATGATAAGCTGTTATATGATCTGGCATCAGAGAAAAAGATTCCCTATGAGCAGATCAAAAAATATGATGAAAAACCCAAAATGCCTTTCCTTTCCAGAACGGTTTCGGGATATACGAATGCCTTGGAGGAGCATCTTGCAAAGATGCAGTTCGAATATCTAAGGAAGATGGCTGAACATGGGGAATCCTTTGTGATCGTGGGACGCTGCGCCGAGCATGTGCTAAAGGACTATCCCTGTATGACCTCCGCCTTTATTTCTGGCGACAAGGAGACGAAGTGTGCGCGTGTCATGGAGAAATATCATCTCTCCGCTGATGAGGCAAAGAAGCTCATGAAGAAAAAGGACGCGACCAGAAAAGCCTATCACAACTATTATTGCGAAGGAAAATGGGGGGACTCCCGCAACTACGACCTTTGCATCAACAGCAGCAAAATTGGCGTGGAAGGAGCCGCAGACGTCATCCTTTCCTTTGCAACAAGAAAGCAGGCACAGTAAGCAGTTGCAAAGGCATCTTTTGAGTGAAATCATAAAACCAGCCGATCCATTATGGACAGGCTGGTTTTTTCATTCCCTATTTTCTTAATCAAATACATTTGTATTGATGAGAAAAATTATAGAGTATGGCAGGCTATGCAAGAGCGCGGGGGCCGTCAGAGAGAAGCTCGACAACCTTCATGATCTCTTTTAGCATGCGGGCGCAGGCACTCGTCTCATCCTTGAAAAAGAGCGTGCCAATCTTTTTCTTTCCCTCGCAGAAGAAAACCTCCCACAAACCATTTACTTTTTCTAAGCAGATCCGTCCACTCTCTTCTCCACCGATCTGATAGAGCTTCGAAGGAACAAGATGCTCTGTTAAATAATTCTTTAATTCTGATGCTGTCATAACAAACACTTCCTTTCTGAATATAATAAATATGCAAAAAGCGACATTAATTTCTATTTAATGACGAATGAAATATTCTTGATGTAGTATTTGAAACTACATATAGCATACACCATGTTCAAAAAATATGCAAGGGCTTTTTGTTAGTATTTACAATTTTTCATTTTTCTTTTATAATTAAAGTGTAGTGGGTAAATATGCGCGAAATCATTACATGAAACCACCTTGGAAGCATCTGGTGAAAACGATGTGTCGCGATCGAACGCAAGGTATCTGCTTAGGTTTCAACGGTGTAACCAATGATTTTGGCTGAAGTATCAGGGGAAAGTGAGGGCGGAGTATGGAAAAAAAGGTGATCATCAAGGAACTGCATAAACCGGTTCGAGAGATGGAGATTGACGTGAAGGACGACTTATTTATGGAGGATGCCATGGCCCCCTTGATGGAGCGGCCGAAGGACGTAGCCTTTATTTCCCTGAATCGCTTGAACACGATGTATCTTGTGGTCAATGGCATGTCGGGGATCGATTTGGAGGACAACTTCCTCTATGTGGAAAATGATGGCGTTCAAAAGGATGGTTTGATTCCGCAGGTGAAGCCGGCGAGAGGCACGGCCTATTTTGTCCGCGTGGAGTGGGTGCAGGATGGCTATAAGAAAAAGCCCAAGCTTCGTAACGTGACGGAGGATGATTTCATCTACGCCCGTAACTTCATGACAGACCTCTACCAACGCAAGCTCAAAGAAACAACCTATCCGATGTTATTTTCATAGAAATATCAAAGCCGCTTACCTTTCGCAAGCGGCTTTTTCATTCCATGAACTTGTTGTTCAAATCAAATTTCATCTGACAACTTTTCGTAAATTGAGGGTATTGCCGGACATATCATTAAGTACAGCTTTCCATAACCTTGAAAGGATAACTGGACATATCATTAAGTACAGCTTTCCATAACCTTGAAAGGATAACTGGACATATTATTAGGTTAAGCTATCCATATCCTCGAAAGGGTAACTGGACATATTATTAGGTTAAGCTTTCCATATCCTCGAGGGGAAGGTTTGGACTGCCTTTCTGGGTCTAAAGTCTACCAGAAAGACAGTCCAAACCTAGCCCCGAGTTTTGCCCTAACCCCGAGTTATGCCCTAGCCCCGAGTTTTACGGAAAAGTTATTTGAACCATCCCTTTTTCTTGAAGACAATCGCCCAGATGACGCACACGAGCAGGCATACGAAAATCACGACGGGATAGCCGTATTTCCAGCCAAATTCCGGCATTTGTAGGTTCATGCCGTACCACCCCGCGATGAGCGTCAGCGGAAGGAAAATGCTGGTCATAAGCGTGAAAACCTTCATGAGACGGTTCTGCTCTATGTCGATCTGTGCCTGATAGGATTCACGTACCTGCACGACATATTCCTTCAGGTTCAGAACTTGACGCAGCAACCGCTCGCAGCGATTGTTTAAGACGTCAAAATAGTTGATGTAATCGGCACTGATCATCTCATTGTCATTGTCACAGAGTTCGTCAAAGATCTCTTCAAACTGCTCATAATACTTTTTCAGGCGAAGAACCTCATACCGCGCGTCCAAAATCTTTTCGCGGATCTCCTCACTGCCGTCATGGATCACGGCGTCATCCAGGTCGGAAATACGATCCTCCAGCTCCTCCAGGTTCTTGGTATCACCCTTAAAAAGATTTTTGAAAAAGAGATACATGGATCTCTCATTGGAGGGAGCCTCCGAAAAGTATTTGGTTGCCGCCTCGTAGCTCACCTCATTTTCGCAGATCACAAACAAATCGTCCGTATCAAAATATAGCAGCATCTGGGACGGATCAGCCTCCAGATTCTTAATGTCATACCAGTCGAAGGCGATAATGCTGAAGTTATCAAAGCCTTCGAAGGTCTCAATCTGTCCTTCCTCAATATATTTTACCACGGCAGCTTCCATCTGCTGTGTATAATTTTCTATTTCACTTCGGTAAATTACCTTTTGCATGTTTGCTCTCCCTTGACTACTGTTGTTTATTATTCCATTATTTCTTGTATTCTACATGTGCGCATTCCATATTTTGGTTTTAACTATTAGATCAATTTTGTGTATATTATCCTCTTGTATGTTTTCGCTTAGCCTTTTTGTTCCGTCCGATGCTTGCGCTTGCCACATAACAGGTCGGCGAGGAAGTGATCCCATTTTTTTAAGAGCAATGCCGCAGGAAGGGATGGCAGGAACACGATCAGTATCAAAAGCGGTACGTTTCGCAGGTGATACAGGCTTGGCACGACACCTGCAAAATTGTAGGCGAAGAGCTCTAAAAACAGCCCGTGGATCAAATAAAATTCCAAGGTGATCGTTCCCATGAAGGCAAGGAAACGATTTCCAATGAGCACCTTCATGCCCAGCAAAAAGACAAAGAAGACAAAGGAGCAGGAGGCCAGGATCTGCGACAGCAGGCATACCCAGCGCCGAAAGACCTTGTCGGGCGCATGCCAGTTTTCTCCATAGTAGGAGAAGGTACCTTGAGCCATATTAGACAGTGCATCCAAGACAAATAATCCAACAAAGAAAAGCATAAAATAGAGAAGATAGTGCTTTTTCAAATGTGCCGTGATTGCTTCCTTATGCCTTGCAAACAGGATGCCGATGACAAAGAAATGAACGGAATTATACCACCATTCGCCGCGCATCCAAAAGTCATTGTGATCGATCAAGGTTCCCAGCAGGTCATATCCAAGCGTAAACGCAAGGACGCTGATGACTGCATTCTTTTCACTCTTGCAATGCCGAAACGCAAGGTAAAAGGCCAGGTAAAAGAAGGGAAGCGCAATCACAAACCATGCATTAGGGTTACTCAGCTTGAGACCGGAAACATAATAAAAAATTTTCAATCCGTCCAACTGCTCCTTCATAAGAAAACGCGCGAGGAGGAAGAGTAGTCCCGTGGAATAATAGGAGAGCACCAAGGGCAGGATACGCCTTTTACAAAACCCTGTCAAGTAATCCGGTTTTGTGCGGTAGCTCTGATACAGGCCGTAGCCGGAGCAAAACAAAAAGAATCCGACAAAGTAATATCCATAGGGGACAAACAGCTCCAGGCCTGGTTCGATCAGCTTCGGATCAAGCCAGCTGGCGCAGGTTTTTTGCCCTATGTGATGCAACATGATGCAAATGGCGAAAAAGCCCTGCAAAGCCTTCATCTGGCGAAGGGAGAAGGCTTCCTCATTCCATACGCCCCTGCCGCAGAGCTTTGAACCCCATAGCAAGAGGATGATCATGATGGGATACACCAAATAGACCAAATCATTCATCCCGCTTCCTCCCAAAAATTCGTGTTTGCCATTCGCAATCCGTGGCAATGCTTGCTTAGCGAGCATTTTGCACCCCAGCATCTTCATGTTAATCAAAAGGGGGAGAGCAGTCAAGGGGTTCTTACTATTTCGGCTTCTGAATTTTATTCAAAACTTTTTTCAAAATTTTGGAAACTGGAAGAACTTTTGAAAAAAGACCTCGTCTATCAGGGTAAGAGCGCTTGAATTACCAAACATGAGAAATACAAATCTAACAATCGTAAATGCGAGAAACCCAAGGAGGACGGGAATATGAAAAAGAAAATTGTCAGCATGATTTTAGCAGTGGTTCTTAGCCTTAGCCTGATGGGCTGCAGTGATCAGACGAGAGGAACGATCACAGATCCATCCGGATCCGTTAGCGTACAGGATCCCGCAAAAACAACGCCTACAGAGCGTGAAAGCGTTCTGGATAAGTTCCTGGCAGGAGAATATGGGGAATTTGATCTGAACGGATCCCAAATGAAAGGGAAAGCAAATTATGTGTCCGGTGCAACCGTGATGATGGAGACGGAAGCCTGCGCTGATGCGTCGGCGGTGGACGGAAGTATGTTTCTCAATACGTTCGCACCGGGAGAAGTGCAGGTCATCCCCTGGAACACCGAGGAATACAAGTATGTGGCAGAGAATACCTGGATGAATGTTAAGACCTCCCCGTTCTCGACCTTTGCGGCTGACGTGGACACAGCTTCCTACGCAAATGTCAGAAGAATGTTGACCAGAGGTCAGGAGGTTCCCGTAGATGCGGTTCGCATCGAGGAGATGATTAACTATTTCCATTATGATTACAAGACGCCCACAAATGGTGATCCCTTCTCCGTAACGACGGAAATGGCTCCCTGCCCTTGGAACGAGAATTCCAGACTGCTCATGGTTGGCCTTTCCGCACCTGAGCTGGACACCAGCGAGAGAGTCAATTCCAATCTGGTTTTCCTGATTGACGTATCTGGCTCCATGGACGGCGAGGACAGACTGGGTCTGGTACAGCGTTCCTTCAAGCTTCTCTGCGAAGAGCTACAGCCTGGTGATCGCGTCTCCATCGTAACCTATGCTAGTGGCGACAAGATCGTTCTTGAGGGTGCAACTGGCGACGAGAAGGCAAAGATCTGTGATGCCATCGAGGATTTGTTTGCAGGCGGTGGAACCAATGGCGGCGCAGGCATCCAGTCCGCGTACAGGCTGGCTGAGCAGTACTTTATCGAGGACGGCAACAACCGCGTAATTCTTGCAACCGACGGCGACTTAAACATTGGCATTACCGATGAGGGCGGGCTGACGAGACTGATCGAGGAAGAGGCAAAGAGTGGTGTGTTCCTGTCCGTGCTTGGCTTTGGCTGGGGCAACATTTCCGATACGCGCATGGAGGCTCTTGCAGACCATGGCAATGGAAACTATAGCTATATCGACAGCATCTCCGAGGCAAGAAAGGTTCTGATCGAGGAGATGGGCAGCACGCTCTTTACTGTAGCGAAGGACGTAAAGCTTCAGGTGGAATTCAATCCCGCACTGGTAAAGGGATATCGTCTGATTGGCTATGAAAACCGCACGATGGCAGCGGAGGATTTTGCAAATGACGCGAAGGACGGCGGCGAGATCGGTGCAGGACATCAGGTAACGGCTCTCTATGAGGTTGCCCTGACCGATTCCAAGCAGGAGGTTCCTGAGGTGGCATCCCGTTATGGCGAGGATGGCACGGTGGCAACTGGCTCCCTGAACGGCGAATACCTGACCGTGAACATAAGATATAAGGAGCCCGATGGCGACACCAGCAAGCTTCTTGTCTTCCCTGTAACGGACGAGACCTATCATGAGGAGATGAGCGAAAACCTCTCTTGGGCAGCAGGCGTTGCACAGGCTGGCATGCTTCTGAAGAAGTCCGAATTTGCAGGAACCTCCGAATTGAAGAGCGTTCTTGAGAGATTAGGCAAGCTTGACATTGCTCAGAACGATGAGTACAGAAAGGAATTCCTGTATCTTTACTCAAGAGCAAATATTCAGTAAAGAATAAGGGCATTCCATAAACAACAAAGCATGTCATCGACAATATGGCATGTAATGCACGGTAAGCACGAAATATTGGGGGAAATGAAGATGTCAGGGAAGTCCGTAACGGGGCTTCCCTGACATTTTTCTAACAGGATTATGAGTTGATTTTCCGCTCAAAAAAGATATAATAGTAGTATAAGGGATGATTATGTGCAGCTTTCCCAAAAAAGGGAGGTTTGGTCATGGATTTGATTTGTATGGGCATGGCTTTGGTGGATTCGATCATAAAGGGGTTTGATCCAGAGCCGATCTCTGCATCAGGATATCGGGCAGTATCCAGCACGCTCAGCGTTGGCGGCGAGGCCGTGAACGAAGCCATGGCGGCGGCAAAGCTCGGAACAAGTACGGGCATTTTGTGCGCCCTCGGCGAGGACGATGCGGGTGACATGGTCATGGGAGCATTGGGACGTTGCGGCGTGGATACCAGTCTTGTGCTTCGATCTAAGGAGCATCCGACGCCCGTGACGACGATGTTTGTCAATGATGACGGCACAAGAAAATCCATCACCAATCAGGCACATCGCTATAATTTTCACCCTGAGCATTATGCAAATTTATTTACGAATGCGAAGGCCATCATTCTGGGATCTCTGTTCCGTGCACCCTTTGACGACCCTGAGATCATTTTGTCCGTGCTAAGGGCAGCGAAGGAGGCAGGCATCTTGGTGGTTGCGGACACGAAGCTTCCCAACTTCCGCGTGCTAAGCCTGGAGGATATCAAGGAAGCCCTGCCATATGTCGACTATCTTACGCCGAACGAGGATGAGGCGAAGTATTTTACGGGAAAGACGGAGCCAGAGGAGATGGCAGACGTATTTCTTAGCTATGGAATTAAAAATGTTGTTTTGAAGCTGGGAAGCAAGGGCTGTTATTTTATGAATGCAAAGGAGAGCTTTCAGCTGGGGGCGCTGCCCATCAAGGCCGTAGATGCGACAGGCGCGGGAGATAATTTCGTTGCTGGACTGACCACGGAGCTTCTTCACGGATGCACGCCCAGGGAGGCCATCCGATTTGCAAACGCCTGCGGCGCGATCTGCACGACGGCAGTTGGCGCAAGCACGGCGCTGAAAAATCGTGAGCAGGTACTGTCGATGCTAGGAAACGAGTAAATGTTACCATTCTTTTAAGGGGAGTTTTAGAAAAGAAGGAGAATGCCTATGACGAAGCGTAAGAGAATCGCGGCATTTGTTGCCTATCCAGAGCTCATTCACGTACGCAGAATCCTGGAAGGAATTCGGGAGCAGTGCAGAACCTATGATTATGATCTCTGCGTGTTTTCCTCCAATACGCATCTTTCCTTTCCCCATGCGGAATATGTAGAGGGTGAAGCAAATATTTATGAGCTGGCAAATTTCGACGAGTTAGACGGCGTCATCTTGGACTACTCCACGCTGACGGGAGATCCAGGTGACAAGTACCTAAAGCATTTATTGGAGCGCCTTGCGCAGTACCCTGATCTGCCGAAGTGTACTCTTGAGATCCCGATGGAAGGGATTCATCTCATTGAGAATCATAACGAGGCAGTGCTTCGGGAAATGTGCCGTCACGTGATCGAGGTTCACGGGCGTAAAAATATTTGCGTACTGACTGGAAACAAGGGCTTCGACGTCGCTGAGAAGAGGCTGGCGATTTTCTTGGATGAAATTGAAAAGCATGGGCTGAAGGTAGCCCCTGAGCATATCGTTTATGGAGACTTTTGGTATTTTAGCGGTGATGCGCTGGCTCGTAGAATTGCCAATCATGAAATTCCTCAGCCTGACGCCGTGATCTGTGCCAGTGACTGTATGGCCATCGGACTGATGGACCGTTTGGCAAAGTATGACATTCGAATCCCTGAGGACATTGTCGTGATTGGCTTTGACGCAACGGATGAGGGTGCCATTAACCCGACGCCGCTGTCGTCCTATGACCCTGGTGACATAAAGATGGGCGCGGATGCCGTGGATTATGTCAGAAGCCTCATGGAGCCTGACAAAGAGATTCGCCCCATGGTGCGAAATGTCGAGCAGTCCTTCCATCCTGGAGCAAGCTGCGGTTGTCAGACGGATCCCTCCTATGCCATGAGGAAATTTCGCGACGCCCTTTACGTCAGCTCCTATAATCATGCCGACGAGGATTATATGAACAAGTTCAGCCTCGGAACGCTGATGGAGAGCTATGCGCTGGAGGGCTTTACGGCATCGAAATCTGCGGAGGAATGCCTGTATAACATTTATAGCTATGCGGATCTGTTGAGTCCGTATCGCAATTTCTTCCTATGCCTGAAGGAAAATTGGTTGGATATTGAGGATGCGATGATGCATGGCTATCCTGAAAATATGAAGATTTATGTGGCAAATTCGGCTGTCGGGGAAGCGAGCTTTTACGGGGAGGCAAATGCAGTTCCCTTCCCGACAAAAATCATGCTTCCGAAGCTGGAGGAGGAGAGGGAACAGGCGGCTGCCTTTTATTTCTCGCCCGTACATTTCAACGGCATTCTGCTTGGCTTTGCCGTTTTGGAAAGAGAGCTGATCACGCATCCTGCGTTGCATTCCATCTATCGAAATTGGCTGAGATATGTCAATAATGCTTTGGAAATGATTCGTTCAAAGGAAATGCTCCGGACGATTTCCATCCGCGATGAAATGACAGGTGCCTATAACCGAAGGGGTATGTACGAAATCTTCAAGGGCATGCTTTCGAAGGCGAAGAAGGGCGATGCCCTGTTCGCGAGCGTTGTGGACATGGATGGTCTCAAATATGTCAATGATACGTTCGGACATGGCGAGGGGGACCTCGGAATTAAAACCGTATGCAATGTGCTCTCCTCCGTCGCAAGGAAGAATGAGATCGTTGTCAGAAGCGGCGGTGACGAGTTCTTCCTGATCGGCATCGGAGCCTATGGAAGGGAAGACGAGGCGGCGCGTGCCAACGAGTTTACGGAAGCCATGGCGAAGCGGTCGGCGGGGATGGAGAAGCCCTACAATGTTTCCGCAAGCATCGGCTGTGTGGTGTTTGAGGATTGCCAAAGCGTAAGCCTGGATAATGCCCTGAGTGAGGCCGATGAGAGAATGTATCATTATAAGCTCAGGCACAGACGCCACAGAAGTGTTTAGTTTAGGAAAAGAAACCACTGGAAGGTAAAACGAAAGAAGCTATGCTAGAAACTTTGGTGCAATACCAACAGAATTTAATGCTCATGCTAAGTGCCGTCTGCGGTACCGTGGCTCTTTTTGTCGTGATCACGAAGACGATCCCGAAAAAAAGAAGGGGGCGCCTTTTATTCTTGGAGCTCACTGCCATGCTGCTGTTAATGGCTGATCGGCTTGCCTATTTTTACCGTGGCAATGTGACAAACGTCGGCTGGTGGATGGTGCGAATCAGCAATTTCTCCGTATTTTTCCTGTCCCTGGTGATCCTGCTTATTTATAACCTCTATTTGCGAGACCTGTTTACGACGGAGGGAGGAATCGCCAAGCTGACGGTTCGGCTTCGCATTGTTGAGATTCTGCTAATCATTGGAATGCTCATGATTCTTCTCTCACAGTTTTATGGATTCTATTATACCTTTGATGCCAACAACCGCTATCAGCGTGGTCCCCTGTTTTATCTCTCCTATATTGTACCGACATTGTCCATGGTGCTCCAGCTGTCCGTCATTCTTCAGTATTATAAATATTTGAGCAGCTGGATCAGGGCATCCTTGCTCCTATTTACGGTTGTTCCCATGGTGGCCTCCCTGCTTCAAATCAAGCTCTACGGCCTTTCCCTTACCAACATGTCGATCGTTGGCATGGCTGTTTTCCTGTATGTTCTGTCTCTGGTTGACATGAATCATCAGGTGGAACAGGCGCATAAGCTGAAGATTGAGTTCTTGATGGAAGAGCAAAAAAGTATGCGAAGGCTGTTCGAGCAGACGGCAACCGCACTGGCGAGCGCCATCGATGCAAAGGATACCTATACGCATGGTCATTCCACCCGTGTTGCGGATTATTCCCGCATGATTGCGAAGCAGAGTGGCATGGATGAAAAGGAATGCAATGAGGTGTATTATGCGGCACTTTTGCATGACGTTGGTAAGATCGGTATTCCCAATGAGATTATCAATAAAAAGGGAAAGCTGACGCCAGAGGAATATGCCATGATCCAAAAGCATCCCGTGATCGGTAAGCAGATTTTGTCCAGTATCGTAGAGTTCCCGTATTTAAGTATTGGAGCAAATTCCCATCATGAGCGGTATGATGGCAAGGGATATCCTGACAAGCTCAAGGGCGAGGACATCCCGAGGCTTGCGAGGATCATTGCCGTTGCGGATGCGTATGATGCCATGACCTCCAAGAGAAGCTATAGGGATCCGATGCCCCAGCAGCAGGTTCGTGAGGAATTGATCCGCGGCCTTGGCGAGCAGTTTGATCCCGAGTATGCAAAGATCATGATTCATCTGCTCGACATGGATACCGAGTATGAGATGAAGGAGCGCGAGGACGTCAAGGAGCTGGCGGGGAATGATGAGCTTCAGGTGGAAAAATATCGTTCCTATGTCTCTGAGGGTATTTGGATTACGCAAAAGCTCATAAAGCTACATCTCGAGGTCAGCCCGCTGGAGGGACATACGGCAGAGGAAGCCTTTGGCGCCATCCTGTTATTTGACTCCTTGGACGGCAGGGCGCATGCAGGGGAACGACAGGCAGCGGAGCTTTGCTATTATGAATATGGTGAAATCTGGCTGGATGGCCGTGCAGAGTGTCCTGGCATCAGAAAGATGGAGACGAAGGTCACGAAGCTGGAGAAGAAAACGAACGCCAAGGAGCGTGACGGGAAGAACCAGAGCGTTAAGGCCTATGACATCGAGGTCGTGAAGTGGCTGGATCACGTGCGACTGATCATTTACGACGGAGAGCAGGTGACTGAGCGTATCCTTGCCCTGCCTGATAGCGCAAGATATACCTATCTTGGACTTACGGGTCAGTATTGCCATATTAACGGTATTTCGATTACCAGATCGGAGAAGGACATTACAGAGGATGCCATCCCTCGCATTGCCGAGATGGTCAGCTATGCCAATGGCCCCGTGGGTGATCTTCCCAACATCCAGATTGATGGCTACCGCACGGCATCGACCAAGGGAATTCCCATCGTGAACGGCATGAAGATTTCCTTCCATGCCATGAGCCTTCCGACCGCAAGACTGATCTGGCACATTCCGTTTATCAGCGTCTTTTCCTCGGAGGATGGACAGATTGACGGACCGAGCTTTCATGAGTATGCCCTGATCCGTATTGATGGCGAGTATTGGGATTCCGGAATCTATGCGTCGAATAAGCTGACGGTTGACAAGAAGGAAGAGTTTGCAGGCTGGGACGATTGGAAGCGTCGCAACAAGGAAGGCATCGACTGTGTTGTTTCCTTCCATGTTGAGGGGGATCAGATTACCGTTTACACCGAGAATCTGGGGATTTCCGTAAAGAATGTCGTGACCATTCTCGACGGTTCAACGACAGCCTACGCAGCGCTCTCAGGAGATCAGGTCGCACTGACGGACATCCATATTATTTAAGAATCAGTTAAGAAATAGAAAAGAGATAGCTTAAGACTTTTATGCTCCATTGTTGTATTGTAAGATCAACAAGGGAACGTAAAAGTCTTTTTTTAGGAAAAGGGGAAGAAACATGAGTATGGTTAGAGAAAAGAAAATCATCTTGACGGCAAAGGATTTATCAAAGACATTTTCCAATGAATCCGTGCAGCAGCACGTGTTAAAGAATTTGAATCTCAACATATATAAGGGAGATTTCACCGTGGTCATGGGAAATTCCGGATCAGGTAAGAGCACGCTGCTCTACGCACTTTCTGGAATGGATCAGCCGACGCTGGGAACCATCACCTACTTCGTAGAGGATTCTCATAGTAAGAATGGATCAGCGGAAAAGGCAGGAATTGAAATCTCGAAATTCAGCAATGATAAGCTGGCATTGTTCCGCAGAGATCATGCGGGTTTCGTGTTTCAGCAAAACTACTTAAATGACTCCATGAGCGCGCTGGATAACGTGTTAATCAGCGGACTTCTAAAGACGAAGGATCGCAAGGCTCTGGCAGAAAGAGCGAAGGAGCTGCTCAAGAAGGTTGAGATCGGGGAAAGAGATTTTCATAAGTTCCCGACGCAGCTTTCGGGCGGTCAGCAGCAGAGAGTTGCCGTTGTCAGGGGCGTCATCAATGCACCGGAGATTCTCTTTGCGGATGAGCCGACGGGCGCTCTGAACTCCCAGAATACAATCAATGTGCTGGACATTCTGAGCGACTTAAACGCACAGGGACAGAGCATTGTCATGGTAACCCATGCGATCAAGGCTGCGGAGAGAGGCAATCGAATCATTTATCTCGCGGACGGCGTGATCTCCGATGAGTGTGACTTAGGACCCTATCTTGGAGATTACAAGGATGAAAAGAATCCGAATCAGGCACAGGCCATCGAAAGACATCGGAAGCTGAAGGATTTCCTGCAGGAGCAGGGCTGGTAAGAGGCTGCGCGAAGTAGCGGACGAACCATTACGGAGAGGGAGCAAACCATGTATAGATTATTTGTGATTGCTAAGAATAACATGAAAAAACAAAAGGGTGACATGTTCACCTTCTTTATCCTGACGTTTCTCACGGCATTTCTGATTTTTGACAGTGCCAGCGCCATTCTCGGTCTGGGAAAGATCCTGGAGGATCGGTTTCAGGCAATTAACGGTGCCCATGTCATGATTTTCAGCCTTGATACCGAGGCGGAGACGGACTGCGGCGAGAGGGCAATCAGGGAGAATCCCCATATCACCGATTACGAAAAGACACCGATGCTTCAGTTCGGAGCGGAATATCGGAAAAAGGGGGATCAGGACTATTCCGCATATAGCTTTTTCGCAGAGAGCTATACCCAGGAAAAACGGATCATGAAGGTTGAAATTCCGAACAAGGAATATCAGAAAAATGACATTCTGCTTCCATATCATCTGAAGGGCAGATTTCAGGTGGGCGACGTCATGCAGATCAAGCTCGGTGAGGAAACATATGATTTGACGGTTGCCGGTTATTTGCAGGATCCGTACTTTTGCAGCACGATGAATGTTACCATTTACTATGTATGCATGTCGAAGGAGCTGATGGATCAAATGGTGCAGGATCATCCAGGTGACGCTCAGAGGGGCTATGTTCATAAGGGAATCGCAGACGTAAAAGGCTTTGCGGATGGCTATACCACGCAAAACCTGGAACAGGACATTACGGAAACCTACAAGAACTATTTGAAGGAATATGCGGAAAGGAATCCTCAAGGCAATTACACGCATTACATGGCAGTCAACTGGAACATGATGAAGGGAGGCTCTCAGTTCTTTCCCATCATCGTACTGGCAATCCTGTTACTGTTCGCGGGCATGATCCTTATCATTTCCATGGTCATCATTTCCTTTAGCATCAAAAACTTTATTCAGAGGAACATGAAGAGCACGGGTATTTTAGAGGCCAGCGGATATACGGTGAGGGAGCTGCGCGCATCCCTGATTCTGCAGATGATGCTGGTAGCGGCGGCTGGAGCAATCACTGGCATCGGCGTGGCAATGGCAACCTTTGCGAGCTTCGGAGACGTGGTTGGTTCCGTGCTGGGACTTCGCTGGAATCAGAAGGTAAATTGGGGCGCAGCAGTGGGAACGCTTGTGGGAATCCTTGTTGTCATTGGTCTTGTTGGCATTAAGATCAGTAGCACCTATAAGAAAATTACCGTACTGGATGCGCTACGCGGCGGAATCAATACGCACAACTATAAAAGGAATTATTTCCCGCTGGAGAAGACGCCTCTGCCCGTTCCCATGGTTTTGTCCCTGAAGGAGACCTTTGGCGGACTCGGAAGAAATCTTCTGATGGTGATGATCAGTGCACTCTTGGTGATCTCTACGCTGATCGGATTTGGTTTGGTGGAAAACTTTGCGAGGAACGAAGGCAATCTTGTAAATATGATGGCATTCGAGACATGTACGGATTTGGTCAAGGCGATCGGTTGCACCAAGGATCTTTCAGGGGATTTGCGGAAGCTCGAGGGAGTGGACGGAGTGCTGATCAACATGGGCTTTGAACCCGTGGTCTATTCAGGAGATCAAAAAAATTCCTGTTATACCTATGCAGTGGATGACCTAAACAACACACGGTTTACCAATCTTCTCGAGGGGAGATACCCAGAAAAAGACAACGAAATTCTGATCACCTCTGGCATTGCGAATGATTTTGGCGTCGGAATCGGTGATGTTCTAGAGATCGAGTATGCAGGAAAGAAGGCAGAGTATCTCATCACTGGCATCAACCAGAGATTGGAGCGCATGGGCCGCACCGTCTATATGAGAATTGATGGCGCAAAGAACATTTTTCCTGGAGACATTGTCAGCGCATATCAATACTTTGTAACCGCGAAGGATGGCGTTTCCTATCAGGAGGTCAAGGAAGCGATCGACAATTACGCCAAGGAGGAGGGACTGGAGCTTCAGCATTCGGATTATTATCGGGAAATGCAGAGCACCATCGCTACGGTCATCCTTGCGCTCAATGCGATCTGCATCGCCATCGTTGTCATCACGATTATCATTGTAGTCTTTGTGGAATCCCTGGTAATCCGCGCGAAGATCGCAAGAGAGTGGCGCGGCATGGGCATCAGCAAGGCGCTTGGTCAGACATCAGGCGGACTGATCACGCAGATCATGTTCTCCAACCTGCCCGCGATCCTTGCAGGTGCGATTGTGGGAGGCATAGTTGCTCCCTTCATTGGAAGCACGCTGGTCAAGGCAATGTTCTCCCTGTTCGCCATCCAGAAGGTTAGCTTTGGCATCCCGTTCTACTATGTACTACTCACGATCGCTGGTATTATCGGCGTGGCAATTTTGACGTCAGGAACCGCAGGCCTCAAGGTCAGAAAGATTAAGGCAGTCGCCATGATCACGGAGGAGTAAAATCTTTGCATAACTCGGGGCTAGGTTTGGATTGTCTTTCTGGTAGACTTTTTGTCCATGTCGCAAGCTATGCTTGCGATCCCGACCGAAGAGAGGGACGTGCCGTAGGGCACGCTAAGGAAAGACAATCCAAACCTTCCCCTCGAGGAAACGGAAAAATTACCTTAATGGCATCTCGCGCCTCGGGGGTATCGCAAGGTGAGGGATGTTGTATTGGGAAAGGGTGTCGGAAAGGGCGTTGCGTAAATTTTGTGGTGGTGGTAGAATAGGCATAGACAGGGGGAACTGGGTATGCATTATGATTGTCTGATCGTGGATGATGAAGTTGAGCTGGCGAAGATGACGGCGGAGTATTTTGGGATGTTTGACATAAAGACGCAGTATGTAAGCAGTGCTGCGTCTTGTTTTGATTTCCTGAAACAGAATGAGGTAGACGTCATTTTGCTGGACATTAATCTTGGGGATGGCTCTGGCTTTGAGGTTTGTAAGACGGTGCGGGAGAAGTATCAGCTGCCGATTTTGTTTATCAGTGCAAGGCAGAGCGATGATGACGTGCTGGTGGCGCTTAGCATTGGGGGAGATGATTATGTGAAAAAGCCGTACAGCCTTTCGGTGCTTCTTGCGAAGGTGAAGGTCAACCTAAAAAGAGTGCAGCAGATGAAGCAGCTGACCAGCGAGGCGAAGGAAGGACAGGCAGATGCCTTGGCAGGACAGGGCGCTTTGGTGCAGGCGGAGGGAAAGGTTGGGCAGACCTCTGGCGCAGGAACAGCAGGTGCCATCGCAGCGGCAACAGGCATCGCCGCAGGAGTAGCAGGCGTCACCGGAGGAGTAGATGGGGCAGCAGGCAATGGACAGCAGCTGACCTTAGATGCGGCAACGATGTCAGCCATCATGGACGGAAATCGCATTCCCTTAAAGGCGAAGGAATTTGCGCTGCTGAAGGTTCTGTATGAGCATAAAAATACCATTGTGACGAAGGAGCAGCTGTTTGATGAGGTTTGGGGCGATAGCTTTTATGGCGACGGCACGCTGAACGTTCATGTGAGAAAGCTGCGGGAAAAATTAGAGAAGGATCCCAACAACCCAGAGCTACTGAAAACCATCTGGGGAACGGGGTACATGTTAGAGCTATGAAGGCATATAAGCGACTGATCGTGATTTATACCGTTTTTATGTTGGCAGTGCTTGCCGCGATTGTAAGCTTTTGCAACGGCAGAGAGCTGTCCTCGGATCATATTGCATCTTATGACGCGCAGGAGCTGAAGATCTACCGTCAGGTTTGGGAACAGGTAAGGCAGGGCTATGAGCAAAGCGTTTCGGAGACGCTCGTCTTCGGATGCGTGGTTTGGGGCGTGGTTTTGCTTGCTGGATATCTCCTGTTGATTCTTTTGTATTTCCTTCTCATCAAGCCCGCGAGGGAAATGGAGGGCTTTGCGGAGGAGATTGCAAAGGGAAATCTTGACATATCGATCCCGATCTACAAGGAGAATCTGTTTGGAAGCTTCACGGAAAGCTTTGACCTGATGCGGGAGGAGCTCAAGGCTTCAAAGCAGAGGGAACATGAGGCAGAGCAGGCGAAACGTGAGATGGTGGCGGAGCTCAGCCATGACCTAAAGACACCCGTTGCAACGATTCAGGCGACCTGCGAGGTCATGGACTTAAAGCTCACAATGAAGCTGGAGAAGGCAGAGCGCGAGCTTTCGGCGCTATTAAAATCCGATGAGACATGTCAGGACACAGTTTGCGCAAGGCTAAGAGCGTTCAATGAGGAAAAAAGAATAGATCCGAAAGGTGAGGCAGGGCTGTCCATAAAACTGTCAGAGGAAGCTTCTCGAATAAGCGAAAACGAGATTGCACAAGGACGGTCAGAGCGGCTTCGTCAGGTTGAGGAAAACATCCGCGAGATTCAAGAAAACCTTGAGAAGATCAGCTATATTACCAATAAGGCAGAGACGATTCATCAGCTGGTGGGCAATGTCTTTCGGGCGACGCTGGAGGACATGCAGGAGATTAAGGTGGAGCCCAAGGAGCATGACTCTCGGCTGATTGAAGGATATTTTAAGAGCCTAAAGGAGTACGGCAACATTCTTTTCGAGAATCATGTTCCGGAATGCTTGGTTTACATGGACAAGCTTCGCATGGAGCAGGTCATCGACAATGTCGTTGGAAATTCTTATAAATACGCGGGAACGGACGTGCATGTCTCCTTCGAGGAGACGGAAAGCCAGCCAAACCAGGATGGCTCCCGCAGCAGATTTATCAAGATTACGATTCGTGACGAGGGGCCTGGCGTTCCCGAGGAGGAGCTGCCGCTCATCACGCAAAAGTTTTATCGAGGCAAGAATACGCAGGAGAAGCAGGGCTATGGCCTTGGCCTGTACCTCGTAAATTGGTACATGGAAAAGCAGGGCGGCGGCATGGAATATCACAATGATCATGGATTTGTCGTGGAGCTGCTGGTCAAGAAGGTTTAGCAAGAGATACGATACAGAGTGCCGAGGATAAAATAAAAAGCAGGCAAAGGATTTCTCCTTGGCCTGCTTTTTTCGTGAACGAAAAGATGCATGTCATCCTTCCGTGGTGTCATGAAATTATTCCGTTACGTTATCAATGCGCTCGAACTTCGTTTCGCCAGTGATATAGTCTACATCGCTGTTAGCGCTTCTCCAACCAAGGCTGCCGTCCTCCTCAAACCAGAACTCACCAGCGCCGTTCGTATACTTCACGTCATCCGTATACTCTTCCTCAGAAGTATAGGTGCGGATATAATACTTTGCATCCGTGTACTCCAAAAGCGTCGTGGAGTCATAATAGGTGGCATTGATTTCCCAGTTTGAGGATTCAAAGGCACTGCTGCTCCAGTGAACATTGACCTTATAATTGTTGTTGCCGGTGGACGTGATCTCGATGAGGCATCTTCCGGACAAAGGCTCCGTATAGGTGCCGGAAAAATCAGGTGCAATGACTTCCTCGCCTGCATCCTCCGCACTGCTGGAATCTTCAACGCTGGCTGCATCCTCCGAGCTTTCCGTATTCTCTGCGCTGCTTGCATCGGTTGATGCTGCCTCAGAAGAGATGGACTCGCCTGTGATGGCGTTCTCGGAAGACTCCTTGGATTCTCCGCCGCATGCCGTGAGAGACAAAACCATGCTGCCAATGAGTGCTGCTACTAATATTTTCTTCATTTCTTTTTTCCTCCTAACATAGAACAGAACTGCTCATTTTTTCCCCTTGTGATTTGACACTTTCGCAAGTATACCCCTTTCTTGTGGTAAAAGCAATGGGAGTATTGGATAAAATGCACTAATGGATATAATTGTATTTGTGCAGAATCGACAATCAAAATTGCCACAGATGGTAAATATGTTAAGAATGCAGTTTTTATACTCATGTTTGTTATGCGGGAAGATCCTGAGGTGGGTAGGTCATGAAGAAAATGAGAAGGAAAAAATTTGGATCATCTTAGTGGCAGGCAATCTTTATTTCATAAGGCGCAAAAAGAGATCTTTACGGAGGTCTCTTTTTATTTTAAAATTATGGATAAAGGTCAGAAGTTTGTTTGACATTCAATTGCCAGAAGTTTTGTTTAACATTTTCGTTACCTATATTGCATTATTTCCGTCTATATGGATAAAGGGAGACTGATGTAAGAAAGTGAGAAATTGAGGGGCATTACGCGGAGGGATGAGATGGAGGATACGCGGATTGTTGATTTATATTGGCAGAGGGACGAGAGTGCGATGCGCGAGAGCGAGGCGAAATACGGCGCTTATTGCCGGAGCATTGCCATGAATGTCCTGAATTCCCGCGAGGATGCAGAGGAATGCGTAAATGATACATGGCTCCGCGCATGGAATTCGATACCGCCGCAGCGACCAGTAAAGCTATCGCTTTTTCTCGGAAAGATCGTAAGAAACCTAGCCATTGACAGATACCGGAGAAATGGAGCGGCAAGGCGCGGCGGAGGACAGATGCAGCTATGTCTGGAGGAGCTGGAGGAATGCGTGGGGAAGGAAAGTGTATTGGAAGATCGCATGGCACTACGAGATGCAATGAATGCATTTTTGCGGGAGAGTTCTGGAAATAAAAGGGAAATTTTTCTTATGCGATATTGGTATATGATGTCAGTGCATGAGATTGCCAGAAGGTGCAAGCTTTCAGATGGCGCGGTCAAGATGACGCTCAGTCGTGCCAGAGTAGAATTACGCGCATATTTGGCGAAGGAGGGGGTGGAACTATGAGAAATGGCGAAATCCTTTTAGACGTGGTTGGAGAGGTATCTGAGGATTTGATCCCCGATATCAGTGCGGAAAAGAATCCTATCAGATTAAGGCGGCAGATTGGCAGAATTGTGGCGCTGGGAGGCATTTGTGCTGCGTGCATCTTGTTTGTCGTCATGATCGGATGGATGGCGCTGGATGGGAAAAATGCTGATCGTGACATGAATGATCGGCAAGAGAATAAAGGTGGTGGGAGCATGGGATATTTTAACGGTGAGGTGCTCGAAAACACGGAGGAGTACATTTTAATCAAGCCAATAGCGGAATGGAACTGGGATTACGAGGTGACGGTTAGGATCTCCACAACGCAGGTGCGCAGCGATTATCAGCCCTTTGAAATCAGGACACCGCTTTCTAGGGGTGACATTTCTGAATTAAAGGCTGGCGATATGGTCAGGGTGGCATTTAATAGCAATCAGATGGTATGGTCAGACGATGAAGTCTTTCTGGAAATCGTTTTTATGCTGTTTAGGATCTTGGCGGATGGGACTGTGAGATAACCAAAGTTGTTTACGAAATGGGGCATCAGGCTTGAATAAACGATGAATGGCATTATGGGTGCTCCATTAAAATAGTATAAAATTAGCCTGAAAATGCGTTGACAAACCTAAAAGTCCTTGATATGCTAAAACTACATATCAGGGACTTTTCTTTAACCGTTTCGGTTGTCTATCCCCATATGAAAAACACTAATATCAGCGGATGGAAGAATAAGACGAACCCTAGATTCGGCAGCCAACAAGGTAAAAATCAGATGTATTATGTGATCGACATTGATACGGATACGGGCAAGCTCGTGGCGGAGTTTAAGCGTCTGGATAATTCCTATAGGGAAAGGATTTTGAAATATGTGGAGGCATATGCGGGTATTATGAAAAAAAGGATGGTTGATAAATGCAATAACTAACATAAATATTGAAAACTAACATAAAATATGTTAGTATTAAATATATATGTTAGGAGGTGCGGTAATGAAGAAAGTATTAGAAAAGATCTATGGGAAGAAGCTGGAAGGATTTAGTGAGGAACACCTTTCGCTGCCATTATATTTACAGGATGGTCGTAGGTTTTTCAAAGTCTCCATAGCAGGGCATTCTTTTGTAATTGTGTTTTTAACCATGGGGACTTTTCATGTTCAGGAGTTAAAAAAGCAGTTGTTGACATATCAGTCTTGTCTTAAGGGATCGGTTGTTTACGGCTTTGACAAGGTTAGTTTTTTTCAAAGAAAAAGCATGATTGAAAATGATATTCCTTTTATAGCAAGCAATGGGCAGATGTTTCTTCCTTTTATGGGAGTGTATTTTGAAAAATGTGCACAAAATGTAGAATCGCCTACGGAACGATTTATGCCAGTGACGCAGCTTCTTTATCTATTATTCCTTTATGGAAACGACAGTTATACTAAATCTGATGCAGCGAAAAGGATTCATGTTTCAGCAATGTCCGTTACTAGAGCTGCAAAACAACTGGTTGCAAATGGCCTGATCAATGAAAAAAAGCTCGGAACGGAGGTTTGGATGTCCATAGTTGAAGCGGACAGAAAGGTCTTTTATGAGCGTGGCAAGAACTATTTAATCAATCCAATTCAAGGCAAGATTTATATTCCCAATGCAAGAGAAAATAGGGATACGCCATCGGCAGGAGAATTTAGTTTGTCACAAAGAACAGATTTGGGATATCCAGAATATATAGAATATGCATTTTACAAGGATGATCCAGGCATTCAGGGGCTTATCAGTATCAATCCGAATTATGAAGCATCGAGTGAAATCGCTCGAATTCAGAAATGGAAATATGATCCAAAGATCTTCTCCTGTAATGGAATGGTCGATCCGGTTTCACTTATTTGCTCATTAAGGGGCACAAGCGATGAAAGAGTGCATAAATGCCTTGAGCAAGTCGAGAAGGAGATTTGGAAATGGCAGAGAATGTTGAACTAAAGAATAATCTGAAATCTTTTAGAGAAGCATTTAAGGATTATTTGGATTCTTATACAGTTATAGGCGGAACAGCATGTTTGTTGCTTATGGAAGAAGCAGGAAGAAGATTTCGTGCGACCAAGGACATTGACATGATTTTAGTCATGGAAGATAAGGGTGAGGAGTTTTGCAAAATCTTCTGGGAATACATTGTCAATGGGAAATATACTTGTGGAATGAAGAATTCGGAACCCCATTATTATAGATTTACTGACCCCATTGCTGGTTACCCAGAACAAATTGAACTCTTTTCAAGACGCTCAGACTTTCGATTAGATTCTAGAATCATTCCAGTTCATATCGATGATGATGTTTCCAGTCTGTCAGCAATTGCGCTGGATAATGATTTTTATGAATTCATGAAGCAAGGGCGCAGGGTGGTTGACGGAATATCTGTTCTGGGTTCGGAGTATATTTTGCCCTTTAAGATGTATGCATGGCTTAACAATGTTGAATTGAGGGCGCAAGGAGCAAAGGTCAATACGGATGACATTAAGAAACATAAAAATGATGTGTTTCGATTGTTTCCGCTGATAAATCCTGACATCAGGGTTCAAACGAATAGAAATGTAAGTGCGACCGTCAACTCATTTTTAGAAGCCATGAAGAAAGAGGATGTTGCGCGGGAATTTTTAACGAATGAAAGAACGAAGGAAGAGACACTGGAACTCATTAGAAAAATGTACTTGTAGAAGGGGACGAGGGAAGCGACGCAACGGTCTATGACATGGAGCCGGAGATGCCGTTTGACGACGTAGTGACGATGGTATTCTTGAATTCCAAAGGACGGCAGGAGGATGTGCCGAATGAATTGACCCAGTTCCTGAGATATGTGGAAAACAGTACTTGGGAAAATGCCGTTACGGAAGACCTGAAGAAGCTCCATAAGATGGTTGGCTTGGTAAAGCATGACGAGGAGGTGGAAATCCGGTATATGAAGTTTTGGGAAGAGAGGGAGAAGATTAGAAGGGAAGCCTTAGAGGGAGGTCGCATTGTCGAACTTTGTCGATGAGAAAAGTCGAATCAGGGTTGACAGGGGAGGATCTTGCTGTTATGATTGGAAACTGTGAGTCGCGAAAAGAGTTTTCACTTATTGACAGCAAGGAGTAGACTTCGATGTATTTTAGTTCAGATGATTTGTTTCTTATGATTGGCATTATGGGGGCGCTGGTGGAGGCGTATTGCTTCCTTAAGGGGCGCGGGAACGATGACGATCATAACCATAGGGCAGGGGCCGTAGGGTCGCTCGCGTCCTATGCGGCGTAGGTCGCGATGGACGGCAGCAAGCCAGGCTCTATATCGTATGGGTTTTATGGCAGCGTAGGCTTTATAGCGCATGGGCTCTATGGCAGCATAGGTCCTATGGCATAGTAGGCTAGGCTGCGCCATTTACAATTTAAGCGCGAGGGGGCGTGGAGATAGTTTGGCGTTAATGATGAGAAGGGCGGTTTCCTGAAAGGGAGACCGCTCTTTTTATGGAGGGGGAGAGTTAAAAGAATAACTGAGGGATGTTTTGCCTTTGGAGGCAAAAACATAACTATGGGGCTGAACTAACTTATTTAGGATATGTGTAAAACATCGAGCTCATGCATGGAATTACCACCATGTATGAGCTTGTTTGTTTATCTTGGGTAAATTCTCGTAAGGCAGTACCGATAGTATTCTTCAGGGAATAGCTTTGCCAGATGGATCATGCGGAAACGAGCGGACGAGCGACCATTTTCGGATATTATGTTTCAGATCCCGAGAGATATGGGGTTGTTGCATTCGATGAGGACGGCAAAGCAACAAGCATCGATATTTGTTGAGAATGTCAAGAGAGAGCAAGGGATTTTGGTTGGTTCACCTGAAATAATTGCTTACAAAAATGGATTTATTGACAAGAATGGATTGATTACATGTGCAGAGGCATATAAGAGCAGCGAATATGGAGAAGACTTAATAAAGACAGCAGATGATCAGACAGCATAGACAGGAAACCTAATTTGCAAGGGCAGACGGCCGGGCGGGAACGCCAAAGGTCGCCTGCCTTTTGTGCGTTTCAAGGATTTACCAGGTACTTTTCTGCGATAATATGATAAAGTATTCATATGATAGTTGTTATTATGCACAAAACGGGATGCCAAATAGGGCAATGTAGATAAAAACAACAAAATTTTAGTATTTTCTTACATTTATATAGAAATTTGATAGCTGTTCCTTGTTTTATGGTCTGTATCACGAAAGCTTGCTACGGGGGAAGGATATTCTACGAAACTAGACGCCTTTAAAGGGATTACTAGAAGCTTGGCTTTTTACTCTTAACTTCCAGTGATTTTTCCACTCAATGCCCAAAACGGGGAAACAGTAGCCGGTGCTACCGTTTCCCCGTTACGTTACCGTAAAACATTTCGAGAAGAAGGGGCATGTGGGACTTGAGCATTCTGACATGGCTGGAATAACTGAAGATCACCCCTGGCTGATCCAGGTTGTCCGAATGAGCCACCGCCGAAAATCCCTCCCCTTCAATTCCAAGGTAAGTGTCGACCCGTTTTAGCTTTCCTTCCCCGTTCTTTATGAGCACGTTCATCATCGTAAGCCCGTCACCGACGCCATAAAGGTCGACCCGTCTTTCCGAAGCCGAATACTTTTCCATCATTCGCAGTCCTCCCCCCTGATGAACGCCATGATCTCCGCGTAGGAACGGCGGCTCCTTACTACTGCCGCCATGATTTCCTCCCCTTAATGTAATCGAAGGTTAAACCCCGTTTGTTCCTTGAAAACCGAATGTTTTGTAGATTTATTTTTCCTAAATGGTGTTTTGGTTAATTAGGCGGACCATTTCCCGCCTTCCTTTTCATGCCAGCAGTGGATTTGAGGCATAATTACCAAGGCCCTTTCGAAAAACGAAGGGCTTCCTGAAGTTGAATGCGCCCACTTTGCTCCCGAAAAAGAATTTTCCCCGTTGTTTTCCGCGGGGCAGCTTGTCAAGCCGGTAATTCTTTCTGATGTTTGAAGGAACCGTCTCAACGCCATTCCTGAGTCTTGCGTAATACTTGAATTCCTCGCTGCCCATGCGTCTTTCGTGTTTGGCCCTGTTGGAAGCATTTGGGGAAGTGGTAAACTTGGCCCTGCCGTTTTTTATTCTCGGCCTGCACTGATCACGATAAGGACAGCGTTCTTTTGCCTTGCCAGTTCGACGTTGTTTCCACCGCCGTAACCGCCGTCCGTTATCATGGTGACGGTTTCCGCCGAAGGCTCCGTTTCCGCAATGATGTCCTGCAGGAACTGGCTGTCGCTGTGGACGTTCTGCTCATACTGGTAGTTGGTGATGACGGAACCGTTTTTCCCGAGGGATTCCTTCAGGTTGGCAACGTAGCCACGGTGGATTTTTCCGGCCTTGTTCCGACAGGTTGCTTCAGGATCGGAAGGGTTCTGCAGCATGGCGGAGTTCATCATTCCGTCCTCCTTTGTGCGAAGGCGTCTTTTGCCGCCGTCCATGACAGTCTGCTCCGACAGGCAGCGGATGAGCAGTTCGTATTCCGTCACCTCTGCCATGACCGTGCCGCATGCCGCAACAAGTTCGTCCGCATCATCAAGAAGCTTTTGGATCTTTTCTTCCAGGTTTTCACTTCTTTGATGATAAAACGTGCGGTTAAAATCGTTTGGATCTGCATAGGCCTTCAGGTTGTCGGAAAGCAGTCCCTTGTGGTTCTTCTCAAGATAAATGCAAACCTTTGCCATGCAGGCGTATATGAGCTCCGTTCGGCTGAGGAGGCGAATGTTGGCTTCAATCATCATGGAGTCCATTTGGCGAATGCGTCCGTTGACGTTCATCATCTTTGCAATCTTTTGTCCGAGGTCTTTTACACAGTCGGGTACAGGTCAACCCCGTGAAGCCTTTCGTAATCATAACAGCGCTTTCTGAAGCGGCTTAGTGTGAAGCGTCGTTTCCGTACAAAACGGAAAAGCGTTTCTCGTCAATGGCGGGAAAGACTTCGTCAGCGAACACTTTCGCCCACGATTTTTCAAGGGCTTTCTGCTCCCTTGCGGTGAGACCGTAAAAGCTGTCGTTAATGGATAACTGCTGACAGGGATTTTCCTTAAAAGACATGGCTGATTCCTCCTGTAAATGCTAAGATAATTATATCAAAAGGAATCGCAGATGTCTTTAAAAATCTACACGATATTCGGTTTTCAAGGAGCTAAGTCGGGACTTTTGACCCCAGCATCATTTGGATGTAAAAATAAAACTTAGGAATCTATAAAAAGGGCAAACATTGCCGCTAAGGATATTCAGATATAAACCGCAAAAATTGTTGGAATAGTTGTCAAATTAAGGGAGAAAAACCAATCCCCATACTTGTCCACGTATTTGTGCTGTTTATACACAGACTTATACACATTTTTTGCAAAAACATCTTGACTTTTTCTCGCAAATTGGGGTATCATATAAGTACCTTCAAAAATGAAGGTTCTAACAAGAAAGTGTACTCCAAGTAGTAATTCTCCCACGATAAGGGAAGCAATGAAACTTGGGGTATTTTTTTAGGAGGAATTCATTATGAACGAAAGACCTGTGAATCTTGTTCACAAAACGGCAATCTTGGTTGATGGTGCTTTTTACAGGAAGCGTGCTTATAACCTATTTGGTGACAAAGATCCAGCCACTAGAGCGCAAGAGCTTGCGACCTATTGTCATAGGCACATTATAGAGGAAAAAGAAGGGACTTCCCTTTACCGTGTATTCTATTATGATTGCCCCCCATCAAAGATTCAAGTATACCATCCTTTATTAAAAAAGCAGATAAATCTTGCCAAAACGGATGCCTATAAATGGTCTGAAGATTTTCTTAATGAATTAAAGCATCAAAGAAAATTTGCCCTTCGTTTAGGGCGCCTTGCCGAAGAACAGGCCTGCTATCTTATACGTTCTGAAGTGTTCCGACATATATTGGCTGGGAAGCGAGACATTACATCCTTGGTTGAGGAAGACTTCTACTTATCCATCCCGCAAAAAGGAGTCGACATGCGCATAGGCATCGACATATCTTCATTAGCCTTTAAGCATCAGGTAGATCAGATCGTTCTAATTTCCGGAGATAGTGATTTTGTCCCTGCGGCCAAACAGGCACGACGAGAGGGTATCGATTTTATTCTGGATCCAATGCGTTCTCCCATCAAGGACGACCTGTATGAGCACATAGATGGCATAAGAACGAAAGCTCCAAAACCCAGTACGACATCATGAACCAAACAGTTTGTGCATACCTATATCCTTTCAGAAAATATGCGGCAAGATGAGAGCCTTTCGGAATAAGGATGCGGTGGAAGGGATCGGGGGATGTTTGAGGCGGCGATGGGGATAGTGGAGGAATATGAGAAGGGGAGAGGGATGGAAAGGACTTCGAAATTGATATGAATATGTTGATGCAGGGAACAGGATGTTAGCTGTTCCCTGTTTTTATGGTCTGTATCACGAAAGCTTGCTACGGGGGGAGAATATCCCACGAAACTAAACGCCTATAAAGGGATTACTAGAAGCATTGGCTTTTCACTTAATATTGGGTAAAATGTACAAAGATTGGCGAGGTGACTGGCGTTTTCATTGACACCATGAAAACGCTTTAATTATAAGGGCTTTCACACATTTTGGACAATTGATCCGAATAGAAAATCGTGATTTTGCCAAGTTGACTTTGTGCAACTTACCATGATACAGTCGTTGATAAGGAAAGCCATAGAGCAAGGCGGCTACCCTCCATTACCGGAGGGAATCACCCTCCGGACGAAAGAAAGGAGGGCGATGCCAATGTATGTTACATATGCTGATTTGATTCAGATTGGAATATTCATTGTGGCCCTTATTGGATTGTGTTACGCAATCGCTAAGGGGAAAGAAAAATAGCCGCCAACTATTCGCAGTAGTTGACGGCTAGGTTGAAAAACTTAGTCTCACTATAAAGGGTAGCCGCCTCTGTGGCTTTCCCCTTTATTACAATATATCATACAATGGTTACATATGCAAGGGAAAATCGTTAATGACCTCTATGTCGAGATAATAATCTCGCGGAGTATACTCAAAGTCTTTTGAATTCTTGACAGAATTTTCTGTTTGGAATATAATGTAATTAACAACATAATAAATGGCAAAACAGTCGAAAGGCTGCGACGCAAAACTAGTAGGGCCTGTGAAATGGTAGCCAGTTGCAAAGAGAATGTGGAAGCATCGGAAATGACCGTGGAGCAGGGTTGTTTTGGGTACTTTTTTTGTTGCTTGAAATTGAACATATCGGTGGAGTTTATAAATAGTATTATCAAGAGATTAATTGGTATCATACGGGTAAGGGAGATTTAATTAAGAATCAGGTTTTAATAGATGCCATTCTTACAGATACAGAAGATAAGAATTTTTGGATATGGATTTTTTTGTACCAATTGTATATAGAAATTAATCTTTTTACAGAATACGAGAGGAGTTTAAAGATGAGATTTGAAATTACGGGACAATGGAAAGAGGGATACGAGCAAGACGCGATACTCTATTGCGCTCAACGCATAGAAGAGATGTTGATGAAATACACTTCACATCTTTACAAAGTGCCTGTGTATAATTCATATCTTCTTTGTGCAGAGTATCTTAGAGTATATGATTTGGTTAAAAAGGGGACAATTGATGTATCTCATCTGTCTATTATTCTTGATGAGTTTATCGACACATTTGGTTCGGATATTGTTGTAAAGGATAAGTTTTCTGAAACGGAAATTCAGAGTTATACTAACACAATTAAGGGTGTCTCACAAATGGAACAAAGAAAAAGAATGCATTATTTGTTTCATGTTATGAGTCCTTACCCAGCGTGGGCAGCGGAGAGTTTGAAGAAGGCAATTCAAAATCCAAAAGAAAAAAAGAAAATAGAAAGGGTATTGAGATCATATCTGCCAATGATTATTGGAAGGGGTTATCACCCCATGCATGTTTACAGATATTGTAAACAGAATTTTATGGATCCTAACATTTCAGATGAAACTTGTCTTGATAGATTCCTAAATCATTTTAATGGCGTGGAAACGGATTATGTTGTGTACTGGGCTGTAGATAAAAAGGTTATGAAATTTAGGTCGATTCTTGAGACGCGTTTAGGAGTCTCTTTCAAGAAAGATAAGTTTTCAAAAAAGCTTAAATTTGATAATGGCCAGTATGTTTGTATCAATATGCAAATGTCAGCGCTTGATCCTAATGTGGCAGCAATTAGAGTATATAATGTATTTAATGTTTTTATGCGATTCTATAAGTTCTTGGGGAATAGAGATGAAGATTGGTGTGGGGATACGGCATTGGTAAAAGATCCTAATGGAGTGGTGGAGTATCCTCCGTTAAAGCCAGACCGATATGTTGTTTCAAAGGATTTCGATGATGAAACACTTGGAAAGCATTCTGAAAAAATAATAAGTAAATTGTTAGAGAATGCTGCGGGCAATGATATTTTGATGATTGACAGAATAATTACTACTCATAACATTGGCATAGAAAGCCACGATGCAAAAAATGCTTTTTTAAACTTGTGGTCAATAATTGAAATCATTGGGGTTTCTGATCACTCTGATTCAAAAATTAAAGAAATCTTAAGGTCCCTAGTACCAGTTTTGAAAAGGAACTATGTTAATTGTGTTGTCAATGAACTCCACGATTATCTCAAAGCTAATGTAGATACAAGTGAATATAATAGAATAATTAATAGTATTAAACTTGAGGGGAACGAGGAGTATAAGATTGCTTGTTTGCTAATATTGCCTGAATACGAAGATAAGCGTTTGGAAATGTATAAAGCTTTAGCGCATTATCCCCTTATTCGTAGCAGGATAAGTCAACTGCATGAAGACATATTTAAAGACAAAAAGAAATATATAACTGAATTGAACAGATATTCGCAACGAATATCATGGCATATTCAGCGACTATATAGAATTAGAAACTCAATAATACATTCTGGCGAGGAGGACGAAAATATAAAAGCCCTTGTCGAACACCTACATAGTTATGTTGACGAAATAGTTTTTGAGATTATGAAAAAATTGGTACAAGAAAATAGCTTAGGTGCTGTTTCAAATGTCTTAATGGACGCACAGGTATATTTGGAAAATATTGAGAAAGAATGGAAGAAGGAGGAAGCATTTTCTGCGACTGATGTACAGAAAATGCTCAGATAAAATTAGATGACATTTTATGACAATTCTGGTAGAGCTGTTGCATACTCTGATGATGGAGAGACAATATACTTATTTAATGGAGCACCAGTTGCTTATTTCTACGGAGACAAGGTTTATGATTTTAGAGGACAACATCTTGGCTTTTTTAGCAATGGGTGGATACGGAATATTCGAGGTTTCTGTGTTTTTTTTACTGAAAACGCAATAGGAGGACCAATAAAGCCTGTCAAACATATTAAACCTGTTAAAAGTGTTAAGCATGTAAAACCAGTAAAGTGTGTTAGGCATGTGCCATTTGTAAAACCAGTTGATCAAAATAGTTGGTCAAGTGTGTCTGGTGAAAGATTCTTTATATTAACATAAATTTATAAATTTTCTGAATTGAGATTTATACGCGGAGGACATTTAATGGAAAAGGAAGAATTGGTTAGACAGATAATTGAGATATCGGCAAAGACGGCAATAAGCGTTATCCCTATTGGAGGTACATTGATAACTGAGATTTGGAACGCAGTTAAAGACAATGCGATTCAAAAGAGGCTAAATGACTTCCATAACAAAGTTGAAGAGAAATTGCACACTTTAGAGTCCTCTTTGGAAGAGGTGGGGACAAATGAAGCATTTACAACGGCGATGTTGTGGGCAACTGAAATCGCCATTAAGACCGAACAAGAAAAAAAGAGAGAATATCTCGCCAATGCAGTCTATAATTCACTAAAAGTTGGTATTGATGAAAATATTCAGGTGATATTTATGGATATGATTTCAAAATATAGCGTTTGGCATATTCAGATTTTGGAATACTTTAGAGATCCCAAAAAGAAAGTGACAAACAAATATGATGATTCGATGGGAACGCCTATCATGTGTTTGCTTGAAGCATATCCTGAACTAAGACCTAATGCTTCATTGGTTAATAAAATTATCTCAGATCTATATGCGGATGGTTTATTAAGTACTGCTAATATGAATACTGTAATGACGGCTCAAGGAAAACTCTCTTCAAGAACAACAGACTTGGGCAATCAGTTTATTGATTATCTTACTATTAAGACTATATGATTAGTTGATAATTTAGAAGAATAATTCCCAAAAATATTTGTTAGCGTCTTAGAACTCGGAAATCTCCGGGTTCTTTGTTGCGTCCTTTTACACATGATATTGACATTGAAAAGTATTGCAAAAATGTAATTTGCTAAAATATAACTTACTTTAATGTCCGGCGAATTACAATGCGGTCATTGAGATTTGCGCGAGGGAGGGTAATAAAGTAAATGAAATTACTGATAAAGCGTATGTTTAACGGCAACCTTGTTGTATGTCCTAAAAAGTTTATGTATGAAAGGCGTTATGGAAATGTAGTAGCGGATCATTTATAAAAGATCTATGAAAATTACCCCAAGTCATTGATGAAACTAAGTGAAAATGGTATTATATTAGCAGGGCATCCCATGTAAATTGGATGCAAAAAACTTACACTAAGAAGCATACTTTTTGATTAGTATCATGTAAAAAGGGAGGGGACATAAATGACATTTTAGGAGAAGGCATCGGCTGTATGTTTTGCAAAATCCGACGAAGAGATGAGGGAAGCTATAAATAAATTGACAGATCTGCAAAAAGAAACGATGATTGTTGCACTGATAAATATGATAAAAAAACAGAATTTAGGATTTGAAACTAGGACATTTGATATATCTGAATGAAAAATAAGATTCATAGGGAAAGGAATTCTGTTAATGTATTAGGTCCTAGAAAATCTTGAATCAGTCTATGTCATAGTCAGCTCGTCCCTCACATACACTGTACAAACACTTTTTCTGAGGGTTGCGGTGAGGGATTATATTGAGGAGCGGGCCATTAGCATCGCGAATTACATCATCGAACACGGAACGACGGTGCGGCAGACGGCCAAGGACTTTGGGGTGAGTAAAAGTACGGTGCATAAGGACGTCACAGAGCGTTTGGAGCATATCAAGCCGAATCTTGCGAAGGAGGTCAGGAGGGTTTTGGACCTCAATAAATCGGAAAGGCACATTCGCGGCGGCATGGCGACAAAAGAAAAATATTTGCATCAGCACTAAGATGGGCGGGGAAGCAGTTCCCCGCCTTTAAATATCATTTCTTTTGGGTAATATGCGAAAAAACCGCAAAGAAAGATTGCGAGAATCCTTAAGTTGGAGTAAACTATCATTGGGAAACTATGGGAAGGGAGAGGTCATGGCGGCGGAGCAAAAAAGGCAAACGGAAGAATTGGCGATGCAGGTGATGCGGCTTTCGCGGGATGACCTGTTGATTCATCTGCGCTTTTTTGACCTGGCGTTGGCGAACCTGAAATTAGAGCAGCGGCAGATGCCGCAAGGTCCCGTGACGGGTCAGAGTCCTTTTATGATGACGAATGGTGCGGTGCTCTTTTATGATCCCATGGGTGTCCTGAAGGCTTATATGGCGGATGCGCGGCTGGTTGCGAGGACGCTGCTTCATGTGTTATTGCACTGTGTTTTCTTTCATGGCTTTCAGTATGAGAAGCTGGAGCCTGACATCTGGGATCTTGCAACGGACATTGCCGTGGAGAATGTCATTCAGGACATGCAGCTGCCTGGCGTGGCGCTGGAGGAGGATCAGGATCGCGCGAGGAAATTCCGTGTTCTGAAGGAGGATTGCGGCGCGTTGACGGCGGAGAAGATTTATCGGTATTTTCGGTTGAATTCTCCGACGGCTGGGGAGCGGGAGGAGTGGACGAAGCTTTGTCGGCGAGACAGTCATGAGCTTTGGAAGCCAGCGGAGGAGCTGCTGATCACGCAGGAGCAGTGGAAGAAGATCAGTGAGCGCGTGAAGGCTGACCTAAAGTCCTTTACGAAGGGAAAGGCAGGAGCCGAGACCATCGAAAAGAACCTGGAGGAAGCCACAAGAGATCATTATGATTATGCAGACATCTTAAGGCGATTTACCGTGACGGGCGAGGACATGGCGGTAAATGACGATGAGTTTGATTATATTTATTATACCTATGGCTTGAACGTGTATGGGAACGTTCCGCTCGTGGAACCCTTGGAATATAAGGAGCTCCATAAGGTCAAGGAGTTTGTGATTGCGATTGACACGTCGGCATCCTGCCGCGGCAGCGTGGTGAGGGCTTTTTTGAATAAGACCTATTCGATCCTGAAGGGGACGGAGAATTTCTTTCACAAGATTAACGTGCATATCATTCAGTGTGATCAGGAGGTACAGAGCGACACGAAGATCACCTGCGATGATGACTTTGAAACCTTTATGAAATATGGGAAGCTCAAGGGCTTTGGCGCAACGGATTTCCGGCCTGTTTTCACCTATGTGGAGCAGCTTAGGGAGCAGGGGGAATTCGAAAATTTGAAGGGACTCATTTACTTTACGGATGGGTATGGAATCTACCCTGAGAAGAATCCTGGCTATGACGTGATTTTTGCCTTTTTGGAGGAGGACGAGCATCGGATGCCCGTGCCGCCTTGGGCACTCAAGGTCGTGATTGAGGATGAGGCAATCGAAGGAAATGAGTAACATATGATTGGGATGGGCATGTTGGAGGAAGGCTTATGAATATTAAGCAGGCGAAGGATTATATCAAGAATTCAGTGAGTTTGTATTTGAAGAAGGATGAGTTTGGAGATTATCGGGTGCCCGTGGTACGGCAGCGTCCGATCTTTCTTCTGGGTGCGCCTGGAATCGGAAAGACGGCCATCATGGAGCAGATCGCGCAGGAGCTTGGGATCGCGTTGGTTGCGTATTCGATGACGCATCACACGAGGCAGTCCGCACTGGGACTTCCGTTCATTGAGAAGAAGAATTACGGCGGCAAGGAGTATCCTGTTTCGGAGTATACCATGAGTGAGATCATTGCTTCGATCTATGACACCATGGAGGAGAGCGGAATCAAGGAGGGAATCCTGTTCCTGGATGAGATCAACTGTGTCTCCGAGACGCTGGCGCCTTCGATGCTACAGTTTTTGCAGTATAAGGTTTTTGGACGTCATGCGGTGCCGGAGGGCTGGGTGATCGTGACCGCGGGAAATCCACCAGAATATAATAAATCCGTTCGCGAGTTTGATGTCGTGACGATGGACCGATTGAAGGTGTTGCCCGTGGAGCCTGACTATCGGATCTGGAAGGAGTATGCGACGGAGCGCGGCGTGCATGCGGCGGTTTTGAATTTCCTGGATTTGAAAAAGGAATGCTTTTATGTCATGGAGATGACGACGCAGGGACGGAGCTATGTCACTGCCAGAGGCTGGGAGGATTTGTCGGAGATCTTAAAGCTCTATGAGGAAGAGGAGCTGAAGGTCGAGGAGAGTCTCGTTGAGCAGTACATCCGAAACCCGAAGGTGGTCAAGGAATTCACGGCATATTATGACCTGTTTAATAAATATAAAAAGGATTATCGCGTTGAGGAGATTCTTGCGGGAGCGCCGTCCGTACAGGCGTTGGCGAGGGCAAAGGAGGCGTCCTTCGACGAGAGGCTTTCGCTTCTTGGCATGCTGCTGGACAAGGTGCAGGCAGAAATGAAGGATGTCATGGAGCAGGCAGCATATCTGTCGGAGCTTCGCGCACCGTTAAAGGCGCTGCTTACGAAGGCACAGGAGGGCAAGGCAGGGAATGCAGCTGCGATGGAAGAAAGTGTGGAAAGCGCTTCTGGTAATGGAGCAGGAGCAACAAGGGAGTCTTCAGATGCGCTTGCAGGCATGATTCATATGTTGGATCAGATGATCGAGGGCCGCAGGAAGCTTTTGTATAATCTACAGACAGCGGGCTCCCTTTCTGACGAGGACAAGCGGAAGAACAAGCGTGTTTTGCGGTTCCTCGAGGATCGCAGGAAGGAGCTGTTCCTTCGTGAGTTTTCTGAGGAAATGCATTCCGATGTATCAGAAAAAGGTATGCAGGCAACTGGAGAAAACGGCGGGGGGTCTATACGGGACGGTCAGATTGCGAGCAATTGGATCAAACAGAAATATAATGGCGAGGTTGCCCGTATGAAGCAGGAGACGCAGCGCACGGGCGAGCAGCTTCACGCCATGTTTTCCTTTGTGGAGCAGGCGTTCCAGAATGGCAATGAGATGCTGATTTTGGTGACGGAGCTGACGGTTGGAAAATCCTCCTCTGCCTTTATTGCAACCTTTGGCAGCGAGGATTATCGAAGACATAATGAAGAATTGATGCTTAGCGAAAGACAAAACGATTTGAAGGGGAAAATCGCGGAGCTGGGACTGTAAGGGCGCTATGGGACGCAAAGAAGACTAGAGTTTCGACGGCAGGGGAAAATCATGAATGAACTCATTTTGGAAATATCAGCATTGGCCATCTCGCTATTTTGCCTATGGGATTGCTTTGCCCACAGGCGAAAGCTCTATTGGCCGATGCCAAAAACTTGGGAGGAAAGAATTCGGGACCAGCATTTCGTCTATGTGATGCAGCTCGTCACGCTCAGCACGTCGGCGTTTTTCTCCATTCTTGAGGCAAGCTTGGAGCAATATGCTACGGTAAAGAATATTGGATTGTTATATTTCCTGGGGGAAGGATATTTCTTGGCGCACGTCATTATGTCCTTCTTGTTTACGCTCTATATTCTCAACATGTCTGGGGCGAGCAAGGAGCATGGAAGAAAGTTTTTTCTGGCATTTTTTAGCCCCTTCTTTTTCTCGGAGTTCATGGTATTTCTGAATCCCTTTACGAAAATGATCTTCTACATTGATCAGGATGGTGTATACCAAAGGGGAGATTTCATCTGGATACTTTATGCCATCGCCACGGTTTACATTGTGCTTGGCGTCATCTTCTTTTTCAAGTACAAAAAGCGCCTGTCCGTGATGGATCGCAAGGCTGCTTTGATTCTAATTTCCATTGCCATTCTTGGTATTTGTATCCAGGGCGTCTGGGCCCTCACGGTGGAATTATTCTTTGAATCCATTTGCTTCTTAGGCTTCATGATGCTGCTGGAGGATCCCTCTCAGCAGATTGGAAGCAGCAAAACAGGAAGAATCAGTCAGGGCTTTGTTGTCGTCATTTCCTTGATCTTTATTGCGGTAATCGGGATCAATATCAACCTGATCTATCAGACAGGTTCGGAACAGACGGGAAAAATCGGTACGATCCAGCTGGACAACATCAAGGGCAATCTGCAGGAGACGATTTCAGGGGCAGAGGGAAATCTGCTTCGTTTCAGCATGGGGATGGAGCAGCTGATCAATGAGTCTGCAAGCATGGAGAAGATTGAAACCTACATTCGCGAGCAGAAGTCGTACATTTATGATCTCACGGGAGGCAACTGCTATAATGTCTATGCGGCAGCACCTGACTGGACCATCATTCCTGATTTTGACATGCCAGAGCACTATCATGCCGTGGAGAGAGTCTGGTATCTTGGCGCGAAGAAGAATTCGGGAAACATTTATATTTCGGAGCCGTACATTGATGCGGCAACGGGAAATCTTTGCTTTACATTGTCCAATCTGCTCTCCGATGGAGAGGTTGTGGCGGCGATGGACTTCACGCTTTCGCAGGTACAGGATAGCGTGTTGCAGATGAGTGCGGACGCAAATCAGATTGCCGTCATTGCCACGAAGGAGGGAACCATTGTCGGAAGCACGGACCTTGAGGCACAGGGCAAGAAGATTAGTGAAGCCTATCCAGAATATGAGGAGGTGTTTGAGCGCGTAAAGGCGTCCAACGAGCACAGAGGCTTTTCCATGAAGATTGCTGGAAAGAATTATATTGTATTCAGCAATGAGACAAGCAATGAATGGCAGCTGATTCTTTGCGTGGAATCGGATGCATTTTATTCCGAGATTTATCATCAGATGGTTATGCTTGGTGCCATTGACCTTTTAATGGTGGCCGTGATCGTTGTCTTCTATCTGGTGAGCGTAAATAACCAGAGAAAGGCGGAGAATGCGCTGGTTGCAACGGAGGGCTTTATTTCCAATCTTTCCGAGAAGCTGAAGACGCCCGTGAATGATATTGTAAAAATCAGTGACCGAACGCTTCGGGAGGAGCAAAACAGTCAGGATGCCCTGAGGGACATTCGGGAGTATGGAAAGCGGTTGCAGGAGACGATGGAAAACCTCTTCTCGTATTCGAGCATTCTGCAGAGCCGTGTGAAGGAAGAGGCGGCTCATGGAAAGAAGCGCGGACGGGAAGCCTCGGCCTCCAGTAGATACATTCGAAACGGCATCATCGGTATTCTTGTTGCAGCGCTCCTCACGGGATTGTTCTTGTCCATCGGAACGGCGACGAAATGGGGAAATAGCCGAATCGGAAGAGAGGCGGATAAATATAACGCAGAGCTAAACCGATGGATTTTGCAGCAGCAGAGTATCCTGAGCATGTTTACGAATGTCATCATCGCGGATCCTTCCGTGTTGGATGATTATGATCAGGCGGTAAAGTGGCTGGATGACATTGCACGGAATTATAACGAGATGTCGGTTTGTTACATGGCAAACCCGTACAATCTGGAGCATCCCGTCATTATGAATAATGGCTGGGTACCCGATGCTGATTATCATGTTGAGGAGAGACAGTGGTACTTGGACACGGAGCGCTCTGGCGACGGTTATAGTATTTCCGCACCCTATTATGATTCACAGACGGGCTTGTACTGTATTACCTTCTCGCAGATTGTATACTCGAAGGAGGGAGAATTCCTTGGCATTTTCGCCATCGACTGTTATATCGAAAAGCTGATTCAGGTGTTGGATGACAGCTATTCTGAGGATGGATATGCATTCCTCGTGGATCAGGATGGAACGATCCTAAATCACCCCTACAAGAAGTATGAGATGGGGGATGGCGCGATTACGAACATTGAGGACACGGAATATGCGGAGGCCTATCACAATGGTAGTCTCTTTGGAATGCACGATTATGACGGACGCTATGTTTCCTGCCGTGCACAGGGAAGCAGTATTTCAGGCTTTACCGTCATCGTGGTGCAGAACTGGTGGAGTGTTTATGGTACTTTAATGCTGGTAGCGCTGATCTTTCTGATCATGCTGGTTGCATCCATCATTGCCGTGGCTGCCATGATTAGCCGCTTTATCCAGTGGCAGGAGGAGGCAAATAAGAAGCTTGTGGAGGCTGCTGAGGAGGCCGTTTCTGCAGGTAAGGCAAAGTCCAGATTCCTTGCGCAGATGTCACATGAAATCAGGACGCCCATCAATGCCGTGCTCGGTATGAATGAGATGATTCTCCGCGAGTCTGAGGATACGTCCATTCAGGAGTATGCTGGAAACATTCAGTCCGCAGGAAAGAATCTGCTGGGTCTGATCAATACGATTTTGGATTTCTCAAAGATTGAAGAGGGAAAGATGGAAATTCTTCCCGTGAGATATGATACCGCAACGATGATCGACAATGTCGCGCTCTCCATCGCAGGCAGGGCAAAGGACAAGGGCCTGATCTTTGAGACGCATGTTGACGGGTCGCTGCCGACGGCGCTATACGGCGATGACATGAGGATTTCGCAGATCATCATGAACCTGTTAACCAATGCGGTAAAGTACACGAAGACGGGTCGCGTGGATTTCTATGTCACGTCTGCGAAAAAGGATGAGGAGACGGTTAGTCTTGGCATCCGCGTGAAGGATACGGGTATTGGTATTAAGAGCGAGGACATTGGAAAGCTCTTTGAATCCTTCACGCGTCTTGAGGAGGATCGAAATAGAACCATTGAGGGTACGGGCCTTGGAATGTCCATCGTTCACAGACTCCTTACCATGATGGGCTCGAAGCTGGACGTACAAAGTGAATATGGCAAGGGCTCTGAATTTTCCTTTGAGCTGGACCAGACGGTGGTGGATGCAACGCCGATTGGAGACTTCAAGCAGAAGGCGAAGGCAGCGGCGGAGAAGCGTGAGAATGAGCCGTACTTGTATGCACCGAAGGCAAGAGTGCTTGCGGTGGATGACAATGAAATGAACCTCAAGGTGATCAAGAATCTGTTGAAGATTTTTGGCATTGCGCCTGAGCTTGCAAGCTCTGGTGATGAGGCATTGAAGAAGCTTTCCGCAGGGCAGTATGACATTGTGCTTTTGGATCACATGATGCCTGGCATGGATGGTATTGAGACCTTGAAGCGTGCGAAGGAGCAGGGCGTGATTCCTACAGGAACCAAGGTGATTGCCTTGACGGCAAATGCCGTGGTTGGCGCAAGAGAAGGGTATCTGACGGCTGGATTTGATGATTATCTTTCAAAGCCCGTGGAATTAAAGCTGCTGGAGAGAATTTTGAGAAAGTATCTTCCCGCGGAGATCGTTGAGACGAGGCAGAAGGCAGATACTGCAGAGACGAGACAGAAAACGGACATGGCAGAGACGAGGCAAAAAACGGATTCCGTAGCGGGAAGCGAGAAGAAGGCAGATGCTCAATCTGTGATGCTGGAGAAGGATGAGGGAATCCTAGATAAGGATGAGACGATTCTGGAGGGGGAGGACGAAATCTTTGAGTTCGCTCCTGAAGGGGATGAACTGATGGAGTTCTTGCCTGAGGGTGAGGAGGAAACCAAGGCGGAGGCTTCGGAGGATATCCTGAAGCGCATTCAGCAGGAGGGAATCCTGACGGAGGAAGGCTTAGCTTACTGCGCGGGAGATCAGGATTTTTACCTGGAAATGCTTTCGGATTATGCGGACAGCGAAAAGAACCGCGAGGAGGAGCTGAACGCTGCCTTTACGGCGAGGGATTGGAATGCCTATGCAATTAAGGTGCACGCACTTAAGAGCGTCGCGAAAACGGTGGGCGACACAAAGGTATTTGAGGGAGCAAAGGCGCTGGAGATGGCTGCGAAGGAAGGCCGAGAGAAGGAGCTTCTGGAGAAGCATCCTGCGCTGATGCAGGAATATGCGCGCAAGGCAGACTTCCTCCATAGCGTGCTGTAGTTGTTGATTTTGTGGGAAAGGATTTGATTGACGTGGAATATGTAATTCCGGAAGGAAGCTTTCAGTATGGAAAGCTAGGACGAGATGGAATAGAGCTGGTGCAGTATCAAGGCCTGGCGGGGCACGTGGAGATTCCAGGGGAATTGCCCTGTGAGGAGATTATGAAGGGCACGGAGTTTGAAATAACTAGGGAAGTTGAGGGCGAAACGGTTGATTGTGCACACGGCAGCTTCCCGGTAAAAGCGCTGGCGAAGAAGGTGTTTTTGAGTAAGAAGTACCTGCGGAGCGTCGTGGTTCCTGCGAGCGTGGAGAGCGTTGGAGATTGGGCGTTTGCGTACTGTGATTCCCTGCGCGAGGTGACGTTCCTTGGAAGGAATGTGCAGTTCGGGAAGGATGTGTTTAAGGAGTGCGCGGGCCTTCGATGTGTCAGGTTTCAGGGAGAGGCTACGGGACCCAATACGACCTCACTGCAAGAAGGTGGTATCGTTAAAGAAGGCGGTATCGTTAAAGAAAGTAGTATCGTTAAAGAGGGCGGCATTGTTAGAGGTTCCTGCAAAGAGACTGGTGTAAGCAGTAATGCCTGTGACGGTGTTGGAGCCTTGATGGCAGCAGCCGTGACGCAGATGGATGCCTCCTATCTTTTGGATGCGAAGGAGGCTGGCAGCCCTGAGTGGCTTGGAAAATGGGATGCGCGGATGCTGACGATTTTGCATGCGACGGATGACGAGGGGTATGCCAAGCAAATCCTGTGCGGTGAGGAGGATTACGAGAGCGCGGATCTGGAGACCTATTTACGCAACAGCAGGAAGCGAAAGGTGAGGCTGCTGCTTTTGCGATTGCTTTGGCCGATGGAGCTTTCGCCTGCTGCCGAGAAGGAATGTAGAGAGTATTTGCTTTCCCATACGATGGGCTGCGCGACCGAGGAGACCTGGGCGGTCATCCGTGATGAGTATGGAAATCGCAGGGAGTTTTATGAGCTCTTTGCAACGCTGGGGTGCCTGACCAAGGAGAATGCGCCTGAAATTATCGCAGAGACCAGACAGGATTGCCCAGAGATGAAGGCTTACTTTTTACGATATCAGGCGGAGCATTTTGGAACGACGGGCTTCTTTGATGACATGGAGCTTTGATGACATGGAGCTTTGACAATGAGGGGAGCTCCTGACATAAGACTTATCTGGCGGGATGTTTTGAGAACGGTGCAATTCTTAATATTTCTTAAGAGATGTCTTAAGAGGATATTAAGTTGTATATTGAAGAGAAAAATGATAGAATAAGAAAAGAATGCAGGAATCCGCAAGGGATACTGCACATGTAACAGGAGGACAAAAAGTTATGGCAATGACATTGGAGCAAGTAAAGGAAAAGGTTGCAAAGTATGGTCAGGAGCAGGTTCTGAAATATGTTGACGAGCTGTCTGATGCTGAGAAGGCCGTGCTGTTTGCACAGATCGAAGCAACGGACATGGACGTGATTGAGTGCTGCAAGCATAAGGAAGATATGGTGAAGCGCGGCGTGATTTCGCCCCTGGGCGCCATGGAGCTTCCTGAGATTGAGGCAAATCGTGAGAGCTTTACAAAGACTGGTATCGAGGCAATCAAGGCCGGAAAGGTTGGTGCAGTGCTTCTTGCTGGAGGCATGGGAACGAGACTTGGAAGCGACAATCCCAAGGGTATGTACAATGTTGGCATCACCCGTGAGCTGTATATTTTTGAGTGCCTGATCAACAATCTGATGGACGTCGTAAAGCAGGCGGACGCTTGGATCCATCTGTTCGTTATGACGAGCGACAAGAACAATGATGCGACGATCGGATTCCTGACCGAGCATAACTTCTTTGGATATAACAAGGATTATATTCATTTCTTCAAGCAGGAGATGGCAGCAGCGACGGATTACAACGGAAAGATTTTGCTGGAGGAGAAGGGCAAGCTTTCGACCTCTCCGAATGGCAATGGCGGTTGGTTCATTTCCCTTCAGAAGAATGGCCTGCTGGATCTCGTACATGAGCAGGGCATTGAGTGGATCAATGTATTTGCAGTGGACAATGTGCTGCAGCGCATTGCAGATCCTTGCTTCATCGGCGCTACCATTCAGAAGAATTGCGTGGTTGGCTCTAAGGTGGTTCGCAAGGCCGCTCCCGACGAGAAGGTTGGTTGCATGTGCTTAGAGGATGGAAGACCTTCCATCGTAGAGTACTATGACATGACGCAGGAACTCATGGATGCAAAGAATGAGAAGGGTGAGCCCGCTTACAACTTCGGCGTTATCCTGAACTACCTCTTCTTCGTTCCCGATCTTGAGAAGATGATGGAGAGCCTGCCTCTGCATGTTGTTGAGAAGAAGATCCCTTATCTGGATGAGAACGGCAACCTCGTGAAGCCCGAAGCACCCAACGGATACAAGTTCGAGAGCCTCGTTCTCGACATGATCCACCAGCTCTCCTCCTGCTTGCCCTTCGAGGTAGTACGCGAGCATGAATTCGCACCCATCAAGAACAAGACTGGTGTTGATTCCGTGGAGAGTGCCAGAGCATTACTGCAGAAAAATGGTGTTGTACTGTAGTCAAAGCAACAAAACGGCAGAAAACGACAAGAATTGTTGGGCAATCTAAAATGGAATGGGGAGAGTGAAATGGGGGTTATAAGATACACGTTCTACTCAAAGGTATTGGGCGAGCAGACGAATATTTGCGCCATCGTTCCGACCTATGAGGTATGGCGGGACAAGATGGATTACAAGGATTATTACAAAAACTACGGGAAGAAAAAGCTCCTGTTCATTATGCACGGCGGTTCCGATGACTCAACGCTCTACCTTCGCAGAACACGCATTGAAGAGTATGCATATGAGCGCGACATGGTCGTGATTTTTCCTGAGGTTCGCAATAGCTTTTACAGCAACATGGTACATGGCAAGAAGTATTTTGACTATATTTCCAAGGAGCTGCCGGAGATGGTCATGAACATGTTCCCGGTTTCCGGGGAGCGTAAGGATCATTTCGTGCTTGGCAATTCCATGGGAAGCCATGGCTCCTTTAAGTGGGCGCTGAATTGTCCTGATTTCTTTGCGGCTGCGACTGGCATGTCCGGCGCGGGAGACCTTGAGGAGCTCGGGTTCTATAGTCCCATGTCCGTGCGCGTTCGCAATTCCTTCGGAACGATCGAGGAGTATCGCGGAAGCAGGAATGACTTTAAGCACCTGTATCGTGAAATGCTGAAAAATGGTACGGAATTCCCGAGACTATATGCCTGCTGTGGTACGGAGGATGGCTTCTATCCTGGCGCAAAGAAGTTTGCCGAGGATGCGAAGGCTGCCGGCGTGCCCATCGAGTGGACGGAGAGCCCTGGAAAGCATGAGTGGGTATATTGGGATGCCATGCTTCCCTTGATGCTGGACAAGATGGTAAAGGGGGTGTAGGCGATGGGAATGATGCATTTTGATTATTTGTCAACGGTGCTTGGTTATCACACCAGCATTTACTACATTCTGCCTGCCTGCACGCATGAGGGAAAGGAACCCAAGGCAACGCTGTATCTGCTTCATGGCGGTGCGGGAAATGGCCTTGATTGGATTCGCTACACCTCGATTGAACGCTATGCGGATGAGTGTGAGGTTGCCGTGGTAATGCCCGAGGTGGACGGAAGCTGCTTCTACACGGACATGAA
>SVFO01000060.1 GCA_015056795.1 Lachnospiraceae bacterium
GCTGCGAAGCAGCGTCGTCTGCCGAAGGCAGACGGATTTTATGAGTAAGAGGAAGGAAATCAAGCGACGCCGAAGGCGGCATTTGATTTCACCCGAGCGTACACGAAATAAAATCGAGAGCTGCGAAGCAGCGTCGTCTGCCGAAGGCAGACGGATTTTATGAGTAAGAGGAAGGAAATCAAGCGACGCCGAAGGCAGACGGATTTTATAAGTTGGATATGGAAAGGAGAACGCTTATGTTGTACAAGGCAGTGGACAAGAACCTGAACTTTGTCGACCGCGAGAAGGCGGTGGAGCAGTTCTGGAAGGATGAGGACATCTTCAAAAAGAGCATGGAGCAGCGAAAGGAAGGGGAGACCTATACCTTCTATGACGGCCCGCCAACCGCAAATGGTAAGCCCCACATCGGGCACGTGCTGACCCGTGTCATCAAGGACATGATCCCCAGATACCGTACCATGAAGGGTTATATGGTGCCCAGAAAGGCCGGCTGGGATACCCATGGTCTTCCCGTAGAGATCGAGGTGGAAAAGCTTCTGGGACTGGATGGAAAGGATCAGATTGAGGCTTATGGTCTGGAGCCCTTCATCAAGAAGTGTAAGGAAAGCGTTTGGAAATATAAGGGTATGTGGGAGGATTTCTCTGGTACCGTCGGTTTCTGGGCTGACATGGAGAATCCTTACGTTACCTATCATGATGACTTTATCGAGTCCGAGTGGTGGGCGCTGAAGACGATCTGGGACAAGGGCCTTTTGTACAAGGGCTTTAAGATCGTTCCCTACTGCCCTCGCTGCGGAACCCCTCTGTCCGCACAGGAGGTGGCACAGGGTTATAAGAACGTGAAGGAACGCTCCGCGATCGTTCGCTTTAAGGTGGTAGGCGAGGATGCTTATTTCCTTGCATGGACGACCACGCCGTGGACCCTGCCCTCGAACCTGGCGCTCTGCGTAAATCCTGATGAGGCTTATTGCAAGGTAAAGGCTGCTGACGGCAGAACCTATTACATGGCTAAGGCGCTTTTGGATACCGTTCTTGGCAAGCTTGCAACGGAGGATCAGCCTGCTTACGAGATCCTGGAGACCTATGTCGGCAAGGAGCTTGAATATAAGGAGTATGAGCCGCTCTTTGCCTGTGCCGGCGAGGCAGCAAAGAAGCAGAACAAGAAGGCGCATTTTGTAACCTGCGATAATTATGTTACCATGGGTGATGGCACGGGTATCGTACACATCGCGCCTGCCTTTGGTGAGGACGACTCCCGCGTCGGCAAGAATTACGATCTTCCTTTCGTACAGTTTGTCAACGGCAAGGGTGAGATGACGGAGGAGACGCCTTATGCAGGTCTCTTTGTAAAGAAGGCAGACCCTGAAGTGTTAAAGGATCTGGATGCAGAGGGCAAGCTCTTTGATGCACCGAAGTTTGAGCATGACTATCCTTTCTGCTGGAGATGTGATACGCCGCTGATCTACTATGCGCGTGAATCCTGGTATATCAAGGAAACTGCGGTAAAGGACGACCTGATCCGCAACAACAATACGATCAACTGGATCCCTGAGTCCATTGGCAAGGGCCGTTTTGGCAACTGGCTGGAGAACATTCAGGACTGGGCAATCTCCCGTAACCGTTATTGGGGAACGCCTCTCAACATCTGGGAGTGTTCCTGTGGAAAGCGCGTTTGCGTTGGCAGCAGACAGGAACTCTATGATCTAAGCGGCAACGAGGCGGCCAAGACCGTTGAATTCCACAGACCTTACATCGACGAGATTACCTTAAAGTGCCCGGATTGCGGCGGCGTGATGAAGCGCGTGCCCGAGGTTTTGGACTGCTGGTTTGATTCCGGTGCCATGCCGTTTGCACAGCATCATTATCCTTTTGAAAACAAGGAGCTCTTTGAGCAGCAGTTCCCTGCACAGTTCATCTCCGAGGCCGTGGATCAGACCAGAGGCTGGTTCCACTCCCTGCTTGCAGAGTCCACGCTCCTGTTCAACAAGGCACCGTATGAGAATGTCATCGTGCTTGGTCACGTACAGGATGAGAATGGCCAGAAGATGAGTAAGAGTAAGGGAAATGCAGTAGATCCTTTTGATGCGCTTCAGACCTACGGCGCCGACGCGATCCGCTGGTATTTCTATATCAACTCCGCACCCTGGCTGCCGAACCGCTTCCATGGCAAGGCCGTTCAGGAAGGACAGAGAAAGTTCATGGGTACTCTTTGGAACACCTATGCATTCTTTATCCTGTATGCGAATATTGATGAGTTTGATGCAACAAAATATACCTTGGAATATGATAAGCTGACCGTTATGGACAAGTGGATCCTTTCCAAGCTGAATTCCGTGGTTGGCGAAGTGGATGCGGACCTTGCAAATTATCGCATTCCCGAGGCGGCAAGAGCGCTGGAGGGCTTTGTGGATGACCTGAGCAACTGGTACGTGCGTCGCTGCCGTGAACGTTTCTGGGCGAAGGGCATGGAGCAGGATAAGGTGAATGCCTACATGACGCTGTACACCGCACTGGTAACCATCTCCAAGGCTGCAGCTCCCATGATTCCTTTCATGACCGAGGACATCTACCGCAACATGGTATGCTCCATCGACAAGAGCGCACCTGAGAGCATTCACCTTTGCGACTTCCCTGTTGTGAATGCAGAGATGATCGACAAGAAGCTTGAGGAGTCCATGGACGAGGTTTTGAAGATTGTTGTCATGGGCCGTGCAAGCAGAGAGAGCGCGGGGCTCAAGAATCGTCAGCCGATCAGCAAAATGTACGTGAAGGCAGGAGTGAAATTAGACGCCTTTTATACCGATATCATTAAGGATGAGCTGAACGTAAAGGAGATTGTTTATACGGATGACGTCCGCGAGTTCACTTCCTACACCTTTAAGCCTCAGCTTCGTACCGTAGGTCCTAAGTATGGCAAGCAGCTCGGTGGCATCCAGAAGCACCTGGCATCTTTGGATGGCAATGCTGCCATGGATGAGCTTAAGGCTAATGGTAAGCTGACCTTCGCCGTAGGTGACGCAGCGGTAGAGCTGACCGAGGATGATCTCCTTATCACCATGTCTCAGAAGGAGGGCTATGTTTCTCAGGAAGATAACGGCATGACCGTTGTCCTTGACGCAAACCTGACGGAAGAGCTGATCGAGGAGGGCTTCTCCAACGAGCTGATCAGCAAGATCCAGAACATGCGTAAGGATTCCGACTTTGAGGTCATGGACCGCATCCGCGTATCCATTCTTGGAAACGAGACCCTTGCAAAGGTTGCTGAGAAGAACAAGGATGCCATCTGCGGCAAGGTTCTTGCTGACGAGCTTTCCTACGACAAGACCTTCGCAATCAGCCGTGAGTGGGACGTCAATGGAGAGAAGGTAACGATCTCCGTGGAGAAGGCTTAATTCGAAATTGCGTTTACTTTTTTTCCATAAATCGTAGGATAAAACAGTAGGATAGTTTTAAGATTTGTGATATAATATTTTGTATTGGGATGATTTTTGTGGGGGAAGAAAGGAGAATGAATTTGAAAAGTTCAACTACGTCTACAAAGTCCAAGGCAAGCAAGCCGAAGTTCAGCTTTGACAAGGAATTGTTTAAGCGGAGCGTTCTTTACAACGTAAAGACCCTGTATCGTAAGGATCTCGAGGAGGCAACGCCTCAGCAGATCTTTCAGGCAGTCTCTTATGCTGTAAAGGACCAGATCGTAGAGCACTGGATGGAAACCCAGAAGGCTTACGACAAGGAAGACCCCAAGATGGTTTATTACATGTCCATGGAGTTCCTGATGGGACGTGCCCTGGGCAACAACATGATTAACTTAAAGGGCTATCAGGATGTGAAGGAGGCTCTTGAGGAGCTTGGCCTTGACCTCAACGTCATCGAGGATCAGGAGCCTGATGCAGCTCTTGGTAACGGCGGTCTTGGCCGTCTTGCAGCATGCTTTTTGGATAGCCTTGCAACCCTTGGCTATGCAGCTTATGGTTGCGGTATTCGTTATCGTTACGGTATGTTCAAGCAGAAGATCCGTGATGGCTACCAGATTGAAGCTCCCGATGATTGGCTGAAGGATGGCAATCCCTTCGAGCTTCGTCGTCCTGAGTACGCAAAGGAAGTAAAGTTCGGCGGTTATGTTAATGTTCGCGTGGATGAGAATGGCAGAAACGTCTTCTATCAGGAGGGCTATCAGTCCGTTCGCGCGATTCCCTATGACCTGCCCATCGTTGGCTATGGCAATGGCATCGTAAACACTCTGAGAATTTGGGATGCAGAGCCCGTTGAGTGCTTCTCCCTGGATTCCTTCGACAAGGGTGATTATCAGAAGGCCGTAGAGCAGGCAAACCTTGCAAGAAACATCGTTGAGGTGCTTTATCCCAATGACAACCACTATGCTGGTAAGGAGCTGCGCTTAAAGCAGCAGTACTTCTTCATCTCCGCATCCGTACAGGAAGCAATTGAGAAGTACATGAGAAAGCATGATGACATCAAGAAGTTCTATGAGAAAGTAACCTTCCAGCTCAACGATACGCATCCGACTGTTGCCATCGCAGAGCTGATGAGAATTCTGATGGATGAGTATTATCTGACCTGGGATGAGGCGTGGGAGGTAACCACCAAGACTTGTGCTTACACGAACCACACCATCATGTCGGAGGCTCTGGAAAAGTGGCCCATCGAGCTGTTCTCCAGACTGCTTCCTCGTGTATACCAGATCGTGGAAGAGATCAACAGACGTTTCATCATCGACATCGAGAACAAGTACAACAATGTTCCTGGTGTCAATGTACAGGATAAGATCCGCAAGATGGCCATCATTTATGATGGACAGGTGAAGATGGCGCACATGGCAATCGTTGCAGGCTACTCTGTAAACGGCGTGGCAAGACTGCACACCGAGATCTTAAAGAATCAGGAGCTCAAGGACTTCTATGAGATGTTCCCCGAGCGCTTCAACAATAAGACAAACGGCATTACCCAGAGAAGATTCCTTCTGCACGGCAATCCTTTGCTCGCTCAGTGGGTAACGGATCACGTTGGAAGCGAGTGGATCACTGACCTGCCTCAGATCAGCCGCCTGAAAGTATATGCGGATGATGACAAGGCACAGCAGGAGTTCATGAACATTAAGTACCACAATAAGGTACGCCTTGCTCAGTATATCTTAGAGCACAATAACATTGAAGTGGATCCCAGATCCATCTTCGACGTACAGGTAAAGCGTCTCCATGAGTACAAGAGACAGCTCCTGAACATTCTGCACGTAATGTACCTTTACAATGAGCTGAAGGAGCATCCTGAGATGAAGTTCTATCCCAGAACCTTCATCTTTGGCGCAAAGGCGGCGGCAGGCTATCGCAACGCAAAGCTGACCATTAAGCTGATCAACTCCGTGGCTGACGTGATCAACAACGATCCCTCCATCGAAGGAAAGATCAAGGTGGTCTTCATTGAGAACTACAATGTTTCCAACGCAGAGCTGATTTTTGCGGCAGCAGACGTATCCGAGCAGATCTCCACCGCAAGTAAGGAGGCTTCTGGTACTGGTAACATGAAGTTCATGTTGAACGGTGCAATCACGTTGGGAACCATGGACGGTGCAAACGTTGAGATCGTGGAAGAGGTTGGTGCTGAGAACGCAGTTATCTTCGGACTGACAAGCGATGAGGTTATCCGTTATGAGCAGTTCGGCGGTTATAATCCCATGGAGATCTTCAACAACGACGCGGACATTCGCAAGGTTCTGATGCAGCTGATCAATGGTACCTATGCTCCTCAGGATCCCGAGCTGTTCCGCCCGCTGTATAATTCCCTGCTGAATACGCAGAGCACGGCGAAGGCTGACACCTACTTTATCCTGAAGGACTTCAAGTCTTATGCAACCGCGCACAAGAAGATCGAGATGAAGTACATGGACGAGGCCGGCTGGGCAAAGAGCGCGATCCTGAATGTTGCTTGCTCCGGAAAGTTTACCTCCGACAGAACCATCCAGGAGTACGTGGACGAAATCTGGCATCTTGACAAGGTAGTCTTGAAGTAATTGGTAAATATTTTATAACGATATCCCTTGAGAAAGCCTTCCCCCACTGGGGGAAGGTGCCCCAAAGGGGCGGATGAGGGGCAAATAGTAAATGCGAATTACTTTGAGGGAATAATATCGTACTATAAAAATGGTACCTTCTTATCATGAAAGAAAGAGAAATGATAAGGAGGTATTATTTTTGAAAGGATATGTTACAGCGAACGGTTACATGGGATATGTGGACGGAGTTTACCTCTTATTCGCGTCAGAAATGGATTATTTGGAATATATGGAAGATTAGTTTCCAAGAATGTTAAAAAATTTTCAATTTTGGGCTAAACTTTTTTCCACAATGAACCGATACATTTGACGTAGGGGATTTTATGTGCCATAGGGGTATGGCAAAATGTTGCGAAGCGATACAGAAAACTATCGCGAAGTGATTCGAAACAGCGAAATGAAATGAGGCGACCGAAGAATATTGCGATGCTGTATTTGCAGCGAAATATTCTTCGCAGATATGGAGCCGAGTGGAATGGAGCAAACTATCGCGAAGCGATTCGAAACAGCGAAATGAAATGAGGCGACCGAAGAATATTGCGATGCTGTATTTGCAGCAAAATATTCTTCGCTGAAATGGAGCCGAGTGGAATGGAGCAAATTATCGCGAAGCGATTCAATTCAGGAAAGGAGGAGGTTCAGATGAGCTCGGAGGCTTTTTCAGAGATTTTCAAGGCGAGAAAAATTGGCAGATCGAAACATTTAGCTGGTAACATCGCATCAGAGATCGCAGCGATGGGACTGCGTATGAAGGATTACCAAGTGGCTATGGAAGCAGTGGCTGCCTGCGCTGACATTAGAGAGGATCTCACGGCCCCCATCAAAACAAGAATTCAGGAGGGCACTTATAAGGTGACTGCAGAGGAATTTGCAGAGAAGCTTATGAGAAAAGCGTGAATCGAAGCGGATTCACAAATTAGAAACAGATGACACTTTGGCATAGGCCAAAACAAACGATCAGAGAAATTTTTGTTGTTTAACTTTTATCATCCATTATAACTTAGAAAATAATAGCTCTTTGGTTTACCGTTTCGGTATCACCAAAGAGCTTTTCTAATGTTCGCGAGTATACTCTCGAAGTAGTGAGGAGAGCGTTTGCCTTGCTTGCAAGAGCAAACATTCGACGAGCGCCGCGAAACCCCGAGTGATCTATCTCGGGGTTATCAATTTTCATTTTGGAAAAACTTTTTAATTATCAGTGGCATTCCGATCATCGCCCATGTCATGAGAAGAAAATAGCGGAAGACGTCGGTGAAAAAGCTTGGACCAAAGAGGGCATTGAAGGAATATTTAATTCCTTCCTTGATCAGAAGCGCGCCAGCAACTCCGATCAATAGCTTTAGCAGCTGCTTCCAAATGCTGGAGCATTTCGTGTCGAAGTTAATGTAGCGGGTTTCGATGACCCAGCAGATCACGATGGCCATGCCGGCACCGCAGCCCTTAAAGCTGTCGGAGGCATCCTTATATGCAATGACGCCCGATGAGTAGAGAACATAGGTGTAAATGCAGGTTGCCATGGCGATCACAAGTATGACACACATAATGATCAGACGACGTTTGTGAGTGAGAGTCAGCTTATCTGCCAAAAGATTCATGCCGATGACGATGACGGTCGTGATGGCAAAGCTGGTGAGCACGTCTGAAGGCGTGTGTACACCCAAATACATGCGCGAAAGCATAACTAGCGGAATAATCAACAAAAACAGAAGCTTTTGCCAAGTCTTTTTGCTGACATAAGCAAGCGTGCCAAAGAGCGTCGTAGCATTCTGCGTGTGACCACTCGGGAAGGAATACCCCGTGGCGGATGCCTTTGCCTTTTCTACGATCGTAAAGCTCGGATCCCGCACCCACGGTCGCTCCACGCGACAGGTCAGCTTCAAAATATTGATTGCCAAAGCGGACGGAAGATAACAAAAAATCATCCGATAACCCGTCCTTTTATCAACGCACCAATACAATACGCAGATCAGCCCCAGCAGCATAATCTCTTCACCGCCATAGGTCAAAATCAGAAACAACGCTTCTCCAAGGGGAGTCCGAATCCCCTCCAACATCCTCAGAAATTCCATACCTTCTCCTTCGTACCTATAAATTTCCTTTAGTAAATTTCACTATTTTGTAATTATATAATATTCATTATTAAATTACAAGCGAAGGGATTCTGTAAAACCTCTCTCTTTATGTATTTATGTGGCTGTGAATATAAAAGATTAGAAGTCAAAATTAGGATGTAGGTTGTTTTGTTCTATAAATCGGTGTTTGTCGAGAGGCTTCCGTTCGCAAAATTCGGGGTTGTCGGGGGATGGTTGCTTCAAAAATCGAGGTTTGCCAGAGTGGTT
>SVFO01000061.1 GCA_015056795.1 Lachnospiraceae bacterium
AAAACGTATGCTTTTGTAAAAAGGTTATGTCCGATGAAAGATATGTTTTACAGGATAATCGCATTTTCGTCAAATGTCTTTGGAGGAAATTCACTGTGTTACCTAATCTTATGTGAGAAGGGGAACGTGTGAATGACTAACTTCTACGAGACTGTGTTGGCAGTATTGAAACAGGACAGCCGATTTACAGCTGATGACGGTACTTTCATGAGGAATGCAGTGTATGAAGCTGCTATGAAAATGGATGCAGGACTTATAAGGTTGCTGCTTTCAAATAAGGAAACATCTTCAAGATTTTTTGCTGACGTGGACGGAGTAAAAGTCTTTGATAAGGTTCGTTTTGCATGGGTAATTAACAATCGCCAGTTCCTGCCTGACAGCTATACTCGTTTCAAAAATAAGATTGGTCTAGTGGATGAACAAGGTGAAATGATTAGCACTTTCGGCAAGGTGGAGCTTGTTTTTCCATATAAGGATTGCGTGCTTGAGGGTGGACAAACAAAGGAGGATCAGAAACGGCAGGAGATTTTCTACAATGAGACGTTGGCGCCTGATGAGGTAGACAGACTTCTCTATCCTAAGGTGCTAGTGAATGCACAGAGGTATACGAAAGACGGCAATGCACCCGCTACAGAGTTTAGGGATGATGATAACCTTATTATCAAGGGGAATAATCTTTTGGCATTATCTTCGCTTTTGAAACGATATGAGGGACGGGTGAAGTGTATCTACATTGATCCGCCATATTATTTCAAACAGGCGAGTGCAACGGATACATTCAAATATAATTCTAACTTCCACCTTTCCACTTGGCTTGTATTCATGAAAAATCGCTTGGAACTAGCACGAAAATTTTTGAGCAAAGGCGGGACTATTTGGATTAATATAAGCGAAGATGGTATGCATTATCTGAAAGTTATGGCTGATGATATTTTTGGAGCGGAGCATTTTGTCGGAACTATTCCCCGAAGGACGAGAAACGGAAAGTCGGATGTGCCATTTAATCTGTCTCAGGATTTCGATTGGCTTTTGGTATATACCAATGTGTCGGACAGCGAGGACGTCGTTGGCAGGAAGGTAGAACGGCAATACTATGAAACCGATGACTATCCTGGTAGACCATGGAGATTGGCGGATTTAACCTCTCAGCAACCTGCAAATAAACGTCCTAACTCATATTTCACAATGATTGATCCTAAGACAGGTAAAGAATATCCTGCAAGTAAAAAAAGAACATGGGCTGTAACAAAAGATACATTTCAATATTACTATGATAAGGGAGCTATCGTGTTTCCTGATGACTACGATTTTCTCAACATTACTAAACCTTACTCACGAAAATTCAAGGATAATGATGATACTAATGGCAGATTGGCTTCCGTCATCTCTGACTTTCAGATACAAGATTTTCTGCAAGACGTTCTTAATAATTCCAAGAACGCTGATGGCAATAGCCAGATAGATGAGCTGTTTACTCGTGATGAATTTGACTATGCTAAACCAGAGAATTTGGTTAAGGCAATCTTTGATGTGGCTTCGGCAGAAGGCGATATTGTTATGGACTTTTTCGCTGGCTCTGGAACATCGGCTGCTGTAGCACATAAGGCTGGAAGGAAATACATTGGTGTGGAACAGCTTGACTATATAGAGAGCCTGACGGTTGAGCGGTTAAAAAAAGTCATTGGTGGCGAACAAGGAGGCATTTCAAAAGCGGTCAACTGGCAAGGCGGTGGCTCTTTTGTTTACTGCGAATTGGCAAAGCTCAATCAATCCTTTGTTGATGAAATTGAAGCTGTAAAAGATGAGAAAGTTCTTGCCGATGTTTACGACAAGATGAAAAAATCGGGGTATATCAGTTATAAGGTAGATCCAAAGGTCATTGACGAGGAGGCGGAAGATTATAATGCCCTTTCTTTCAAGGACAAGAAACGTTTCTTAATGGAACTTTTGGATAAGAATTTGCTCTATGTAAATACCTGTGACATGGATGATGAGGAATATGCTATTTCCGACACAGACAAGGCGTTCACAAAGAGCTTTTACGGGGAGGCGTGACAATGGCTTTCCTGTATGAAAAAATTGATGTTTTGAGAGAACAGGGATATGCGAAGGAACTGCCCGGTTACATTGGAGAAAATCTGAATCCTAACTTTGAACTGCGTCCTTATCAAAAAGAAGCTTTTGAAAATTTTATTACTCACTTTGAAGGGAAACGACCTAAGCCGCTTCAAGTTCTCTTCCACATGGCAACAGGAAGCGGAAAAACGCTGATTATGGCAGGCTTGATGTTGTATCTGTATAAGCAAGGCTATCGTAATTTTTTGTTTTTCGTGAATCTGTCGAATATTGTCGAGAAAACAAAGGAAAACTTCATTAACGCTGCCTCAGCGAAGTATCTTTTTGCCGATAATATTGTGCTTGATGGTGAACGTGTGCAAATTCGTCAGGTCGATAATTTCCAGTATGCGGATGCTGATGCTATAAATATTTGTTTTGCGACTACACAGGGCTTGCATACGGATATGTGGTTTGCAAAGGAAAACTCAATGACCTTTGATGACTTTGAAAATCAAAAGGTTGTGCTCCTTTCTGACGAAGCACATCATCTGAATGCGGATACGAAAAAGAAGCGTTCAGCTGAGGAAGAAAGTAATTATCGTTCATGGGAAGAAACCGTGCGTCGGATTTTTGAGTGTAACGCGGATAATTTACTGTTGGAGTTTACCGCAACATGCGATTTGGCAAATCCTCAAATCCGCAGAGAATATGAAAATAAAATTGTTTTTGATTATCCTTTGGCAAAGTTCTACAAAGATAGATATTCTAAGGATATTCTGACACTGCGTTCCGATATGCCCATGATGAAAAGAGCGTTAATGGCGCTAGTACTCAGTCAGTATCGTTTGAAGGTTTTTCAGGATAATCGTCGGTCAATAAAACCGGTGGTTCTTTTCAAATCAGCAAAAATAGCTGACAGTCAAAGCTTTATGGCGAATTTTATTGAAACCGTAAAAAAGCTGACAGGAGCACAGCTAGAAGAACTTTTTCGTACTGAGGATAATGCAATCATAAATCAGGCATTCAGCTATTTTGCGGAGAATAATATTTCGCTTGAAACATTGGCTGCAGAAATACGGGACGATTTCTCAGAGGAACACTGTATTTCGGCAAACAATGATGATGATGCGACCCAAAATCAGCTTATCCTCAATTCTTTGGAGGATATTGACAACCCATATCGTGCTGTCTTCGAGGTCAAGAAGCTTGACGAGGGATGGGATGTGTTGAATCTTTTTGATATTGTGCGATTATATGAGACACGGCAGTCCAGTGGAAGAAAGCTGTCTTCCACGACTATCGCTGAGGCGCAGCTCATTGGGCGCGGGGCAAGATACTGTCCGTTTCAGCTTGATGATGAACAGCCGAAATTTCAAAGGAAATACGATGATGATATAACCTCGCCTTTACGGGTTTTGGAGACGCTCTACTATCATTGCCAAAATGACCATCGTTATGTTACGGAATTAAAAGGAGCGCTTCGTGAGATTGGATTGAACACGGATAATATTGTTCAACGTGAGTATATTCTGAAGGATGATTTCAAAGCAGATAAGTTGTTTCAGGATGGAGTCGTTTTTCTCAATGAGAGGATTGTCAAAGATCGCAAGGAAGTTTGTGGGCTTTCGCCTACTATACGGGATAATATTTTTCGATTTGAGGATAATATTGGAGCTTCCGGCATAGACGTTGTGATGCAGGAGAATGAAGTGTCTGCTGAACAGAAAATTGTTACCAAAACAACGCGCATAACTATCAAAGAAATCGCTGAAATAAATTATGCTGTTGTTCATAAGGCACTTATGAAATATCCAATTTTTAAGTTCAAGACGCTGCATGATTACTTCCCTAATATCAGTTCTATTCGACAGTTTATAACTGATGATAATTATCTTGGGAAGGTAAAGATTGAAATAAAGAGCAGGGAAGAAAAACCGACCATGCAGGCGTTATATAATGCGTCATTTTATGTGCTTGGAGAAATTGCGTCAGCTATATCCAATATTGAGGAAACATATCAAGGAACAAAAGAATTTCATGCGAAAAAGGTCAATGAAATTTTTAGGGATAAGACTGTCAATTACACTGACCCGCATGACGGCGGAATAGGAATTTCGCAAAATGATTTGTCGGTCAAAAAAGAGTGGAAAATAGACCTTTCTGAAGAAGATTGGTTTGCTTACACAGATAACTTCGGAACATCGGAGGAAAAAGCGTTTGTAGCATATTTTCGCAACTATGTCGACGATTTGCGTAAGGTATACAGCAAGGTTTTTCTTGTACGCAATGAACGCGCATTACATATATATTCTTTCGATGATGGGGAACGATTTGAACCGGACTATGTTCTCTTTTTACAGAAGGATAAAACCTCTGGGTACGAACAGCTTCAGATTTTCATAGAACCTAAAGGGACGCACCTTCTTGAGAAGGATGCATGGAAGGAAGAATTTCTTTTGCAGCTTAAGAGTGAAGCTGCCCCTGTTAAAGTATTCGTAGATGATAACGAGTATAAAATATGGGGATTCCATTTCTTCAATCAAGAAAGCAGGACAAAAGAGTTTGATGAGGATTTTGGGGCATTGTTGGAATGAATAAGTGAATCATTGAAGGGAGGAATACCTATGATTGAGACACCGAGAATCAGTGAAATTTTATTCGATGTTAACAGGTGCTGAAGCTTCCACTTCTAGGGTGTGAGCTGAGCATCTATATCTGTTTATATGCAGACGGCGCAAAAATAAAAGCATCCCGCTCAACCTGGCGGGATGCTTTTTCATTACAATGCTGAATAGGTTTTATGCTTCATGCGTGCCATACTTAGCTTAAATTAAATTCTCTTAAATCGTTTTAAGTAAACGAAGGGAGGCTATGAAGATTATTGGAAGTGAAAAGGAAACACTGATAAGGTCAATCTCCAGGAGGGGCTTTTCAAAGGACGTGGATGGCCGGAAGTATAAGCTTATCACTTTAGCCGATATGTACGCATGAGAATATCCCGCATTCTTCTTTTGTCTATCGCACAGGTGTGATATTATATTTATATGAAAGGAAGTGTTCCGCATTGCTTGAAGGATTGAAAAAGGAAGTCGTGTGCACGGCAAGGGCGGCCGAGAATATGGGGCTTTGCCGGCATCGTTCGGGAAATTTCAGCATGAGGGACAAGGAGACAGGTCTTATCTGCATGACTCCTACAGGGGTGGACAGGCAGACTATACGCCCTGATGATGTGGTGGTCATGGATATGGATGCCCGGGTTGTGGAGTCCCTTTCGGGGCTTAAGCCCACCAGTGAGGCGCTCATGCACATCGCGGCGTATGATGAGAGACCTGATATCACGGCTATCGTGCATACTCATTCCAAATTTGCTCTGGTTTTTGCGGTGCTTCGCCAGCCTATCCCCTGCATAATGGCTGAGATGGGGCATCTCGGTCTTACTGACGGGGTGATTCCCGTAGCTGAGTACGGACGGCAGGGTTCTGAGGCACTGGCTGAGGCAGTGCGGGCGCCGCTTCGCCGTGCGGATGCGCTTTTGATGGCGGCACACGGGGTTCTGACGGTGGACAGGGAGTCTCTTGACGAGGCGCTTTTGAAGGCCACGTACGTGGAGGAAGCAGCGGAGGTTTATCTCAATGCGAAGCTTTTGAACGGAGGCAAGGAGCCGATGTGTATTCCTGTATCGGATCTTGCTCTGCAGTATCCGAAGCAGGTTAAGGGATAATTTTCTCAGGTAGTTTGAATAAGGAGAGAATTGAATGGTTGATGAAAAAATGTTGTTAAAGCTTCAAAACGGAAGCGATGTCCGTGGCGTGGCCATGGAGGGTGTAGAGGGAGAAGATGTAAATCTTACGCCTGATGTGGTAAACCGCATTGCAGGTGCTTTTGTGCAGTGGCTTGAGAAACGCACGGGAAAGCCTGCCCGTGAGCTTACTGTTGCTGTGGGAAATGATTCCCGCATTACGGCTGATTCTCTCCGTTATGAGGCGCTGCAGGCAATCGCTGCCACAGGGGCACGCGCTCTTGACTGCGGTCTTGCGTCCACGCCTGCCATGTTCATGTCCATAATATTCGAGGAAACACAGGCTGACGGCTCTATCATGCTGACGGCAAGCCATCTTCCCTTTAACCGCAACGGAATGAAGTTTTTCACGAAGGATGGCGGTCTTGAAAAGGCGGACATCAAGGAGCTTTTGACGAATGCGGTAACTATTCTTCCCCAGTCCACTGACCGTGGAGCGCATCCCTGCGCACTCATTACGCGCTACGCGAGATTTCTCAGGGATAAAATCCGCGACGGCATAGGTGAAGATTCCCAGCCCCTCAAGGGTATGCATATTATTGTGGATGCCGGAAACGGCGCAGGCGGATTTTTCGCGACGGAGGTGCTTGAGCCTCTGGGAGCGGATATTTCGGGCAGCCAGTTCCTTGAGCCGGACGGACATTTCCCGAATCATATTCCGAATCCTGAGAACAAAGAGGCTATGGAGGCTATACAGTCTGCGGTTCGCAAAAACAGGGCTGACTTGGGACTTATCTTTGATACTGACGTTGATCGCATGAGCGCGGTGCTTTCCGACGGACGGGAAATCTGCCGTAACGCTCTTATCGCCATGATGGCGGCAATCCTTGCGCCGGATTATCCGGGCAGCACTATTGTCACCGACTCCGTGACCTCCGACGAGCTTACGGTGTTCCTGGAAAAGGAGCTGGGCCTGAAGCATCACCGCTTCCAGCGCGGATATAAGAATGTAATCAACGAGAGCATCCGTCTTGATAAGGAAGGGGTTGTTTCTCCTCTCGCTATCGAGACCTCGGGACACGGGGCGCTCAGCGAAAACTATTATCTCGATGACGGAGCGTTCCTGGCTGTTAAGCTTCTGATTGCGGCTGCAAAGCTTCATAATGAAGGAAAGGATTTGGGCTCTCTTGTTGCGACACTCAGGGAGCCTGCCGAGAGCAGGGAAATCCGCCTGCCTGTCACGGCAGAGGACGCACACGCGGCAGGGGATGCGGTTCTTGCCGAGCTTGAAAAGCGCGCAAAGGCCGCAGGAATCGGCATCGCATCACCGTCCTATGAGGGTGTGCGCCTGATATTCCCACAGGGCTGGGCGCTTCTCCGTATGTCGCTCCACGATCCCCTTATGCCGATGAACGTGGAAGGCCGCGAAAAGGGAAGCGTCGCGGAAATCATAAAAAAGATGGCCGAGCTGCTGGACGGCCTCGAAGGATTGGATATATCTAAATTGAAATAATCAAATAAATAAAAGCTCTGTTCCCGGATATTATGGGAGCAGAGCTTTTTATTTTTGTGTCATATATCCTCAAGCTTCGCTACAATGTTAGATGGGGAATATGCAACTCGGAGAACATTCACAGTCTTGTCACTGATGACGAATATTATTGAAAAATTGTCTACAAACAACTGTCGAAATTGTATGGTCGGACGCTTCGGATCATGCATTACCTTAATTCTTTCAGGAAACTGCGAAAGGGTTTCGATGGCATCGGCAATACGATTGAACTGTTCCATTGCGGTTTGCGGCATGCCTATAGATGTTGCTATGTAATCGTATATATCGGACATGTCTTTTGCGGCTTGTTCGGACAAGTTTACTTCATATTCAATCATTTGCGTGTGTACTCCTGAAATCTTCGAAGAATTTTTTTGCTTTAACAACTTTGCCTTTGTCGATATCATCTAATCCTTTGTCAATGAAGGAACGGACTTCTTCCGCTGACATGAGATCTGTATTGAGGGAATTTGGCCCTTTTGGAAGCTTCAGGTCAAAAGGAATTCCTCCATGCAACGCTATTTGTTTCAAATAAATTGTAATTGCAGCGGACATGGAGAGTCCAAGAGAGGACAGGACGGCCTCTGCGTTTCTTTTGACATCACTATTAAGTCGAAGATTTAGTGTTGCGGTCTTTTCCATGATGGTACATCCTTTCACGACTATTATGTATATAAATTGTAACGCAGATGTAACGAATAATCAAATAAATAAAAGCTCTGTTCCCGGATACTTTGGGAGCAGAGCTTTTTGATTGGTAGCCGAATAGGCGATATTAAACCACCAGCTATGCTGGTGGTAAGTAAAAATTTCTTTTAGTAAAA
>SVFO01000062.1 GCA_015056795.1 Lachnospiraceae bacterium
TTCAGGGTTGCATTGTTGTTTACTTATCAAGGTGCGTTGCTGTCTAGTTCTTCGCGACAGCTTATTTACAATACCACTCTCTCATTCATTTGTCAACCACTTTTTTTAGTTTTTTTCAACTAGTTTTTTTCGTGATTGATGACTCATGATGAGCTGTTTTGTTAGCTGTCTTCCTCGACAACGAAATTGATTCTATCACCAACCCAGCAGATTGTCAACACCAAATTTCAAAATTTTTCGAGAAAAAATTACAATTTTTCAATTCACGAAAAAAAGCCCTAAAAATAAGGCTTTTCCACTCCTTTACACTACCATGTGAAAGCGATTTTTCCCATAATTTCATCAAATTGTATTGAATTGAATCTACAATTTAATGCCATCACAAAAGCTTAATCATACAATCATCTACACTGAAATATCTTTACAATCCGATCATCTCGTCATATTACGCAATGAAACCCTTACAATCTCCTTACATCCGATCGTAAAGCATATGTTTTTTCATAATGAAATATTAGTACAATCCATATCCTCGAGGGGAAGGTTTGGAGCGTCTTTTCAGGTCTAAAGTCTACTGAAAAGACACTCCAAACCTCACCCCGAGTCCTTCCATATCTAATATATTGAAAGAACATATGCTTGAAATCGTCCTACATTGCGCTTGGTACAGCTTGCCGTAATCTTGATTCCCTCCGGCAAATACTCCGTCTTCTGTATCGCCGCCGTCTTCATCAGCTGCGATGCCTCGCTGCCCTTGTCATAGGGGAACAAGAATTCTACCTCCTCATTCCCTGCATACAGCGTATCCCGAATAAGCTGCGCCAGCTCGGTGATTCCAACATCCGATACCGCCGCCATAAAAATCCGCTGCTCTCCAATTCTGGGAAGCTCCTCAATTCCTGCAAGATCTGACTTATTATAAACAACAATCTGTGGAATCCCGCCCGCTCCAATTTCTCGAAGCGTCTTTTGCGTAACCTCCATCTGCTTTTTATGGTTCTCATCTGAATAATCAACGACATGCAATAGCAAATCCGCATATTTCACCTCATCCAGGGTCGAGCGAAACGCCTTGATCAGATCCGTTGGCAGCTTATGAATAAATCCAACGGTATCTGTCAAAAGAAATGACCGATGATCTGGAAATTCCATGCTACGCACAGTCGTATCTAAAGTGGCAAATAACATGTCCTTCTCCAGAACGGTCTTCTCCTTTTTAGAGCCATACAAATTAATCATGTGATTCATGATGGTCGATTTACCTGCATTGGTATACCCAACCAACGCCACCTGCGGCACATGGGAATCATCCCTTCGCTTTCGCATGGTTTCGCGATTCCCTTCAATTTCCGTCAGCTCTCTTCTCAATTCACTGATTCGATGCTCAATTCTTCTACGATCCAGCTCCAGCTTTGTCTCACCGGCACCCTTATTACTCATGCTACCGCTGGCACCGCCCTGACGTCCAAGCTGCTCCCGCATGCCAATCAATCTCGGCAACATATATTGCAGGCGCGCGGACTCTACCTGAAGCTTCGCTTCCTTCGTCTTCGCCCTGAGCGCAAAAATGTCAAGAATCAAGTTGGTTCTGTCTAAAATGGTACGATCCAGCTCCTTCCCAAGATTTCGCATCTGTGAGGGAGTCAGTGCGTCGTCAAACAAAATCTCGTCCGCTTCCTGTATGTCCGCAAGCTCCTTGATCTCCTTAACCTTACCGCTCCCAACATAAAACTGTTGATTCACGCCCTCCATGTTTTGAACGACAATGCCAACCGTCTCTTTATTACAAGCCTCCGCCAAACTCTTTAATTCCTTCATGGAGCGATCGAAATCCTCCTCACGCTCCCCTAAATTTACGCCGACCAAAATCACTCGGCTACTTGCTTCCGTTATAATTTCTTCCATTCCAACCCTCTTATCAAACCTTACGCGTCAGCACACTCCAGCGTAAACCAGAAGGTTACGCCATTTTCTTGATTTTCAACGCCATATTGCTGATTCATGGATTCCATGATGGCCTTGACAATCGAAAGGCCGACGCCGCTCCCGCCATATTCCCTGGTTCGCGCCTTGTCCACCTTATAGAACTTATCCCATAGCTTCGGCAATGACTCCTCAGGAATACGATCTCCCGTGTTAAACACGGATACCTTTACCTTGCCATCCAAAGCGTCCATGGAAACCCTAACCTGCTTCTCGCCCTTACAATAATGCACTGCATTTGAGAGATAATTTTGAAAAACCTCTTCCGTCATAAAGGGATCCGCCCATACATGATATGCTGGATACTCCTTCATTTCGATGGAAATGCCATTCTTTTGTGCTAACAGCTTCCCCTGTTCAATCAAATTTCCAACCATTGCCGTCAGGTCAAAGCGCTCCATCTGAGCAACCTCTCGCCCAAACTCCAGCTGATTGAGCGTCAGAAGCTTTTGCACCATACGATTCATTTTCATGGATTCGTCAACAATGACGTCGCAGTAGAAATCCCTGCTTTCCGGATCCTCACCAATGCCCTCCTGCAGAGCCTCTGCATACCCCTGAATCAAGGCAATGGGTGTTTTTAATTCATGAGATACGTTGGACAAAAACTCCCTGCGCATCTCATCAATTTTATCCTTCTTCTCAATGTCGCGCATCAGCTCATTGTTCGCCGATTTCAGCCCCTTAATGTTCTCTTCCAAGGAGTGTGACAGCTTGTTCATGTTTTCGCCAAGGAGCCCGATCTCATTCTGAGCCTTTCCCTCATACTTCGCATCAAAATCCAAATGCACCATCTTTTCCGACAGTTCATTCAAGCTAAGAATCGGTTTCGTCACCCTTCCGGTAACCAGCCAAATAATAATTCCACCAAGCAAGGTTCCGATGATTCCAACATAAAAGAAGAAACGATTCGCGAGCTGCGCACTCTCATGAATACTCTCAAGCGGCGTACTCATGATAAAGGCCACGCCAGAGGTAAGTCTTCCGTAGGTCTCCAGAAAGCCTCCACCATTTCTCTTCGTATATTGAATGCGATAGTCCTCGTCCTCCCGAACAATCGTGACGTCATCTACATAGGTATATCCCAGCAGGTAACCAAAAAGCAGCATTTCCAATCTGTCTCCACCGTTTGTGGAAACATATTTCATGTCAGAATTAGCGTCCATGACATAGGCCGAAATGTTATTTTTACTGCATACACTCTCCAGTTCCTTCTGAAACTCTTCCGATTCATAGCTATTATTTTCACCAGCCTGTTTAATCGAAAGATAGGCCTGATAAATGACGTTCGTCTTACTTTTTATATAATAATTCTCCAGAAACAACGTATTCACAAGCCAGCACAGAAAGATAATACTTGTCATCAGTATGATAAAAATTAAGGCAAATTGCTTTTTAATCGAATGCTTCATATCCATCATCCTTACTCAAGCTTATAGCCCATCCCTCGAATGGTAACAATCAGATCTCCAGCCGCCCCCATCTTGCTGCGAAGCTTCTTTACGTGCGTATCAATCGTACGCGGCTCTCCATAATAATCATAATTCCAAACATGATTCAAAATGGTCTCACGCGAAAGGGCAACGCCCCTGTTTTCCATAAAGTAAGCAAGCAGCTCGTATTCCTTAAAGCTCAAATCAATCGGCTGATCATCGATATAGCATTGATGTGCAACCTTGTCCAGCTTGATCGGGCCGCATACCAGCGTCTCTTCCTTCGTCAGCTTACTGGTCCTGCGCAGAATGGCCTCAACTCTCGCCACCAAAATCTTCGGGCTAAATGGTTTGGAAATATATTCATCCACTCCAAGCTGAAATCCCAGCAGCTCGTCTCTCTCATCTGATCTCGCTGTCAAAAGGATAATGGGAACCTTCGAGTACTCACGAATCTCCCTGCAGACCTGCCATCCGTCCATCTTTGGCATCATCACGTCAAGAATGATCAGTGCAATGCTTTTTTCTTTAAAGAAGAGATCCACTGCCTCCTCACCGTCCGCAGCCTCCAAAACCTCAAAACCCGCATGATGCAGATAGTCGTGCACAAGCTTTCGCATTCTGCTTTCATCATCCACCACAAGAATTTTCAAGTTTTCCATCTCTTACCTCCTAATGTCAAAACGAATATTCACGAATTTCATTTATTTTCCGTTCTTTTTACTAGCGCACCTTTCGTTTGTTCTTTCCTTTCGTTCCTTATCCTTCTCCAGAATTAACTGTTCCATATAAGTATCTGGCTGTAGCCCTGCCTTAGCAGCCTGCACTAGCAGCATTGCATTGACGTCGGGCGATAGCTTCACCTCTCCCTCCGCGCGCTTTAATCTAGCATAGTATTCCACAAATCCAGCGCTAATGACACCTGTAGGAATTGCAACAGCACAGACACCCAGTAGGCCAATAAAAATAGCAACGATTCTTCCCCCGATCGTGATGGGATAAATATCACCATAGCCGATAGTCAAAATGGTTGACATTGACCACCAGATGCCTGAGAACGCATTATTAAATGCCTCCGGCTGAACGTCATGCTCGAAGCCATACATACAAAGTGACGATGCCATAATGAGCAGGCTGATCATAAACAGGGAAGAAAGAATTTGATTCATTCGTTCTTTTAACACTTCCGAAACAACATTAAAGGCGTCAATCGTTTTGTTAACCTTAAAGAGTCGCAAAATTCTCACGGCACGAATCATACGAAATGCCACGATACCATTCGAATCCAGCACGGAAAAATACGAAAAAATCGTCAAAAGATCCACGAGTCCATAGAAGGAAATGGCATACGACAGCACCGCCATCCCCTTGCTTTTCTCAGGATACAACAAATCACTCGTGATAATGCGGAGGATATATTCAATAATAAAGACAACGATCGTGAAAAACTCAATCCTTTTCAGAATTGGATCATACGGATCCATCTGATCAAAGGTCTGCAAAAAGGTCACGGCAATACTTGTCACAATCATTATGACAATGAAAATGTCAAAAAACGTACTTAACAAGTCAACCTGCGTCCCAATCTGAATAATGTCAAAGATCCTCTTCTTGGTCCACTTCCGCAGCTCCTTATCCTTCTCCTTACTCCACTTCTCCGCCATCACGCCACTCCTTCATATCCCGTATCTTCCAAGCCTTAATTTCCTTATTGTCACGACACCTGTCCATCCACGTCCCGAGTCATTAAAATATCATCATAATGCCTCTCATGATCAGCGCGCACACCCACGCGATGCCGCACTGTGCCAGCACCATAAACAATGCCCACTTCTTTCCAAGCTCCCTTTTCACGGAAGCCACCGCTGCAACGCAGGGCGTATACAAAAGACAAAATACCAGGCAAGCGCCAGCCGCCGAAGGCACCAATGCACTTCGTAGCGCCTCCGTCGATCCAAATAATACCGACAGCGTTGAAACCACGCTCTCCTTTGCCATAAAGCCACTGATCAGCGCCGTGGAAACCCTCCAGTCACCAAAGCCCAGCGGCAGGAAGATCGGGGATACCAAACCAGCAATTGCTGCAAGAATACTGTCCTTCGAATCCGTCACCACCGATAGCCGTAAATTAAAGGTCTGCAGGAACCAAATGACAATCGTAGCCAAGAAGATGACCGTAAATGCCCTTTGCAGGAAGTCCTTCGCCTTTTCCCAAAGAAGCTGCATAACATTCTTCCATCCAGGCAATCGATAATTCGGCAGCTCCATCACAAACGGCACGGCCTCGCCACGAAACAGCGTTCCTTTGAACACCATCGCCGTTAAAATACCAACTAAAATTCCCAAGAAATACAGCCCCACCATAATCAGCCCCGCATATTTCGGGAAGAAGGTCGCCGTAAAGAAACCATAAATCGGCAGCTTTGCGGAACAGCTCATAAACGGTGTCAGAAGAATCGTCATCTTTCTGTCTCGCTCTGATGGCAGGGTTCTCGTCGCCATAACGCCAGGCACCGTACATCCAAAACCAATCAGCATAGGGACGATGCTTCTGCCCGAAAGTCCAATTCTTCGAAGCAGCTTATCCATGATAAAGGCCACGCGGGCCATATATCCCGTATCCTCTAAGAGTGACAGGAAGAAGAACAGCGTAACGATCAGCGGCAAAAAGCTTATGACACTGCCGACACCCGCAAAAATACCGTCTAAAACCAGCGATTGCACTGTTGCGTTGACGTCCCACGCCGCAAATGCCTTTTCCGTTGCGGCTGCCCCTAGATCCACAAGCTGTTCTAGGAGGCCTTGGAGAAACGCTCCGATGACATGGAAGGTCAGCCAAAAGACCAGCGCCATAATCAAAACAAACAGCGGAATTCCCGTATATTTTCCAGTGAGCAGCTTATCGATCCTTCTGCTCCGCTCATGCTCCTTGCTCTCCCGCGGCTTCACCACGGATTCCTTAACGAGCTTTTCGATAAACAGGAATCTCATGTCCGCGATGGCGGCCGCGCGGTCTAAGCCTCTCTCCTGCTCCATCTGGCTAATGATATGCTCCAGCATCTCCTGCTCATTTTGATCTAGGTTCAGCGCCTTCAAAACATGCGAGTCACCCTCCACCAGCTTCGTCGCCGCAAAACGGACGGGAATGCCCGCCATCTTCGCATGATCCTCGATCAAATGAATAATACCATGCAGGCATCTGTGAACTGCACCGCCATTGTCCCCAGAATCACAAAAGTCCGTGCGTCCAGGCTTCTCCTGATACTTAGCGACATGCAGCGCATGCGTTACCAGCTCATCTACGCCCTCGTTCTTCGCCGCCGAGATGGGCACGACGGGAATTCCCAACGCCGCCTCCATACGGTTGACGTCGATGGATCCACCATTTCCGCGAACCTCATCCATCATGTTTAGCGCAAGCACCATCGGAACCTCAAGCTCCATCAGCTGCATGGTCAGATACAAATTTCTCTCGATATTCGTGGCATCCACGATATTGATAATACCCGTCGGTTTTTCCTGAATCAAAAACTGACGAGTCACGATTTCCTCGCTACTATACGGAGAAAGCGAATAAATACCAGGAAGGTCCGTGATCTCCGTATTGGTCGTTCCCTTAATGGCTCCGCTCTTTCGATCCACCGTCACGCCAGGGAAATTGCCCACGTGCTGATTCGAGCCCGTGAGCTGATTAAACAGCGTTGTCTTGCCGCAGTTCTGATTTCCGGCTAAGGCGAAGGTCAGTGTCGTTCCCTCCGCCAGAGGAGTCTCTCCCTCCTTGACGTGATATCGGCCGCCCTCGCCAAGTCCAGGGTGCTCAATCTTCTTTTTCCGCGTTTCGCCGCCCTGCGTTTTCGCATTTTTTTGATCGTTCGCGTTATTCCGATCCTTCCCAGCCTCCTGCGCTCCAGCCTTGGAATTGGCTGAAGCATCCCTGACAAGAATCTGCTCTGCGTCAGCAAGACGAAGCGTCAGCTCATATCCATGAATTTGCACCTCCATGGGATCTCCCATGGGCGCATACTTGACAATACGAATTTCCGCGCCAGGAAGCAATCCCATGTCCAGCAGGTGCTGCCGCAACGCTCCCTCGCCCTTGATCTCTAAAATCTCTGCAACTCGTCCGATTTCTAATTCCCTAAGCGTCATTTTCTTATCTGTCCAATCCTTGCATTCTATATTTAGAACTTATTTGCGGTATTTCATTCGATTCAGCACTGCGCAGACCACAACTCCGCCAAGGAGATACAGCAGCATAAATTTCAAATAATTGGTTCCATGAAGCGCCTTCAAATAGAGATATGGCGGCATAATGCTTTGTATTACCCAAAATCTACGAATATTGATAAAGATCGGACAAAGGGCCACCATGAGCAGCGTCATGATGGGAATCATAATTCCGATCGCCTCAATTCGATCCACCAAAAGACCAAT
>SVFO01000063.1 GCA_015056795.1 Lachnospiraceae bacterium
CCGCTCGTCGGGTCATATGCCGCCTGGGAGAACTTCTGCTTCACGGATCTTCCGTTGATCTCCATCAGGGCGTAGCTTTCACCGTTAAACAACTCTTCGGGGATCAAATAGTAGAATCGAAGCCCGATGGTTCCGTCAAGCTTTGCAGCCGCTGAATCAATCGTTATGGAAGGATCAGCAATCACTTCAGATCCCTCTGGAACGTCCACGCTGACCTCCGTGCCAGCCTTCGTCGTGTCCGTCTCAGCGATTCTAACATAATAGGTTCCTGCGGCCAGGCCCGTGAGCTCGCCTGCCGTACAGCTCTTTGCATCACTAAAGGATTTGTTCGTCGCGTATTCCATGGACGCATTCACGCCTTGGATCTTTCCGTCAGAATCCCCTTTCTTCGTCGGTGCAATTCCAACCAGACCCGTGGGAGCCGCCGGACCATCCGCCTTTTGAATGACCTGTGAAGTTGCCTGGAAGAGATATCCCTCCTCAACGGTACTTTTAACAACCAATTCAATATAATAGCCAATATCTTCCTTTGTCAAAGTATACTGCGGTCCACTTGCAATCCAAACGCGATAGCCATCTCCGTCACTTCTCTGCCAGTCATAGGTCAGTGTACCAGTATTATTCGTGTTTGTAACACTAGGCGTCAGCGTCGCACCATACTTCAGATCTCCAACAATGCCAGGGGTTCCCTTTAGAGTTTGAACACCGCCAACCTCGATACTCTTTGTAAACATTACTCGATCATCATATATGGAGCGAACGGTAAGAGTAGCCGTTCCGCCGCCAACTGCCTTAATTGTCGCAGTTCTGCCCTGAATCGTGGTTTCCCCATTGCTAAATACTGCAACATCGCCATCGGAAATCGTGCACTCTACGGTCTCAGCATCAAAGGAAGGTAGGCTAAGATATCCACCCGAATATATAAACAATCCAAGGCTGATCGTGTCATCAGGCATCATGCTCAGTTTTGAAGGATTTTTGTAATGGGTCCCGTCCTCGGTAAAAAACAGCGAAACATCACTGCCTGGCATCGTCAAGATCCTTTCAAGTCCGCAATCCGAACATCTCAATGTCACTGTATTTTCAACGAGAGAGCTTACCTCATAATTGTGCTGAATCGGATCCGTTGGATATCTCGTAATGATATAGGTCAAGGTACCAGGGGTGGCAGTCGTTCCAATCAAGGTCTCCTTCGAAATCGTCCGCCCCCAATGAATCGATGAATTATAGTTTCCTTCTGCCACCTCAACATAATCATTAAACTTTCTAAGTACAATGACCGAATGGGAATCATTGTTAATACGTAAAATGTCGCCAGGCCGAATGGCATCGTACATCTTTTCTGGCAATTGTCTTGCAGCGAGATCACCAAATGCCGCATCACTGAGAATAGCCGCAAAAGCCGCGCATCCACCCGTATAATAAACGGTATACTCCTTAAATGCATACCAATTATAGGTATTGCTGTCCGTCCATGGCATTCCCTCGGGATAATCACTTTTCTTAGCGATCATGGCGTTATAAATTCCCTCTGGCGAAAGATCCACCGCTGCCTGTGCAATCTGAGGGATTAGGATCACGACCATGACAACAAGCATCACGAATAATGCCCTTGCCTTCTTTATTCCTTGTTGTACCTTCATTTCAAGTACCCCCTTTCGCCTAAAAATCATCTGTAATCTATTTTATCACAGAACAGATATGAGTTCAATTTGATTTTCCATGGGTGAAACGATTTATTTCTTTGCAGTTTGCTCAAAATATGCCGCCGCTGCCTGATTATACAGGAAAATCAGCTTACTACAGTTCCTAATGTTGACGATTTGAACATCATCCCCGTTTAACGCCATGGCTGCCTTTACATAAGTCAAGGCACTAAACCTTAAGGTCTGGGATTTTTCACCATTCCTTTCCTTGATTGTCAGCTGGTGCATATCATCAAGCTCCTTCGCCGCAATCCCAGGAATTGCAAATTTCCACAAATTCTGATCCTTACTGGGCTGTACGGGCTCCTTACCGCCATCAATATAAAATTCATATTTACGCATGGTTTCATCATCGGCAAAGCCTAAGTATAGATACATCACCGTATCCGAAACAATTTCCAATGTGATCTGTCTTTCAATAATGTCGTCTATGGCATCTCCTTCCTCAACCAGCCCGCAGCCTTCCAGCTGCTCAGCCGTCACCTCCAGGAGCTCGGGATCCAGCGAGTAATCTTCTGCCTGATAATTAAATAGCATCTTCGCAGCAATACCATATTGCAGGGAAACATAGGCAAGCCGCTTCAGTTCAGAAGACATGCCATCCGCGTTGCTGATTGCTTCCATATACTCTGCAACCGAAAAGCTTAATCCCGTCTCCGTTATGTCCTTTCCCGAGGATGTCTTCACTGGAAGCGGCATGCCGTTCTTGTCATACACTCGCATCAAAACCTTGTCATAAATCTCTTTTACGTATACAGGCACGGTAAAGCCATATAATGTTTCGCCATCTTGCGTCCAAGGAACCGCCTCGGAAAACTTTTGCAGCTTTGTCCTGCCATGTAGCTCCATACAAACATAATTCTCATCATCCCAAAGCCCTTTAGGAATGCTGACAAAAAAACGAAGACCAATCGTTCCATCCAGGCATGCCGCGACACTGTCGAGTCGTAAAATCTCAGACACTTCTTCCTTTCTGCTAACCAATATGGTCTCCCCTGCCGCATTTTTCGGAAGGGCCGTCACCTTCTCATCCGTCCCCTGGATAAACCAATCCCCTGCAATCGCAGGAAGCTCACAATCAAGAGTCAAGTCCCTAGGTGCCACAATCATTTCCAGGCTCTGGCAGTTCTCAAACATGCGATTCGCATGTGTCACGCCAGTCATGGAAAGATCGCTAAGCTTCACCTCGCGAAGCTTATAACAATTCCGAAACATGCCGCTAAGATTGTTTCCCACAAGGGATTCAGCCTTTATCGTTGCCGTCTCTAAATTTTCATAATCAGAAAAAAGCTCCTGATAGACGACCAGCGAACTCACGTCTAGGTCAATGCTTTTTACCTGATCCTTTTTTTGAGAAAGCTCCACCAAGGAATGCCCGACCTCACCATCGCGAATGGTTACCATCCCCTCCTCATCCATTGACCAGGTTATCCTTGTGTCAGGAGCGTTTTCATCCTGAAACTCCTGAATGTTGTAGCTTGTAATCTTAATATGCTCCAAATCAAAGTCATCTTGAAATGCGGGGTTTGAGACGGGCAGCGTAACATGCCAGACCAGTTCGTTTCCCACGACCTCATGGTCACAGGAGGCACTGATCCACGTCACTACGTTTCCTCCCTGACCTGTCTTTATTTTGATTTGGGAGTTCATGTCTTTCATGGTATACGTGCCTGGCTGCTGATAAGGAGAACGACATTGCAAAAGATACTCATGCCTTCCGTCCTGAAAGCTGACCACCCATGTTACATAAGAGCTCCCACCCTTAAGAAGATAGGTTTCCTGAAATCCATCCGTAGAAAGCGACATCGTGATGCTTCTCTCCGAAGCCGCATAGGTCACCTGCTTTTTGCCGGCACTCGGGCTCCATTCATGAGATACCATAAGGGTCTGTGCGCATGCCGTCTCTTTCACGGACAACAAAGCAATCGCTAATGCAAGGATTTCGAAAATCCATGACATGACAGATCTGTATTTTCTTTTCTGTTTTCGATCCATGGCCATCGTCCTCCCGTATTTTAAAACCACAAAAAGATTCAGACATCCATTCTATTATGTCAATCTGAATCTATTTGTCGTATCTATAAGCCATCTAACTACATTCGTTCACCGAAAAAATAGTTTAAATCTTAATTCCTGGCATTAAGTTATCGCTAGTACAAGAAGTGGTTACAATGTCCTCTTCCTCAAAACAAATAACTTCCAACTCAGCCTTTTCGAACAATTCTCTTTCTTCTTTCATGGCTATCACTCCCCTATTTCATCTGCATGTCGATTGCGATTACACGAATGTACTCATATCAACGATTTTATTATAGCATCCCATTTTTGATTTGTAAAGCTTCTTTTGCTTTTAATGTTCAACGCCTTTAGGAAAATCGAATGACAATCCCGAGCCTGCCTGCCTCAGCAACGAGCTCCGTCCTCGTATGAAATCCCGTTTTCTTTAACATGTTCTCGACATGCCTCTTAACCGTGCCCGCTGACACGCCAAGTCTGTCTCCAATCTCAGCATTGCTGTCACCCGTGATAAGTTCCCGCAGAATTTGCAATTCCCGCTCCGTAAAATCATGATTGGTCACGGCCCCTATGGAAACTTGCGGGGTCTCATCGGGGTATATGTGTCCCCCAGCCATCGTGCGGTCACAGACGCTGAGAATGGTATCCTTTTGTGCCTCCTTGTACCAAAAGGAATCCACGCCAATCTGTTTGGCCCTTTCCAGCCAAGAGAACTCAGGCATGGAGGTCACTATGATCACCTTGATTTCAGGAAATTCCCTTTTAATATCCTCTGCTGCATCCAATCCGTTACTGCCAAATGCCGTACAAACATCCATCAGTACGAGGTCAATGCCTCCCGCCCTGCACAAATCCACGGCCACGGCAGCATTCGTCAAGGTATTTGCCAGCTCATAATTCCCGCTTTCCCGAATATAAATTTCAAAAAGCTGTCGTGGCATTTCCTGATCCTCCACGATCAACACACGATACGCCATGTCCCTCTCTCCTCCCTAGCCATCCTTCGCATTTCTTTGGCCTCTCCTATACCTCTTTTATCGGAATATGCACCGTAAGTCTAAACATGGGAGCCACCATTGTTTCCATACTACCGCCGAGGCCTTCCAGCTTCTGGTGTAAATTCCTCAGCCCACCCGTTTCATGAATCGGCCCCTTCGGCACAGCCCCGTCATTCTCATATACAATGGTCCAAAATGATGCCTCTCCCAAAATCCTAACGTTCATTTTTTTTGCATCGGCATGCTTCACGGCATTCACCATCGCTTCCCTTGTCGCCAGGACAAAGAGTTCCAGGGTTCTTTCCTCCCGAAAGCTTGGCGTTTCCTCCATCACCATCTCAATTCCCATGGCAGTGGCAACCACCGTCAAGTCCTTTAGGGCTTCCTCTATGTTGCTTTTCGCTTGTGCCTCCCTGCAAAGAAGCAACGCATTGCTCTTCCACGCAAGAACTGCCTTGCGCCTTTCCTCCGCATCCTTCGAAATCACAGCCCTTCGCGTTGTGAGAAGAAGGCGATTCATCTCATCATGAATGCTCATTTTGGCCTGCAAAATCTCCTCCATGCGTACTGTATCCATGATTTCTTCATGATACTTCAAAAGCCTTTTCTGAAACTCCTGAAGCCTTTGGTTCTCCTCCTGCAGCTGCTTGGTTTTCTCAAATAACTCCGTGATGTCAGCCGCCACAACCTCCCAGATTTCCTCTTTCTCAAATACGACCCTTCGTCCAAAGAATTCCTTCACGCTCCCATCCTTTAACGTCAGGATCTTGTCCGTCTCCTTGTCCAGCTTGGCCGCAAAAACAGTCTCCGCAAATTCTTCCCCGTTGAGAAGAATGTGTCCCATTAATTCCCTGCTAATCTCCTGCATTCTTCCATTCACAAGAACGCACTGTCCCCCATCTCGGTAAAACAATACGCCCTCCGTCAGCTTCTCGAAGCTCTCCTGAATGGAAAGCGGTGTGACATGTGTTTGATTCCAGCGGAGATTGTGATAGGTCGTCCATATGGCAACTGCCAGGCAGCCAAAAAGAATCCCTAGCCGCCATCCCTCGTGAATGGGAAACGGGTCACCGTCAAAAGTATTTCTTACCATTTGTAGCCCAGTGGTTCCCACACATAACAGCAATAGGGAGGTCAGAAAAAATCGGCGCTTCTTTTGCTTATAGGAAAGCACTAAATTGCATATGCCCATCAAGCAGGTCAATAAACTCCAGGTTCCCCAAAAGCTCATGCCTGATCACCTCCCCTCGCCAAGGAGAAGCGCACATATAGCGTATTTTCCTCCCAAGTCGCGCTACAATTCTTGGTCAATTCCGTTGGTAGCTCGACCTGTCCTCCTTCCAAAACGACCTTGCACACATTACCTGACAGCCGAACATAAATACCAGTCAGCGTATTCTCCAGATACTCTATCAGCCGTTCCAGGGCTTCATAAACCTCAAGCGCCTTGCTGGCCTCGATTTCTCCTTCGGCATCTTCCTCACGCATTGTCACGACGACTCCAAGCTCCTCTAGCGCGTGCAGGCTTTCCGATATGGCCAGCCCCAATTCCCCTACGGAGAGGGTCCTTCGATTCTCTGCCAAAAGCATAAGATTGGAGTATCTCTTTACGTAGGTTCCCAAAAAGCAAATCTGCCCCATGAGATTCTCGTAATCAAATTCCGCTTCCTTATTCAGGCACGCTTCCGCCATTTGGGAAAGGGTTGCAATCATTTGGGATTGTTTTTCCACGCCCTCCGCTATTTTGTCATATACGCGGTTTTTCTCATCGATTCCCGCCTTCTTTGCACGCTCTTCATTTTGAAGGCGAATCAGCTCCGTCTCATCAGAAAGGCGCTCCTCCAATTCCATCAATTCTTTATTAATGGCATTGATTTTTGATAAATCGTTCTGCCAATAGACAAAGCCGCCCTTGATTGCCGCACGCCGAAGAAACACATCCTTGTCAAGCCAAAAGGGATGCTTTGACCTTTTCTGTTCTTGCGTAAGCTCTAAAGCATTTTTGGAAGCATACATAGTATTTCCTTCCGAGTCCGTGATCTGCGCTGCAAGCCTGCTCTGCGAAAAGAGTGCCTCATAGCCCTTGTTCGAGGGAACCAGTCCTATGCTGATGCAGCATTCCCAAAAGCAAGCGACAACGGTGCAGGCTGTCTCGGGAAACTCTATGATGTTCATGCCATGCACCTGTGGAACCCAATCCATAATATATAAAAAAGTATAAAGCATGCCAAACAGGATCGGAATCAGCGGAATCCAAAACAAATTCCTGCTGACAGATAAATGGCATTTTCTCAACAAAATTACAACGGAGCCTAACAGGAGCACCAGAATCCAAACAGCGATGAAATAATATACCATGCCATATCCATAATCCGAATCCCAATTTTGAAATTGCGGCTGAAACCAAAAAACAAATTGGTGAAAATCATTGGTCAATACCAGAAGGAAAAGGCAAAAGGATATGGCCGCGACAGGAATACAATGCCTCCAAAACTCCTTTTCATCGCCATTGTCGACCGCCAGTGCCACAAAAAAGGAAAAGGAAGGCAAAAAAAGAATCGGAAGATAATAGAAATACCATAACCATCTTCCGATATAATCATTTTCACGAAATACATGATATTTTAGTCCTTGAAAAACAAAAAACAGGACAAACATCCAGGCGGTTGCCGTAAGCAACCGCCTGATCTTTGCATCTACAATCCGATCCGATGTCCTTCCCACAAAAATCACGGCCAAAACAATAAAATATATGGTCGCCTGAACCTGTATGTGCAGTGCCCTTCCATAGACGGCAATAGAGCCGCCTAATAGAAGGAGCACAAAATACAGTAACATTTTCAGAAAAGAATTTCGAATTTTAACCAACATTGTAGCTTATCCGCCTGTCCTTTTTACTAATTACCAAAATACATACTTGCCGCCTTGTTGTACAGGTAAACGGCCTTGCCGACGTTCTTGATGTTCGTGACCGTCTCCTGGTACGATGCGGGATACTCCTTCGGGTCAATTAGGATCGCTCCCCTCGCGTA
>SVFO01000064.1 GCA_015056795.1 Lachnospiraceae bacterium
CCGCCCGCCGAGGAGGGAAAGGCGATTCAGGAGGGAACGGCACTCTGCGAGGTCGTCAGCGTCAGCGGAATTGAGGACGTCGTAAAGCTTCGGAGAAGATTGGAGGCAAGGGGGGAGGTAGCCATCGGATACCCCACGAAGGATGGCGCAAGAAACCTTCTTGTTGCGGGCGCGCCGATTGCAATCCGTTCCACGGCAACGGACGAGGAGAAGAAAATCGCCTACACCTTTTTAATGCAGGTACTGTCAAGGGATGCGTATACGGCGATGAGCGGAGGCGGCTTTCCCGTGAGAAGGGATGCGCTTGAGGACAAATTTGAGAATTACAAGACTACGGTAAGTCAGCTTAAAATAAGCGGAGGCGGAGTGAGCATCGACATGCCCGAGCTTGATGAGGAGAAGGATACTGCGTTTTTGGATGAACTGATCAGGCAGGGTACCGTACAGAAGACATTTCCTGTGGGATTGCAGAAGGTATTTGACGAAGAGCTTGGGGATTACCTTGCGGGCAGGATTGACGGCAAGGCGCTGGACAGCCACTTAAGGAACAGGGTGTGGTTATATTTGGAGGAGTCAAAGTGATCAGGTCATGAAAATTCTCCGGAAGGCGAAAAGGTTTTGGAGTCAGACCTTATTAAGCGTACTTGCGGCCGTGGCTGGAGTTGCAGCCGCGATCGCGGTAAACTCAGCATGCAGCCTTGTGCTGTATGAGCCGGAAATGCCCAAAGAGTTGGAGTAAAACAGAGGGCATTCGGTGTAAAAAATGTTCTGAAGAAACAAGTGTAGAAGGTACGAATTTATGAGAAGAGCAATTTTAGCCATTTGTGCAGCGGCAATTATTTTTGCCTGCAACATGTTAACGCCCATGACCGTAAGAGCGGAAGAAAGAGGATGTCCGCCACATGCATTTGGAGGATATGATAGGAGGAACAATTTATGAGAAGAACTATTTTGGCCTTTTGTACGGCAGCAATTATCCTTGCTTGCGGCATTTTAACGCCTGTAACAGCTAGTGCGGAAGAGGCAAGAGGGTGCGCGCAACACACGATGAATGGAATCCATGCCGGAACCATGACCAGAGTAATGTATACTCATCCGGTTTTCTTGGGTAATGGTACCTATGGTCCGATGTATGAAACCTGTACAGTAAAAGGTTTGTATGATGAAATTTATTTAAGATGTACCGTGTGCGGATACATTGATTATGATCATCCGGTAAGTCAAGTATTACTTAATTCATGGCATGACTACTACATGTGTCCGCATTATAACGAATAATGTGATCATAATTTAGTGATGGGAGACATGGCGGTATGAGGAGAGAGATAAAATGTATTTGGGTGATATGTTTTTTAATCATATTTATGTTGTGCAGTTGTCTCGGAAAGAACTCAAAGGATGCAGCGACTTCTTCGTCCACAGGTCAGATTGAATTTTTGACGGAAAGTATGATGAGTGAAGGAAACGCAGCCTGGCAGGACAATGCCCTTGACGATCTTCATGCCGTCATCAACCTGTCCGTGAAAAGCATCAAAACGGAAGGGGAAACGGTAAGCGGAGGGGTAGTCTTTGTTGGCGAAGGAGGATGCACGCGGCACGGAAATCATTCCTACGGAGATTACAGGAAGGATTGGGATGGCGTGAATGGCATTACGCCCGAGGGCGAAGAATTCTCGCTTACATTGGAAATCCTTCCGGAGAAAAAAAGATTACAGTTTCTGAACCTTGGTCCCGTTTCAGGGGAAGACGCATACATCGCATGTTCCTATGTTTACGATGCGAACGGAAAAGCTTCGGAATACTGTTTTTATGAGCTGGACTCAAAGTATCAAAAAATTCACGAGGTTCAAACGGAATGCGTTACGGATTCGGCCGTCAGACACATTATGGGAGATGCAGACGGAAATTATCACGCTGCGTATCCAAAGTCAAACGGAAAAAACATTTACGTCATTATTTCGCCGGAAGGTGAAATAATTTTTGAAAAAGAGCTGCAGCACTCCGTCAGTCTTTGTGCCTTTGGAGGAGGACGTGTTGCCGTTTGTGAAAAGAACTTTTCCACGGGTCCTAACGAAATTTGGTGTTATGAGGCAAATCTGAAGACAGGGGAACTTTTGGAACTGGCAACTTCAAAGGACGAGACGGTAAGGAATCAAATAAAAGGCAACGCAAGCCATGCAGTCCCCGTTGATGATAACAGGATTGTTTGGTGTACGCGAAACGGTATTTATGCATACGACCTGCGGGACAAGGAAACAAAAACGGTATACAAATGGTCAAACCACGGCATTTTTTTGGATTCCGTGGAAGACATGACCGTAACGGCGGACGGGTCGCTTGCCATTTTATACAGAGACGCAAATGAAAAAGGATTGAAGTATCTTTTGTTAAGGCATACCGACGAAAAACAGGAGCTTACTTCCATCACGGTCGCCGTTTCTTCACACAACAAGAGTGAATATGAAAAGGCCGCGACGGCCTTTAAGAAAATGTATCCTTCATACGTCGTCAACGTGAGGGATGATTACGAAGATATGAGTCTGTTAACACAATTGGGTGCAGGTGCAGGGCCCGTACTTGTTGACACGGAACTGACGGGGTTTGAGAATCTCGAGAACCTGTGGGAACCACTGGATCTCTTCATGGAACAGACGGGACTGGCGGAAGAGATCATTCCAAAGGCTCTGGAGTTTGGAAAAATTGGGGATGTGACATATGGCATCGTGAGGGATTTTCGAATAGAAACGCTTGTGGTTTCAGGGGCCGGACCGGAGGACTGGAATTACGAGGAGTTTTTGAATGCCCTGGAAAAAAGCAAAGGGGCAGCGTTTACGTATGAATACATGGAGTCGCTTACCGATTGGAGGGAACGCTACTTCGATCTCCTGCAAAACGGTCTTTTCGATAATGCATATTTTGACGCAAGTACTGGAGAAACGGTCTTTGGAACGCCTAATTTCGAAAGGATGCTGAGGCTTTCCCAAAAGGCAAAAAATTGTCCTCCGCCAGAGGGCGGGAAGGCGCTTGCGAAGGGTGCGGCGCTTTGTGAACACGTTGACCTGTTGGCTGAGGCGCAGGTGTTTCGGCTGAGAAGGAGGATGGAGGTAAATGGCGAACGGGCCATCGGTTATCCGACGAAGGAAGGAGCACGGCATCTTTTAGTGGCAAACGCACCGCTCGCAATGCGCTCGACGGCAACGGAAGAGCAAAAAAAGATCGCATACACTTTCCTGAAGATGTTGCTTTCAAAAGAAATCATGGAGAAAACTTCATCCACCATGATGTTTCCTGTTCGAAAGGATGTTTTAGAGAAAAAATTAATGGATTACGAAGCTACCGTGGAGAGCATGAAGTTGGGAGAAGGCTATGATCCAAATTATATGCCAGAGCTTGATGAAAAAGACAGGGAATTCTTAAACAATCTAATAGAAACAGGAGTGGTAAAAAAATCCTTTCCAGCAGGACTGAAAAAGGTATTTGATGAGGAACTTGGTGATTACTTAGCGGGCAGGATTGATGGAAAGGCTTTGGAGGATCACCTAAAAAACAGGGTCTGGCTGTACTTAAATGAAACGAAATAAAGGACGAAAGAATGATTTCAATTTCCGTAGTGGATGATGATTATCAAACAATTGCCAAATTTACCGCAATTTTAGAGCGATATTATGGTACGGGTAATTATATTCAACAGGACTTTACAAACGGACGGGAGTTTGTTGAAAGTCTGTCGGAGGGATTGCCCAACATTGTTTTTATGGACATAGAAATGGATTTCATGAATGGGGAAGATGCCGTTCGAAAGTTACGGGAGAAGGACATTAATGAATGTACGTTTGTCGTTTATGTCTCATCCCATACGGAACGGCTTGCCCCGTTTTTTGCGTTGCATCCGTTTGATTTTTTGGTGAAACCGTTTAAGGATAAAGCCGTTTATGAAATTTTGGATAAGATTAACGAACGCATGGATAAGGAGAAAAAAACGTGTACCTTAATTATTGACCGGAAGGAAGTCAGTATTCCCGTAAATGACATTATGTGGATTCAATCACAGGGGCATCGTTTGGAAGTAAAGGTGAGTACGAGCGAAGTGCCGCTTTATTGCTATGGCAAATTAAATGATTTGTATTTGGAATTGGAGGCCATCTGTGATGATTTTTTGCGTGTTCACGCTTCTTATGCGGTAAACAGGCGTTACATCACGAAATTCATGCATAATGAGGTTTATTTGAAGGACAAAGTTTTTCCGGTTAGCGTTAGATTTCGGACGGAAGTCACCATGAAGCTTCATGAAAGGTTATAGGAAACCATGTTAATTAGTAGGATTGCGTATTTAATGAGTAATGTCATTTTTGCCTATGGCATGCATCTGTTTTATGCCAAATTTTTCCCAAAGAGTGAAGGGAAGTGGGCCAAATGGTTAATGCTGATTCTTTTTTTGATCTTGGATTTCATACTATATTTATTGATTTCTAATTCCTATATTTTTCCCATAGTCAGTTTTATATTGTTTTTTTCTGTAACTTTAACATATCAATGTAGGATTAATTACAGGAATTTTTTAGCTGCGTTTTGGATTTTGATTTTTGGAATTTGCGGTGAACTTCTGGCATCCTATGTTGTATCTTTTTTCATGGGTAAAATTGGACTGACAAGTTCTGAGAATGCATTGGTTGCCGCGCTTGTATCGGCCAGATTATTTTTCTTTTTCGTGGCGATTCTTTCGGCAAAGCTGATCAGCCACCATAGAGAGGGGGAACCCATACGGTATATTTCCGTACTGACTATGTTCCTCCCAATGATTTCCATTGGTTTAGTGGTATATGTGTTTAGTTTAGCCGAGTTTGATCAGAATACCATTTTAAATGCGGGTTCGTTTGGAGCTGTTATGTCAGTTTCGGCCATCGTTTTATTGAATTTGATTACGGTATGGCTGTTTGATCGCCAAACACTTGCATATCAAACAGAGCAGGAAGCGCAGGCACTTCGAAAGACTGTACAGGTTCAACAAGAGCATTATAACGGAGAAATGAAGCGGCATGAAGCAATTCGGAAAGTGAAGCATGATTATAAAAATTTGCTTTTAGCGATTCAAGCAAGCCTTGATTCACAAAGGATAAATGACGCTAAGCGAATTATTAAAGGAGAATTAGAAGAGATAGGCGTTTCGGATGTTCCCCAAAGTGGGTGGTATGCTTTAGATGCCATTGTTGCATACAAGGAGGCAAGCGCGGAGAAGGTTGGATTAAGGCTATTACCCGAATACTTCCTGGAGGAAACGCCGAAGGTTGCTAGTGAAGACATATGCGTTATGATGGGAAATGCGATAGATAATGCCATGGAGTATTTAGAAGAGAATCCCGCTTGTTCCAAAGAGATACGCATACATGTTCATTATGAAAAGGGGGTTCTAAACATTAAGGTCGGTAATGAAGTGGAGGGAACTATTGCTACCATGGATCGACGATTCTGTAAGTCCTCGAAGACGGAAGAAGGACATGGCTACGGGTTGAAATCAATTGATTACATAGCAGGAAAATATGATGGGCGTCTCATCCTTTCTAGCCGTGAGAACTATTTTGAATGTGGAATGATATTGTATTGTTAAGAGATTGTGCTAATCATAAATGATTCCTTGCGAAATCCTTATGTGGAATGACTTGCGTATTTTGGGAATTCAAGTTATAATACAAGATGTTGTAGGAAGTCATTTTATGAAAGGATTGGACAATTCAAGTGACAAGAGAAGAGAAAATTGAAAAATTAAGAAATCTGACGAAGGCATATATTTTATATTCCCTGTATACGAGGGTTCCTTTTGTTGAGTGTGAGCAGGCGAATTTTTATGATCAGGCGTTCCTCTTTGAGACGAAAGAGGATGCCGAGGAAGCGGCGAAGAGAATGTATGACAATGGGGATCCCGTGGGCATTACGGAGTTAAAGATTGTGGATCTGCCGCGTCCTGAGGGAGCAGCGGACAACGTGGTTCCCATGCGCAGGCTCATGCGGAATCAGGTGCGCGAGCATTTGACGAAATTCCCGCTTTTTGGCATTAATGCGGTATTCTTCAAGCCGGCGGAGGATCGCGGCGAGAGTCTGCCCCTGGATGACGTGTTGCCGGAAGAGGTAAAGGCGGAAGTAAACAAGGAGCAGACGGAGCTTGTTGGCTTAAAGCTGACGGGGCTTTATTTCGCGCAGTATATTCGCAGAAATCAGAAGGACGTACAGCTTGCGAAGGAGCGCTATGAAGAGTTTTATGCGAACCTTGCAAGGGCGCAGCTGTTACTGCCCGTCATCCCCGAGGAGGCGCATAGGGATGATCCTTCCCTGAATTTGACGAAGTGCATGCTGCCCATTTATACGCCTCACGATGAGAACGGCGATGTGGCAAAGGCAGACGGTGAGGCGCAGAAGGCGGAGGGCGAAGATAAGAAGCCGAAGATTTCGGCGTTGGGCCTGTTTACCAACATGGATGAGGTCGTGGTTCACAGTAGAAACCACCTCAAGGAGGTTCGCGTGGTTCGCGTGGCAATGGATCAGATCAGGAATTTTGTTCCGGAGCACGTGGAATATGTGGTCATTGATCCCCTGACCATGAGCATCACCTTAAAGGTGGATGACGTTGTCAAGGTCATCAAGGAGATCAGGGGCGAAGAACCTCAGGCGTAAGTCGCGGTAAGTCTGGAAGCTTGAAATCCGAAAAGGAAAGATCTGATGGAATCAAGCGATCAGGCAAGGATGGCTTGGTGGAGCGGGCGCTTCGCAGGAAAAGTCAATTCGCTGAGCTTAGGAAAGAATCAACCGGATATGGTAGGTTTTTAGCCAGTAATTCACCTGAAGCAGGTAGGCGAGAAGCTGTGGGCCGGCCATGAGCTGACCATAAAAGGGCTTTCCATAGTCGCTGGGCTTTGCAACATAGTTTTGAACCTTTTTTAGATCCACCAGACCGCTCAAGGGCTGCGTTTGGTCAGACAAAACCTCTAGGAGCTCCTTCCGAAGAAGACCCTCATACGCAGGGTCGTAGGTTTTCGGATAGGGGCTCTTTTTGCGTTCCAAAATCTCGTCTGGCAGAAGACCTCTTGCGGCTTCCCGAAGAAGGCC
>SVFO01000065.1 GCA_015056795.1 Lachnospiraceae bacterium
AGGTCCGGGGTGTAAGCGCGGCAACGCGCTAAGCTGACGGTCACTAATAGGCCGAGGGCTTAACCAGAGCCGAAGGATGAAAGTCCTTTGGAAGGTCAGGCTGACTTAAGGAAAAGGTTGGTTGTCTTGTTTATCAGTTCGAATTCGGTTTTGAGGGTGCGACCCTTAAGCAACGTTCCTCAATAGCTCAGTCGGTAGAGCATTCGGCTGTTAACCGAAGTGTCGTAGGTTCGAGTCCTACTTGGGGAGTTTGTGAAGTTTCGGAGTTAAGAAAAAGGGAGCCCGGAAGGGAACCCGCGGCCAGGAGAACGAAGGCCTGGCGAGGCGCCGGAGCGAGAAATTAACTGGCTCCATGGTCAAGCGGTTAAGACATCGCCCTTTCACGGCGGTAACACGGGTTCGATTCCCGTTGGAGTCACTATCTAAAAAAATATGGTGCGATAGCCAAGTGGTAAGGCCCCGGTCTGCAACACCGTTATCCGCCGGTTCAAATCCGGCTCGCACCTCTCAAAAAGTCCTGGAATCAGTTGATTCCAAGGGCTTTTTTCTTTGCCTAATTTTTGATTACTTAGGTTGAGTAAGGTTGAGTAGATTTATGAAGCCTTACATACTAAGGGTTTCCAATGCATTTCTGCCAATTTCCACTGCATCCCTGCTTGCGTACGTATAGCAAGTAATGTTTGTTTGTACCGTGTGGCCAAGAAGCTTTGCCCTGTTGGTAGGCGTTACTCCCTTTTCGTCCAGAAGCTGGTTAAGGCCCCTGCGGAAGACATAGGTTGTTTTGTTGTCTATGCCCAAAGCGGTAAATACCTTGTGAACATAGCGCGAATAACTTTTCGGATCAATGAAGGTGCCATCACGGTGGCAGAAAATGAATTCTGAATGAATGCCTGCATTTTCCTGCATGGATTTCATTTCGCCTAAGATCTCCTGCATTTTGTTTGTCAGAGGGAAGTATCTGCCTCCCTTTGACACGCCTCGTTCGTTTTTGGTGATCGGAACATATTCAGCCTTGCGGTCCATTCCGACTTCCTTGATCTGTGCGTGAATGTGCAGTGTGGGTTTTTCCACGCCGTCCCGTATGTCCTGCCATTTTAGTGCACATAGCTCGCCAGGACGACAACCAATCTCATGATGAAGGCGAATCATGGCATCGAAGTAATAATAGCCCTTGTTGTGTGACTGATTCTTGCGGCGGGCGGTTTCTGAGAAAACAAGACTTATTTCCTCGTCCGAGAGGATTACGTCCTCTGTCTCCCTGGCTGCAAGACTCTGATCACAGAGTTCAATCAGGCGCTTGTTTCTTACGTTCTTCGCAGGATTGAATTGAATCCAGCCCTCATACATGGCGGTGTTAAATATGCAGTTTAGAATGGTCTTGAAGCTTAGGAACGCCTTTTTCTTCAGGTTTTTCTTCGTGATCAGCTCACGGCAGTACAGCTCGATCTCGGGAGCAGTCAGTTTTCTGACGTCACAGCTGGCAAATTCATCATCGACAAAGCGATGGTATTCAGAGTCCATGTTGCCTATGGTCTTTCCCTTTTCCGGATTCATTCGCTTGAAATCGTCAAGATACATTTCCCATGCGTGAGCGACGGAGTAATCATGCTTTAGGAGTTCACCGCCATAAATGGCATAGAGCTTGTCAATCAGATCCTCATAGGTCTTTGCCGTTACCTGCTTGCCGTCATTGGTCTTCGTGAAGAAAAAGGTACCTTCCGGCTTTGAAATCTGCGAAATCGCTCTTTCGCTGCCGTCCTTTTTGCGATGCACCTTTTTTATGGTCTTTTCCTTGATCCGTATTTCCTCTTTTTTTCTAATTCCCATCTTTTCTTCAAAAGAGGCGTCGGCTATGCACAGTGTAACATCAAACTCACCGTCACGCAATAATTCCAAGTATGATTCCGAATTTTTATATAATTCTTCAATGTAGTCCTTCGTAGTGCTCGAGTGTCACGCCTCCTTTCCGATAGAATTGGTAGTCAATATGGGGTACAAAATGTACCTCTTGAAAATCATTATAGTAGGTACATTTTGTACTGTCAAGAGGAAAATAGTACATTTTGTACTTTTCAAATGGCGCGAAATGTGTTATGATGGTAACAAGGGATGGGTCTGCTTAGATTACGAAAAATTACAGGAGGAACATACCATGACGATAGGAGAAAACATCAGGAGGATAAGAAAGGCGAAAAACATGACCATGGTGACCCTTGCGGAAAAGATCGGGTGCGACGCAGCATTGATCCGCAAGTATGAGATCGGCGAAAGAAACCCAAAAAGGGACCGCCTGGAGGCAATCGCGAATGCCCTGGGCGTGAATGTGGAGGTGCTCGCCAACTCGGAGTTTGACGGCGTTACCGCCATGCACTGGCTCTTCCAGCTCTTCAACGCATACGGCGGAAAGATCAAGCTGGAAAAGGGCGAGAACGGGGAAGACGAGATCTACCTTGCGCTTCCCAAACTGGAACTCATGAAGTCGTGGTATGAGGAGTATTGCCGATACGCGTCAGAGCTTCCCGACGTAAAGCGTACTTATGACACGGAAGAGGAATACAGGGAGACGGTAGATAAGTATTTGGCAACCCAAAGGGATTTTTGTGACTGGATGGACTGCTATCCTGAGACGGAGGCGAATAAGCAGCGTCTCGAAGAACAGAGGGCGCGTGACGACAAGAGCAGGGAGCGCTATCTTAACGTTGACCTGATAGAGCAGATGCAGGATTTTATTGCTGGCACTTAGGAATAATGCCGATAAGGGTTTGACGAGGGTTGGCACGGAAAAGTGCTGGCACTCCTTTATCCTGCACAAAAATCAGCCGAGCTTAAACGCCATTTGGGAACCCTCCCGAGTCTCCTTTTAGGGATATTGAGAGGCTACCCTAACAGGATTTTTGTGAGCCTGATACGCCTGCCCTCCCAAGGTGATTTAGGTCACGGAGCCAGTGGCGAAGGCAGGTTTTTTTATATGTCGGAGGGATATGGGAAGGTGAGATTTTCAGATGGCGGCAGGGGGTAGGAGGCGACGAAACAGGTTTGCCCCCTGCCTCTTTTTGTGTTTTCGGAATAATACAGACAGGGTGTACAGGCTTAAGAATGCGATCAAGGGATGGATGGCATGGGCTGAAAAATATGACACAAGGTGGGCCTGAGCAGGACGGAAAACGATGATCGAAGGGGGGGATGAGTAAAAATCGGACGGCTGAATTTTGTGCAGGATAAAGGAAGTATGCCAAACTTTTGGCAAGTTTCCAAAGAAAACCTTTGTCAGCAGTGCTGATAAAAATTGAAAGTTTTATGCCAGTTTCCGAAAAGACTGAAGGCGCGAGAAAAGAAGGCTTTTCAATTTGGAGTTGATAAGTTTGACATAACAACTTTTTAGACGATTATTGGCGTTGAACGAATATAACATTTAAAGTTGAAATGTAACAAATGAAATGATACAATGCAATTAGAGGTGATATGTTATGATGAAAGTGATAAAAAACATTTTTGGATTAGCAGTAAAGGAAGAGAAATATGATTTTCCGTCAGGAACGCCAATGTACGTTTCATACGGATATGAGGCTTCGAGAATTTCCCTGGAAAACATGAGCTGCATTCTTGTCAGACCGAAGAATGAAGGGTATACCCTGTCAAGCTTAAAGAAACAACTTGTCAAGATCAGGGAGATCTGCGGGGAGCCGGTTGTCGTAGGCCTAAGGCGTCTCACTGCCCTGCAAAGAACCAATCTGATTGAATCTGGCATTCCGTTTGTTGCGGAATCAGGACAGGTTTTTATACCGTTCTGGGGAAGCTATTTTGAGGAACGAATTTGCAATCCACCGAAGCCGGTTGAAAAAATGTCTGCGAACGCCCAACTGGTTTTCCTTTACCTTTTTTACAAGAACGCTGGGAAGAATGAAAAGGTGAATCAGACGAGACTGTCAGAAGAATTAAACATGGACAAGATGACCTGTTCAAGGGCGATCAGGCAATTAAGAAGCATGAATCTTATTTCCGTTTTTGAGGAAGGAACATCGAATTTCGTCAGCCTTGAAAACGGAATGCAGGCAATTGCGACAGCGCATGACTGCATGGAGTCGCCAATCCATAAGAAGGTATTCGTCCGAAGGATTCCGGAAGGCATTGACGGCAAACTGTGCGGGATCAAGGCGCTTTCTGAAAAAACCATGATCTCTGCCTTTGACAGGGATGCCGGTTACGCGATCAGCAAAAAGGAGATTAGGAAGATTGATCCCTCTGCGATGATTGACGAGCGGACGTTTCTGGATTTTGGCGGAGAAATTATTGAAGTGTGGAAATATGATCCAGCGTTGCTTTCTGCCGGGGAATGCGTGGATGACATTTCCCTAATCCTTGAGCTTCAGGGTGAAGAAGACGAGAGAATTCAAAAAGAGTTAGACTCGATCCGTGAAAAATACGGAATGGAAGGTGATTAAATTGGCATTGGGAATTGAAATATTCAGAGAATATTTTAGTGAATACAAGGAGCAATACGTCCTTATCGGAGGCGCGGCGTGTGAGCTTTTGCTCCACGAAGTCGGAGAGGATTTTAGGCTGACAAGGGACATAGACATGGTTTTGATCGTGGAAGCGCTGACGACGGAATTTGCGCGCAGGTTTTGGCAGTTCATTGATGAAGGCGGGTATGTGCCCAGACGGAGAACGGACGGGAAATGTGAGTTTTACAGATTTGTGGAACCAAAGAATCCATCTTACCCCGAAATGATTGAATTGTTTGCCAGACCGGGGAGCGGCGTTGAATTCAAGTATCAGGGACATTTGATTCCGCTTCACGTGGACGATGAGATTTCCAGTCTCTCGGCAATTCTGCTTAATGACGCATATTACGAACTGCTACTTGACGGAAGGGTGATAGCTGACGGAGTATCGGTTCTTGACGCAGGACACTTGATCCCCATGAAGATGAAAGCCTGGCTGGACCTCACGGATAAAAAGGCGAAAGGAATGCACGTAAATGACAGGGATATTAGGAAACACCGTCAGGATGTGTTTCGGCTGTTCAGGTTGATCGGCGACAATGATTTTATTCCCGTTTCGCAGGAGGTCTTGGATGACGTGAAAGCGTTTATTGGCATCGTACGGGAGCAAAAGTTTGATACGGCAGCGATTGGCATTCAGATATCAAAGAATGACATCCTTGATGATTACGACAAGAGGTATGTCATCAAAAAATAATGACCCATAAAGACGGGGTTAAAGGTCCAAAATAATCGCCCCCAGCCAAGGATAGCGATTATTTTTGTGTAATCATTAAATTCTAACTGGGCTAACCGTCTATCGGTAGCACCTTTTCAATTAGATTGTTGCATTGTTTTCTGATTTTGTCAGACAATACGACTAAATCATTTGATTTCCGGCTCTAATTCTTCGAAAAGTTCATCATGAAAAAATCAGCAAGGGACATTTCCAGTCCGTCACAGAATTTCTTGATTGTGAGGATGGAGATGTCTCTTCTTCGTTCGTCCATTATGCTATAAAGCGTGGACGGCGTTATGCCTGACAGATTTGCCAATTCGTTTAAAGTCATGTTTCGTTCCTTGCACAGATTCTGAAATCTTTTCGCAACGGCATCTTTAGCATTCATCACAATCACCTCCATCTCAATAATTGTAATCAGAACCACCGGCTAAGCCGGTGGTTCTGATTTGCATTCTAGGAACAATTGTGCTATACTATATTCTAATTTTTATGCAATCTTTACAATATTGGAGGATAAACAAATGAAGAAAAAGGCTCTTGCAATACTTTTATTGTCTGTAGCTCTCTCATTATCAGCCTGTGGGCAATCAGCAAATACTACTGACAATAATAAAGATTTAGAAGAACTCGAATCCAGAATAGCAGAACTTGAAAAAGAAAACAATGAATTAAAAGGACAATCAGACACTACTCAGACATCAGAATCGCCTAAAAGCGAGCTAGACAATTTTGTAGCAGAAACAAGTGGTGTTTGTGGGGAAAACCTTACATGGGAATATGGAAACGGTATTCTGTATATTCATGGCACAGGTGCTATGAGTGACTACGATAAATTTAAATTACCTACACCATGGCTTGATATAAGAGAGAAAATAGCCAAGGTCATCATTGAAGATGGCTGTACTTCTATAGGTGATAGTGCATTTGAGGAATGTAATGCATTGAGCAGTATAACAATACCAGATTCTGTAACTACAATTGGTTATTGTGCATTTGTTGGATGTACCAACCTAAAGAAGTTAAAAATACCTGATAATGTTGAGTGTTTCAACCCACATTCAATAGGTGTCACACCAGGCTCCTTAGTCTTTAGCGCAAGCGGCTTGGATATAATTGAGTTACCATACAATCTTAAATCTATTTTAAGTGAGAGTAATAATAGTCCGATAGACTCCGCACAGCCAATAATTGTAGATGACCCAGAACAGATAATCAATGAATACAGAGAGTTGGCAACAAGTAATTCCAAGAATTATTGGAAAAAACGTCTGATAAATTTTGCAAATACAATAATATGGAGAGGAAAGGAATATTCTACCAATAATGTGGATGCACTAGTAAATGAACTTATAGACGGCGGTGTTATATCATTAGACTTTATAGAGGCAACTATAAATAATGCAGTTAAAGAGAATAACTATTATAGTTTAGTGAGATACATTGAAGACGTAAGCTCGCGATAACGAGTACCTTTCTATCATATCACATTTTTGAGATAATTACCTCTGTATATCGTTTCGCGAATCGCGCGATTCGCGAAACGATATACAGAGGTATTTCTCATGTCAGTAAACCAAAAGATCCACCAGTTAAAACTTAATGAATGGGCCTCAGATACTGTCAATAGTTTTTCGCAAATTCAGTTTTATACTTAACCGCCTTAACCATAACACACCGGTAAAGCTCCTTG
>SVFO01000066.1 GCA_015056795.1 Lachnospiraceae bacterium
TAGAAAGTTATGAAGGATGCGAGGAGCGACTTCAACCAGGAGTATTGATCTATCCGGGATTTTTGGATCTCCGTTTATTTGATAAGCTATATGTTGAGGGTGATAAAAAGACGGATAACAAGATGCTTTCAGATAAAGATAAAGTAATTGAAATCTTAAGAACAGAGGGACCTCAATCAGTGAAGGAGCTTCAGCGGTTAATGCAGTTTAATAACAGGGGCACTTTTCTGAAAGAAATCATAAATCCGCTTATCAGTGAAGGTCACATATATCGCGATGGAAACATAAAATCGCCGACCGCATTGATTAGGTTGAAGGGGTAAAATAAATATTGATATTAGTGAAATGATGATTGCGAAATAATAGTGCATAAATTATACACAAGAGGAGGTATTTACCGTGCTGCTTGAAGAATTTGACAGAGAAACCAACGCCATAATCAATCCGGACATGTGTGCGGAGAGAATAGAGGATTTTCCGGAAGTAACCATATCCTGTTTTTCATGGATGCTGTTTGACAGTGTGCTTGCGGCGTTTGAGGCTCGAAAAATAGCGGAGATCCATTCTGCCACGGGTCTCAATCCGGTATATGAAGTCGAGTATAAAGGGAAGCGATTTGCGCTGTTCCATTCATTGGTGGGCGAACCGATATGCGTTGCACAGTATGAAGAGCTGATGGCAATGGGAAGTAAGCGTCTCATATTGCTCGGTAACTGCGGGGTCCTGGATAAAAGCATTGAAGATTGTGGCATTATCATACCAACCTCCGCATTAAGAGATGAAGGGACAAGCTTCCATTATGCCAAGCCAAGCGACGTGATAGAAATAAACAAAAAATATAGAGACATTTTCAAGAAGGTTTTGGAAGATTGCGGCTATCCTTACGTTGAAGGAATGACGTGGACAACGGATGCCTGCTATCGTGAAACAAGAGAAAAAGTAAATCGCAGAAGAGAGCAGGGAGCCATCTGTGTTGAAATGGAATGTGCCGGCATGCAGGCGCTGTGTGATTTCAGAGGAACAGACTTCTTCCAGTTTTTCTATGCTGGAGACAATCTTGACCATTCCTCATGGGATCCAAGGAGTCTCTCGAATGGTTCGCGGTTGGATGACAAGACGAAAATCATGTTTTTGGCGTTTGAACTGGGACTACGAATAATAACCAATTAAGAGAGAGGCAGAATGATAAGACAGATTTTACAATGATTACTGCTTGCGGTGAATGCTGTGTAGGTTGTTCAAAAAAAATTGAGGGCTCGTGCCCTGGTTGCATTGAGGCAGATGGACGGGTTCCAGAATGGGCTGAGTCAGGCATGTGCAAAGTACATGCATGTGCAAGGGGACATGGCGTACAATTCTGTGGGATTTGCAAGGAGTTCCCATGCGAGAAGCTTCCGGCAATGATTTCATGGAATGCTAACATTATAGATCACTTGACGGCATTAAGGGATGAGTACATGCAGAATGCAAGGGGGTGAAAAATATGGAGCTATGGGATTTATATGACAGTGAAAGAAAACCGTTAAATCGCACGCATGTAAGAGGCGAGTCGTTTGCGGAAGGTGAGTATTACGTGTGCGCGGAGGTATGGATTAGAAATTCAAAAGGAGAGTTCCTCATCACAAAGAGGCATCCCGATAAGAAGGCTGGGAATTTGTGGGAGTTTACGGGTGGCGGCACGCTTGCAGGGGAAAGCACGAAGCAATCAGCGGTTCGGGAATTGCAGGAAGAAACGGGAATCCAGGCCAAGGAGTCAGAGCTGCAGCATTTTGTAACCTATCAGCACAAAAATTATTTTCAGGATTTGTTTTTGCTGTGCAAGGACATAGAGATTTCAAAGGTTGTCCTTCAACCGGGAGAGACCATAGACGCTAAGTGGGCCACGGAGGAAACGATCCTGCAAATGATCGATAACGGTGAGTTTGTACATTCGGCGGGGCAACGCTTTAAGGAATATAAGGGCGAGACTCAACCATTAGGTTAGCCTGGTTCGACGGAGGAGTTATTGTAATCAAATGCAGGGGATGTATAATAAACTTATCAAGCTTGAAATATGTTTTTTGAGAGGATAAGGATATGAATTATAATAATATTGCGGACAACGTTAAACGGCTTCGGGAAGCAAGGCGGATGACGCAGGAGCAGCTGGCAAATGAACTGGGAGTCACCTTTCAGGCAGTGAGCAAGTGGGAAAACGGCGTGACCATGCCTGACGTCATGATGATGCCCCAGATCGCGCAGGTCTTTGGGATCACCATTGACGAATTGTATAAGCCTGCCGCAGAGGTTTATAAAAATGAGGCGGAGAGGTGGCTTAGCAAATATACGGCCTCCCATAACCAGGATGATTTTTTCAGGGCCGACGTGGAGTTTCGAAGGCTCCTAGATTCAGGAGATTACACGGATGAAGACATGATCGCCTACGGAACCCTTTATCGTTTTCACGCAGACTATTGCAAGAAAAAGGCCTTTGAATTATATGATTTCGTCTTGGCAAAAAACAAGGCGGAAAGCTATGAGGCGGCGTGGTCAAATAAGGGTGCGCTGATGGCGGCAGTCGGACAGGGAGAAGATTATGTAGTGCACTTTGAGAACGAGGCAGTGAACGATCCAAGCTTGGCAAATTACCGTTTGCTGATGCGCGCCTGCTTCTGGACCCAGAAATATGAAAAGGGTTTGGAATGCTATGAGGAAATCTTAAAGCGGTTTCCGAATCTGGAGAAGGAAGAGCTCCGCGTATTGCACAGCACTGCCGGCGACATGTGCAGGGGACTTAAGAAATATGAAGAGGCGTTTGGATATTGGGAGAAGGCGCTTTTGGCCGATGCCTGGCCCATGGACCCGATGTTTTCCATTGCGTGCTGCCTCAGCGAAATGGGAGAGTACGCGAAGGCAGCAGACGCATGGAAGCGGATCGTGGACGAACTGATCGCCAGAGGCTTCACCTATGAAGTAGAATGGCCTCGCCAGATGATGAATGAAGCTAAGGCGAAGAGCTGAGGCTACCCTGCACCGAAGCGCATTTTACATCGGGAAGCAACCGTAATGATGAGCTATAATTCAGTCAGACGATTGAAAAAGGAGCAAAACAATGAATTGGATGACCGGATTACAAAGGGCAATTGATTACGTGGAAGAGCACATCCTTGAGGACTTGGATCTGGAGAGCATCGCCGCGCAGAGCTTTTCCTCCAGCTATCATTTTCAAAGAGTTTTCAGCATTGTATGTGACATGACCATAGGAGAGTATGTTCGAAACCGACGGCTTTCGCTGGCGGGAGCGGATTTGGCACGGGGAGACGTGAAGGTAATCAATGTTGCCATGAAATACGGTTATGACAATCCAGACAGTTTTGCAAGGGCTTTTCAGCGATTTCACGGAGTTTTGCCATCTCAGGTGAAAGCAGGAGACGCGACCTTAAAATCCTTTTCCAAGATCGTTTTAAAACTATCGATGGAAGGCGGTGCGTCTATGAATTACAGAATTGAAGAAAAACCGGAAATGATCCTGACAGGACATAAGGTGAGGTTCCATGGAGAACCTTGGGGAGAAGAACGGGCAAAACAGGAGGAGCAGTGGTATATTAGAACGCGGGGAATCCAATGGTTTTTGCGGGGAGTGGCAGCAGGCGGCGATGTTTACCAAATTGTAACGAACATTGATGGTGAAGGATATGACTTTTATTACTGCCATGAGTTGGAAAAATGGAACAGGGAGCATCTTTTTGACCATGCGATCACGGGAGTGGATTTTGTGGAAGGTCTGGCGTTGGAAAACATTGTCGTGCCGAAATCTATGTATCTGATCCTGGAAGCGAATAGTGAAAAGAATACGGTTCATGATTATAAGGAATTGTTAAAACAAAGAGTGCAGATCATAACGGAGTGGATGCCGGAAATGGGCTTTGAGCTCAAATATGCACCGGAGATCGTGGTGATGCATTGAATGCCAAGGTCAGAGCGTTTTATACAGATTTGGATGCCCATAGAAAAAAGATGATGTCGAGATGGCAAGTGGGCAGACAATTGACCATAGTTTCCATTTTTGCTATGCTTTAAGAAACCTATTTTGGTAACTAAATGAACAATTATTTTTCGGTTTTGCGTACTCCCGGTGGAAATCGGATTGAAGTTATAATTACGAAGAGTTTGGGAAATGGTTGAGCTAAAAGCACTGGAACTTTCCGACAGGAAGCAGTTCATAAAAGATAATCAAGAAGCATTTAACTATGGAGCAATGCAAGAGTTCGGGATGAGGGATGACCATTTTGAAGAGGATGATCAGATCATTTCTCGCGACACCATTGAAAAGTCCATAGATGCAGGAGAAGCATACCGCATTATGTGTGACGGGAAACCCGTTGGCGGTGTTGTGATTAGGGTTTGCGGTGAAAAAGGGGATTTGGAGCTGTTGTTTGTGTCTCCAAAGGTGCACAGTAAAGGAATAGGGTATGCAGCATGGCGGGAGATTGAAAAACTTCATCCCGAAGTTACCGTTTGGGAGACGGTAACGCCGTACTTTGAAAAGAGAAACATACATTTTTATGTGAACAGGTGCGGATTTCACATTGTAGAGTTTTTTAACAGTCATCATCCTGATCCAAACGATCCAGATGCAGAGATGGGTGAACTAGATGATCAGTTTCCAGAGGGAATGTTCCGTTTTGAGAAGAAAATGAAATGAATATTTCCAGTTTATCGTAGACTGGAAGCAATAATTCAAAGAAAGTGATGACAAACATGAACAAGAATAAAAAAGTAATTATTTCTATTATTTCCATTATTGCTATATGTTGCTTACTAGTGTTTTTTCTTTTTAAGCCAAGGGATAAAGTTAGTTATGATATTGAAAAGTGGAAGAATCTGGAAAACAAGTATTCTTTTCTTCCGTCAGTTGATGAATTAGGGAAGTATACTGATTTGAATTTTAAATTTTTCCATAAAGATATGTTGATGTTTGAGTCGGATGCATATGTTTTAAAGGTAACATATGGCGATGAAGTATTCGATCGGCAAAAGGACTATATAAATAACAACTACGTTATGCAAGAAAAAGTTTATGAAAACCGCACGGAAAGAGAAGCATCTTTTACATTGGATGGCTTTTATTTTCGAATGTTATCGCAAAACGAATACAAGCTTTATTACCCCCAGACAATTGCTTTTATTGGAGTTTCAGAGGAGAGTAATGAAATAGCATATGTTTTCTATCATGATGTTGATTTGGATTATATAGGTAGTTCCTTTCCGGATTTTCTTATCGAAGATTGTGGATGGGAATAGAAAAACTCATATGATAAGGTGATAACATGAGCGGACTTTTATTTGATCTGTTTGATTACGACGCAATCATTAAAGAGTGCAAGAAGAAGTATGGCCTGCAAAAGAAGGAGGATCATTTATGGCTGATCAGGGATGACATACTCTTTCATTTCTGGCCACGCCTGCAAAGAATCGATGGAAGATTCAGGTTGTACGCGGGCATTTTCTTTAAGCCTCTCTATGCGGACGAGATCAGATGGGAGCTTTCTTCGCAAATGGCCCATGGACATACGAATGGGCATTTTTCCTACAAATTCCACGCAACGCAACCAACAAGTCACAGGATCATCGGGCTCCCTGGGCCGGAAAAGATCATTCATGACGAGTGGGTCTGGGTTGACTGCGGCACCACGGAAGAGTTGCAGATCGCAGTCGAAAAGGTGATTGAAGAGCAACTGAAGATCATTGAAGGGATTACGGAAGAGGATTACAGGACGGAGACGGCACTGTCGATGATCAACATTTTCAGGGCCATACGACACAACGACTATATGACGGCATGGAGATTAATCTGGAAAATCAAGAGTCAGGAGCTTGGCTGGTGGTATGACATAAAAAAGGTGTCTGCAATGGACAGACCATATAACAAAACACCAGATGACGAAGGCGCCATAGATTGCTATTATCTGTATAAGGAGCCACTCCTTGTCTTCGTATTGAAAAACAAGAAAAGAATGAAGAAGAACATAAAAGAGAATCGCTTGTTTGAAGTGCCTGGTAAAGAGGCGTTAATGCAGACGGGCCGGAAAGCTTAACTTTCGGGTTAATGTACTGTTGGGGATATCAAGGAGGCTTGCCTGCAAAGAAAAAGTATACACATACGGGAAGGAGACCAAAAATGAGAATTGAAACGGAAAGGTTACTGATTACCGAGTTTGTATTGGAAATGGCTGAGGACGTACATAAGAATTCGCTGGACGAAGACAACAGAAGGTTTGTCCCTGACGAAGTATTCGAAACGGTTGAGGACGCGAAGGAGACCATCGAATTCCTAATGTCACAGTATGGCGGTACGGAGGGACCGTTGGTATATCCGATCCTTCTAAAAAGTGATTGCACGAACGTTGGATACGTGCAAATGGTTCCGCTGGATGACGGCATTTGGGAGATCGGATACCATGTGGCAAAGGCATATACGGGAAACGGATATGCCACGGAAGCAGTCAGGGCCTTTCTGCCAGTGGCTGTCAAGCTGGTAGGAACCGACTCAGTGCAGGGCATCTGCCTGAGTGAGAACGTTGCGTCCAAGCACGTGCTGCGCAAATGCGGATTTGAGACTGTTTTTGAAGGCATTGGGGATTATCAGGGCGAGAAACGGGAAGTCTATAAGTCAGTTTGGAAATTGTCTTAATTTATTAGGCGGCGCAAGTTTGTTTATAATCATGTTTGAGGTTGACACTCAGAGCATATCCACATTATAATCTAGTATGATATTTATG
>SVFO01000016.1 GCA_015056795.1 Lachnospiraceae bacterium
TGCCCAGATAGCTCAGTTGGTAGAGCAGAGGACTGAAAATCCTCGTGTCACTGGTTCGATTCCGGTTCTGGGCATTCTTTTATTTTAAAATTCTCTATGGAAATAATTTAATTTAGAATGAGATATTATAGGAAAAACTAAAAAAATAGAAAAAACTTAATTATAGAAAGAACAAAAAATCATTTTTGATAAAGAAGGACGAAATTTAGAGTAAGAGCTTGAAATTTCGTCTTTTTATTTTATCTTGATCCTTAGAAAAGTTAAATATCTACGAAACATAGAAAAATATATATCCGAAATATACAAATTAGATCTTCCGTTTTCAGTATGATTGCAATATGATGGTATCAGAACAAAGTGATTTCAGAACATAATGGAAAGGCAGGGATACATCCATATGGAACATCATTTAGCAGAAAATATTAGAAGATACCGTAAAGAGAGAGGCATGACGCAGGAGGAGCTAGCGGAAAAGCTCAATTTGACATTAGGTACGATTTCAAAGTGGGAAAGAGGTAGTTCAGAACCTGAATTGACATACTTAATGCAGCTTGCTCAGATTTTCCATGTTTCGCTAGATGCCCTTTTAGGCTTTAGCATTCGTAGCAATAATGCGGATGTTTTGATTGAAAAAATAGAAAAGCTTGAAAATGCGCGGGAATTTGAAGCAGCGATCAAGGAATGCGAGGCCGCACTACTTATCTATCCAAATCATTTTCGTGTTGTCTATCAGGTCGCAAAGACCTATAACCTGATCGGCATAGTTATGCTAGACAAAGAAGCGCTTCGAACGGCCATTCAGCATTATCAGCATTCTCTTGATCTCTTTGTCCAGAATACCGATCCACATTTCAACGCTATTGAAATTCAAAACAGAATTGCACAATGCTATTTATCTCTTGAGGAAACGCAAAAAGGAATCGAAGAACTAAAGAAAAATAATGTTTGTGGAATTAATGATGCTGACATAGCGATCAACATGATAGCTATGTTGAAACAGGATGAAGAGGGCATAAAATACGCCCGAAAGGCATTTGGCGCGCAGGTAGCGACAATGATTACCGTTTTGTTTGCGCTGATGACATATTACATCAATGAGAAGGAGCCAGAGCAAGGTATTTTTACCGCAAACTGGACGATTCATTTTCTAAAGATGTTGAAAAAGCGCGAAAGTGAAATCGCTGCTATGGATAAATATATTACTAGCACGATATTAATCAGTGCCATTTTTCAGGATGCCTTGGGGAATTGGGAGCAGGCAATGTCGACCATACAGGAAGCAATTCGATGCGCGGAAGCGTTTGACAAGGAGCCATGCTTTAACACGAAAAACCTTATTTTTATGGAAGAAATAGAAGAAGGGTATGTTTATGACAGCCTTGGTATCACTGCAAAGCAAGGCCTTGTGCGACTTTTGGATGAATTTCATTTAAATGAAATGACGTCCGAGCGTTTTAAGGAATATTTCCGTAAGGAAATAGAGAAAGAAGGGTGATTTCATGAAGAAGGTGGAAGGTTTAAGGAAATCGTTTTGGAAAGGGAATCAGAGGGTATTTTTGATTGCTTTTATATCAAGCTTATTAATGAATTCCGTAAATTTGTACCTCTCCTATGTTCTGCAGGTGGTCACGGACATTGCGGCAGGAGAGGAACTGTCAAAGAGTCTGTTGCATGTCGCGATCGAGTGCGTACTCGTATTTTTAGGTATGATATTGGTTTCCTTTATATTTGCGGGAACAAGAAACGCTTTTAAGGCAAAGGCCGTAAGACAGTATCGGGACAACATTTTTGAAAAATTGGCGAAAAAGGGCATTGGCGCCTTTCGAAAGGAAAACACCTCAAGCTACGTGTCTGGTTTGACGAATGATGTGACCATCATAGAAGAAAGCTATTTGGATGGCATTTTTACGATCGGTGAGCAGGTGTTTCTGTTTTTGGGATCCTTGTTGTTAATGCTCTACTATTCCCCGCTTTTGACCTTGATCGCCATAGGATTTTCTCTTCTTCCCGTGCTCGCAAGCGTGCTGACGGGACAAAGACTGGTAAACTTAGAAAAGGATGTCTCTGGCAGAAACGAGAAGTTCCTTGCCATGATCAGTGAGATTTTGACAGGATTCTCCGTGGTGAAAAGCTTTAATGCGGAGAAGCGCATAGGTAAGATCTTTGGAAACGTGAATGAAGCGCTGGAAAAAGCAAAGAAAAAGCGCAACGTCAACAAGGTTTACATGGAAATGATCGGCGGACTTTCCGGGGCGACCACGCAAATCGGTGTTTTTATTGTCGGTGCATGGCTAAGCATCCGAGGCATGGGAATCACGCCTGGCATGCTGATCGTTTTCACGAACCTCCTGAATTTCATCATCGGGCCGATTGGCCAGCTACCAGCACTTCTGGCTAAGAAGAAGGCAGCGCTTGCATTGATTGACAAGATGGAAAAGGCTTTGTCAGAGGAGGATGCGACGGAAGAGAGGAAGGAAGAGTGCCGTCTGGATCATTCCGTGCAGCTAAGTGACATAGAATTTTCCTATGATGGCACCAAGAAGGTGCTCGACCACCTTTCCTATGAGTTTGAAAAGGGGAAGAGCTATGCCATCGTCGGAGCCTCTGGCTGTGGAAAATCAACGCTTTTGCAGCTCCTGCTTGCTGGAATGAATGGTTATTCGGGCAACATCCGTTACGATGACATGGATATCAAAAACATCCGTCCCGAGTCTTTATACAACACGGTTTCTACCATCCAGCAAAATGTCTTTGTGTTTAATGCTTCCATCCGCGACAATGTTACCATGTTTCAGGAGTTCCCGAAGGAGGAAGTGGATCGCGTGATTGAGATGGCAGGCCTTCAGGAGCTGATTGCAGAAAAGGGAGAAGATTATCTTTGTGGTGAAAACGGAAGCGGCCTTTCAGGAGGAGAAAAGCAGAGAATTTCGATTGCAAGGGCGCTGCTTCGAAACGCAAAAATGCTTCTCATCGACGAGGCGACGGCGGCGCTGGATGCAGAGACCTCAAGCCGCATCATCAAGGCAATCCTTGCTCTCAAGAATATGACGAGAATCGTAGTGACTCATGACCTTGACGCAGGAACCTTGCAAAAATATGATTCCATTTTGACGCTGAAAAATGGTAGAATAGTAGAGGATGGTTCCTTTGACACGCTAATGAAGAATAAGGGATATTTCTACTCCCTCTATACGGTGGCACAGTAAAGTGGAATTGGAAAAAGTTTGGAAAGAAGGATAACGAGCTTGAAGTCAGAAATGGAGGAAGGATATTTTCAAAAGGCGCTTTCGCGGTTTACGGTTGAGTTTGCCGCAGGAAATGCGATCAGGGCCTTGGCAGACAAGGGCTGTACCGTGGAGGAGATTCATGAGAGACTGGCATTCCCCGTGTCAAAGAAGGCCATCAGCGAGCTGGTTTGGGCACACCTTCTCGATAGCGGGACGATCTGTCTCTATGATCCTAAGGAGCAGCCTGAGAAAATCATAACGACCTATGAAAAGGTACAAAATGCTTATGGCAAGGTTAGCTTTCGACAGGTTCGAAGGTCGGTTACCTTGGAGGGTGAATATGTTGCCTGTGATTTTGGAAAGCGTCTGTATCAAAACCGCGAGGCATTCCTAAGGGAGCTGCAGGCGCTCGACGAAAAGGATCGAGAGTATGTACTTGGCTTGCCCTGGCCGCTTGAAACGGTATGGCATGTCAGGAATGAACGGATGGAGCGAATCATCTCGTTAAGATAGCCTGTCAGAAGTCGTCCATATAGACATATATCACAGAAAAAAGAATTGCTGGTGAGGCAGTTCTTTTTTTGCGTGATATTTTCCTTATTTGATTGGTAAGAATTTATCTTGATCTTCAAAATTTTGAAGATGATAGCATCCATATTATATATGCAAAGAGTTTGCGGGAACGCAATCTTAAAATTTTTTAAAAAGGAGTATGCCAAAACATGAAAACATGATGAAAACTCAGTATGGCAAAATGACACATGAAGAAGATGTTTCGTAAAAGTAAGGAGGGATAGCCATGACGCAAAACAAGCAGCAGATCGATTTGGCCCAATTGACGGAAGAAATGATTCATTTTCTTCAAAAATGGGGTTTGTGGAGGGACGTCAGCATTCTGACGATGGGCAATCGGTATCGCTATTGTAAGGAGGGTGAAAAGAAATTCCGGAACTTACCGCATGTGGAAGTGACTAAAGACGTCGATCCTGAAGAGGCCATGCAGCAGCTCACGGGAGCGAAAGGCGATGGCAAGCTTGTTTGGAAGAGCCTCGCGAATCCAGAGCACATTTTTGACATGATTTTTGAGGGAGCGCTTTGTACCCTGCTCAGCTATGATTGCTATGAAGTCAGAAAATCGGATCTCAGTGACGAAGGATGGGCATACCTGTTTGAGAATACGAGTATTCTGGAGGATTTTCTTGAAGAGAAATATGGATGCTCGAATCTATTTGAATTTTGGCAGCTAACCTGTGAAGAGAAGTTTGAAAATCCAGATTATTCCGCATGGGATCCTTTGGTCTTTGACACATGGGAGGAGTTTCAGGAGTTCATGGGATATGAGGAGCCAGGGCTTTATGAGAATTACAAACGATTTGATACCTATGAGAAGTATCTAAAAGAAATGCAGCTCGCAGAATCAAATGCCTATGAAATGGTCGAGTCGGTTTGGGATCAAATGGTGGCGGACGCGAAACAGGAATTGATGAGGGATTGTGGAATTTATGGAGACAAAATGATTTCGCCAGATGAGATTTATTCAGAGGTTAGGGAGGAGTTCCGTCAGATCTTTGAACGATATGATCTCTGGTATGAAATGTGCTTTCGCAACTCCCTGACTTGTTACAGAAACGAGGAGTATTAAGCGTTGCTAGCAATTGTAAAGTTCCATGAAAAAGCTTCAGCAGGAGCAAAAGATATAAAATAAATAAAAAAGGATTTTGCAATTTCACGTAGAATATTACATTTACACGCTTTTTTAACATGTTTCCTGGAAACTATAGGAGGTAGGGCAAATGAAGATTTATGCGATGTCAGACATGCTTATTATCGAGTGACGGAGGGCGGAACCTGGAAAATCCTGCCCTACGATATGGAAAACTAACCATTCCATGGAAGGGATCATCTATGGAAGAGAGAGTTCTTAGTATTATGCTGGTAGTAGGAGGTGATCGTTATGGCGACCTATGTAATTTCTGACATTCATGGACAATATGACATGTTTCTGGAGCTGCTTGCTAAAATAGGCCTTAAGGAAGAGGATACGCTATATGTTTTGGGGGATGTTCTTGATCGGGGACCGCATCCCATCAAGGTTTTGAGAAAGCTTATGGAAATGCCAAATGCCATTTGCTTGGTCGGCAACCATGAGCTTATGGCGTTAGAATGCCTGGAATTTCTCATGAAGGAAATTACGGAAGCAACCATCAAGGAATTGGAGGCAGAGACGCTGGATAATCTGCTCACCTGGCAGATGAACGGAAACGAGTCGACGATTGAGGAATTCAGCGAACTGAGCTCGGAGGAAAAACAAGAGGTAATCGATTTCATAAGAGAATTTGTCGTTTATGAGGAAATCATGGTTGCTGGTCAGGAGTATCTTTTGGTGCATGCCGGGTTGGGAAATTATTCTCCAGAGAAAGAGATCGAGGATTATTCCTTGCACGATTTGATCTGGGCGAGGGCAGACTATGACAAGCAGTATTTTGAGGATAAGATCGTCATCACCGGGCACACGCCGACGCAGTGCATTGTGAATCATTCGAAACCAGGCTTCATCTATCGGAAAAATCATCATATTGCCATCGATTGCGGTGCATCCCATCCAGGTGGCAGGCTGGCGGCAATCTGTTTAGACACGGGGGAAGAGTTTTATTCCTCTCCAAATCAAATGAGTGCAGACATCATGTGATTTGGGCAACTGTATAAGTGAGTGCAGAGATTAGCTGATTAGGACAGCTGCAGGAAGCCTCACTACAGGATACCGATCATTCTGGAAGCAAAGATAAAGACAAACAGCGTCAGGATGGAGGTCAGCGAGGTCCAGACGACAAGCTGGGCAGCCAGCTGTCCGTCATTGTTCATCTCATCTGCCATAATGGCGCTGGAGACGGCAACGGGTGTGCCAAACAGTGCGATGAAGGCCGCAATTGCCGCTGGTTCAAAGTGAGTTATGTGACTGGCCATCAGCAGGTAGGCACCGAAGACGCCGAGGAGCGGCGCAACAACCGTGCGCGCAAGTGTTGCGACCACAATCTGCTTTCCGTAGCCCTTTACGCTGCTAAATTCGAACTGTCCGCCGAGAACCAAAAGTGCCAGCGGAGTTGCCGTTCTGGAGATATAGTTTAGCGTCGTGTCAATGAAGGAAAGCTTCACAAGGGTATCTAAGATGGCGGAGCCAGCCAAAACTTGCTTCAATGCTAGGGCAATGAGACCCAGAACGACACCGATAATCAGAGGATTCTTAGCAATTTCTTTTAGCTGCTTGGACGCGGAGCGATTGCCCTTCTCTTCCAGAAAGGCATTCAATACGATGACGGCGAGGACATTATAGATGGGAATGGTGATGGCAGAGAGAATGGCCGCAATGGTGACGCCCTGACTTCCGCCGATCATCTCCGCAAGCGGAATGCCAATCAGTGCGAAGTTTGACCGAAAGACACACTGCATCATGACGCCCTTCTGCTTCCCGTCGCGGGTCACGAAGGTCGAAAGATAGCCGATGGTTACTAAAAGAACGATGACAGCCAAAGCAAATAAAACCGCGTTTAGAGGAATCTCGCGGATGCTTTCAAGGCTGGAGATATTGCAGAACAAAAGGGTAGGAAGGCAGACCCGAAAGACCACCTTATTTCCCTTGGTCAGAAATTCCTTGGACAGAACTCCGACCTTTTTTAAAAGATATCCCAAAAGAATCAGTAATATCAGTGGCAAAATTGCATTTACGGTGAACAGGAAAATATCTAGCAGATTCATTTTGCTACCTCCGTACGCTATAAACCTATCTTATTATACCTTTTGAAAAAATGCAAACCTAGATCGAGGCAAGAACAAAAACGAGAAATAACATATCAAAAAATGAGGAAAAATGTGAAAAAAAGAATTAACGGAAAAGGGAATCTGTGACTTGACATAGATTCCCTTTTCCGTTAATATAGAACTAGGAGGACAGGAATATGGCATCTAGCATAATCCATTTGGCGATCACGGAGGGTGTCGCAAAGGAATTGAATTGCAACGATATCTACAGACTTCGGCTCGGTGCGATCCTTCCTGATGGCACCGTTCACGGTAACGGGCATTTGAAGATTCGAATTTGTAACGAAACCAGATCCACCTATGACCTTGAGGGCTTTCGGGAAAGGTTTGGAGAACGAATGAAGGAGGATGCGCTGTATCTAGGGTACTATCTTCATTTGGTTCAGGATATTTTTTATCGGTATTATGTATATTCAGAGCATCACTGGGATCCCTTACCGCCTGGAAACATAGAGAAGCTGCATCGGGATTACGGCATTACCAATGGATTTGTCGCTGAGAAATATGGGTTGAACCCGGAGATGATTCGGCAAATAGATCTCACGGGAGAACCGCTTCTTAGTGTTGCGGAATATGGCGTGAAGGAGCTTGTGGAGAGAGTCAAGGGTCATTTTATTCCCGTGGAGGATACGGGCAGCTTCTTTTTTACGAGGGAGATGGCAGAGGAGTATATCGAAAGGGCAATCGTCTTCTGCAAAGAGGAACTTTGCAGGCTTTTGGAGGGGAAGCCAGGTCTTAGCAGCACCGAGTGGAGCTGGGAGAGACATTCATAGAAGGCAGGCGACGGAAACGCCCATTCTGGGAAGCACTAACACGAACCAGCAAGAAGATGTGTCAAAAAATTAGGGCAAAGCTTTATCGCAAGGAATTATGAACCGAAAAATCAATTGAGAAACGCAAGCTTAATAAAGAAATGAAAGCTCAATAAAGAAAAGGATTAGACTATGTTGATAGAAGAACGGCATCAGAAAATCTTAGATTGGTTGGAAGAGAAGGGTTACATTTCGACGGATGACATTCAGGAGGAGTTTGGGGTGAGCTATGATTCCGCAAAGCGGGACCTGCGAATCCTGGAGGAAAAGGAGCTCCTGAAACGGACGAGGGGCGGCGCGTTGCCGCTTCGCCAAGTTGGCATCGGGCGTCCGAAGGGAAATACGGCGAAGGACATCCCTGTCGTCAAAGAAAATTACGCGCTGATTGCAAAGCGGGCGGTCTCCATGCTACGAAATCAGGACGTCATTTACATTACCTCTGGTACCGTTGGGTATTTTATGGCGCAGAACCTTCCGGAGGAGCTGACGCTTCGGGCCGTCACGAATTCCATTGTCGTTGCGGAGGAGCTTCGCAGAAAGCCGAACGTATCCGTGATTCTGATCGGCGGGGAGATGGATGACAAGGGCTGCTGCTATGACGGATTTGCGATGGAGATGGTCAAGAAGCTGCGGTTTGATAAGTGCTTTCTGACATCGGCCTCGATTTCTGCGGATTTTGGAATTTCCATGCAGAGGACGGCGGCGCTTCCGTTCTATAGTGCCCTGATCGAAGGCTCCAAGCAGGTCATTGGCCTGTATCCCAAGGAAAAAATAGGATTCCATTCCGTAGTCAGTATAGCGCCTGCGGAGAAGCTGGATCTCATGATCACGGACTGGGATGCATCGGAGGAGGACTTAAAGCTTCTTTCCGAGAAGGGGATTGAAATCGAAATCGTGGAGAAACCATAAAACAAGAAAGTATTAGAAAAATGAGAGAAGAATAGACCTCAAAGCATCGATAAATTCCGAGATTTTGCAAAATATGAGGAATGTATAAATGATTGAAAAGCGTTAGCGACTATGGTATGATGATAATGTATGTTGGGTATGATAGCTATAGAATACGCTATATTTTGTGCTTTTGATTCGATGCGATTAGAGCCAGAAGGGACTCTAAAAACATAGCGTAGGAAATATCAGGCAGACAATTTGTAAGGAAGGCAATTTGTAAGGGATGGAACTCGTAGAACCGAGAATCTGTCAGGCAGGCAAATTGTAAGAGTTAGAAATCGTAAGGCAGAGAATCCGCAAGGCATGGAATTCGCAAGGTGAGGGAAAGGGAATGGCACACAGGGAATTAGAGGAGGTTCGAGAGGAGCTTCGAAAGCTTTCCGGCAACAATGCAGAGCTCTATGATAAACTAAATCCTACGGCAAAGCCCTCTGCGGGCGTTCGCGTTCCAGACCTTCGAAAGCTTGCGAAGGAGCTGGCAAAGGAGGATTATCGGTGGTTTTTGGAGCATAACCCCATGGACACCTTCGAGCTGGAAATGCTGCAGGGCTTGGTCATCGGGTATGCAAAGGATGACGTCAAAACCATCCTCACTTACCTAAAAAAATTTATCCCACACATTCATGACTGGGCCGTAAATGACATTACGTGCCAAACCTTCCAAATCGCGCGGAAGTACCCCGAGGAAGCGTACCAATTTTTCATGAAATATAAGCATTCCAAGAAGGAATTCGAGGTGCGTGTCGTTGCGGTGATGCTGATGAGCCATTTCCTGACGGAGGAATATATCGACAGGGTGCTCAAGGTGCTGGACGGGCTTTATGCTGAGGAGTATTACGCAAAGATGGGCATTGCCTGGGCGGTGGCCACGGCGGCAGCGAAATTCCCCGAGAAGGTGTACTCGTACATGATCAGCACTGAGAATCACCTAAGTAACTGGACCTTCCAGAAAGCCCTCCAAAAGATGCGGGAATCCTACCGCGTGGACAATGCGCTGGTGGATAAAATCAAGGCGGAGTGCCAAAGATTTGACAAGGCATAACATGCAGCGGGCAAAACCAAAGGCAAATTATATGGAATTTGGTGTTTAATGGCAAGCCCTGAACATGGCATGCATGACAGCAGAGATAAGGAGTGGATAGCGTGGAAATCAAACAACGATCTGAGGATGAGATGCTTGCCTTGATTCTTGGCATCGCGAAGTCGGATGAAAATATTCGCGCAGTTTGGATGTCCGGCTCCCGGGCCAATCCGGACGTGCCGAAGGACGTGCATCAGGATTTTGACGTCGTGTTCCAGGTGAGGGACGTAAAGCCCTATTGGGATAATGATGAATGGATTGAGCGGCATTTTGGAAAGCCGGCGTTAATGCAAAAACCGGAGAGCATGAGTTTGATCCCTCCGGACGGTGACGGGAATTTTGTCTATTTGATGCTATTCCCGGACGGGAATCGGATTGACCTTTGTCTCACGGAAGCGCCTTTTGAGGAAAGCGAAGAGCCGGCAATCCTTCTATTAGATAAGGAACATCAGTATTCTGCTGAGAATGACGTACTGCCCAAGGCTACGGGGACGAAGGCCTATTGGTATGTAAAGTGCCCCACGCAGAAGCAGTTTTCGGACTGCTGTAACGAATTTTATTGGTGCATGAACAATGTCGCGAAGGGCATTGCGAGGGACGAGCTCACCTATGCGATGAAGCAGTTTAATGAATTTGTTCGTGACATGCTGGTGCAGATGCTGAAATGGTATGTCGGGGTGGAGCGTGATTTCTCCGTTTCGGCGGGCAAGGAGGGAAAGTTCTTTAAGAACTATCTCCCGAGCGAGTGGTACGAGCAGCTTCGCAGAACCTATTCCGATGCGGATTATGAGCACCTTTGGGCAGCAGTCGCTGAAATGATTGCTCTCTTTGAGAAGGCGGCAAAGCATGTCAGTGGAAAGCAGGGATTTGTTTATAAGGAAGAAGAGCGAAGGGCCATTGAGGACTATATCGCCCGCGTAAGAGCATAGAAATCATTAAAAACTAAGACTGTACGGCAAAACCGAGATATGGAATATCCGTTAAGTCGATAACGGGATGATTACAAGCAAAAAAGAAAACGAAAAGCTTGACAGAAAAAGACAAGATCGGAAGTTAGAATAAAATCCAGAAAGGATGGAAAAAGTATGAGAGAAGAATGTGCTTACAGTGAATTTGACAGAAAGGAAAACCTGCATTTTGACTCGAAAGTAGTACATGGAGCATTGGGATGTGAACCGATTACAGGAGCCGTGAGCTTCCCCATCTTTCAGACGGCGACCTTCCGCCACAAAACCTTTGGAGTCTCCACGGGATATAATTATTCCCGCGTGCAGAATCCCACCCGTCAGGAGCTGGAGCGCACCATGGCCATCTTAGAGAATGGCGCAGAGGGCTTTGCTTTTACCAGCGGACAGGCTGCCAACATGGCAGTGTTCAATCTTCTTGAGAATGGAGATCACGTGATCCTGTGCGATGACATTTATGGCGGTACCTTCCGTATCTGTGACGAGATTTTCAGCAAATTCAATTGCGAATTTTCCTATGTCGACATGACGGAGCTCGACAACATTAAGAACGCGCTTCGCCCTGAGACGAAGATGATTTTCCTCGAGACGCCCACCAATCCCATGATGAAGGTGGCCGACATTCAGGAGATCGCAAAGATCGCGAAGGAAAACAATTGTATTTTTGTCGTGGATAACACCTTCCTGACCCCTTATTTCCAGAGACCTCTGGATCTCGGAGCAGATATTGTCGTACACAGCGGCACAAAGTATCTGACTGGTCATAATGACGTTATCGCGGGCATTGTCGTGGTTAAGGATCCCGCGAGAATTCCCTTCTTCCAGGGACAGATCAAGTCCATGGGCGCACAGCTTGGTCCCTTCGACTGTTGGCTGATACTGCGCGGCTTAAAGACTCTTTCCCTTCGTATGCGTCAGCATGACGAGAATGCCAGAAAGGTTGCAAATTGGCTTCTGACCCAGCCCAAGGTGAAGAAGGTTTATTATGCGGGCTTCGAAAATCACAAGGGCTATGAAATCAGCAAGAAGCAGTGCACGGGCTTCGGTGGCATGATCTCCTTCGAGCTTGACAGTGAGGAGACGGCGCAAAATCTCCTCTCCAACGTTAACATGATTCTGTTTGCGGAGAGTCTTGGCGGCACGGAGACCCTGATTACTTACCCTTGGACGCAGACCCATGAGTCCATTCCTGATGACACGAAGATGGCACTGGGCATCACGAAGGCCTTTGTCAGAATCTCCATCGGCATTGAGAATGTGGATGACATCATTAATGACCTCGCACAGGCGCTAAGATAGATGAGACATGGGGACGGGGTTAGTGGATCAAAAAATGACCCATCAAACCCGTCCCTGGAGCTCATGGAGGGCGGAAAATGGGAATTAAGTTTACGAAGATGCAGGCATATGGCAACGATTATGTGTATGTCGATGCCATTCATCAAACGATAGAAAATCCAAATGAGCTTTCAAAGAAGATGTCGAATCGGCACTTTGGCATTGGTGCGGATGGGCTGGTATTGATCTGTCCGTCTGAGAAATGCGACTTCCGCATGCGCATCTTTAATCCCGACGGCACGGAGGCGGAGATGTGCGGCAATGCCGTGCGCTCCGTTGGAAAATTTGTATATTATCACGGCCTGACCGACAAGACAATGGTGAAGATCGAGACACTCGGCGGAGAAAAGACGATTCTTCTGACCGTAAAGGATGGGATGGTGACGGACATTGAGGCGGCCATTGGCGAGCCGATTTTCACGCCGACGCTGATTCCGGTGACGACGGACAAGGACGAGTTCCTCACGCAGCCGATCACCGTGGGCGACAAGACGATGATTGCATCGTCCCTTTCCTGGGGCAATCCTCATACCATGATCCAGGTGGACGATTTATCTACGCTGAACATTGAAACCTATGGCCCGTTGGTGGAGAACAATATCGTTTTCCCGCGCAGGACGAACGTGACCTTCGTTCAGCTTGTGGACAGGCAACATTTAAAAATTCGCGAATGGGAGCGTGGCACGGGTGAGACGATCGGCTGTGGCACGGGGTGTTGTACGGCGGTTGTGTTCATGCATCGGCTTGGTCTTGTGGATCGCATTGTCGACGTGGAGCAGATTGGCGGCGTCTTGCACGTCGAGTGGGATGACCAGAACATTGTCCACATGAAGGGACCCTCCTATGTGGTGTATGAGGGAGAATATCATCCAGAGGCTTGATATACTGATCGCAGAAGGGACAGTTTGCCAAGGAAAAGGGACGCAAAGCAGAAGGGACAGTTTGTCAAGGTAAAAGGGATATAAAGCAGAAGGGGAGTCAGGCCATCTGACAGAGGGCGACTCTGTTACGGAGGAGGAAATCAGATTTTTAGGGATCGTTTAAGAGATGAAAGTACGTGAATTACGATATTCCAACACGAATACATATCTGATCGAAGGAGATCATGGAAAGCTTCTCTTCGACACGGGATGGGCTGGCATGTTCCCCATGCTATGCAGGGCACTTGGCGAGCAAAAAACTTCCGTGCAGGAGATCAGCGGTGTCATGATCTCCCATTTTCATCCAGATCATATGGGAATTGCACAGGAAATTGCGGATCAGGGCGCAGTGCTCTTGATTCCAGATCTGCAAAAGCCCTTTCTCCATGCAGCGGATGCTATTTTTGCGAAGGAAAAGGGTACAAGGTTTGTTCCGATCAAGGAGGAGCAGGCCAGATTTTTCTCCATCAAAGAAAGCCGTGCAGTACTAAAGGAGCTTGGCTTAAACGGTCAAGTTTTTCATACGCCTGGACATAGTGACGACAGCATTTCCCTTTGGCTTGATGAGGGAGCATTGTTTGTGGGAGACCTAAATCCCTTGTACGAATTGGAACTACACAAGGGCACGCAGATCGGAGAAAGCTGGGAAAGGCTTTTGAAATTACAGCCGAAAACGGTCTATTATGGGCATGCAAAGACGGCGGTGCTAGAAGAAACTCCAGAGGGGATATCATGGAAGGGATCCAAGGACAGGTCGTCAAGCCAGGAAAGGCAGTCGCACAGTTTATGCCTGAAAAAGCATTCTTTAGGAGCGCAACAGGAAGAAACGGCTAGTACCACCTTGTCCGACAGCGAAAAATATGCGTTGGTTTCCCGAATGATGAAGCTAATCGACAAGGGCTATGACGTCAAGAGGATCCAAAAGAAGACGCATGCAGACGAGAAATTTATCGAAAATGTCATGAGAATGTACCTAACCCATCAAAACATAAGTGTGCAGGGCATCCTCGATCGCATCGAGCTTCGTGCAATGCATTGATACTTGTGTAATGCCAGAAAACTAGATGGTGGCAGAAAGGATGGTTCCTGCCACGTTACCATAAACCGGAGGCCACAGATGGCAAGACGTCACAGGACATTTGTCTCAACAAAATACCGTTCTATGCTATGCAGTGGTACCGTCTTGATGGTGCTGACAGCCATTATGGGCGTGGCAGATACCCTGATCGCAGGAATCCTTCTTGGGGAAAATGCCGTTGCCGGGATCTGTCTAGCATTGCCGGTATACTCCATGGCCAGCTTCTTTGCAGTGTTCTTCTCCTATGGGGTGCCAATTCTGTATGCCGGAAAGATGGGGGCATTTCAGAAGGAGGAGGCGGACAAGTGCTTCGGTGTTGGATTGACGGTTGCCTCGTTGCTTGGCATTTTGATGTTTTTGGCCATTCTCTGTGGGGGCGAGGCTTTTTTGAAGGCCTATCATCCAGACAGTCAGGTGTATGCACATGCGTTGGATTATCTCAAATGGATGAAGTTTGGAGTTCTGCTATTGCCACTCAATGAGCTGTTGGATGGCATGCTTTTTGCGGATGGTGATGAGGCCATCAGTCTTGCGGCCAATGTGACGCAGGGGATCATGAAGATTATTTTGTCCGTGGTTTTATGCCAGCGGATCGGAGTGAAGGGACTTGCCCTAGCTTCCTTTCTCAGCTTTGCAATCTCCATCATCATTTCCTTCCTGCATTTTTTCCGCCCGGGCAATACGCTGAAATTAAACCTGGCATTTTCGCCGACGCTTCTGAGGACCATTATGAAATATGGGATCGTAGACGCAAGCACGCATTTGTCCGTATCCCTGTTTACGGTTGCCATAAACTTCTTTGTGCTGAGAACCTTTGGCTCGGAAATGCTGATTCTTGTTTCCGTGATCACGTTGCTCAAGGAAGCACAAATACTGTTTGAAGGAATTGGAGAGGCAATCACGCCGCTCATCAGTACCTATTATGGAGAAGAATGTTATCCTGGCGTTAAGGAGGTTTGGAGGCTTGCAAAGCTGAGTGTCAGGGTAGAAAGCCTACTTTCCACGGTGCTGCTCCTTGTCTTGGCACCATGCATTGTCAGCCTGATCAGCATTGAGGATCCTGTTACGGCAGAATATGCTGTCTGGGGACTACGCATACTGTCCTTGACGCTGATCTTTTCCTGTAGATTGTTCCTGGATTCCTCCTACTTCATCCTTGTGGATAACATATCTCTTGGCGTTTTAGATTCCTTCCTGCGGGATCTGTTCCCCGCCCTCCCACTGGCTATTTTGGGAGGCCTGTTCGGCGGTGTTTATGGAATGTACCTTGGGCTCATGCTGGCTCCGGCGTTAGGATATCTGCTGTCGGTCCTACATATCAAGCACAAATATGGCCGCGAGAACTATCCGCTGTTACTCAGTGACATGGAACGCGGGAAAAACATAAAGCTTTTTGAGTTTTGCGTCTTACCTAGTGTTGTCACTAGCATCAGAGATCAAATAGGGGTGGCCCTGAAGGAAGGTGGTTGCTCAGAGCAACTGATCAACCGGTCCATGTTTATTTTTGAAGAATTGTTTATGATGATCTATGATTGTAATGCTGGGAAGAGCGTCTGTGCCGAGTGTGCGGTGGAAATTGGAGAAAACATTCGCTTGATCACTAAGGACGATGGACAGATTGTCGATCTCACGGAAACGGATCGCGACGTGACCTCACTGCGCTCGTATGCCTTATCAAACATGCTCGGGACGCATACGACTCGGCGCGTGCATTCTTTGGTGCTGAGCTATAATCATAATGCTTTGGAAATACGATGAGTCAGGCATGGCTGCCTAGACGGTGAAACTATAGAAAAGAGGATTGGGAAGATGAAACTGAGAGAATTGCTTAAGGATATGGAGTATGAGTGCCTGCAGGGGAGCCTGGAGCAGGAGATTTCAGCTCTGGTCTATGACTCCCGAAAGGTGGAGAAGGGCTGCGCATTTGTATGCCTAAAGGGGGCGAAGTTTGACGCACATACCTTTGTGGGACAGGCAGCTGCCAATGGCGCCGCGGCGCTGATCATCGAGGACGCGGCGGCGCTAGAGAGAATTCAGGAAGCTGCTAATCAGGAAGCAAGTGTAGCTGGTCAAGTTGGGCAAGATAGCACAAAGAATCTTCCGGCGGTCATTCTTGTCAAGAACTCCCGCGAGGCGCTTGCTTATGCGGCGCGCAACTGGTTTGGAAATCCTGCCTCGAAGCTCAAGGTCATTGGTCTTACTGGCACGAAGGGCAAGACGACGACAACCCACATGATCAAGAAAATTCTCGAGGAGGCTGGAAACAAGGTCGGCATGATTGGAACCTTGGGAGCCTTCATCGGTACGGAGAAATATAAGACCGCGAACACGACACCGGAATCCTACGAGCTGCAGCGCCTTTTCGCAAAGATGCTGGAGGAGGGCTGCACCTATGCCGTGATGGAGGTATCCTCACAGGCCTTAAAGCTCGGCAGAACCGCAGGCATTGATTTTGCCTATGGTGCATTCCTAAATATTTCCCCCGACCACATTAGCCCTGATGAGCATAAGGATTTCCAGGAATATCTCGATTGTAAGAAGCTATTGTTCCTTCAGACGGGTCCCGTGATTGTCAACGTGGATGATCCGAGATGGCAGGAGGCAACGGAGCTCGCCAAGGATCGCCTGGTCACCGTCTCTCAGAAGGGCGAAGCGGATTATATGGCGAAGAATGCACATAATATCTGGGAGGGGAGCTTTCTCGGCGTAACCTTTACACTGTCCGGAAAGCGCAGCGCACAGGTAAATCTTCCGATGCCTGGCACCTTCAATGTGGAAAATGCACTGATTGCCATCGCCATCACGGCAGAGCTTGGGATCTCGACGGAGGCAATTTTGAATGGTCTTGCAAAGGTTTATGTCAAGGGACGCACGCAGCTGATGACCTGCATGGCGGGACATGGCACGATGCTGATCGACTATGCGCATAACGCAGTCAGCGCCGAGAATCTGTTGTCCATGCTGAAGGCATATCAGCCGGATCGCCTGATCTGTCTTTTTGGCGGTGGCGGAAATCGCGCGAAGGCTAGGCGCTATGACATGGGCGAAGCCTCCGGAAAGTATGCTGATTTGACTGTACTCACCATGGACAACCCCAGGGATGAGGAGGTTGAGGAGATCAATAAGACCATTATCGAGGGTCTGAATGTCCACGGCGGAAAGTATATCACCATCATCGACCGTGAGGAGGCCATTCATTACCTAATCGACAACGCAAGGCCCGGTGACATCATCGCCCTGCTTGGCAAGGGGCATGAGGAGTATCAGGAGATCAAGGGTCAAAAGTATTACTTCTCCGAGGAGAAGATTATTGAAGAATACTGCCGCGAGAAATTTGGCAATACGAACTCAGAGAAATCATCTAAGGGGTGACCCTTGTCTGTGTATCTGAAAAAGGGTAGGCAGGGCTTTTAGGGCAAATGCCCCAAGATTTGGAAAAACATACGGAAAAATGGCGCAAAAAGGCGTAAACCTCTGCTTTTTTGTGCTATTTTTTTATTTTTATTTATGATAAAATGTTCGCATCCGTGAGCCCGGAAATGAAAAAAGGCCAGAAAGCTTCCGTGTAAAAATGATGGATCATCTAAGAAGCATGACGTCAGAATGCAGGGAAATGCTGGATGATCTAAAAAGCATGGCGTCAGAATGCAGGGAAATGCTGGGTGATCTAAGAAGCATGGCGTCAGAATGCAGGGAAATGCTGGATAGTCTAAGAAGCATGGCAGCAGTATCGTAAGAAATATAGAGGTCTAAGTTAGAAAATGAAATCGAAAAAGAAAATTGTTTTGATCGTAGTGAGTAGTATCCTTTTACTCTTGCTTTTCGCCGTGGGCGGGGTCTATTTTTATGGCGTTTCCAGATACCAGTCGCAGTTCCTTCGCGGAACGCGCATCAATGGCATTGATTGCAGTGACATGGCACCTAGCGACGTTTGTACGATATTAGACAGTCAGATCAGTGATTATACGCTGGAGGTCAGCGGGCGAGATCCGAGAAACCCGGAGGAAAAGGCCTTGCTAGGAACCATCACGCCCAGCGATATTTCCCTGTGCAGAAAGGACACGGCCCTGCTTGTGGGACAGATCTTCGCCGCACAGAATCCGTATCAATGGTTTAAAATGCTTTGGGAGGATGGTCAGGATTTTTCGTTCGAGCAGGAGATTACCTTTGAACCTGAGCAGCTTGCAAGCGTTGTAGGTGGCTGGGAGGCCTGCGCGAACGGCGTGACGATCGACCCGAAGGATGCGTATATCAGTGACTATTTGACGGAAAACAATGCCTATGAGGTCGTTCCGGACACGCGCGGCAGCCGGATGGATAGCGCAAAGGCAATGCCTGCCATAGAAAAGGCATTATATTCCATGGAAAAACAGGTAGATATTGAGGACACGGGATGTTATAATAGTGCTAGGATTACGGCGGATAATGTAGAATTATGTCGCGTGGTGGAGCAGGTTAATTCTTGGCTGGGCGCCAGCATTCATTATAACTGGTATGGCACGGAGTTCACCGTGGGACAGGAGCAGCTAAGTAATTGGGTGAGCCTGCAGGATGGAACGCCGACGCTGGACGAGGAGGCCGTGCGTGAATTCGTCAAGGAGGCAAAGAAGCAGTATGATCCTTATGGACATCAGTATGTCTTTCGCACCTCTTTGGGCGTGGATTTAAAGCTCAAGTGTAAGTCAGGCTGGGTGACTGATCCTGAGAAGGAGAGCGAGGAGCTCATCGCCTTGATCAAGGAGGGCGCCGTGACGGACAAGCAGCCTGTCAGCCAGACGGAGAATTATGTCTTCTTTGACGGAACTATCGGAGATTCCTACGCGGAAGTGGATTTAAGCAATCAGCATATGTATTTCTATTATAAGGGTGAGCTTTTGCTGGAGACGGATGTTGTTTCTGGCGACATGTTGACGAGCCATGCGACCCCTGAGGGGATTTATGTCGTGACCTTTAAGCAGCGGGATCGCATTTTGCGGGGACCTGGCTATGAGAGCTTTGTGCATTTTTGGATGCCCTTCTATGGAGGATATGGCATGCATGATGCCATGTGGAGGAAGGCATTCGGAGGCTCCATTTTTCTGGAAAATGGTTCTCACGGATGTGTTAATCTTCCCTTGAAAAAAGCCGAAACTATTTATGGATGTGTTGAAGTGGGCTTTCCCGTTGTCTGTTATTATTATCCGCAGGGCAAGAATCCCGTGGAGAACGCGGCACTTGCGGCAGCAGGAGCAGCTGAGGCCGGTAATGCGGGAACGACGGGCGCAAACGGGGAGCTTACGGGAACAGGTGGAACGGGAGCAGAAACAGGCGGCGTGCAGACAGGTACGGGAACGAGCGGCGAGGACGGTGAACGCATGGAGCCCGGTGCGCAGGGTACTATAACGGAGGATAACGAAATCCGTGGGCAGTGGTAGAAACAGGAAATCCGCGTAAGATCACGAAGCTGTAAGGACGACGAGGACGGGATCGAAGGGATCAGCGCGTCATGAAGGATGTAAGGAAAGCATCCGATTAGAGTATAAAAGAAAAAGGGATGGCATAGGATGAAACAAAGAAGGGACAGCCTTCGTACCAGAAGACAGGCAGAGCGGTGGATGCGTAAGTTTGAACGGCACCGCGAGCTGCATCGCCAGATTCAGGCGGCGGCTCCTGATATTTTGGGATCTAGGAATTTTAATTCAACAAAGGGATATATTCAGCACGGCGACATGACGGTGAACCAGCATTGTCTCAACGTGGCGAAGCTCAGCATCGCCATCAGTGATAAGCTACACATTCGCTGTCAGCGGGAGGAAATGATCCGAGGCGCGCTGCTTCATGATTATTTTCTGTATGACTGGCATATTGGGGATGCGAAAAAGCCGCATAATCTTCATGGATTTTATCATCCCGGCATCGCGCTGAAAAACGCTTCTCAGGATTATGATCTTACGCCCAGGGAGCGCGACATTATTGAGAAGCACATGTGGCCGCTGACGCTGACAAAGATTCCGAGGTGCAGGGAGGCGTGGATCGTGACCACGGCTGATAAATGGTGCTCCCTGCTTGAGACCGTGCACGTCATTCATGGACATGGCAAGGTGGAAGGCGTTGAGCCGGACCGCGTGACGGAGGCGCACAGGACGCTGAAGCCGCGCCAGTCAAAAAAATATGTTGAAATTGACAATGTGACGAAGAAGTAATCAGTAGGAGAAATGCATTGGAGCATTTATACGAGAAACTAAAGACGTATGCCGAAGGCGAGGATTACCCCTATCACATGCCGGGACATAAGCGCAGACTCTATGGCGAGATGCCGCCGGAGGTCTACAGGATGGACGTGACGGAGATCGATGGCTTTGATGACCTGCATTGTCCCGAGGGGATTTTGAGGGATCTTCAGGAGAGAGTGGCCAAGCTCTATGGTGCGGAGGAAAGCTTTTGCCTTGTCGGCGGCAGTACGGCAGGGATCTTAAGTGCCTTGAGCGTGGCGCTTCCCGAAGGCGGACACCTTTTGATGGCAAGGAATTGTCATAAATCCGCTTACCATGCGGCCTACCTGAGGAATTTGAAGGTGACATATTTGATGCCGCCGCTGCTCGAAGAGTTTGGCATTTGCGATGGTATTCGGCCAAAGCAGGTTCAGAAAGCGTTGGAGGCAGACCCTAGAGTTCAGGCGGTTTTGATCGTTTCACCGACCTACGAGGGAAGAATTTCTCCCGTGCGGGAGATTGCTGAGATTGTTCATCGATATGGAAAAATACTGATCGTGGATGAGGCGCATGGGGCACACCTTGGACTTGTTGAGGAGAATGTTGCGGAAAACAGCTGTCAGGCTGGGGCAGATCTGGTGATTCACAGCGTACATAAAACCTTGCCTGCCATGACGCAGACGGCGCTGCTACATGTCAGTGGGGAGCGCGTGGACAGAGAGAGACTTCGTCGCTTCCTTCGCATTTATCAGTCCAGTAGCCCATCGTATGTCTTGATGGCAAGCATCGACAATGCCGTGACCTTGATGGGACAGGAAGGCGAAGGGCTCTACGAAGAGTTTCTAAGGAATTTTACTTGGCTGACAAAGGAGCTGTCGGCATGTAAGCATTTCCGATTCCTCACAACAAAGGAATCCCGTACCAGTGGGATTCGGCAGGATTTAGGAAAGCTCGTCATTCATGCGGGAAGCAGCGGCCTGACGGGTCAGCAGATTTATGATATATTACGAGAAAAGTATCATTTACAGCTAGAGATGGCAGCAGGGGAATATTGCCTTGCCATGTTTACGGTGGGGGATACGCAGGAAGGGTATCAGAGAATGCGTGATGCCTTGCTGGCGATGGATGAGGAAGCGGGATCATCCAATTGCGATCATGGTAAGCTGAGGGCGCAGTCTGCCGAAGACGAAAGAAAGAGATCGAACGATCATGTCATACGGGAAGCGTGGGATATGCCTGCGATCAAAAAGACTCTGCACGAGACTTTAGAAATGCCCATAATCAAAAAGACCCTGTGCGAGGCGTGGGATGCGCCCTGGGAAGAGGTTGCGCTATCGGAATGTGAGGGCAGGATTGCCGCGGAGTTTGTCAATTTATATCCGCCAGGAACACCCATCGTGGTGCCAGGCGAAGCATTTACAAAGGAAATACGAGATGCCCTGCTGCGCTGGAGAGACCAAGGCCTACGTCTCCGCGGCGTTGCGGAAGACGGTGAGTGCAAGGTTCGTTGCCTTCTTAAGGCTTAACCGTTTCCACAGCCATAGGGCAATCATGATATTAAGTTAAGCTTTCCGCATCCTCGAGGGAAAGGTTTGGAGTGTCTTTTTGGGTCAAAAGTCTACCAGAAAGACACTCCAAACCTGGCCCGAGTTCTTGCGATAACATAATTTCATTGACCATAAGATAAGAGTCTACCAAAGAAATACAGTTTGAGGGGAAAAGAAACATGGGGAAAATTGTTTGTCTGATGGGGAAGAGCTCCACGGGTAAGGATACGATTTATAAGGAGCTGCGAAATCGCGGGGAGCTGCCCTTTCGGACAGTGGTGCCATACACGACGCGTCCCATTCGCGATGGCGAGAGAGAGGGTGTAGAGTATCATTTTACGGACGAGGCTGGATTTCAAAAGCTCTTAGCAGAGGGAAAGATTATAGAGCATCGCGCTTACAATACGGTTCATGGACTTTGGCGTTATTTTACTGTGAATGACGGAAGCATTCAGCTGGGGGAAGCGAATTACCTGATCATTGGGACGCTGGAATCCTATCAAGCCTTTCGCAAGTATTTTGGTGATGAGGCGATTCTTCCCGTCTATGTGATTTTGGATGACGGCGTTCGCCTGCAGAGGGCATTGGATCGTGAGAAGAAGCAGGAGCATCCGAAATATGAGGAAATGTGCCGCCGTTTTCTTGCGGACAGCGAGGACTTTTCAGAGGAGAAGCTGGCGGAAGCGGGAAATCCGAAGAGCTTCTACAACGATGACCTAGATCATTGCATTGAAGAGATTACGACATATTTAAAAGGCAATCTTTAGAAAACAGTTGCTTCGTGAAGATCGAAACGAAGTATATAGAAATAGATTTATCAATTCCTTACATACGAAAGGAGAACGTCTATGGCAAGTTTTCGGGATATCATAGGGCAGGATCAAATAAGAGAGCATATGCACAATGCCATTGCTTCCGGGAAGATTTCTCATGCTTATATCATCAACGGAGAGCAGTTTTCCGGAAAGGAATTCATTGCGAAAATCTTCGCCATGGCGCTGCAGTGCGAGGAGCGCGGAAAGGGGAATGGCGTCGAAATCCCTTGTCAGGAATGCCATTCCTGCAAGCAGGCCTTGTCAAACAACCAGCCTGACATTATCAAGGTCACACATGAAAAGCCGAATTCCATCAGCGTTGACGACATTCGTGCGCAGCTCAGCGGCGACGTTGGGATCAAACCGTATTCCAGCCCGTACAAGATTTATATCATGAATGAGGCAGAGAAAATGACGACGCAGGCGCAGAATGCCCTGCTAAAAACGCTTGAGGAGCCGCCTGAGTATGTTGTGATCATGCTACTGACGACAAACCTCAATGCGCTGCTTCCGACGATCCTTAGCCGCTGCGTCATCCTCAACATGAAACCGGTTGCGGATCATTTGGTTCGGAAGTACTTAATGTCGGAGCTTCAGCTCACCGACTATAAGGCAGAGGTCTGCGTGGCATTTGCCAGGGGAAACATTGGAAAGGCCCGTCAGCTTGCTTTCAGCGAAGGCTTTGAGAACATGAAGGACGAGGCTCTTTCGATCCTAAAATATATCCAGGACATGGAGCTGCAGGAGATGGTTGCAGCGGCAAATCAGATCAAGGAATACAAGCTTGATCGAAATGATCTGATCGACATCATGAGAGTATGGTACCGCGACGTGCTTTTGTTCAAGGCGACCAATGACATGAATCATCTGGTGTTCCGTGAGGAGGGCTCTGCCCTGCGTCAGGTGGCAAACCGCAGTAGCTATGAGGGGATCGAGGCCATTCTTGAGGCGCTGGAGAAGGCGAAAAAACGACTTGACGCCAACGTCAATCCAGACCTTGTCATGGAGCTTTTGTTCCTGACCATGAAGGAAAATGGATAGGAGACGAAAGAGAAATGACGATGGAGGAGTTACTGGCACGGGACGGAAAATTGATTTATAAGACCCGCGGCATCAGCATGGAGCCCATGCTTCGTCAAAACAGAGATCTTGTCATTTTAGAAACGCCCAAGGCCCGATTAAAACCGCTAGACGTAGCACTCTATAAGCGCGGGAAGGATCTTGTCCTTCACAGGGTATTAAAAGTGGAGGAGGATCATTACATGATCCGCGGGGACAATACCTATGCCTGGGAGAGAGTCCCGGACGATGCCGTCCTTGCCGTGCTGACGGGATTTCAGCGCAAGGGAAAGCAATACTCCGTGTCGGACGGGCGTTATCTTTTCTATGCAAAATTCTGGCATTCCATTTATCCGCTGCGATGGTTTGTCGTAAACGTGATTCGACGGATGAAACGCTGTGCGAGGCGCTTATTGGGAAGAAAATAAAAGAAACCTTGCCGATTGGCAATTCCTTGAGGAGTAGGTGTTTTCTTGATGGAATATGGTGCTAAGGAAACAATACTCGGATGGAATCGAAGGAAAAGAATATGCCGCAGGATTATCTGGAATCCTGCGGCATAAAATTTTTTATAATTGTCTCTTTTTTCACTTTCAAATTGTTTTATATATTAGATGACGATTTGGGCAGGTCACATATCATAAATTTAGTGTACCTGTCGTTTGCACTTGAAAAAATAACTTGCCAATGTTATAACTAGGATAGCTTTGCCGAGAGAACAAATGTTTGGCGGGGATTCGGAGGGAAAAGAGATGGAAGGGGAAGTATTTTATCAGGGCAGGTTGTGGTTCGTGTATTTGTCATTTTACGATGAGGAGTCATATGAACTGCAGGCTGCAAGACAAAAAAGTGTTGCATGAGTGGAAAGAATCCATTATACTGATAAATGATAATTTGCCCCGTAATTTAGGGGAATTTCGGAAACTGAAAAGAATTAGAAAAAAAGGAGGTTGCCGGATATGCCGCAAACTGCTATGATCAAGCAAGGCATAAATGCGCCTTTTTTATATTGTTGATACCCCGGATCGCATAGATGGGGCTGGAAGTATCATTTTCAGGATGCCCTTACGGTTAGGCGGCGTCTTAGTGTGCGCCATCATGCCAAAAGCCGGGGACGGCAGACATATTTTAAGAAACAGGAAACAGTTTAATAATCGATTAAAAACAGAGGAATCCCGCGGACAACTTTCTAAAAGACCGGAGAATATCAGGGATTCAAGCGTTGCCTAAAAATAGGTGTGAGAGCATATGCCATTAAAACTTATGTACATAACAAATCGTGTTGACATTGCCGTGATTGCTCAGAAATATGGAGTTGATCGAGTGTGGGTCGATTTGGAAACGCTGGGAAAAGAAAATCGGCAAAGAGGTCGCAATACGGTGATTTCGAAGCATATTGTGGATGATATTTGGAAGATTAAACCGTACCTGACGACTTCTGAAATGCTGGTTAGGATCAATCAATGGAATGAGTACTCTGTAGAAGAGATTGAAGCAGTTATTCATGCCGGTGCGGATTTGATAATGCTCCCGTATTGGAAGACGACAAAAGAGGTCAATAAATTTGTTGAAGCCGTTAACGGTCGGTGCAGGACAACGCTTCTCTTGGAAACAAAGGAAGCCGTTCATTGCGTGGATGACGTCCTTGCAATCGGAGGTTTTGATGAAATCCATATTGGGCTGAACGATCTCCATCTTTCTTACGGAATGACTTTTATGTTTGAGCTTCTGGCGGACGGCACTGTGGAAAGTTTGTGTAGAAAAATACAATCTGCCGGGATACCATACGGATTTGGTGGGATAGCAAAGTTGGGTGACGGCCTGCTACCCGCTGAAAAGGTTATCATGGAACACTATCGCCTGGGTTCTACCAGAGCGATTCTTTCAAGAACGTTCTGTGACAATGCAAAGACGGATAGTGTTGAGGAAATCGACAGGGTGTTTCGAGTCAATATGGCAAAATTACGAGAGTTTGAATTAAGCTTGTCTGGCATGACTCAGGAAGATTATCAAATAAACAAGGATGAAGTTCGCAACATTGTGAACGGGGTTGTTTCCAAAATGAAGAATAACTTGAATGCTGGAGGTACGGGGGCATGTCAACAAAGCTGACAACAGAGCTGCTTCATCGCCTTTCGGTTCAATATGGAAATGCGTTTTATCTTCTCGAGCCGGAGAACTTTGAACAAAACTATAAAGAGCTAAGTGCGGCTTTTCGCTCATATTATCCAAAATTTAACATTGCTTATTCCTATAAAACCAACTACACGCCAAAGCTTGTCAAGATGGTGGATTCTCTCGGCGGGTATGCAGAAGTCGTTTCCGAAATGGAACTGGACATAGCTTTACAGGCTGGCGTGGAAGCAAAGAGGATCATCTGGAATGGCCCGATTAAGAATGAGAGAAAGGTTGCGGAACTTTTATTGTCCGGCGGTACGGTCAATATGGATTCCATCTACGAGATTGAAAATATTAGAAAAACCGCCTGTGAACATCCCAGGCACATTCTCAATATTGGGATACGGCTGAACTATGACGTCGGCGATGGCGTACTGAGCAGATTTGGTTTTGACGTTGACGGCAAGGATTTTGACGCAGCCCTTCGTTTGATCGCGGCTACACCGAATCTTCACCTCATGAATCTTCAAGCCCATTTTGCAAAGCGGTCACCTGAGTTCTGGATGGCCAGGGCGAAAGGAATGCTGAAGGCATATGACAGGGTGGTTGCCGAATACGGCTTGAAGCCGGAGCGCCTTGACATTGGCGGTGGTATCTATGGAAAGATGCCCCAAAGCCTGTGTTCTCAGCTTGGCATTGGACACGTGACTTATGAAGATTATGCATCAAAATCGGCAAAATTGTTTGAGGATCGCTTTGGGAATGATCCCGACGCTCCAATCCTTTTTATCGAACCGGGTTCTGCCGTCGCCGGTGACTGCATGCGGTTTGTCTGCCGGATCGAGACGATCAAGACGGTAAGAGGCAAATGGATTGCCACGGCCACCGGTTCTCAACATAATATCAGCATGAATCGTATCAATCCGCCGATGGAGGTGTTTCCCGGCGGTGCTGAGAGAGGATATGTTGAAAATTGTGACATAGTCGGTTTTACCTGCATGGAAGGTGACGTGCTTCAAAAGGACTATTCGGGAATATTGGGAGTGGGAGATTACGTCGTGATTGGCAACTGCGGCTCCTATTCCCTTGTCATGAAACCGCCGTTCATTTTGCCGAACTTCCCTGTGTTGGACATCACGGGCAAAGGAGTGGAAGTTATAAAACGCACGGAGACTTATGACGACTTGTTTCGTACGTTTAGTTTTTGATCATATAATGACACCAAAGCTGTTGGAGGATAGATCAGGTGCATAGAATCAATCTCTATATTAAACGCCTGTTTGACGTCGTATCAGCCGCTCTTCTTACAATAGTACTTATGCCAATATGGATCGTGGTGCCCATCTGGATCAAACTGGACTCTAAAGGGCCTGTGTTCTTTAAACAGAGCCGCAGGACCAAAGATGGTCAAGTATTCCAGATGCTCAAATTTCGATCCATGGTCGTGGATGCCGAGCAGATGGAAGCAGGGCTGTTCAACTACGAAAATGATCCAAGAGTGACAAAATCAGGCCGATTCCTGCGCAATAGCAGTATCGACGAGTTGCCGCAGCTCTTCAATATTCTGAGAGGTGACATGAGTGTTGTGGGTCCTCGCCCCTGTGTTATAGACGAACTGGGAGATTTCGATACACTGAACAAAAGATATAGGAAGCGTTTTGAAATGAAGGCGGGACTGACCGGACTGGCGCAGGTGAAAGGTCGGAATAATATCAGCTGGGATGATAAGGTTGGCTATGACAACCAATACATAGATCAATTTAAAAAGATCGGGGTATTTGAGGATGTTATGATATTGTTGTGGTCTGTTCTTAAGGTCTTCAAAAAAGAAGATATTTACGAGAAAAAGGCCGACGTTTCCATGACGGATGCGGAAGCAGCGAAGCACGCGGAAGAAGAGATCATAAGGATCGCACATCTCCCGGATTGATCTACGGCTGGTGAAAGGATAAGAACGATAAAGATGAAATTTGACGTTTCCGAAAGAATGATCTGGTTTAAAGGAGAAATCCTTCACGTAAACGATGCAAAAGTCAACATACTTGCGCCCACCGCGCAGTTTGGCTTGAATGTTTTTGAGGGCATCCCCTGCTATTGGAACGATCAGGAGCAGCAGCTTTACGCCTTCAGACTTAATGATCACTATGAGCGTTTGATTCGCTCTGCCAGGCTCATACAGATTGATTGTCCATATACAAAAGATCAGCTGAAAAAAGCCTTTATCGATGTCGTAAAAGCGAACGAGTACGATGAAAATCTGTCTGTCCGTCAAACTCTGTTTGTGGATGGTTTTGGTTCCTGGGGATCAAATGGTCCCACGGAAATGTTCGTTGCGCCCATACCGAGAGGCAGAACGAGTGCGGAATACCATAAAGACGGATTAAAGGTTTGTGTCACCTCCTGGCGGCGGATCAGTGAGAACGCATTGAGCCCAAGGATCAAATGCGGCGCGAATTATATCAACAGCCGATATGGCCAGCGTGAGGCGCTTCGGAATGGATATGATACCTGCATTTTCCTCAACGAGTATGGCAAGGTTTCAGAAGGACCCGGAAGTTGCTTCTTCATGGTGAGGAACGGTGTTTTAATCACTCCGTCATTTACTGATGCGGTGCTGGAAAGCATAACAAGGGACTCGGTGGTCAAGCTGGCAAAGAGCATGGGCTATGAGGTCGAGGAGCGGACTATTGACAGAACGGAGCTTTACACAGCTGATGAAGCGTTTCTTTGTGGTTCTGCGATGGAATTAACGCCGGTGTTAAGTATTGACCAATATGAGCTTGGCGAAGGAGAGATCACGAAGAAGCTTCATAAGACTTATGTTGACGCGGCAAGCGGAAGCATAGAGCAGTTCAAAAATTGGGTGACACCGATATACTGAGGTGGGAAAGATGGAACGCAAATCGGAAGAGTACGTGAAGGGTTTGGTTTCGGTCATAACGCCGGTTTATAACAGTGAGAAATACATTGAGAGGACACTGGATTCGGTTCTTTCCCAGTCATATCAGGATATTGAGATTATTCTTGTGGATGATCAGTCGAAAGACCGGTCGGCGGAAATTATCAGGAAATACCAGGAAACTCATTCGGAGATCGTGTACTTTCTCCAGCCAAAGAATTTGGGCGCCGGACATGCCCGGAATAAGGCACTGGAGCTTGCGAAAGGTCAGTATGTTGCCTTTCTTGACGCGGATGATCTGTGGAAGGCTGGGAAGATCGAAAAACAGGTGAATTTGCTTCAGAAAAAGCACGGAGGGTTTTGTTTTACCGCCATCGAGATGATAGATGGCAATGATCAAGTCATCAAAACCAAGAGAAGCGTAAAAGAGGAGGTTGATTATGCATTTCTCCTCTCTAACACAATGATTCCAACTTCCGGCGTGTTGATTGACAGAACCGTGAAGGGTGATTTTCGGATGCACCTGCGGCGTGGCGGGCAAGATTATGCAACGTGGCTTCGGCTTCTCCGGGACGGAAGTTTGGCCTATGGCATTGATGAGGCGTTGGTCGGATACCGGATCGATGGCAAATCGTTGAGTTCGAACAAACTGGAGAGCGTAAGACAGATCTGGGAGATACAGACACGGGATGAAGGAATCCCAAAGGCAGCAGCTGCCTGGCACGTCATCAAATGGTGTTGGAATTCCATAAAGAAATACTGGATGTGAGTAATGTATGAATCGAGTTGGTATTATCGGACATTTTGGATATGGATTGAACCTGTCGAATGGGCAGACCATCAAAACGGAAATTATCACTGCCGGAGTCGAAAATCATTGTGGGGAGAAAGCAATGACAATCGATGCACACGGCGGAATTAAAGCGGTCATTCCCGTGGTTTTCGGCGCAATAAAGGCACTAAAGAGCTGTAATAACGTCATTGTAATGCTGACGGAAAATGGCCTAAAGGTATGTGTGCCGATCCTGACGGCATTTAACCGTTTCTACGGAAGAAAGCTTCATTACGTTGTCGTCGGAGGCTGGCTTCCGGAGTTTATTGCTCCGCGAAAATTGCTGCGGGAGAAGCTGAAGAAATTTGACTGCATTTACGTCGAAACCGGGAATATGGGGAAAGCACTTGAGAAGATGGGTTTTTCCAATGTTGTCACCATGCCAAATTGCAAGCCGCTCCATATCATTGACGAGCCCTTTGGCTACGGAATGCCATATAAGCTCTGTACGTTTTCAAGGGTTATGAAGGAAAAGGGAATAGAGGACGCGGTGGAGGCGGTAAAGTACGTGAATTCCGCGAAAAAGGAAACCGTCTTTGCATTGGACATTTTCGGTCAGGTAGACCACAATCAGACAGAATGGTTTAATGATCTCAAGAAAACCTTTCCTGATTACGTGAAATATCGCGGCGTGGCTCCGTCTGACAGAAGTTCGGAAATTCTGAAAGATTACTTCTTTTTATTATTTCCAACATATTATTATGGGGAGGGTTTTGCGGGTACGGTGATCGATGCATTTTCCGCCGGAGTCCCTGTCATCGCAAGCAAGTGGAAGTATAATGAAGAAATTGTTCATGACGGGGTCAATGGTCTTGTGTTTGAAGCAAAAAACAGGCAAAGCCTCATTGAAAAGCTGGAGATGCTGATCGCAAATCCGAAGCTCAGGGATGAGATGCATAAACGATGTATGGAAGAGGCAAAACAGTATCAGCCTGAAATTGTTCTGCAAACATTATTTGGGAATCTTGTGTAGATGGAGAAGCTAAATGGGAATCAGTATCTATAAGGTCAGAAAATGGGTTAAAATGCTGACCGGTAATAGCATTTCTCACGTGAACCAGGGAATTGGGAAAGTGTATTCCGTTGGCAAGGTTGAGGGATATTATAATGACCTGACGGAAAAAGTCACGAAGAGAGAAGAATTAGGAGATCGTGTTCCGATTTCAAGCGTTGACACAGGGGAAACGCTGTATTTCTCCATAGAGATATTTCAGTACGGTTTAGGAGCGTATGACATGTATCTGTTGACGAAAGAAAGCAGATACCTGCAGAAGGTCAAAGCGGCAGCCGAGTGGGGCATTCTCAACCAACGGGAGGACGGAAGCTGGGTTACCTTTTCTTATGAAAATCCGGATCACCCATACTCCTCTATGGCCCAAGGGGAAGGGATCTCCTTGCTGATCAGAAGCTATCTCGCCCTTGGTGATGAGCGTTATTTGACAGCGGTAAAAAAAGCGCTGGAATTCATGCTCAAACCATTGGAAGAAGGCGGAACAACGAAGTACGCGGGAGATGACGTATATTTTTATGAATGTACCGAGGATCCGCTGATCCTGAACGGATGGATATTTTCGTTATGGGGCGTTATGGATTACTCCAAACTGTTTCCTGAGGCGGGTGTTTCCGACTTGCTGAATCGGACTCTGAAATCGCTTGAAAAACGTCTTCCGGATTTTGATTTAGGATATTGGAGCAAATATGAGGACGGAAAAAGGATATGCAGTCCTTTTTATCACAAATTGCACGTCGCACAGTTAAATGCCATGTATGAGCTGACGGGCAGGGAAATTTACAAGGAATACGCAGTAAAATGGGACGGTTATCAAAAAAGGCGGATTAACGTCATCAAAGCATTCATCGTAAAGGCAACGCAAAAAATCTTTGAATGAAACGGGAGAAACGATGGCAAAGCAGGCATTCCTGTATATAAACTATAAAAATATCGTTGTACTGAAGGATTACCTGGACATTGTCAGGCAGGCATTGGAAGATAACGGTTATGATACGCGATACGTAAAATCGCTCGATGGTATCGACAAAACCTCGATGATCGTCTTTCCCATGGCTGTCGATGCGTTTAGGTATTATTGGAAGGGTTATAAAAGAATTATATTATGGCAACAGGGCGTGACCGCAGAAGAGTCATTTCTAAGGAATCACAGTAATCTCAGATTAATGATACTGAATGGGATAGATTGCTTTATCATGAAAAAAGCAATCTCAATCCTTTTTGTTTCAAAGGAGCTCAAAAATTATTATGAAATAAGAGCGAGACAATCCTTTGAAAGCAAATCTTACGTCATGCCATGCTTCAACGAAGAATTGGACGTTTCCGTTTTACAAAAGAAAGACTATAAAGATCCGAGCTTTGTTTACGTAGGATCTCTTGATTTGTGGCAGTGCTTTCAGCAGACGGTTTCGCTATATACGCAGATTGAAAGAAAGATTCCCGGTTGCAGACTTAAGGTGCTGACGTTTCAAACAGAGGAAGCAGATCGGATCCTCAGGGAAGCCGGAGCAGGAAACTATTGTGTCAAGTGTGTTCCGAAAGAGCTCGTCAGGGAAGAACTGGAAGAGTGCTCCTTTGGATTTGTTTTACGGGAGGATATCGAAGTGAATCGAGTCGCGACGCCTACCAAGATTTCCTCCTATTTGGCCGCTGGCGTGATCCCGGTCGTGACACGTTCCGTAAGGGACTTCGCTGCGCTTGCAAAGGGAAAAAAATGTGCCTGTATCGTAAAAGACACGACGGATATAGAAACGATCATCAGTTTCATGAATAGCGACGTCAAAAAAGACGACGTTGCGAAAGATATCATTGATATATTCGGCAGTTATTACAACAAAGACGTTCACGTGGATCATCTATCGGAGATGTTGAGGTTATGCTTAAAATAAGTGAATATGGCAAAGTCAGTTCCGCCGACGTTCTTGTTGCAATGCTTGCGTTACTGCCGATCACCGGACCTTATAGTCTGCCTTTTGTCGGTATCGCATTGCCGGACGCCATAGCTTTATTTATGGTGGGATTTTCTTTGCTGAAAAAAAGATGCTTGATACTTTATAAGGATTTAGTTTACCTATTGGGCCTGCTCGTGCTCGGCGGAGCAGTCGGGACCGTAATTGCGATGACGTCAGGCCCGGTTAACATTGTGCTGGCCGTCAAGGTTTTCATTGTTTTTATCTTATACATGATCATGGGAAGTAGTTTCTGGAGCCAAATAGAAGGAGAACGGTTTATATCAGTTGCCGTGACCATAGGCGTGGTTGCTGCCATTCTCTGCATCCTTCAATTTGTATTTGTATCAATTGGCTTTACAAATTTTTATTCCGGGAAACTACCATTGCCGATAAATAAGTATAGCATGTTCGGTTCACTTATCGATATTACGGGTACGGTTCGTGCACATTCTTTTTTTGAGGAACCATCCTATTTGGCGATTTATGAGATCCCCGTTGCCGCATATTGCTTACAGAAAGGGAAATACGTTCAACTCGCGATCGTCGTTTCTTCATGCCTGCTTTCAGCGACGCTGTTAGGGCTTGCAGGGCTTTTTGTTGTTTTCATTTCTTCCGTTTGTTTCAGTCAAATGAAAATGGCCAACAAAATCAAACTCTTTTTTGTCGCGGCGATGGCTGTTATGATTATCCTTCTTCTGGCGAACTATAATGAAAACGTAGGCACGCTATTTAAGTATTACACCAAAAGATTGTTGAACGTATTTGATTTTTCCCGCGATACCTCATCATCCTCTCAAAGGATTATCGGCAATCTGTTTTTGTTTGAACGGTATGGTTTAGGGAATCAGTTGCTAGGCGTCGGAGTCAATCAATACCCCGTATATTTTAACTTGGCAACGGACTATTCGAATGATTTCGTTACAACACTACTGAATTATGGCATATTTGGCGTGATCATTTTGATCGGTTGGATCATCAATCTTTTCAGAAAAGGAGGAAAAGAGGGTTTCGTTTATATTGCTTTTTTCCTGTTTGTTTTGATGTTCGATCATATATGGTTCAATGAGTATTTCTTCTATCTGCTGACATGGGTATATTTGTTTTCAAAGAAGAAGTCGGGGACGATCGAATTAAGAGTATAATCGGAAAACCGCACGAAGAATCAATCTACAATGCGAGGATATTGTCCATGCTTAGGGATACGGCGTTGGTTTCAATCGTTATTCCTGCCTACAATTGTCAGGATAAGATTTTACATACAATTAAATCTGTTTCAGGGCAATCATACGGTAATGTTGAAATGATTCTCTGTGATGATGGCTCGGCGGATCTCACTCTGTCCATTGCCAGAGAAGAGGCTTGTAAAGACCACAGGATCATTATCGTGAGCGATTCCAATCATGGTCCGGCTCATGCACGGAACGAGGGCATCAAGAGAGCACGTGGGAAGTACCTCGTGTTTGTCGATTCAGATGATTCCGTATCGGAGCATTATATTTCAGATATGCTGGAATTGGCGGAAGACAATGATTGCGATCTTGTGATCTCCGGATACAGGCGACGTTATGCCGATGGATCCGAACAGACTGTCCTTCCCCCGCCCGGCGTTTACGCAGCAGACCGCTTTCCGGTGATTTTCGGTGAGCTGTTCAGAAAGAGCCTGATCCAGGGACCATGCTGGAAGATGTTCAGGATGGATGTCGTCAAAGAAAATCACGTGAGGTTCAGGGAAGATTGGAGGCTGGGCGAGGATGCCTGGTTCGTCTATTCTTATCTGGAACATGTCAAAAAGGCGGCTTTGGTCGATAAGGCGAACTATTCCTATACCATTCATGATAATGATAGCCTGAGCCGGGCTCCGACCATGGAAAAAATCGTCAACAACATTGCACTTACGAAAAAGCTTCTCACAGTTCAAGCCTTTGAATCGGCTTATGACTGCTTTGGGGAAGGCTTGTGCGGGAACTATACGGATTTTTGCGAAGGAATCCTTCGGGCAAAGCTTTCTTTCAACGAAAGGCTCTGCCAAATCAAAGCGGCCAACGACCATGTGCGCCGGTTCAAATGGTTTTTTGAATACAGGGAAAAGCATGCCGTCAGAATGCTTTACAGATTCCTGATAAAACACAATTTCGCGGCAGCGATCTGTTTGCTGACATTTGCCCGTTTGAAAATCAAAAGGGTTCTATGAATCGGATAAGGAATTTTCATTATGATACTAATCCAAATCTAAATTCTTGTAAAAGTCAAAAGAATATGTTACAATGAAAGATGAAGCGTTTTTGGATAACAGAAGCAGAGTACGAAGCAATCAAGGCTAAGGAAGCAACGATAAAAGACAAGAAGATCAGTCGTCGGCTGCAAGTGCTCATGTTAAGGCATGAGGGGAAGAAACTGGCAGAACTGTCGAAGCAGTATCCGGAGGATCTGATTCTCCTGGTGTGTGACGGTGCGGCATGGCACGGGTCGAAATTCCTGGCCTGCCCCAGTAATATACGCCTGTTGCCCATTCCGCCTTACACGCCTGAAATGAATCCCATCGAACAAATCTGGAAGCAGCTTCGCTCGATGGGATTCAGAAACAAGGTAGAAATAGTTAAGAGTATTACAGGCCACAAGTGGATTATTGAATGTTTTTAGATTTGATTTAGTATGAATAACAACCCGCTGATTTCCATTATCATTCCGCATTACAACACACCCGCGCTATTGAAGCGGCTCTTGGATTCCATTGGCTTCCATGAGGACGTTCAAATCATCGTGATCGATGACAATTCCACGAAAGACATTTCCTTGTACCAGGCGGTTCAGAAGGAATACCAATCGGATCATACGATTTTCCTAAAGAATGATTCCGGAAAAAAGGGGGCCGGAGCCGCGAGAAATATTGGGCTGGAATATGCGGAAGGGCAATGGGTCATGTTTGCCGATTCCGATGATGCTTTTCTCGAAACATGGTATGACACCGTCCTTCCCTTCACGGGGATGGCGTATGACGCCGTTTATTTTGCCCCGAAGAGCGTTTCGCTGGACGGCGTAAATCCGTCGGAAAGAGGGGCTTACTTAACCGATCTGTGCGCTTCCTATCTTTCCGGCGATAACAGCGTCAGCGAGATGGATGTGCGCAGCAAGTTTTCGGTTCCCTGGTCCAAGCTGATCCGGCATCAGCTGATCCGGGAACACCATATTCGATTCGATCCGGTGATGCACGCCAATGACGTGATGTTTTCCTCCAAGGTTGGCTGCTTCGCAAAGACAATCCAGGTCGTAAGCGACCCGATCTATTGCCTGTGCGACACTTCTTCATCCTTAACAGCAAATGTCAGCGAAAAAGCCTTTTATGTACGCACAGAAGTATTTTGCGATTATTACCGATTCTGGTCTTCCCATGGGCTGTATTTTGACGCTCAGCCGCTGGAGCGGCTCCAGTATGTTTTCAAGAACTTTGGGGTCAGGTATGTTCCCAAGTATATGAGGCTGTTCCGTAAAAACGGGATTCATTTATTGACCCGGCGTATGCTGAAGCTCAGCAAAATCAGGCGGCTGATGGAAAGGCGGTGATTTCCGTGGCTTTGGATAAAGAGGCAAAAACCGAGACCGTCACAGGGATCATTACGACTTTTCGGAGAGAGGCCGCCGTTGTAGAGCATGCGATCAGCAGTATGCTCGCACAGACATATCCTCTGCTGGAAATCATCGTTGTGGACGACAATGTAAATGAGAGCCGCCTTTGTTCCCAAATTCAGGATATGTGCGGCAAATACCGGAATGTAATCTATATCAAGCAGGACGGAAACAAAGGGGCGTGTGCCGCCAGAAACTTAGGAATTGAACATGCGCGTGGAGAATATCTGGCCTTTCTCGACGACGATGACCGCTGGCTTCCAGAGAAAATTGAGAAACAGCGGCAGGCTTTCCGGCAGGCGGACGATTCTGTTGGCCTTGTTTATTGCTGCGGAACTCTGCTGGATGAGAATACAAATGTTGAGAGCGATTACTATACCAACAGTCATTTTTTGAAAAATGCCCGATTTGAGGATATGCTGGAATTTGACCATGTCGGTTCCACATCCAACCCCCTGATTCGAAAGTGCTGTTTTGAGGCGGTCGGCGGATTTTGGGTGGAACAGCCCGCGCGGCAGGACTATGAGATGTGGCTTAGGATCTCAAAGCAGTTTGGAATGATCGGGGTTTCGGAAAAACTTTTTGTCCATGTCATTCATTCCGGGGAACAGATATCCAAGAATAAAGCCCGTGCGCAAAAAGGATATATCAACATTTATAAGCGATACAAAGAAGCATACAGGAAAAACCCGAGCGCGATGTATTACATTTTGAATTGTATTACCGGAACCAGGGATTCCAATTCCATATCCAATATAAAATACATCATTCTGCGCAGGCTGGCTGAATTGCGCAACAAATAATCCTTTCTGATGAGGTACAAACACGATGAATGAAGCCAAAGCGTTCAAAATAAGCATTACGTCCGAGCACAGGCTGTTTGATCTCCACCTGAAGGAGACGTTCCAATACCGGGATCTGATCTTTCTCTTTGTGAAGCGGGACTTCACCGCGTTTTACAAGCAGACGATCCTCGGCCCGCTGTGGGCGGTCATCCAGCCGCTGCTGACAACGGTGGTATTTACCGTCATCTTCGGGAATCTGGCAAAGCTGACGACCGCGGATGTGCCAGGGGATTTTATTATCCCTTCCTTCCTGTTTTATATGGCGGGAAACATCTGCTGGAGCTATTTCTCCACAACGCTCCAGGCTACCTCAAACACCTTCCTGAATAACCGCAACATTATGGGCAAGGTCTATTATCCTCGCCTTGTTTCTCCCATCGCAACGTCTTTATCCAATCTGATCGCCTTCGGCATCCAGCTTTTTCTGCTTCTGGCAATTTGGGCGTACTATCTCATCAAAGGCGGTACGTCCATCCAGGTGACGCCGATGCTGGCCCTGCTGCCGCTGCTGGCGATCCAGATGATGATCGTGGCGGTGGGCTTCGGCATCATCATCTCCTCCGTCACCACCAAATACCGCGATCTGGCGATGCTGGTGGGTTTTGGCCTCCAGCTCTGGCACTACGCCTGCCCGGTGGCTTACGGTTTGCAGCTTGTGCCGGAGAATTGGATGGCGGTTTATATGCTCAATCCTGTCACACCGATCATTACTACCTTTCGATATGCTGTATTCGGGTTCGGATATTTTGACCTGGTGTACTATCTGATCAGCTGGGCGATCAGTCTGTTGGTGTTTTTCTTTGGATTGATCTTATTCAGCCGCATAGAACGCACATTTTTGGATACGATTTGAGGAGGATACAGAGAATGAAGCCTTTGCCCAAGGTTTCCGTAATCATTCCGGTCTATAACACTGAAAAATATCTGCGCGAATGTCTGAACAGCGTTGTCGATCAGACATTGCGAGACATTGAGATCATCTGCATTGACGACGGTTCGACGGATGAATCCCCTCGCATCCTTGAGATGTATTCCGAACAGGATAAGAGAATTTGCCTTATACGCCAGCCAAACAGTGGTTCCGGCACCGCCAGAAACAAAGGGATTCTGACCGCAAAAGGTGAGTATATTGCCTTTATGGATGCCGATGATCTGTATCCCGAGCGCACAACACTGGAAAGGCTGTATCAAACTGCAACTGAAAATGATGTAAATATCTGCGGGGGGTCTTTGTATAGATTACAAAATGGTGTCTTAATCAAAAGATTTTCGGATTTGTACAGTGGGTATATCTTCCGTGAAGAAGGAGAAATCCTCTATAAAGACTATCAGTTTGAATATGGATACTATCGTTTTATATTCAAGCGCACATTCCTGCTTGACCACCATATTCTGTTTCCTGACTATCTGAGATTTCAGGATCCTCCCTTTTTTGTGAGGGCGATGATCGCCGCTCAGCGCTTTTATGCGATCCCCGATGTGACCTATCTGTATCGACAGCATGACAGCCATTTTACTGCGAACGAAAAAAAGGTGACGGATGCAATTTTGGGCATTACAGAAGTGATTCAGCTCGCAAAAGAGAATGATCTACAAAAACTGTATGAAACGATGGTCAACAGATGCTGCGGCGATTATTGGTTCCCGATGCTGACCACCGCTGAACGCTTTGAAAACGAAGACGCTCACAAAGCCTTGAAGAAATTGAATGAATCCATAGATCTGAATCGTTTCTATGGGATAGACAGCGAAATATACAAGCTGCACCTTATTGTACGTCAAACTGACTCCGACAAAGTCCGCTTGTCGGCCTCTTATCGAACCGGACATGTCGTGACCTGGATTCCGCGCTTGATGGTAAGCGCATACTGCGCTTTCCGGAATAATATATTGCGGAAGCACCACGGAAAGAAACAGGGCGGAAAGTGATAAAAACGTCCGCTCCACAAGAGAGGAACTGAAGATGGAAGAAACAATGCTGAAAATCGACAACGTGTCCAAGCTGTACAAGCTGGGTCAGATCGGCGGGACGACGCTGCGGGAGGATTTACAGCGCCTTAGCGCGAGATTGCGTGGAAAAGAAGATCCCACAAAACGGATCGGTGCCAGGAGCTACAAGAAGGGCGAGACCTTACTTGCGCTTGACGGCGTTTCCTTTGAGGTGAAAAAGGGCGAGCGCGTGGGCGTCATTGGCCATAACGGTGCGGGCAAGTCCACCCTGCTCAAGCTGATCTCCCGTGTCACGGCTCCTACCGGCGGAAGAATCGACATGAATGGGCGCGTGGCCTCCATGCTGGAGGTGGGCACCGGCTTCCATCCGGAGCTCACGGGGCGGGAGAATATCTACATGAACGGCGCAATCCTTGGCATGACCAAAAAGGAGATCGACACAAAGGTTGAGCAAATCATTGATTTTTCCGAGTGCCGCCAATTTATCGACACTCCGGTGAAGCGCTATTCCAGCGGTATGTATGTAAAGCTGGCGTTCTCTGTGTCCGCCCACTTAGAAAGCGAGATCATGATCATGGACGAGGTGCTGGCGGTTGGCGATATGGCGTTCCAGAAGAAGTGTTTGGACAAAATGAACGATGTGTCCAGAACGAATGGACGCACCATCCTCTATGTTTCCCACAACATGAACACCATCCGCGAGCTTTGCAACCGGCTTATTGTGCTGGATCAAGGGAAAGTTACGTTTGATGGGACCGTGGAAGAGGGGATCGCCATGTATATGGAAACATCATTCCACAATGAATTATCCATTGATTACAGTAATATCCCCCGTTACGCATTCCTCAGGAATTCAAAAATCAGAACGACATATACAGCCTTTGTTGATGGAAGAAACGTATTTGAGCATGATGAAAAAATGCGAATTCTGTTTCGCTGGATCAATGAAAAAGACGTTACGAACCTATGCTTGAGAATTGAGATCCTGACTCTTGACAGAACGCCAATCGGCACCATGTTCTTATATGATTTTTATGATGGTTGCCAAAATGATCAGGGAAAAGTGTGCGTTTCAGTTGATTTAAGTAGCATTGCACCAGGAAGATACACAATGTACTGTAATTTCTTTCAAAGAGACAAACACGGACACACCTCAACTGCTGATTGTGTACAGGGGTTGTGCTTTGAAGTATTTCCCTATCGTGATATTGTCTGGAACAAAAAAAGGTGGGGAAGTATCATGTTGCCTGGTCTGCAGATACAGGCTTTTGAAAAGAAAACCATTAAACCCGATATATAATTCCGCATAGTCAAAGAGAGATTAGATATGAAAAATAATACAATGTATACTCTCGCACAAAAGAGCGTATGCTTTTACAATTGGTTGTTAAAACGATACGGATTAAGGATGGAAGTGGCTCGTGAGGGGAGATTGGTAACCAGAGAAATGGCATACGACGCCGTTGACGATAATACTTCGCGAATAGAGTTTGATAAATATGAGGACTATACCAGATACAGGACACTTGAACTTGTTGTTGAGGAAATCAGAAAGAAGTACAGTCCGGAAGAGTTGTCCTGCTTTTGTGTCGCTGAAGCAGGGGTATTCAAGGGTGATTTCGCGTGGATCATTAACGAAAAATTCCCCGAATGTGAGATGTTTCTTTATGATACTTTTGAAGGTTTTGAAAAAAAAGATATACTAGACGAATTCAATCACTCCTTTACAGAAGAAGGAAAACTTAAAAGGCTTAATGGTCATTTTGGAAACTTGGCCGGAAGCCCTGAAAAAAGGATCGAAGCGGTGATGAGCAAACTAAAATACAAGGATACATGTCATTTACGAAAAGGATATTTCCCCGATTCGGCTAATGATGAAAAAGAGAAACGCTGGATTTTTGTATCACTGGATATGGACTTATACCAGCCGATGAAAGCGGGACTGTTTTACTTCTGGCCAAATATAGTCGATGGCGGGTTTATATTTGTTCATGACTATAATAACAAAGATTTTTGGGGAATAAAAGAAGCTGTTTCAGAACTCGAAAAGGAATTCGGCAGGATTTATAGAATCCCGATCAGCGATCAAGGTGGGACAATCATTCTTTGTAAATGAAAGCACTAATCCCTCAGCTATGCTGGGGAGAATGAAATAAGCGATCGCTTTACGGACAATATCTATAGGAGGATGATTATGGAGCCCACTTCACGTCCATATGTTAGCGTTATTATCCCAGCATATAATGCACAAGCCTTTATCTCGTTCGCAATTGAGTCTGTAATGATACAACCATTCAAGGAAATTGAAGTGTTGGTTTTAGACGATCAATCATCTGATGATACACTGTCTGTTTGCAGAACACTGAAAAAAACTTATCCGCGTTTGCGTATTTTTGAACTAAGAAAATGTGGTGCTGGCGCGGCGAGGAATATAGGAATCCGTAACGCGGAAGGTGTATGGGTGATGTTCATCGACAGCGACGATCTATATCTAAAAGATGCTATCAATGAGAGCTTTTCTAATAAACTCAGGGAATTTGAAAAGAACGGGGTTGATGTGATTTATACACCGACGGCATTCTCGGATTATGCCATAGTAGAGCAACTCAAAAAGATTCCTTTAGAGACTGACCCTGGAATCATCCCCAGTACTCACTTCGGTGGATGCATCTACAGAAGAGAATTTCTAATAAATAAACATCTCGCTTTCTATGAATATCAGAAGCAGGATATTGAGACTGCTTTTCGGTTTCTGGTCAAACTTTCGGCGGACAAAATAGTTGCAGACGACAGTATGCTGTTCTATCTCCGCCGCGATAATCCTAAAAGCAATACTCACACGTGGGATATACAGGACGTTTCGGAAGTTAAGAGTCTTGTGTATTATGACCTGTATAAAAAAAATACAAACGACGAAAAAATACGAGATTTGCTATATAAAGTCTGCTTGCAGCAAATGAATTACTATTTTAGAAACTGCAATTGCACCCGATTTGTTAAAGACAGGGCTGCATTTTCTAAGATGAGAAGCATCTACATGATCTCGCTAATGAAAAACGGCTTTTTGACACGCAGGATCTTTGGATATAGATGGATACTTGGATCGCTTCGAGATTATGTTCAGGCAGTTTTGTTTTCAAGGAATTCTTCCCCAAAAACCGGAACGACCAAAGTCGAGGAAAAGCCACTCCCCGAGATTAACTCAACTTGTTTGTTTAGACGATATATGTTAGCAAGCTCATTCCTTTTAGAACGATCTAGTGAGACATTTAAATGAAACGAATACCATTATCCGCAATTTTGGCTGAAAATTCTGGCGTTGCTTAAATAGTCGAAATCTTGTTATGGCAGACTCAGTTTGTTGTCGATTGACAAAGCATACGTCGGCAAAACAGGTTAAGAGCTCCATTTTGGAGCGTAATTGCGTTTCATTTACCCTTATTTATTGATACTATAGTAAGCGACATATATTTTTGCACATTGAGCAATTCGCGTTGCTTGCATCACGGACGCGCAATGAACCCCTACACAGTCAAAGTGCGAATGTTTTTTGTTTACTATAAATATATTAGTCAAAAGGAAGATCAACATGTATAGAGTAAAGTATGCTAATATTCCTAATGCAGGTGATCAGCTTAATGTTTATATCATGAAGCGGCTTTTCCATATCGATATAGTATGTGCGGATTCGCCGCTGAATTCAGATATTGTTGGGATTGGAAGTGGCTTAGACAGATTTTACTATGACAATAATTTTAAAATTAGAGTATCTCAAGTATTACATCAGAAAACTGTCATTCATGTTTGGGGAACTGGTTATTTATTTGAACATGAAGAAAAAAAACATAGATTCTTCCGTAAGATGGTCTTTCATGCGCTTAGAGGAGAATTATCAAAGAAGCGTGTGGAGAAAATTACAAGAAAAACTTTGGGTGCCATCCCTCTTTGCGACGGGGGAATTTTAACATCTGAATTATTCGATCATAGGATTGAAAAGGAATATGAACTTGGCATTATTCCTCACTTTAGGGAGCAAGATGAACCTTTGTTTCAAGAAATGAAGAGAATCAGTAAAAAGTCAGTTCTGATTAATCTGTGTGAAGACCCTATGAAGGTATACGAGAAAATAGGTTCGTGCGAATATATACTATCAAGTAGTCTGCATGGGTTAATCATTGCTGATAGTTTTCACATCCCCAATTTACATATAAAGGTATCAAATAAACCGATTGGAGATGGGTTTAAATTCAGAGATTATTATTCAGGCTATGGGTTTGAAGCAAATACAGTTGACGCAAATATCAGAATTCCATCACTAAATGATATTATTGATAATTATAAAATTGAACCATCAGTTGTTGAACAAAAAAAACGCGAAATGTATCAGTGTTTTCCTTTTAAGGGATGATAATGAGAACACAAATATAAGTGTTGCGCGAAATGGCTGCATGAAGTAGGGAGCGGGAGAAAACAACACTTTGGGGATTCAGAAGATTATTTCAACCTGGCTTCTGCTTAAAAAATCCGATGCGTGGAGAAAAATCGTGCGTTGATAAATTTTTTAAGTCAAAAATGTTATGGAAGGGGTGGCTCATATGCCCTCGGTCAGCGTTATTGTTCCGGTCTATAAAGTGGAGCCGTATCTCCGTCAGTGCGTGGACAGTGTGCTGGCGCAAACCTATACCGATTTTGAACTGATCCTTGTGGACGATGGCAGTCCCGACGCCTGCGGAGCAATCTGCGATGCGTATGCCGCACGGGAAAGCAAGATTAATGTGATCCATCAGGAAAACGGGGGACTGGGAAATGCCCGGAACGCGGGTCTGGATCAGGCGGTCGGGAAGTATATCATCTTCTTGGACAGCGATGACTACTGGCTGCCGACGACGCTGGAAACGCTGTATGCGGAGGCAGAACGGAATCAGACACAGGTGCTGGTTTTTGGGGCGATCCCTTTTTGGGATGGGATGAAGGAACCTGAAACCCATCTTGTATATCAGCATACCGTTCAGAATGGCACTGTCAAATCCGGTTCGAAGATCCTGAAAACAGCACTGGATGCAGGGGAATATTATGCCTCGGCGTGGCTGCGGTTTTACCTTTTAGAATACCTTCGTGATGTCGGATTTCGCTTTGATGAGGGGGTTATCCATGAAGATAATACCCATTCTTTTCTCACAGTTCTCCTGGCAGAACGGGTGGAATGTATTGGGGATCAGCTTTATCAGCGGCGCTACCGCCCGGGCTCGATCATGACCGGGAAGTCTCTCCAAAACTCCGCCCACGGCTACTGCGTGGCGCTGAATGGTCTGTTGGATGCATATGAGACCTATCCGCTTTCCGTGCTGGGAAGGGAGCAGCTTGCGAGATATATTGTGACGAGAGGCGAAATGGTTTGTGATCAGTTCAGGCAGGCTTTCAGAAAGGATCGGAAAACCGCTGCATGGATTCAGAGGGATGTTCGAAAAACGATGAAACGGGTTAGAGCGATTCCGGGGCTATCACGCCCGCTCCGGCTGGCTACTTATGATCTTCGTTTGAGCCATGCTGTTACCAGCGCTTACCGGAGGCTCCGTAGTCTGGTCGGCGGTAAACCATAAACCGGCGAAAAACCGTAATAGGAGACAATTATGTCAAAGAAAAAGATCATGTGCGTCTTTGGCACTCGACCGGAGGCAATCAAAATCTGCCCGTTGATTCTTGAAATGAAAAAGCGCTCGTCTTTGGATGTGATCGTTTGCGTGACCGCGCAGCACAGGCAAATGCTCGATCAGGTTCTTCAGACCTTCGGCGTTATTCCTGACTATGATCTGAACATCATGCAGAATCGTCAGACGCTTTTTGATATCACTGCGGCTGTGCTGAACGGTATAAAGGATGTGCTGGAGGAGGTAAGACCGAATGTCGTTCTTGTCCATGGCGATACGTCAACGACCTTCGTTACTGCACTGGCCTGCTTTTATCTCCGGATTCCCGTGGGGCATGTAGAGGCCGGTTTACGTACGTATAATATTTTTTCGCCTTACCCCGAGGAATTCAACAGAGAAGCTGTTTCCATTATCTGCCGGTACAATTTTGCACCGACGTCGCTGGCCCGCGACAATCTCCTCCGAGAGGGAAGGAATCCTGCCAATATTTACGTGACCGGCAATACGGTCATTGACGCGATGCGCCATACGGTCAGGTCGGACTACACCCATCCTGTGCTTGACTGGGTTGGTGATAACAAACTGATCTTCATTACGGCGCACCGTCGGGAAAATCTCGGAGAGCCCCTGCACAGGATGTTCCGGGCAATCCGACGCGTCCTGGAGGAGCATCCCGATTGTCGCGCCGTCTATCCGATCCACATGAATCCGGCTGTGAGGGAGGTGGCAGAGGCAGAATTTAGAGGCTGTGACCATATCCGCATCATAGAACCGATAGACGTTATTGATTGCCATAACTTTGAAGCGCGTTCTTTCCTGTGCCTCACAGATTCCGGTGGAATCCAGGAAGAGTGCCCAAGCTATGGCGTCCCGGTGTTAGTCATGCGTGATACCACGGAGCGTCCCGAGGGCGTAGAGGCAGGGACGTTGAGGCTGGTTGGAACGGATGAAGAAATGATCTATCATCATTTTTCGATGCTTTTGGAAGATAAAACAGAATACGACAGGATGTCTCATGCCTGCAATCCCTATGGCGACGGACATGCCTGCGAGCGTATAGCCGATATTTTGGAAGGGAAAGTGTATAGCCCCTGGGAATTACCGAAAGGTTGGTGCTGATGGTATACTGGCAGATGAATAACATTCACCCTTCGGAAAGGACGCAGGAAGAAGGCAAAAAAGGCCCGAAAAGCACGTACAGGGATCTGCGCATCATGCGCTATGATGCCGCAGAGTATCAAAGGCAGGCAAACGCACACCGCAGCTTCGTCACCTAATGCAACAATAGCAGAGACAAAAAAGAGGAGTTGTAAGGCGGATTCGCCGACAACTCCTCTTGGTTTTTGCATTATTTCAGTTCGCCCCAGATTCTCTGGTTCAGTTCCTTATCTCTGGCATCTACCAGCTCGAGAACGGCCTTTGCCTTCTCCTGCATCTTTGCAGCTTCCTTCTCGTCATTGATCAGGAATTCGAGGTTGCTGGAGATCGTGTCAATATTGTTTTTGAACTCGGTCTTAAGCTCTGCCGTCTTCGCCTTTGCAACGGAGATGATCTCTGCCATGTAGGACTCATACTGCTGCATGGTCGTTGCGGCAAACATTGCCTCGATGTCGTTCTTATAGGACTTCTTGTCGTTGGTCGAGAAGATGAAGATCGCCTTCTGCTTATTGATGTACTCATCCATGCGCAGGGCCTTTAAGGAGGAAGGCGGGATCTGCGTATCGGATACGTTCGCGATACGTCTTACCAGCTCTTCGTCAATGCCCTGATAGCCTGTGATGGTCTTTACCAGACGGTTGCGGAGATCCTCAATCTGAAGCTTTAGGATGATCTCACGATTTACCTTGTAGTACTCATCAATCTCCATCAGGTAGCGGTTCAGCTCCTGACGGATCAGGTTATTCTTTTCTTCAAAGACCTCAGGACGAATGGCAATCCACTTCATTTTATCGGCAATCTTAGAGGCCTGCGCCTTGCGGGATTCGATGATCTCCGTAAAGGCCTGAACCTCAAGGAAGCGGGAGTAGATGCTCTTGGGATTTAAGTCCTCAAGGTACTCCTCGCAGGCCTTGTCGATGTCGCTTACCATCGTGGTCTTCATGGTCTTGATGTTCTGGGAGATCTGCTCCTTGGAGAGTCTCGCCTGTGCCTCGATGGCCTTGTAGTCATCGCGGATGAAGTTGACAACGCTGGAAATGCTGTCATACAGACCCTTTGCCTTTACGGCGAGGGCATATTTCTGACCATAGCGGATGATTTCCTTCTCAACGGCAAACATACCAGAGTTGACATAAACCCTGTGAAGAATGGGATAGAGGCTGTTGTCGTTGGGCTCGTCACATTTCTTCAGCTCCTCCATGCAATCCTCTAACAGGCGCTGGGTATCGTTGTCGGCGTTTGCCATCTTGTTGAGCTTGAAGTACATTCCGGTCTCCACCTCGGAATCCTCGTCCTTCTTGAGAAGCGGATCCATGAGAGGTGTGTTGTTGATCTCATTTCTATGGTTTGCCAGCCAGAGGCGCTCGTCCTCGGTATCAACGTTGGCCTCAATGGCCTTTGCAATGTAAGCGGCCTTGGAGGAAACGAAGAACAGACGCTCCGTCGCGAGATCAATGTATTCCGCCTGCTCGTTATAAATCTTATCCGTCTCCTTTAAGGAGATGCCGACCTTCTTATTTTTCAGGTTTGCAAGATCCGTCAGGCTTCTTGTGTCGGCCTGATTGATGATGTGCAGGGAACGGGTTAGGTCGATGTGCACCTGATCCTTCGTGTCCACGCTCTCGCGGGAGGAATGGATCAATTTATACAGCGTTGAGTTACCGGTGCCCTCCATCTTCGTCGGCTCGTAAAGGACGATCAGGATGGAGTTGGTCTGCTGCTGCAGGGCCTTCTGCAATACCAAAAGGTGCTCGTTGGAATTACTGTCCGTACCAGGGGTATCGTAGAAGGTGAAATTCAAATTCGGATCCAACTGGCTCGGGTAGTTGACGTCGATAATGCCGTCCACGTACTCGTTTGCGTCATCAGATACCGCATTGGGGAGCTCGTTGATGCTCTTCAGGATCTGGTAGAGCTGCTCGTGCGGCTGGAGATGGAAGACGAGCGCATTGTTGATCTCATTCTGGATCTTGCGCTTTGTGGTCTCACAGGGACGCTCTGACTCAAAGACAAATTTCTTCTTCGACTCGTTCCAGGACAGGGTCACCTTATTCGGCTGCGTATTGTCGGAGGAGCAAAGATTAAACGTAATCGAAGGATTCTTTGCATTCCGAATGCGGAACATTTTTGCCGTCTCGGAGTTAATGCTCTCGGGAAGAATACGGCGTCCGATCAGCGTGTTGATAAAGGTGGACTTACCGGAGCTGTACGTACCAACGAGACAGATGTTGATGTCGCTGCAGCTCATCAGCTCACGCTTCTTGAAGAACTCCTGCTTTCTGTTCTGGAAGGACTGCTGAATCTCGGAGTCCTTGAGCTCGGAATCGAAGAGATTCAAGGTTTCATCACAGAAATCACTGATGCGGCTGAAAATTTCCGTCACGGAAGGAAGCTCGATGAAGTTGCTGATCGTAAAGCGATCCTCACCGGCATATTTATTATACTCAGCAATTTTCTCGCAGAAATCCTCGTAATCTACCTGCGTTCCCTTGAACACCAGACTGATTTTCTCATTGGAAAACTGCTCATAAATGTCATTGAAGAATTTATTGCCCTGATTTTGGAGCAGGAACTCACCGTGTTCGGGGGAATAGGGGATCAGATTTGGACAGATCTTGTAAGGTACCTCCAGAAACTCTCCCTTCACCTTTGCGAGGAAATGGATTTCCTTCTTGACAGGGTGATACATGATCATTAATTCTTTCACTTGCTTGCCCTCCCGCGCATCCTATCGATTCGCATGACGATTCTAGTTTTATTGCATAATATTCCCACAGAAAATAACCCTATTTTTTATTATAACACAACTTCTTTAAATGTCAAAAGAAAGACGAAAGTGTTTTTAGGATTTCGACCATGATTCTGTATATATGAGCACAGGAGGTAAAAATGTCGCGAATGAACGAAAAAGAAATAATGATTGTAGGAATACAATTTTAGTGATATAATAGAGTCGTTATAGTATGGAGAAATCCGAGTTTCACGTGTGGTTGATAGATTGTCAGAAAGGAAGTGCCATGAGGCACGAGGGAAAAGAAATGGTAAGAGTAGTTGGAGTAAGATTTCGGACGGCGGGCAAGATTTATTTTTTTGACCCGCTTGATTTTTCGATAAAACGCGGGGAGAACGTCATTGTGGAGACCGCGAGGGGCATTGAATTTGGAACGGTAGTCTCTGACATCCGCGAGGTGGACGAGGCAAACGTCGTGCAGCCCCTAAAGCCGATCCTGCGCATCGCTAATCAGAGAGACAAGGAGCAGGAGGCCGGAAACAAGGTGAAGGAAAAGGAAGCCTTCAAGATCTGCCTCGAAAAGATCCGCAAGCACGGGCTGGAGATGAAGCTGATTGATGCGGAGTACACCTTTGACAACAACAAGGTGCTCTTTTATTTCACGGCGGATGGACGTATTGATTTCCGTGAGCTGGTAAAGGATTTGGCAGCCGTGTTTAAGACCAGAATTGAGCTGCGTCAGATCGGCGTCCGCGACGAGACGAAGATAATGGGCGGCATTGGCATCTGCGGCAGACCGCTTTGCTGCCACAGCTATCTTTCTGATTTCATTGCCGTGTCGATTAAGATGGCAAAGGAACAGAACCTGTCCTTAAATCCCACGAAGATTTCGGGAGTTTGTGGCAGGCTGATGTGCTGTCTGAAGAATGAAGAGGACACCTATGAGGAGCTGAATCGGAGACTTCCGAACGTGGGAGATACTGTAGTCATGCTGGATGGAATGAAGGGTGAGGTTCACAGCGTGAACGTCCTTCGCCAGAAGGTCAAGGTGCTCATCGAGTCGGGTGACGATAAGGAAATCAAGGAATTTGACGTAGGACAGCTGAAGTTCCATAAGCATCACGGGAAGAAGGGACAGCAGAATGTTTCTCCCGAGGAGCTGAAGGAGCTGGAGAAGCTCGAGAAGGAAGAGGAAGAAGAGATCGAGGCAGCGGGCGCGGCTGAAAAGGAAGCAGGAACGCTGGTAGAAAAGGGTCAGCGCCATGGAAAAGGAGGCGAGGGCCGCAGGGCGCGCCAGGATAGGGGCGAGCGCCAGGAGAGAGTCGACCGTCAGGAAAGAGGCGAGCGTCAGGAGAGAGGCGAACGTCAGGAAAGAGGCGAACGTCAGGAAAGAGTCGACCGCCAGGAAAGAGGCGAGCGTCAGGAAAGAGGCGAGCGTCAGGAAAGAGTCGACCGTCAGGAGAGAGGCGAACGTCAGGACAGAGTCGAGCGCCAGGAGAGAGGCGAGCGCCAAGGAAAGGGTGATCGCCAGGACAGAGGCCGTCAGGGAGGAGACCGTCAGGGAAAGCAGAATGACGGACAGAAGAACCAGGGTAAACCTCGTCAGGAAAAATGGGATAAGAACCGCGGTAATGAAGGCGGCGAGGAGAGACAAAAGAACCATCATAACAGGCAGGATCGCGGTCAGCAAAAGGAGCAGGGAGACCGTCAGGGAAGAAACGAGGAGCGTCAGGGAAGGCCTGAGGGAGAAGGTGGCCAAGAGGGCGGAAGAAATCGCGGCCGTGGGAACCGTCCCTTCAGAAACCGTAATCGTGACAGGGACGGCGATGCCAAGGGCGGCGATGCCAAGGGCGGTCAAGGCGGCGCAAAAGAATAAGCAATACCTAGGAGACGGTAGATGTCAGGGGAAAGTAAACTGAAAGAGAAAGAGAGACTGGATGACCTGCAGCTTTCAGGGCTTCAGATCATTCAGGATCCCGATAAGTTCTGCTTTGGCATGGACGCGGTTTTGCTCTCCGGTTTTGTGAAAGCAAGGCGGGGAGACGAGCTTTTGGACCTTGGGACGGGCACGGGAATTTTGCCGCTCCTTTTGTCGGCAAAGACGGAGTGTGGCCATCTGACAGGTCTGGAGATCCAGGAGGAGAGCGCGGACATGGCGAGAAGGAGCGTGGCGCTCAATCACCTGGAGGAGAAAATCTCCATTGTAACCGGTGACTTGAAGGAAGCAGGCACAATCTTTGCGCCTGCCTCTTTTGATTGTATTACCTGCAATCCGCCATACATGATCGGCAATCACGGCATCCAAAATCCGGAGGCACCGAAGGCCATTGCAAGGCATGAAATTCTTTGTACCTTTGAGGATGTTGCGGCAGCGGCGGAAAAGCTCCTAAAGAGCGGCGGAAAATTCTTTTTGGTGCATCGGCCGTTTCGTCTGGCAGAGATTATCGTGACGCTGACAAGGCACAGGCTCGAGCCCAAGCGCATGAGACTGGTATACCCCTTCGCGGACAAGGAGCCCAACATGGTGCTGATCGAGGCCGTGCGGGGCGGGAATTCCCGCATGACGGTGGAAGCACCATTGATTTTGTTCGAAGCGCCAGGGATCTATTCACAGGAGATTCAGCGAGATTTCGGGTATTAACTACAGGATGGATAGCAGCAATGCTGGTGGGAAAACGATAAACAATAGTGCTTGTGAGAAACGATAAGTTGGTTGGAATATGGATATGATCCTGAGAATTCATTGAGGGACGATATGGCTGGGACATTATATTTGTGCGCGACTCCCATTGGAAATCTGGGGGACATGACGCCGAGGGTCGTGGAGACGCTAAAGACCGTGGATTTGATTGCCGCGGAGGATACGAGAAACAGCATCAAGCTTTTAAATCATTTTGAGATTCATACGCCCATGACTGCATATCATGAATTTAATAAGGTCGAGAAGGCGAAGGAACTCGTGCTAAAGCTTCTTGAGGGCACGAACGTCGCGCTGATTACGGATGCGGGCACTCCCGCCATTTCCGACCCGGGTGAGGTTTTGGTGCAGTATTGTCAGGAGGCAGGCGTGCCCGTGACGAGTCTTCCCGGCGCAGCGGCCTGCATTACGGCGCTGACGCTCTCGGGCCTGTCCACCAGACGCTTTTGCTTTGAGGGCTTTCTGCCGACGGAAAAGGCGGACAAGAAGGAGCGGCGTGCCATCCTTGAGGAGCTTAAGGGCGAGAGCCGCACCATGATCCTCTATGAAGCGCCCCATCATCTCAAGGCAACGCTGGAGGATCTGTATGAAGCGCTCGGAGACCGCCGGATTACCCTTTGCCGCGAGCTCACAAAGAAATTTGAGACCATCCTTCCGACGACCCTGGCTGAAGCGAACGCCATGTATGAGAAGGAAGAGCCGCGAGGCGAATATGTTCTTGTCATCGAGGGCAGGAGCCGCGAAGAAAAGATGCGGGAGGAGCAGGCCTCCTGGGAAAGCCTATCGATTGAGGAGCACGTGGCACATTACGAGGCTCAGGGCATAGACCACAAGGAAGCCATGAAGCTTGCCGCAAAGGACCGCGGCATCTCTAAACGCGACGTCTACGCCCACCTGCATGCTTCCAACTAAGCGTAAAAATATACAACCTTGCTTTGCAATAATCTCAATAGGATGTTTCGGACTGCCTTTAAGTTAAGCTTTTCATATCCTCGAGGGGAAGGTTTGGATTGTCTTTCTGGGTCTAAAGTCTACCAGAAAGACAATCCTAACCTAGCCCCGAGTTCTTAAGGAAAAAAGGAGAAACAGTATGGCTGCAAGTTGCGAATATTGCTGTTATTTTACGTATGACGAAGAGACGGAGGAGTATGTCTGCGACGTCAACATGGATGAGGATGATTACGGAAGGCTCATGAGCAATGGCTTCCGGGAATGCCCGTATTTTAAGGACGGGGATGAATATAAGGTGGTTCGCCACCAGATGTAAATTGGTACAAGAAGGAACAAAGCATTGGAAAAGAAGATCTCATTTGCATATAAATGCATCAAGGCAAGCGTGCGGTTTTTCTATCCAAAGACGTCGGTTTATGGAGCGGAGAACCTGCCGGAGGGGCCCTGTATCGTTGTAGGGAATCACTCTCAGGCCAACGGCCCTATCGCAGTGGAGCTATATTTTCCAGGGAAGCATGCGACCTGGACCATCGGGGAAATGATGGATCGAAAGACGGTTCCAGCGTATGCCTATCAAGATTTTTGGTCAAAAAAGCCCAAGGGGATTCGCTGGTTTTATAAGATTGTTGCGCATCTCATCGGTCCTCTTTCGGAATGTGTGTTTAATAATGCGGACACGATTCCTGTTTATAAGGACCGCAGGATTCTCGAAACCTTTCAGAAATCCGTGGATGCGATGAAGGAGGGAACTCGGGTGGTCATCTTTCCCGAGCAATATGACGAGTATAACAATATCGTGCACCAGTTCCAGCAAGGCTTTGTGGACGTGGCGAAGCGATATTACCGTGAGACGAAGGAGGAGATTTCCTTTGTACCCCTGTATGTCTGCCCGGCCCTAAAGCGGCTGGTGATCGGTAAGCCGATCTATTACAATCATGAGGCAAAGATCAAGGATGAGCAACTTCGGATCACGGAATATCTGATGGATGAAATCTCGGAGATGGCCTATGCGCTCCCAAGGCACAGGGTCGTGCCCTATCCGAACGTCTCGAAGAAGGAATATCCGGAGAACGTCAGAGAATCATAACATTAACAAAAATTAGGCGGTAGAAAGCATTGAACATAAAAAAACCTGAGGTGGATTACCTCAAATTCCGATTTTCAAAAATAAATAATCCCGAATATAAGCATTTATGGCTTTTACTAGGATGGGTTTGGTATTTGATCATGTACTTCCTTACGGAGAATCTGATTTCGCCGGAACAATGCCATGAGGTGCATAGCGTTGTCGATGATATTATACCGTTCAATGCGAATTTTATCCTGGCCTATTGTTCCTGGTATTTCTTGCTTGTGGGGTCAATTTTGTATTTCATGCTTTATGACATAAAAAGCTTTGTCAGATTACAGAAATTTATCATCGCAACGCAGGTGATCGGCATTGGAACCTGCATTCTCTGGCCGTCCATCCAATATCTTCGACCGGCAGAGCCCACGGGAAATGCGTTTTGCGTGTTCCTCGTAAAATGCATATACGGCGTGGATACGCCGACGGGCGTTTGTCCGTCACTCCACGTGGGATATTCGATGGGAATTCTTTCCGCATGGTTGAAGAGAGAGGAGTCCAAACCCTGGTGGAAAGCCGTGATTACAATTTGGGTGCTACTCATTAGCATTTCCGTTTGCTTTGTAAAACAGCATTCCTTTACCGACGTATGGGTGGCGGGAGTGATGTGTGCGCTGATCGAAATAGTACTGTTTCGGAAATATTGGATGGAGAAGATCTTTGCGGCAAAAAGGCAGCAGGCCTCTGACAAGCTGGCGGAGAGCTAAGGCACGGGTCTGGAAAAAAGCAGAAGGCGGAGATCATTTGCGGAGTGGAAAGGGTGAACATATGGCAAAAAGAAGATGGGGTGACAGAAGAGACGGAAAACTCATTCGGGACATTGACGGCATGCATTACGTGATGCCTTTGATGTATCCAAACCGTTGCGATAATGAAGCCTTTATGACCATGCACATACATCTGGATAAGACGGAGGAATATATCAGGCAATGGAATCAAGAGCATCCTGAGGAGAATTTGTCTCTCTTTCAGGTAGTGATTGCGGCGACGCTGAAAACCATCTGGCATCGTCCGCAGATGAATCGCTTTATCGCGAACAAAAACATGTATCAGCGCAACGAAGTGACGGCAGCCTTTACCGTAAAGAAGACCTTTTCGGACGAGGGGGATGAGACTCTGGCGCGGATCGTTGCAAAGAAGGACGATACCTTGCAGAGCCTAAATAAGCAGATTCAGGAGCAAATTATGCTCTGCAAAACCAGTACGGATGCCTCCACGGACGCCATGGAGATCATTAAGAAAATTCCCGGCAAGCATCTGATTGGCGTCATTGCGAGATTCCTTGACCGGCATGGCTGGATGCCGCAAAGCGTGATTGCAACGGATCCCTATCAGTGCTCCGTCGTGCTTTCAAATCTCGGATCCATCGGCATGAACATAGGCTATCACCACCTGATGAACTGGGGGACGACGTCGATTTTTGTCGTGATCGGAAAAAAGCGAAAGAAACCCCGCTATCATCAGGATGGTCAGGTCAGCTTTGTGAAGGAACTGGATATTTCCTTTACCATTGACGAGAGAATTTCGGACGGCTTTTATTATGCAAGAACCTTGAAGCTATTGAAAAAATTGGTGGAAAATCCTGAACTTTTGGAGCTTCCCATGGAACAAGAGGTTTAAGCCGTTCGGTGGCAGGTAACAGTAAAGACACGGAATTTTGGCAAGGAGGAGTATGACATGTTTTGTGTAGAATGTGGCAAAGAACTTCCTGACGAAGCAATATTTTGTGACAACTGTGGGACTCGCATTCAGCAGGAAAAAGCAGACGAGTACGAGACAAAAAAGAAAGAAGAAAACGGACAAAAAGAAAGCCCAAACGTGGCGCGGATAATGGAACAGTTAGCTTCGACGCAGCCAGGTGAAGTGGCGCTGGATGCCTTCGGAAATCTGACGGGAGAAGCATCCGAATTGACATCCAAAGCCGCTGCGCCCGCCCTGGAAATCGTGGGTCCGTTCATGACCTTACTTCGCGGGGTGAAATCCTTCGCGCAAGGTTTTCTTGGCATGATCAAAAACAAACAATGGATCAAACTGGCATTGGCCATCCTGCTTGCGGCAGGATGGCTTGTTTTGATGATTCTGTCCTACAACGAGACGGAAATAGATTTCCTGAACTGGCTGACCTTTGCTCAGGGAGGCATGGGGCGAAGTGTTGTCGGATGGCTTGGCGGGTTGCTTGGAAAAACGACCGTGGCGGCCATGCTGTTCTCCTTATTTGGAGGGGGCTTTAAATCCCTGGGAAGCGGCGTGAAGTCGCTTTTTAGAAAAACCAATTTTCAGAAAAACATGTTGGGCTCGCTGATGCTTGGCGCAGGCTTTGCGTTGATCGCCTATCAGGCCTTTGCGGGAGACGCAAGCCTTACGGACACCATGTCTGCCATCTCTGGCGCACTGCTTTCCGTCATGGCATTGGGACGTTGTAACGGATTCCTTTGGAGCATGGCGCAGTCCATAACCGCGAGAAAGACAGGGAAAATGCGTACTGCCCAAAAGGAAAAGCTTCAGGGCATGCTCACCGGCATGACCTTTGGTTTTACGTTGGGCGCACTTGTCACCTTCATTCCATTTGGATGGCTTCCCGTCATTCTCGGAGGTGTCCTCCTTGTCACAGGAATTGTTTTGACCCTTGTTTTTGGAAAAGCAAAGGAGGTGGCCGCATGAGAAAGAGACGAATGAAACGCATCACGGGATGGTTGGTCGCTGTTTTGGTGACATGCCTTACCCTTGCGGCTCCGGTTATGGCAGCCATGACCAGCGCGGAAGACTTGGCGTGGGCTAGAACTACGAGCCTTGAGGAAGTTAGGAGTAAGCTGGGAGATTTACAGAAGTATTTGGTTCCGTTTGACGATTGGTATACCTACCGCTATTGGGTGCAATATCGCCTTGGCGGCGGCACCAATCAGGGAAATGCAGATGGCTACAGCAACACTCTTTCGTATATTGTCGGGACGGATGTAATAACGGATCAAAAATATCAATCTGGACTAACAATAGCATATTGCCGTTTTGATTTAGAGTTGCCTGATCTTCCACATTTTGATGGACATGAGAATCATGTATTCTACTATGTTGAAACACCCTCTTCAACGGAATGGGAAGAGATTAAGGAATATAATCATCTCAAGGAGGATGCAAACGGCGGATATATCACTAGTATTGGCGGGTATCCTGCAAAAGGTTATTATACCTGGAACAAAACAGGTTACAACTTGGAGGTTTACGTAAATTTGCATAATCTGATGCCATGGGCTCCGGAAAATGAGACAAAGAGATGTATTCTCTATTTTCATATCAAATCGTATTCTAATGAAGAAGCGCTAGCCAAGGCAAGGCAAATTGAAGAACTGATCAAAAACTGGCAGCCCAAGCTCTCTGATCCCGTGGTGATCGGAGCGGATCCCGAACTGTTCGAGAAATATGGCATTAAAACTGGAGGAGTAGATGTCGTGGTCGATACCTACGCGGAGGATGAGCCCGGCGAAGACAGTACGATTTCTTCCAATGAGGACGATAAGTCTGGTAAAAAGGAAGGCAATAAAGAACGCGACAAGGACGAGGACAAGAAATCAAAGGGTCATGAGGACGGAGGAACAACGATTCCGGCGATTATTATCCTTGGGACGCTGGGCACGGCAGGCGCGGCAGCGGCAGCGGGAGCAGCAGGAGCGGGCGCAGGAAGCGGAAGTGAAAAACCAGACGGATCCGACGAAAAGAAGCGTTCCACCTTCAAAATGTATATCAACAAGGATTTTGGCAATAAACTGAAGAAGGGCGATGAACCCAAGGCAGTTTATGCGAGAATTGTGGAGAGAAAGCCGAGCGGCGAGGAGGTCGACAGGACGGACCTTACGGAGCAAATCCAGGTCTTTTCTTCTGATGGATCGCTTGTCGTGACGGACGGCGGCATGAGCACGAACGGGTATCGCTGTGCCATGGCCTGCGTGCCTGAAGTGGACGAACCAGAGTCCGAAGGAAAGGTTAGCTTTTTCTTTGAGGGCGAGGGTGGCACCTTTACGCAGAATGTCATCTTTAATATTACCATTCCTGGAATTAAGTTCTTCCAGGATAATTTGACGCTGCCTGCGGGAGAACTGGATGAGCCCGAATTCCTGCCCTTTGAGGTTCAGGAAATGGGCGATAAATATGACATAGAGGTTTCCTATAACGGCGAGGATTATGAGATTGATCTGGCGGAATGTGACGATCCCGAGATGAAGGACGTGCACTATGTCGCACTCATGGAAAAGAATAAACAGGTATTTGACGCCGGTGTTTATACGGAATCCTGGGTGAACGTGACGGTGAAGAACGAGACCCAAAAGATTACCGCGAGTGTAAAGATCATTCGCATGAGCATGGGCCTGAACGTCACCGTAAAGGCGCTGAACTGCTATCGCGTGCCCAAGAAGGAATCCGCGGGCAAGGAAATGAAGAAGATGACGATTGCGGATTTTGAAACCGCGACCACGGAAGCCATGGCCTATGTTCTGTACTATGACAAGGAAGAACACGTGGTGCGTCAGCAGGCGGCTTTCCCGTCGGTAACCTTAGAGCCTCTTGACGGCGAAGCGGAGGAGAGAAAGAAGCAGGTCAGCGAATCCCTTGCGCAGATTAAGATAAACTGCAAGCTTCTGCGCACGGAGGATCAATTTTCTGTCTGTGTATTTGTTTGTGAAGGCGGATTCCTGGATGCTCCGGCCAGATACAACGTGAAGCTATGCATGACTGCGGAAATCCCTGTAGGAGAAGGGGAAAAGCAGCACATGGTGAAGTATCAGGCCGAGCGTATCGTGCTTTTGCGTAGCCAGCCCAGCAGGATTGTGGCGGGTGTGAAAGAAAACTATGAAGTTGACAAATATGACGATCAGATCACGGACATGCTGTATCGGATCAAAGAGATCGTGTTTGACAACTACATGAACCATCTGTTTTCTTTGTATCACATGATCGACCGCATGACGGACGGATACGACCGCGCGTATGGCTATGATCCTTACCAAGTGGCAAAGGTGGTTGACGTTTGGGACAGGTTCCAAAGAGGGGAATTACTGGGCGCCAACGCGGAGGCGAAAGGCTACGGCGTGGCGGACGAGCTGGAGGCGCTGGCGGCGGCCACGAGAAGCTGGGACGGTTGGCAGGGCATTGTTCTCAGGATTTCCCTTGACGTCATGACCGGCGGTGCGTCGGAGATTGCCATGGTGGCCTTGGACATGAACCGCGGTGCCATGGACTACCGCAAGGAGACCGGAGGACAGGGTACGGCATTTGGTTATTTCAAGGCAGCGGGAATTCCGCTTTTGTTTGGTGCAGGATTTGGCGTGGCGGCAGCCGTGGGTAAGGGCGCATCCAAGCTGGTTGGAACGCAGGCAAAGAAGCTTTTCCCGAAGAAGACGGCGGCACTGTTAAAGAAGGCAGAGGCCGTGAAAAACACGGCGAAGGAGATGGCGGAGCTCGCAGCCAAGGACGTGAAAGCTGCGGCGGGTTACGTAAGCTCAGTCATTCCACAGGGTGCCAAAACGGCCAGTGCTAAGATCGGGAATCTCGTGAATGCGGTTGTGGAAACCGTGGACAGCGTTGATCCCAGACTTTACGTACCGAAAGCAAAAATGGCGAATAGCGTGGTAAGCACCAGCGTTAACAAGGGTAAGACCACGGGCGACGCATTGATTGGTGAGGCAAAGGCGGCGCAGAAAAACATACGCGAGAAGTGCATCGACATGGCGGGAAATGCTACGAACAAAGAGGGCGAGATCATTTATAACGAGATGATCGCGGCGAAAAAGGCGCTTCAGGCGGATCCTACAAGTGGTGCAGCGCAGCTTCGATACAATCAGTCCCTGATGGAGTTTAAGGCGAGCCATGCGGCAATTGAGCATGCCAACAGCATCATGCCCGGTCAAAACCTGAATATGCGTGAAATGATCAACGCGGATCTTGAAAAGATGACATCTATGGTAGAAGGTAAGGTAAAGACCAAGGCTGGAGATTGGTATAACATTGATCCAAATACGGTGAAGGTGGAGCGGGCAACGGCAAACAAGGGTGCAGGTCTGAAGTTTGGACGAGACTGTGACATGACGCCGAAGGTTGTCACGAAGGAGGGTGGTACAAAATACATAAGTCAGGCCACGACGGACACAATTTTGGAAGAAGCCGTTCATGAGACCATTGAAGAGACATGTGGAAAGGAGTTCGCAAATCAATTTGCACCGAAAGGTAAATTCTCCCAGAAGATGGATTTCACGGGGTGTACCGTGCAACACGCGGATTATTTCCAAGGCGGTCTGGACACCGTGCAGCAGGTGACGGATAAGGCACGCATGAGTGAGTTTATGGGAGCGGAGCAAGCCAGAAGCGTGGCAGATACGCTTCGCTACAAGGGAGTGCATCCTTATGAGGCCGGCGCAAAGCTAGAAAAGGAAGTGCTTTCCAAGCTGACGGACGGGGAGGCGGATGCCCTGCTTAAGGAGTTGGAGGCTTATGCAAAGGCCGACGCGAATGTTGCCAAAACCATGCAATTGTCCGAAAACGCAAAGAAATTAAAAGAGGCCTATGCACTGATGGAAGAAGGCTTGTATCAACCCTCAAAATATGGGAAAAAAGTTGTGGAGAAGGAATGGGTATCCATTAAGGCTGGTTACGGGGAAACGCTCACGGGTCAGGATTATGTGAATGCACGCATTCTTGACCGTGGAAGCGGACAGGCGTTGACGGAAGAGATGAAGCATCGCACGGAGGAATGGGTAGGAGAGCGTATTACTCTTTCTGAAGCCAGAAAGGCCTGCGAATTAAATGGCACCACCATCGAAAAAGCAATTAAAGGCGTTGGGGACGCTTTTGAAAGACTGGACAAGAATTTCAAATATGGTTCCGTTTCCTCGGTGACGAGTGCCGTTGGAATAGGCGGCGCGATCAACGCTGGCCGGAATGCCACAAATGGTTCCAAGAAGAAATAAATGGGAGGTGCAAGCATGAGGGTATTGATTTTAAATGGTTCACCGTCAGGTGAAAACAGCATTACGCTGCAGACCATGCATTACATTCAAAAGTTTTACCCCAAGCAGGAATATCATGAGCTCCACGTAGGGCAGAAGATCCGGATGTTTGAGACGGACTTCTCGAAGGCGGCGGAGGAGCTTAAGGCTGCAGAGTTAGTGGTCTTCTGTTATCCCGTCTATACTTTTTTAGCACCGGCGCAGCTTCACCGTTTTATCGAACTGATGAAGGAGAGTGGGATTGATTTTCGTGGAAAGTACGCGACGCAGGTAACGACCTCCAAGCATTTTTATGACGTTACGGCACATGAATACATGCGTGAGAACGCCGAGGACATGGGATTTACGGTGATCAGGGGCCTTTCGGCGGACATGGAGGACCTTCTGCATCCGAAGGGTCAAAAGGAGGCGCGGGCATTCTTCCGACATGTCCTTTGGTCAATCAAATATGACAGGGGAGAGCTGCCCAAGGCAACTGCGGAAATTGATCAGGGAAAGAAGATCGCCATTGTGGCCGACGTCGCGGAGGGCAATGAGGTGTTGCCAAAGATGATCGAGGAGTTTCAGGCGGCATCGGCGGCGGAAGTCACCGTAGTCAATATCCGTGAGTTTCCTTTCGCGGGCGGGTGTCTTGGCTGCTTCCACTGCGCGGCGGATGGCACCTGCATCTATAAAGATCGGTTCGATGAGTTCCTTCGGGAGAAGATCCAGACGGCGGATGCCTGCGTTTACGCCTTTTCGATCAAGGATCATTCCATGGGGCAGCGCTTTAAGCTCTTTGATGACAGACAGTTTTGTAATGGTCACCGCACCGTGACCATGGGAAAACCCGTGGGATATCTCATTGACGGGGATTACAAGAAGGAACCCAACCTGCGGACGCTGATCGAGGCGAGGGCACAAGTGGGCGGCAACTATTTCGCGGGCGCCGTGGCGTGGACTGATACGGTGCAGGCTCACGGAATGACGGAACAATATGAAGTAAAAGCAGGCGAAGATGGGACGGCAGATGTCGCGATGGCGGGAAAAGCCGGAACAAAAGGGCAAAGCGAAGGAAACGTCAAGGTGGAGATCCGGCGGCTTGCGGCAGAGCTTTCTTACTGCATGCGTCATCGTTATAATCAGCCCGCCGATTTTTATGGCGTGGGCGGAATGAAGATCTTCCGCGACCTGATCTACCAGATGCAGGGCATGATGCGGGAGGACCACAGGTTCTACAAGGAGCATGGCTTCTACGACTTCCCGCAAAAGCGCATGGGAACGATTCTGGGAATGTATCTCGTGGGAGCGATGATAAACAATCCAAAGCTCAGTAAGAAGATTGGCGGCAACATGACCAAGGGAATGCTAATGCCTTATCAGAGCGTAATTGACAAGGCAAAGCCGCGTAAATAAAATCGGCGCGGCAGGTGAGAAAAGGCTTGATAGGCAAGTGAGAAAAGGCTTGATAGGCAAGCGAGAAAAGGCTTTATGGGTTTACAAGGAAAATAATTTAGGAACGATAAGAAACATCAGTATAAGATGGCAGGAGGGAAAAATATGAGAACGTTAGAAGGATTTCACAAGGGCGTGAATTTGGGCGGTTGGCTTTCGCAGTGCGGCGAAGGAAATTACACGAAAGAGCATTTTGACACCTTTATGATAGAGCGTGATTTTGCGCTGGTGAAGGAGTGGGGATTGGATCACGTGCGCGTTCCCGTGGATGCGGAGACGATTCAGGAGGAAGACGGAACCATGAAGGAGGATGGTCTCGCGTATATTGACAAGGCTATCGCATGGTGCCAAAAGTATGGTCTTGGCATGGTGCTTGATCTTCACAAGGCCCATGGCTATGTCTTCGATGACGCGAATAACTGCCAGTTCTTTTATCAGGAAAAGCTTCAGGACATCTATGTGGAGCTTTGGAAATGTCTTGTGACAAGGTATGGAAAATATCGTGATTTTGTATTGTTTGAGCTCTTAAATGAAGTGACCTCCAAGGAATTTACGGACCCCTGGAACAAGATCGCCGCGAGAACCATCAAGGCGATCCGTGAGATCGATAAGGAAGCACGCATTGTCGTTGGCGGCATCTACAACGACAGCATTTATGGACTGACGCTGCTGGATCCTCCTGCGGATGAGAACATTGTGTTTACCTTCCATTGCTACAGCCCGCTGGCCTTTACGCATCAGGGCGCGCACTGGGTGGATCGCATGCCCAGAGACCCTGAAAAGTGGAAGTTCTCCTATCCCGGAACGGTTGCAGCCTATAAGGCCAGATCTGAGGAATTCTTTGGACATGATTTTGATTCCGAATTCCCTGATACGCTGCCGGAGCAGATGAATGGCGCTTACTTTGAGAACCTCATGCAGCCCGCCCTGCAGGTTGCCGAGAAGTACAACGTGCCCCTTTATTGCGGCGAGTACGGCGTCATAGATTTGGCAGACCCGAAGGATGCGCTTGCTTGGTACAAGGACATGAACAGCGCTCTGGAAAAGTTTGGCATTCACCGTGCGGCATGGTCACATCACGGCATGAACTTCGGCCTTGCAGATCCTTGGCTGGATGGCGTAAGGGATCAGCTGGTGAAGTATCTGTAAAGGATGCGTGAGAAGCAAATAGTCGTTTTACGAGGATTGAAAAAAGGACATGAACGAAAGACTAGAGCCTCAGGCAGAGGTACGGCTTGCAACGCTGGAGGATGCGGAGCGGCTGCTAGAGATTTATCAATATTACGTGGAGAACACGGCCATAACGTTTGAGTATGAGACGCCTACCCTGAAGGAATTTCAGGGTAGGATGTCTTCGATTATGGAAAAATATCCTTATCTTGTCGCCGTGCAAGGCGGCAGGATCGTAGGGTATGCCTATGCGGGAGCCTTTCACCCGCGGGCGGCCTATCACTGGGCATCGGAGGTTACCATCTATTTGGACAGGGACGCGCGAAAGGCGGGGCTTGGAAGGCTCCTATATGAGCATCTGGAGGAGTGTTTGAAGCAGATGGGGATTTTGAATTTATATGCCTGCATCGGATATCCCGAGACGGAGGACGAGTACCTGACCGCGAACAGTGCAAGGTTTCATGAGCACATGGGATACCGTTTGGTTGGGACCTTCCAAAACTGCGGCTATAAGTTTCAGCACTGGTATCACATGATCTTCATGGAAAAAATGATCGGGGAACACGTGACGGGTCAAGCGGAGGTAATCTGGTTCCCAGAGATAAAAAACAAGGATGACAGGTAGAGCATGGAAAGAAAAACCAAGATTTTAGCTCTTGTTGGGAAGGGCGGCGTCGGGAAGACGACGCTCTGCTCGGCGTTTGTGCGGCTGTTAAGTGAACAAAATCCGGAGGCAAGGATCCTGGCCATCGACGCGGATCCGGCCGTGGGACTTGCTACGGCGCTTGGCGTGGAGGTCAAGGAAACCCTGGATGACCTTCGCCTTGCAATTATCGAAAAGGCCGCGCAGGGCGCCGGGAAGGAGGCCGTTGAGCTTCTCGGCGAGGTCCGCTATCGCATCTTTGATGCTCTGGTGGAGGCCGGAAACATCGCCTTTTTGGCCATCGGACGGCCGGAGGGTGCGGGGTGCTACTGTGCCGTAAATGCCTATCTGAAAGAAGTCATTGAGATGATCAGCAAGGATTTTGATTATGTTGTGATCGATGGCGAAGCCGGGATTGAGCAGGTCAACCGCAGGGTCATGGAGAAGGTGACACACTTATTTTTGGTGACGGACGGAAGTAAAAAAGGGATGCAGGTCATCGAGTCCATTCGTCAGGTGGCGGATGAGCTGGTTTCCTATGAAAGGTGCGGCGTGATCGTGAATCGCATGGACGATCCCGAGCTTCTGTTAAGTTACGTTGATGCCAAGACGGCAGAGATGACAAGGAATGAGGCCGCAGGCAATCCAACGGGGGAGGATTTGGCACAAGCAAGTCTTCGGGGAATGGAGCTTCTCAGTATCATTCCCAGCGACCCCGCCCATGCAAAAAATGATATTTTAGGGAAAACGATTTTCGACTTACCGCCGGACGCCCCGGTGCTTTTGGGCGCAGCGAAGGCCTTAAGGTATATGCTGCAGGTGTGATCAAAACAAGCCTTTGGTTGTAAGGAATGTAGGTCGGGAACCATGTACTTTGAGGGCACGGACGCGGACTATCATATGGCTTCGAAACGGCTGCGCTACTAAGAGCTTGTCTTTTTGTAGTCGAGGAGTAAGATAGTGAATAAACTAATTGCGATCATATCATTGTTAATAACGCTTACCTCTTCCATCATGGGGAGCGCTCAAGAATTGAAAAAGGAGAACATGGATTATCAGGATTCGCCTAAATGGGTGGCGCAGCTCGGAAAAGAAAAGGAGGCAACGCAGCTTTTTGTGGTTGCCGCCGTGGGACAGACAACGGCATATGTTTCCATGCATGAAAAGGATGCACGTGGGCAGTGGAAGGAAATCATGACTACCCCCGGCTATATCGGAAAGAAGGGTCTTGGCAAGACCAAAGAGGGCGATGAAAAGACGCCGCAGGGAACCTACCACTTTAACGCGGCTTTCGGAATTGCGGCGGATCCGGGATGCGCCTTGCCGTATCATCAGGTCACGAAGGATGATTATTGGTCGGGTGATCCGAGGGAGGGATATGCTTATAATCAGCTCGTGAGCATCAAAGAGTATCCTGGGCTTGACGTGAAAAACGTCAATACGGAGCATTTGATTCAATGTGATCCCGAATATACCTATTGCCTGAACATTAGCTATAATGAGGATTGTGTCCCTGGGGTTGGCGGTGCGATCTTTTTACACTGTACTGGAAAGATCAAGCCCTTTACCGGCGGCTGCGTTGCAATCCCCGAGGAATACATGCTTCAAGTGATGCAAAACGTTAAGCCGGAATGCGTTGTCGTGATTGATGAGCTGAAAACGCTGAGTCCGGAGACCTGGAAAAGGCTGAGGCTGGACTAGGGTAGTTGAAAAGCTGGGACTGGGATTAGGATGACTGGAAAATCCAGTACGGGATTAGAATTGACGCAGCAGGAGATTAAGCAAGTGCAGGCAACATCCAGATCACGCGATAGGCAATTCTGCGATACCACTTGTCGCCATTGTCCTCAAGGTCAACGCCATTGGCAACGCTGTTGTAAAAGGACTTTACGATCTTTGCGCTGCGAAGGAACTTCGGAACAAATCTGAAATTGTAATAAATATATGCATGTGCGAAGATTTCGCACGAAAGCTGACTTAAGGACATGCCGGTGATTTTCTCCTCACCGGCAATTTCTTTTGCCATTTCCTGGCAGTTTGCACGGCTGTATAATTCTCTTCCCATGGGGATGTTCATGTACTTCTTGCTCATCATTTCACTCATCGATTCTTCCTCCTGCTTTCTTGCTTTGTACCGTTTTTGTTTCCCTTAAGGCATGTCTCTTGTTTTGTTCGGTTCTTGTTTCCTTTAAGGCACATCATTTCCTTGTCTGTAAGCTTAGGATATCATGCCTTTCTGGGAAACGCCATCGAATCTCCTTACAGAAATCTTACGCTTTTGTAAGAAACAGGATGGTGCGCTATCTCTTGCACGATATTTACCCAGAAAAGTCATTGCATCTTTAGTGAAAACTCATTATAATTTAGATAAGTGTGGCCTAAAAACCATTACGTGAGGAGGAAACCTAAATGGAAACAGAACAAAAGAATGATACCATAGAAGAACAGGAGACCGCGCAAGGGGCGACAGCAAGCGAGGCGACAACACCTGCAAGCGAGACGACAGCAAGTGGGGCGACAACAGCTGCAAGCGAGGCGACGCAGGAAACAAAGGCCATAAACAATGGGCTGGACGTCTTTATCAGTTATTCTACGAAAAATAAAAACGTGGCAGATGCGGTGGTTGCGAACTTCGAACAGCACGGGATCCGCTGTTGGTATGCACCGAGGGACATTCTCCCCGGACAGGAATGGGTGTCCGCGATCAAGGAGGCACTTCATAAGGCGAAGATTTTCGTCCTGATTTACACGGATGAATCCAACGCCTCCAGACAGGTTATGAACGAGGTGGCGCTGGCCTTCAACGCCAATAAGACGATTGTGCCTTTCCGCCTGACCGAGGGCAACATGAATGATGAATTGGAATACTATCTTACCAGAGTGCATTGGCTTGACGCCGTATCAAAGCCTTTGGAGAGAAACATAGACGCACTGCGTAATTACGTGGAAGCGAACTTAAATCGCCCGAAAACGGAGGCGTCAGGTGCGAATGCGTCGCAAAGCGGAACGAGTCCTTCAGAGAAGGCTGGATCGAAGGATTCTAAAGCCGCTACGAACGCCGCAGGAAAGAAAAAGAGTAAGGCAGGCGTATGGATCGCCGTGGCAGCGGTTGCCGTATTGCTAATCGCGGGAGGAATTTTGGCCTACCTTAAATTTCGAGGACCGAACAAGGAAGAGCTTATGGCATCAGGCTATAATACCCTCTTTTATACGGAGCAAGGCACAGAAAATAACGCGGCTGCTAAGGAAATTTACGAACAGGCAGTTAAGGCAGGCGTGGTGGACGCCTACTATTACCTTGGGCTGATCGAGACGAGAGCCTATGACTATAAGGCAGCTAAGGAATATTACGAGCAAGGCGTTGACAAGGATAGCAATCTTTGCCGCCTTGGATTAGGATATTTGTATCAGAAAGGATATGGCGTCAAGGCTGACTCGGAGAAGGCTTGGAAGCTCTATAATGAAGCCTTGGACAACGGTTGCGTGGAGGCAGATTACTACCGCGCATTGATTGTGAAGGTCGGTCTTGCAAAACAGGAAATCAGCGGTACAAAGGCTGCGAAATATCTCAACAATGTGATTGACGAGAGCCAGGATCAGCACTTCGTTGCCTTGGCTTATAATCAATTGGGCCTATTGTATAAAAATGGTACGGCAGACTTCGCAGAGGATAAGCAGGCTGCCATCCAAAATTTTGAAAAGATCACAGAGACCATGGACAGCACGGAAAACCGCTTTATGCAGGAATATAATATCGGTTTAACATACCGCTCCATGGGTGAAGACGTTAAGGCAGGTGACCACTTCCGCGAGGCCTACGCAGCGCTCGAAAAGATGGCGGTCGCTGGCTCTCCCAATGCCATTTACTGGTGTGGCATCATGAAGCAATATGGCTATGGCTTTGACAGTGACTATGAAGAGGCGATTCGTCTGTACACGAAGGCGAATGACACCGTAAAGGAACAAAATGATAGGGCTTGCTGCTATGAAGCCATGGAATATGCCGGAAAGATCTATGTTAATGGAGGGGGCAATGTCACGAAGGATCTGGATAAGGCGTATGACTTCTTTAAGGAAGCAGCGGATGCAGGATATGGCGTTGCTGCGTACCAGATAGGACTACTTTACAATAATAACGGATATCAGGGAAAAGGTAAAGAAGCGGACACGGAAAATCCGAACTATGACATGGCAAGGCAGTGGTATGACAAGGCTACGGAATATGGCTGCGTTGATGCCTATGCCAATATCGGATTACTCTATGGCACTGGTAAAGTCTTGCCGGAAGGAAATCAGAAAGCCGAAGACATAGCCATGGAATGGTATCAGAGGGGTGCAGATCTTGGAAGCGCAACATGTATTTATAACATGGGTGCAGTCTGTGAAGGTTTGAAGGAGTATGAAAAAGCCTTCTCTTACTTCGAAAAAGCAGCATATTTGGAGTATTTGAGCGCACAAAAGGCATTAGGCGTATATTACGAGAATGGCTGGGGAGTGGCAAAGGACGATCAGAAGGCATTAGAATGGTATCTCAAGGCTGCGGAGGGAAATAATACCTATGCATTGGAGAGATTGGCGAAAGCTTATTACTTTGAGAATCTTTCTGTCAAGAAAGATGTTGAAGAGTCATTTAAATGGGCTCTAAAAGGTGCGGAAAACGGGAATTCCTATTGCATGTATTTCGTTGGCTGTTTGTATAGAGGCGGTGAGGGGACAGAACAAGACCTTGTTGCGGCAAATAGTTGGTTTGCAAAAGGCGCCGTGGCTGGGGATAAGTTTGCCATGTATGATTATGCAAAGGCGCTTGAAAAAGGCTCTGAGGGCATAGAACAAAATGAAAAAGAAGCGATTAAGTGGTATTTGAAGTCGGCGGAATTGGGATATAACTATGCTATGGCACATCTGGCAGATTATTATCGTAAGAATAATGAGGAAGAAAAAGCCTTTACCTGGTATCTGAAATGTGCGGATACAGGATATGAAAGTATGAACCTGTACAAATACCTGGGGCAGTATTACCGTCAGGGGAAGGGAACGACGAAGAATGAGGACGAAGCGTTCAATTGGCTTAGCAAGGCGTATGATGCTGGCGCAACCTTGGATAAGGATGACCTTCGGTTCTTGACCTTCCGTTTTTATCCAGACGATAAAAAGAGTTCGTTCCCGTATGCCAAGGCTGGGGCAGAAGCAGGAGAGGCTCTTTGCATGGCTGTCCTGGGTCAATTATATGAACTTGGAGAGGGAACGACATCTGATATTAAGCTTGCGTTAAAATGGAATGGGGAAGCGATTCTTTCAGGAAACCTAAGTGAATCCAATTTAGAGGTCTGCAGAAATCGAATCAATCGATATGTGCAGGAGGGCTTGATCACCGAAGAGGAAGCGGCTCCCTATCTTCAGTAAAATTGGTTTCGATATCGTACTATATATGATTGAATTTATAATGAATGGAAACGGAGCAGTAGTTCATGAAATATTTTGGCGGTTGTGACGTGGGTTCTACTTATACGAAGGCGGTGATCCTGGACGAGACGGGGAAAATGGTCTCGTCTGCGACGATCCGCAGCAAAATTCGCGCGGAGGAGTCGGCGAGAAGCGCCATGCAGGAGGTTCTTACGGCAGCAGGCCTTCAGGATTCGAAGGATCTGACTTACCTGATCGGTACGGGCTACGGACGAAACAAGGTGCCCTTTGCGGATGAAAACGTATCGGAGATTTCCTGCCATGCCATGGGCGTGCACGTGACGGATCCGAGCGTTAAGGCGATCATTGACATCGGCGGTCAGGACGTCAAGGGCATTGCCGTGGATACGGACGGAACCGTCAAGAATTTCGCGATGAATGACAAGTGTGCGGCAGGAACGGGGCGCTTTTATGAGGCGATGGCGCGCTCCTTTGAGATGGAGCTTCCGGAGTTTTCAAAGCTTTCGCTTAAGGCAAAGAACGTGATTCCGATCACGGCGCAGTGTACCGTGTTTGCGGAGTCGGAGGTCATCAGTCTTGTCGGTGAGGGAAAGCCCATGGAGGAGATCGCGGCAGGCATTCAGATGGCGGTGGCAAAGCGCTGCTTCGTCATGGCAAAGAAAGCGGGAGCCGTGGACAGTATTGCGCTGACGGGCGGCTGCGCAAAGAATGACGGATTAAAGGCCGCGATTGAAAAGGTTTTAAAGATCAAGGTCATTGAGCTGAAGGTGGATCCCCAGCTCATGGGGGCGCTTGGCGCGGCAGAATTTGCAAGGCAAAAGGGCCTGAAAATGGCTTGACGGACAGCTGACGGAGGTAGCGTTTATGTATTATGCAAGCTTTGGAATGCTGGCACTAGTAGTGATTCTTATCATTAATTATGCGGCGTTGAAAAACCAGAAGAATGCAAGAAGGCCCATGGTAAGAAGCAGGTATCGCCGGTTCCTGATTGTCATCATGGCGTACCTGATCACGGACGCCCTGTGGGGAATCCTATATGACCTGCAGTACGTCGCGCTGACTTACGTTGACACAGTCATTTACTTCCTTCTGATGGTGGCTTCCCTGCTCTTGTGGACCAGATTTGTAGTTTCTTATTTGGAAAATAAAGGTGTTTTTGAGAAGCTTTTGCTCATTGCGGGTTATCTTCTTGCAGTCTACTCGATCGTTATGCTTGGCATTAATTTTTATACGCCGATCGCGTTTGGTTTTGATGAGCAGGGGCAATATTTTCCCGGGCGGGCAAGATTTATCCTGTTAATTGCGCAGGTCGGACTGTTCCTGGCGACCTCTGCTTACACGCTGATCATTGCATATAGGCTGAGCGGTCTTGCCAGATCCCGTTACAGGGCCATAGGTATATCCGGCATTGTCATGATGACCTTCGTTGTCCTGCAGTCTGTCTGGCCCCTGCTGCCGCTTTATGGCGTTGGATGCCTGTTGGCAACCTGCGTCATTCATACCTTCGTTTACTCCGACGAAATGACGGAGCATACGCAAGAAATGGATTCTGCAAAGCAGATGGCGTATTTTGATGCCTTGACGGGTGCGCATAACAAATTGGCGTATCAGGAAAAGGAGACGGAGATAGACTCGGAATTAGTCAGCGGATCCCTGAAGGCTTTTGGCGTGATTGTATTTGATTTGAATGGCCTGAAAAGGGTCAACGACACGCGGGGACATGAGGCCGGAGATGAATACATTAAGCAGGCCTGTCATGAGATCAGCGGGAAGTTTACGCACAGCCCCCTCTACCGTATCGGCGGAGACGAGTTTGTTGTGATTCTCGAGGGGCGTGATTATGTGGACAGAAATCGTCTGCTTCTGACGTTCGAGGAGGAGATCGAGAACAACCAGGAGGAAGGACGAGTCGTGGTCTCAAGCGGGATGGGCGTATTCAAGCCATATGACGACAAATGCTACAATGACGTGTTTGTGCGGGCGGACAGAAAGATGTATGAGAGAAAAGGGTATTTAAAGGGATTGGCGAAGGAATAAGGGGCGACGGGTATGATGCAATTATATGATTCCATGATTCTTCGCGTAAGAGACCTGCTAAGTGGCATGCCTATGGCGTGCCATTCCTATGATGAGGGGAAGGCATGGCCTGAAAATGCAGACTTTGAGATCCTGTTTCAGAAGGATGTCGCGTATGAATTGGGCGGCGGAAGGACGATGAGTGCAAACCTGACCTGTGTGACGGAGAATGCAAGGCTGTTTGCAGGGAGCCCCGCGAATTCTGCAGGCGGGGAGGAAACGGAAGGTCAGGCGCCTGTAAAAGAACAGACGTCGGCAGAAGAACCGATGGCTGTAAAGGATCAAATCGTGGTTTATGGACCTGATTTGCAGGAGCTTCAAGGAAACGTAAGCTACGCCAGAATTTGCGAGATATTGGTAAGAGGACAAGAAGAAAAAGAGGGGCTCGAAGAAAGCCTGAAATCTGCAGACATAAAACGGGAGGCCGATTTAGAACGGGAGGCCGATTCGGGGCGAACGCTCAAACTCTTACAGGACCTTGATTTTGTAAAGTTTCATGTCTATGGGAAGGGGTTTATGATGCGTACCTCGGGGCAGTCGGCAAGGGAGCCGGTACGTGTTTCCAAGAAGGCCCTGCAGGACGGAATTTCGTTCGAACGGATGGGAAATACCTTTATTTCCCATTATAAGAAAAATCCGAACGTTCTTGCCGTTCGGGTAAGCTTTATCACTGCTGAGGGATTTGACTATGCGAAGCTTTCCGAGGAGGGAAGGATTGCCGTAGAGATCCGAAACTCTCTCTCGAAGATTCAAAAAGGGTTGCCGACGGAATGCTCCGTCTGTGACATTCGCGAGATTTGTAATGAGGTCGAGGGACTTCGGGAGCTCCACTTTGGAAAGCAGGAAAAGAAGGCTGATGCCAGGCAGCAGGTACTGACAGAGAGGGCAAAACTATTCTAAGGCTAAGATTGATAAAACAAGGAAACGATTAAGCCTGGAATGCTAAGGCTAAAAATGTAAGGTTTAAAATCATATAAAGCTGAATGGAAAGAAATGGCTCAAAGGTTTATTTATGCTTGCTCCGTGGGACGGACATAGACAAAGTTCTCCACGAGATCCACGTGTGCGATTTCGCCCTTGACCGTGGTCGGTATGCCCAGGACATTTTTTAGGATTAGCTGATTATTTTCCCTGGTGATGGATGCAACATTTTTACAGAGCAGTTCCTTTTCCTGATTTGATTTGACAAGATATACGGTGGAAAGACACATGTCGGTTCTCCTTATGCATGGTTTTTCATTTCATCCAGCGCAAGCTCTAGCTGTTTGTTTCCTTCATCAAAAAGCGAAATCGCCTTCGTCAGGGCTTCCCTGGCAGTGCCATCTGCCTGCTTGGCGAGCTCGGACAGCTCCTCGGCATGGTGCTGATTATGAGACACCATATAGGACAGGAGCGCTAAAAGCTCTTCTCGTGAGACGGAAGTCTCCTTGGATGAATGGTCATGGCATTCGTGATGATGGTCATGGCTCTCATGGCTGTGTTCATGGTTTTCGTGATGATGGTCATGGCTCTCGTGGCTGTGGTCATGGTTTTCGTGATGATGGTCATGGCTCTCGTGGCTATGATCATGGCATTCGTGATGATCATGAATTTCGTGATTTTCCTGCATGGCATCCTCCTTTAGGAAGCAAGTGTTTTTGGCAAATATTTTGTATGGGATGTATGCCAACCTTTATTTTGCATTCATTTTAGCATGAAGGAATGAGTAAGTCAAACATATGAAGGATACGAAAGCTTTGATCAGAATACATAAGCCAGTGTATAACTGAAAAATACGAAAATTTGGGGGGAGAATTTCAGATGAAAAAGAATGACGAGTCCTTTACAATTGATAAAGGCCTGGCCCTGGGCCTGGCATTTGTGGTATTACTTAGAGGAATCCTGGAGGTGTTCTTCGCTTCCAAGCTGAAATCTTCGGCGTTTACGCAGGGCCTGCGAACGCTTGGATGGGGACTTTTTGCGGCAAGTTTTTTTTGTTTGGTGATCCGGTTTTTCAAAAATGCGTTGGGGAAGGCCAAGGGAAGGATGCTTCTTTGTCTGGCAGCCCTTCTCATAGCGCTGGGGATTATAATGTTGATCCTTTCCATCAACCAGAGTGCACTGTCAGCACGTTTAGTGATCGACTTTCTGATTTCTATTGACGGATCCAAGCCGGTTCTTGGAATCATAGCCATCGTTTTTCTCCTTCTTCTTTTGGTGGGAACGATTGGTAGTGCCGTTTTGCTGACAAAGGAAGCAAGCACCAAGTCAGGCTTTTCGTGGCTTTTCTTGGCAGCGATTTTTTCAAATCTAGCCGTTTTAGTGCTGCGACACAAGTGGGCGATCATTTTAGTTGGCGCTGTAGTGATCATCATAAATCTTGCATCCGGTTCTTCCAAGAGAAAGAGACGGGGATCATCTTCTTATTACAGGACAAGCAGCTCTTCGCCCTCTACAAGCTCCTATTCCTCTACGCCCCGGAGTACCTATTCCTCCACGTCCCAGAATACCTATTCCTCTTCCTCTGGTTCGCAGAGCTCTTCCGGTTCGGATCATCACCGGGATGATGCTGAGATCAGAAGATATGAGGGACTGCTAGACAATGTAAAGGATGGCATAAAAGATAAAGAACGGGCGTTGTCCGATTTTAGGAGCAATCTGAATTCTGCAGTGAAAAACGGTGGAAGGAGTGGTCTGTATACGGCTGATGAATATCGTGACATGATCCGTAATACGGAGTATGCGCTGGATGATTTGGTTCGAAGGAAAAAGGAATACGAGAACGAGATTGCAAGACTTAAGAGGGGATAAACAGATCCATACATAAGCCAACAACGATGAAATACGTGAGGTTAGCATGAGAGATTTAAAGCATTTGTATTATTTTGAGAATTTATTACAATCGGCAAACAATGACCTGGTGCAGGAGGCAAAGAGCGAGGGCCGGATCTGCGTAGCCTATCTGTGCGAGAATACTCCGGAGCCCCTGATGAACCTTGGTAACTCTTTTGGCGTGCGGCTGTTTGCACCCAACACGGGATCCATGGACATCGCCTCCTATTACATGACAAATCTTCTTTGTGAGACGGTGCGGGCGATCTTAGAGCGCGCCGTGGAGGGCGGTTATAATTTTGCAGATTGCCTGATCGCACCGGACGGCTGCACCATGATGAACCGATGCGCTGAGAACATGGAGCTTTTGCATGCCATGGAGGGGAATGAAAGGTTCTTTTATGAGCATATGGAGATTCCCTTTAAGGCGGACGATAACGGCGTAAAGCTCCTTACATTGCAATGCAAAAACCATATTTTGAAACCGCTCTCCGAGGTTTATGGCATCGACGTATCTGACGAGTCGATCCGGAAGGCCGTGGAGGTACATAACCGGGTTTGCGAGCTGATCCGTGCCATTGGAGAATTTCGTAAGGAGGAAAAGCCGAGGATCACGGGCTACGAGTTTGCGGTGTTGACACTTGCAACCTATGTCTGCCCGAAGGAGCTTCTCCTTGACAAATTGGAGGAGACCTTGGAAGAGCTAAGGACCAGAGAGCCGGACGATAAGAAATGGCGCGCAAGGCTTGTGGTGGTTGGATCGGAGATGGATGATCCCGAGTACATTAAGCTGATTGAGGAATGCGGCGCCTATGTCTGCGCAGACAGGTATTGCTTTGGCTCGTTCCCGGGCAGGGATCCGATTGCGCTGACGGAGGACCGGGATGCCCTGACGCAGGTTTGCGAGCATTATGTCTATCACGGCCAGTGTCCGCGCCAGATGAACATGGAAAAGGTTTACGGGCGTAAGGCTTACGTGGCGGAGCTGGCGAAGGAATTCCATGCGGACGGTGTTATCTATAATCAGGTGAAATTCTGCGATCCCTGGGCATACGAGCGCCTGACAGGCACCACGGCCCTGCGTGAGGACTTTGGTTATCCCGTGCTCTCCGTGGACAGACCCTATAACATCCGTTCCTCTGAAGGGCAGATGCGCACCAGAGTGCAGGCCTTTATCGAGAGCATAGAGATCAAGAAGCTTCGAAAGTAGGGGAAGGATGGAAGATCGAATGAAGCGGAAGCTGTTACTGTTGGCGTGTGGCGTCATGGTGATGGGAAGCCTTTTGGGTGCTTGCGGGAATGTTGGAAGCGGACAGGCAGGAAATGGAAAGGCCGTGCAATCTGAAACGTCGGTGGCGCCGGAGCTGGTTGCAAAATGGTCTTTGGTGCAGTTTACGGTCAATGGAAAGACTTCCAAGGCGGAGGAGCTGCTTCCGGACGTGAGACTGAGGGCGCCGGAATTTACTTGCGAAGATGGCACGCACTGCGAGATTAAGCTAAACGGGAAATCCCATGCAGGAACCATTTCCAATGAGGACGGGACTTACGTGATCAGTTTTAATGACACGGATCAGAAAATGACCGTCACTCTCGACGGCGAAGTTTTGGAATTAACCAATACCAAGGGAACCGTAACGATGGTATTTCAATTAACGGAACAGGACGAAACTGCGGCCAATTAAGGGCTTGCTTTTGTTGCGATGATGAGTACAAAAAATGAAAAGCCGAAGGATCCGCTGGCAGCCATCCGGAATGGCGGGAATCTGGGCCTTCGGGAAGAGATAATTTTAATATTGCGGCTTAGCGTACCGGCAATTCTTGCCCAGCTTTCCTCCATCATCATGCAGTATATTGATGCGGCCATGGTGGGACGGCTCGGAGCCAATGCCTCCGCCGCCATTGGGCTTGTGTCAAGCACGACCTGGCTTTTTGGAGGTCTCACCTCGGCGGCTGCCGTAGGGTTTTACGTCTGCGTTGCCCACAGGATCGGCGCAAATGACGAGGAGGGCGCAAGGCAGATGGTAAGGGGCGGGCTGGTCAGTGCCTTTCTGTTTAGCCTCGTTCTCATGGGGATCGGAGTCCTTCTTAGTGGACCGCTCCCTGTGTTGATGGGAGGAGAAGCAGAGATCCGAAGGGATGCTACTGCGTATTTTCTGGTATATGCCCTGTCCATCCCGATCAGAGAATTGCTTCATGCCTCGCAGGGCATGATCCAGTCCAGCGGCGACGTAAGGCTCCCCAGTATCTTAAATGTGATCATGTGCGCGCTGGACGTTGTTTTTAACGCCATGCTGATCCCTGTGTTTGGCGTTCTGGGTGCCGCCCTTGGCACGGCATTTGCTTACGTGATTATCGCAGCAGTCATGCTCTACGTGCTGTTTTTTCAGTCGCGGTCGCTTTCCCTGGTGGGGAGACACGATCAGAAATTCAGCTTTCGGGAGTTTTTGGAAAAGGATCTGCCCATGTCCCTGAAGATCACCATTCCCGTGGCCATAGACAATATCATTATGGGCTTTGCCTACGTGGCATTTACCAGAATCGTATCGCCCTTTGGTATCATTTCGGTCGCTGCAAATTCCTTTGCCATCACGGCAGAGAGCCTTTGCTACATGCCGGGCTTTGGAATCGGCGTGGCGGCCACCACCATCATCGGACAGTGCGTGGGAGCAAAACGCAGAGGGGAAGCAAGGCGTCTTGGGTGGCTTGCCACGATTCTTGGAATGCTCATCATGGGGGCCAGCGGTATTGTCATGTGGTGCTTTGCACCGCAGATGATCGGGATTTTGACGCCGGATGAGGACATTCGGGCGCTGGGAGCCATGGTGCTTCGGATCGAAGCCTTTGCCGAGCCCTTGTACGGAGCGTCCATAGTGGCAGCAGGCGTTTTCCGCGGAGCGGGCGAGACGTTGCTTTCGAGTGCCTTGAATTTAGTCAGCACCTGGGCGGTGAGAATCCCGCTGGCATATTATCTTGGAAGCCTTTATGGCCTGAGGGGGGCATGGCTTGCCATGTGCATCGAGCTTAGCGTCAGGGGGACGCTGTTCCTTGTGAGGTTACTTTTATGGGGAAGAAAACGGAAAAGATGCCAAAAAGAGTCATTCTCGTTGGCAGTTAAGAAAGGGTATCAGGATGGAAACGGTAAAGAATGAAAAAAAGCTCCCGGGCGATCAGCTACTGGGATGTTTATATAACACGGGGAAGGTTCGAAAACGACGAGAATGGCGAGGCTTCAAGGATACGATGTATGACTTTGGGCAGTGGCTGGCGACCTGGAAGATCATGATGGGCGTATCCATGGGAAAGGGGTTCCTCAAGGGACTGTTCCGCTATCGCTGGATGGTAAATTTCCTTGCGGTACCGCATATGATCGATAAATTTACCATTGGACAAAGGGATGAGATTCTTCGGATCACGCATATTGGCATGGGTTACGTCTCTTATGAGGTGGCAGGCATCGTTAAGCAGTGCCTGCGCGCAGACAGAAGGTGCGGGAACGATAAGAAGTTTTCGGATAAGTGCGTGCTTGTGGATGAGAACGCGATGACCTCGTATCTGATGGGCTTCCCGAATTTGATTGCCTTGCAGCGCGAAATTCCGACGCTTTTTGCAGCAAACCTGATCAATCAACATTCCGACGATCATTACATTGACGTGGCCCAGGCCTTTGGAATTCCTGGTGACGTGTGTCCCATGCCGGAGGTAGAGGCAGGCGTTTCGATTGAAGATGATTTTGTCGTAGCTGGAAAGTGCGCCGTGCAGGTCAATACGACCTGTGACGGTTCGATGCTGGGTAATGGCATTATTGCAAAGCGCTTGGAAAAGCAGTATGGCATCCCGACACATCAGATGGCGTCACCGCTTCGGCACCGCGCCGAAGATACGCAGGAATATGCCGCAGAGGAGATTCGGCGCGCCATCGCGTTTATTGAGGAGAAAACGGGTGAGAAATGGGACTGGACGGCATATTTTGCGGCGGCGAAGCGTGTGAACAACACGACAAGAAATCGCTTGGAATGGCTTGATGTCAATTCCACGCCCTATCCCCAGTTCTTTGGCGCCGTGTTTTCCCTCTATAATGACACCAACTACATGGGCAACTGCGGCCGAAGCGCAGAGTTCCCGCTGATTGACGCGAAGATCATGAAGCTGGTGCACAAGGGATATGAAAATAAGACCATGATGGCGTCGGAGTATCGTCACCGCTGCATCGTTTGGGGCGTGCAGCCTCAGTATGTCATTGACATGCTCTATTGGATGGTGCGATGCTGGGGCGTGGTACCTCTGACGGACATGCTCTCCTGCGTGATCGAGAAGGAGATCGCCGAGGAGGATACGCCTGAGAATCGCGAGCAGGCCTACTATGACATGGCGTATCTGTCCGAAAACATGATTATGAGAAATCATACCCACGGCGGTTATTATACCTTAGTGGATCAGCTTTGGGAGTACGTGGAGCGCATGAATGCGGACATGGTCATGCTCTGGGAGCATATGGGATGCAAGGCATTGACGGCAATGCACGGGCAATTCGAGGAGCAGGCGAGAGAGCGCGGCATCAAGCTCGTCTGGGTTTCCCATGATCTCTGCGATCCCCGCATCTATTCCAGACAGGCCATTCGTGATCAGTTCAATGTCTTCATGAGAACCGTCATGAGGGAGGAACCCTTGGATCCGACGATTGAAGAGCTGCCAGACAACGAAGCCTGGTAATTTGTGTGGAAAAATCTTAGGATGGGAACCTGTTTTCTATCCGTTAAATTTGATGTGGCAGGGTGATTTGCCTTGATAAATCGGGGTTTGTTGATGTCTTTTGTTTTACAAATCGCTGTTTGTTGAGCAAGTTTGTTTCAAAAATCGCTGCTTGTAGATCCGTTTATATTTGACAACCCGGGGTTGCAAGAAGAAAGGCAACTTAAATAAGGTGCAGGGTGGCGCTGGGTTGCCTTTTGAGGAAGAATCAAGAGGAAAGGCAACATAAACAAGACGCGGGGCGGCGCTGGGTTGCCTTTTGAGGAAGAATCAAGAGGAAAGGCAACATAAACAAGACGCGGGGCGGTGCTGGGTTGCCT
>SVFO01000017.1:0-5239 GCA_015056795.1 Lachnospiraceae bacterium
GATGGCTCAAGACACCCCTTCGATCAATTTATCTGTGCAAAGACCCCGGCCAACAGATGGCTTAAAACAGAGGAATTGCAAGGACCTGCGGTATTTTTGGCATCTGATGCCTCTGACGCCGTAAATGGTCATATCCTCTACGTGGACGGCGGTATTCTGGCCTATATCGGAAAGCAACCCAGCTAAGAAAAACTTTAATTTTGCAGAAAGAAAAAAATGAAACGATTTACGTGAAAAATATATGAAAGTAGCGATAAATCTTTCATTTTTTTCTTGTAAACGTACAAAAAACGTGGTATTGTTGAAATGTAAAATGAAAACGCTTACATTATGAAATGGCGATGCCGCGGAAAGGATGAAAAATGAGACCAAGCTTAAGCTTTGAACAATATCGCAGTTTGGACTTATTTTTCTTTACGGTAATGACATTCCTCGCGGAGCTCGGCATTACCATGGCGGCCAGTAAATGGTTCCCTGATCAGCTCTACACGGTCTCCGTAACCGCAGCATTAACGGCCATCGTCATCATGCGGTGGAAGGGCTTTGCGATGCTGCAGGCCGTTGCCGGAGCCCTGGCCCTGTGCCTTGGCATGGGAGCGGCACCGAAGCAAATTTTAATTTATTGTTTGGGAAATCTGTTCTCCGTAGGCGCGGTTTTTCTGCGAAGGGCAGCCGGAGAAAAAAGGATTCGGGAAAATGTCGTATGGACGCTGGGTTTTGGGGTGATGACACTGTTCCTGATGCAGACGGGAAGGGCGGTAGTGGCAGGCCTGTTAGGAAGTAGCCTGCGGGAAATGATGGCCTTTTATGCAACGGATTCTTTGTCTTACGTTTTTACGGCCGTGATTTTATGGATCGCAAGAAGACAGGATGGCATTTTCGAGGATCAAAAGGCTTACCTCCTTCGAATGCAGGAGGAACGGGAAGCGGAGAGGGAATCAAATTTTTAGGGAGGAAATCCAATGAGTGCGAAGGCAGCGGATTATTTAATCTTTGACGAAGCAACGCAAACCTATCGGGAGAATCCAGAGCAGGTCGTGCGCGATGACGTAGAGAAGCATTTTTGGCTCCACGTGGGCAGAACCATTCTAAAGGATTGGCGTCTTTATTTGATGCTGCTTCCCATGATTTTGGTATTCCTGTTTTGGCGTTATTTCCCCATGTATGAGCTTTTGGGATGCTTTAAGAGATATGACGAAATATTGCCGGTGTCAGACAGGCTGTTTACGGGATTTTCCTATTTCAAGCAGCTTTTGGTAGGGGGCAGCAATCTCTCAACCGAGTTTTGGCGGGCACTGCGAAATACCTTCCTTTTGTCCTTTTATGGACTGTGCTTTGGCTTTCCGATGCCGATCATTCTTGCATTATTCTTTAACGAGGTTCGCTCGGACGTGACGAGAAGTGTATTTCAGGTAATGACCTATCTGCCGAAGTTCATGTCGACGGTAGTCATGACTTCCCTGACGATCATGCTTGTCAAGGGAGCATCCTCCATGAACGGCATGGGCGTGATTTCTCAGGCACTGGTATCTCTTGGACTGATCAGTAAGGAAATCGGTGAGGCGGGACTCTTAAACCAGCCGGGACTGTTCAGGGCCATTTATCAGATTACGGGAATCTGGGAGGGGGCAGGCTATGACAGTATCGTATTCTTTGCGGCGATCATCGCCATCTCTCCGACAAGCTACGAAGCGGCACAGATTGACGGCGCAGGCAAGATGGCACAGATGAAATATGTCGTGCTTCCCAGCATTCTTTCCACAGTAGTCATCATGCTAATCACGAGAATCGGACATCTGCTAAGCGTTGGCTATGAGAAAGTGCTTTTGCTTTATAATCTAAATACTTACGTAACCGCAGACGTGGTTTCTACGTTTGCACAGCGATACGGCATATTGTCAAATAATAAGGGAATTGCCTCGGCGGCGGAAATGATGAACAACCTGATCGGAATGCTTCTGGTTATCGGAGCAAACACCATTGCCCGCAAGGCATCTAACACGTCTCTGTACTAACTGGGGGAACGCATGAAAAGAAAACTTGAGATCTCAGAATTGATTTTTAAGATGATCAGCTATACGCTTTTGGCGGTCTTTGCGCTGGCATGTCTTTACCCGTTCGTGTACGCCATTTCGTCTGCACTTTCGGGATATGACCCCGTCATGGACGGCACCGTTGTTCTGTTCCCGAAGGACATACAGTTCGAGGCCTTCTCGAGAATGTTTAATGACAACCTGTTTTGGAATTCCTATTCCAACACGTTGTTCCTTGCATTCTTTGGAACACTGTGGGCACTTGGCGTAGCGATTCTTGGCGGTTATGCCCTTTCCAAAAAGAGACTTTTGTTCCGTAAAACCTTTAATTTCTTCCTCGTGTTTACCATGTGGTTTTCGGCAGGCCTGGTTCCTCAGTACCTAAACTATCTCGCTACGCAGAGAATTTTTTCCAAGGTCGGGATCAACGATGATAAATGGCTTGTGGTGATCGCCATGGGTATGGCAGCCATGAACATTATCCTGCTTCGAAACGCATTTGAAGGTGTTCCGTCGGAGATTGAGGAGGCGGCCATCGTGGACGGCGCAACGGAGTTGCAGGTTCTGGGAAAGGTGTATATTCCCATGACAAAGTCTACCATCGCAACCGTGGCATTGTTCTTTGCCATTTCGAGATGGAACGGATATTATTGGGCGAGACAGATGATCCGCGATTCCAACGAGCATCCCCTGCAGGTATTTATCAGATTGAAGCTTGAGGAATTTCAGGATCCTGAGCAGATGGCGGGCTGGAGAGAGGCGTATGCTTCTGACTCCGTCATTTATGCCTTGATCGTATGTTCCGTCATTCCTATTTTGATCATTTATCCCTTCATTCAAAAGTACTTCGCGAAGGGAACCAACTCTGGCGGCGTAAAGGAATAAAACAAACACCGCATGTAACTGGGATTGTTCACCGGATAACGTCACTGTCCGGATGACAATAGAGAAAAGAACTTTAGGGGCATGAAAGCTGAAAGAAAATTAAAGGAGGACATTATGAAAAAGAGAGCTCTAAAAAGACTGATGGCAGTTTGTGCTGCAGCGCTTGTAACCTTGAGCGCATGCGGAGGCAATGCAATCGACGATGCCATTAAGAGCGCGGAAAGCTCAAATCAGGCAACGTCACAAAGCGCAGTAGAATCATCCACGGCTACCGATCCCACCCAAGGAGGAGAGGACACTCCCGTTGTGGCTGAGCTGACCTACAAGGATGGCACCGTTCTTAGAATGGCTTGTGGCTACAACAATGCAAAGACGGGTCTTCGCTTTGACGCGGACGTTGCAAAGGAGGGCGTAACCCTTGCGGATGGCGTAACCTATCATACCGGCGACTTCAAACCGACCTGGGTAGAGGTTATGGATACCCTGCACTTTACCATTGAAGACAAGTATGAGGGTGACAAGGATACTGACAACTATACAAAGTGGACCGCAGATGCAGGAACACTTGCTTCCGTTGACATGTTTTCCGGAAGTGCAACGCAGCTTCAGCAGGGCGGCGCGGCTGGACAGGTAGTCAATATTGCAGAGTATCTTGACATGATGCCAAACTTAAAGGCCTTCCTTGCTGATAAGCCCATCGTTCGCATGGCGCTGACCGGTTCCGTAGAAGGTGATGACGCAGGCGCCATCTATGGTTCCCCTTACTTTGACGGCTTGGATGACATCGAGAAGATGCCTTTGATGCGTGCAGACTGGGTTGTAGCTCTTTTGGATGGCGAAGGCGAGTTTACCGCTTCTAAGAGCGACAAGACCGCGAAGCCAGTATATCAGCCCTACATGCCTACCAGCGGTAAGGTTGAGGTAGAGGTTGTGAAGGCAGACGCAACTGGCGTAGAGAAGATTCAGAAGGATTACGACGCGGCAGGAAACATCATTGCGAACATGAACGCAAAGGGTTCCATGAGCGGCGTGGAAGCAGTAAACATGCTTCGTGAGTACATTGACAAGGCATACAACGGATACTACGGCACCAGCAGATCCAATCTGTTCATTGGTCAGAATGCCGCTTGGGATGCTGACGAAATGGTAGCTCTTCTTCGTTGCGTTGTTGCAAACTCTGCAACCCTGAACGAGAACGGAACCAAGGTACAGGGCCTGTTCTCACGTGAGGAGTCTAACAACTCCCGTCGTGCAGATCTTTACAGAATCGCAGGCGTTCTCTTTGGCGTAAGAGGACTTGAGTCCCGTCAGGATTTCCTGTTCTTTGACAAGGCAGGACAGCTTCATGACGCTCGTACCGAGGATGCTACCTATACGGCACTCCTTCGCATGAACGACATGGTAAAGGAAGGATTGATCGCAGCAGACTTCGTTGCATCCTCCTCCGACATCACTACGAAGAGTGATAACTATCTGAAGGATGACTTCGGATTCATGAGCTACGATTACAACCAGACGCAGACGATCTTTAACGAGAACGGAACGCTGCAGGATGGCGAGAAGTACATGGCAGTGATGATCCCCGTTGCAAGATGGGATGATGGCACTGGTGAGAAGTTTATGAGATTTACCGAGTCCTGGAGATCCGCTAAGACTGGTGGTTGGGCAATTTCCAAGCCTGGCGTTGGCGATGATCAGGATAAGCTTTATGCAGCACTGAAGCTCATTGATTATGCATACAGCGAGGAAGGCCAGATTCTGATGAGCTATGGCCCCGCAGCATTCCGCGATGATGCAAATACCTTTGATTTCTTTGGAAAGCAGATGCCTCACGTTTCTGCAAAGAACTATGAAGATCTTTGGAAGCTGGCAAAGGGTAACTATACCAACTATGCTCGTCAGTACCTTGGATCCACCCTTTCCTTCAACAAGACGCAGGCATTCGAGATGGAGTGCACGACGGCTGTTGGTAAGGAAGGTCTGAACAACGTAACCAACGCTATCTCCCTCGGTCTGATTAAGCATCCTGAGCTGACCCTGAATTCCAACATGTGGTATACCATCGTTCCCACCGTGCTTCCTACCTCTGAGACCGATAACGATACCCTGAAGGGTTATACCGAGCTGAGCAAGAGCTTCTCCACCAACAAGCTGGAGAACAACGTGCTTCTGAATGTGATCATTCGTGGCACCACTGCTGAGAACAGCAGCGCAACGGGCGTTTCTGCTAGCGAAGCAGCAAGCACCATCATGAATGATTGGCACGGAAAGCAGTACCTTGCAATTAAGCAGCAGGCATGGGAAAGCTTGAAGGAGTACGC
>SVFO01000017.1:5339-19485 GCA_015056795.1 Lachnospiraceae bacterium
TAAATGGTTTTCTGGGCTGGAGAAAATTGTATGTATAAAAAGCAGATGGTTTTTCAAAAAATTTTATGCCTGTTTCATTTGATTTCCGGAGGGTTGATTTTTTTCTATTCTCTGGGTATTATGACGGATCTGTTTGACAGCTTGTATTCGACAATGAGAAAGAAGGATCTGACGCAGACAACGGTGCCTGGATCCTATGTATATTACGAGATGCAGGGCTTCAATCAGTTGTTTTTGAAGCTTGCCATTGGTTTGATTCTTGTGGCGCTGGTATTGTTTTTGACCAATACGAACGTGCGCAGGAAGTATTATGTTGGAAATTATGTTGCAATTGTGCTTAATGTTGCTTATGGCGTTGGCTTTTGTGTATGGGCACACTTGCAAATTGAATTTTATAAAGCAAAGTTTTTACAGATTGATTTTGCAGCCTTGAAGGAGCATGCGGAGACCTGGGATACCTTGTATACGGAGTCAACCTTCTGGTTTGACCTTCACTATTTCCTGTTTGGAATTGTTCTTTTGCTGGATGTATTATTGGTGGTAAATCTTTTCTGGAAGAGAAGCCTGATGAAGGGCGAGCGGGAGCTGATCGGGAAAGGGAAGGAGGCAGCCGCATGAATGACGCAAGGGTAAACAAGCTGGAGACGGCAGATGACAAGTATGTCCGCGTCGACAGAATGAGATATGAGAAGAATAAGCTTTCCTCCACGCTGGCCATCCTGTCCATAGTGTTGAACGCACTGTTCTTTGTCAGCATTTATAAATCAGACGTGGGAGTCTGGTATTACTCTATTTTGGTGGGTATTTCCATTGTCTACAATTTGCTTTTTATGATGATCGTATTTTTAATTTCCGAAGGCAGCAAAAGCTATAAAATCAATTATTCCTACGTGGCCATTGTCGTGGGAGCCTTACAATTCGTGAGAATCTTTATTTATCCTCGATTGGCTCATGCCGCGCAGACGCAGGCGACGGGAGAAATCGTTCAGGTCATGAAAACACCCCAGTACGTCAGGGTGGTGGTATATCTGATCGCCTCCGGAATTTGTTTGATCGCATCCGCAGTCATCGGCATTCAAAAGTGTACCGCACTGAAAAGGCACATGGGACAGATGCAGGGCAGTAAGGCTTAAGCTTTTCGGGAAGACGAAGGAGAGAACAAAGCATGGCGCAATTATCGTTGCAGCATTTAGATAAAATCTATGATAATAAGGTGCAGGCGGTTTATGACTTTAACATGGAGGTGAAGGACGGCGAACTGATTGTTCTGGTAGGCCCCTCCGGTTGCGGAAAGTCCACGACCCTGCGCATGATCGCCGGATTGGAGGACATTACCAACGGAAAGCTTTTGCTGGATGGAAAGGACATTACGGCAGCACCTCCCAAGGACAGGGACATGGCGATGGTTTTCCAAAACTATGCACTGTACGGACATATGACCGTATATGAAAACATGGCCTTTTCCCTGACGCTTCGCAAGGAGGATCCGAACGTCATTCACAAGAAGGTATTGGCAGCGGCAGAGATTCTTGATCTGACAAGTCAGCTGAACAAAAAGCCTTCCCAGCTTTCCGGCGGGCAGAGACAGCGCGTGGCCATGGGACGTTCCATCGTGCGCAGCCCGAAGCTCTTCTTGTTTGACGAGCCGCTTTCCAATTTGGACGCGAAGCTAAGAAGCTCTACTAGACGCGAAATCCTGTTGCTCCATAAGCGACTTGGCGCGACCATGCTTTACGTAACACATGATCAGACGGAGGCGCTGACGCTGGCAGATCGAATTGTTTGTATGTCCATGGGACACGTACAGCAGATTGGCACGCCTCTGGAGCTCTACGATACGCCTGCGAACCTCTTTGTGGCAAGCTTTATCGGATTGCCTCCCATGAATTTCTTCCAGGTTTTGGTGAGCGGAGATCATCTGATTTCACCGTATTTTACGGTCACCATGAGCCCTGAGCAAAAGCAGCTCTTGGCTGAATATCAGGGAAAGCACGTGACCATGGGAGTTCGCCCGGAGAACATTCAGGAGGGCGGTGACATTCCCGTCAACGTAAGTGATAATGAAAATCTTGGTATGAATACCTTGGTTCACGGTCATTTTAAGACAGGGGAAGCCGAAAGTCGCGTTACCTGTAAGTTTAAGGGCTGGTGTGATTATAAAAAGGGCGACGTGGTCCAAGTGTCCTTTCAAAAAATGCACTTTTTTGATCAGGCGACAGGAAACAGAATTGTGAAAGCCTAAGGGGGACATATGAAAGAGTTTTTTCGAAAAAAAATCGTGGCATTAAAGAGAAAACCTCAGACCATTGCGTTTATCGTATTGGTGGTTTCTTTCCTGATCTATTCCCTGAATCTGAGGAATATCTCTGATACAACCGCGCAGATCAATACCACGGGAATGGGGCTGACGGGCTTTGCAACCATGCTGTTTTCCATGCTGTCCCTGTTGACCTTTTTGAATTCCTTTCCTCACAGGAAAAATGTGAACGTGCCGATGCTGGTTTTGTTTTTTCTCATGCAGGGAATCATTGTTTTCTGTGATGAATACTATTTGTCGAAGATCAACTGGCGTATCGCAGGAGAAATTGCCGCAGGGAACGACGTGGTCGCCTGGCTGGTGAAAAATGCCTATGTTTACAAGGCATATAAGATGTTGAACACGCATGTTATCTTTGTGATTGCAACCATCGTGCTTGTCGTATTGCTTCCCGTATATTCCAAGCTCCTTAAGAAGATCAAGACCTCGATTGAAGTAGAAGGAAATGAAGAACTCGGTGAAATTGAGATTGCAAAGGACAATTAAGGCGGGCAAAATATGAGTTCTGATAAGCAGAAAAGCGCCGCAAATGGTGGAAAACAGGCAGGGCAGGAAAAAAGTGCGGCGGATTATTATAAGTTAAAAAGAAAAGCAGTGGAGGATCTGGTCAGTGCCGACGTCACAAACTCTCCCAAGGTGAGTGCGGAGGAGATCGCAAAATACTCAGGTCGATCCGCGAAGGGGTTCAAGCTTCCGACGTGGCTGAAAATTCTTTTTGTGAAATTCTGGTTTTACGCAGCCGTCTGTTTCTTTTTTATCTGGGGACTGGGTGGATATCTTGGAAGCCTTTTGGATCAGCTCTTTGTGATTGGTATTGCCATTGGCCTGGTGACGGATTTATTTGTCAATAACGTGATTCGGTTTATGGCTGTTACGGAGAATGCCAACGACGGCTGGATGCTGTTTCCAAAGAAAAAATACCTGAGCTTTCTCTTGAACGTGCTCTATGGATTTGTGATAACGTTTTTTGTCTATACGCTATACAATGCCGTGAATCTGGCGGCAATGACAATGACCGGTAATCAGGATACTTTGTTTTTGAGAGTGGAGCCCATCGTGTTTGGACTGTTTTGTATGGGCATTGATCTGATGTTTCTTGGCATGAAGAAGCTGTTTTTTAGAATTCTGGAGGATGCAAAACAAACATGGCATACTTAACGCTGAAAAACCTGAATAAGATTTATCCCAACGGTTTCCATGCCGTACACAATTTCAATCTGGAGATTGAAAAGGGAGAGTTTATTGTTTTTGTGGGATCCTCAGGCTGTGGAAAATCCACGACCTTGCGTATGATCGCAGGTCTTGAAGAGATTAGTAGCGGAGAGTTTTTGATCGATGGGAAACGCGCGAATGAACTGGGACCGAGACAGAGAGAGGTCGCCATGGTATTTCAGAGCTATGCGCTCTACCCGCAGATGACGGTCTATGATAATCTGGCCTTTAGCCTGACGCTTCAAGGAGTGGATGAGGATGTCATTGAAAAACGCGTGGAAAAGACGGCAAAAATCCTGGGACTGACCGAATACCTGGATCGTTTACCGAGAGCCCTGTCCGGTGGACAGAGACAGAGAGTTGCCGTGGGACGAGCCATCATTCGAAAGGTGGGCATCTTTTTGATGGATGAGCCTTTGTCGAATCTGGATGCGAAGCAGCGTGTTACCATGCGCTCTGAAATCACGCAAATCCATAAGGAAATTGGTGCAACCACCATTTACGTCACCCATGATCAGACGGAAGCGATGACCATGGCGGACAGAATTGTCGTGATGAAGGATGGGTATATTCAGCAGGTGGGCACGCCGCATGATTTGTATTTTGATCCTGCGAACGTTTTTGTCGCAGGCTTTATTGGAGAGCCGCCCATGAACTTCGCGAAGGCTGTCGTAAAAAATGGCAAGGTGTCCTATGGCGGGCAGGAGGTCGATCTGACCAGAAAGCTTGGTGACAGAGTCAAGGAATATGAAGGGAAGGCCATCATCCTTGGATTCCGTCCGGAAGCCATTTCCTTAGAGGATTTGGATCAGGCATACCGTCTAAGCTGTGAAGTGGAGCTTACCGAGATGCTGGGTGACGTTACCAATGTTTATGTCATGATCGGAGAAGAACAGGCAATTCTAAAGGTGGACCCGCATGATGCGGCGACCCTTGGAACTACGGCGAACTTCTCGATTCCGTATCGGAGCTTATATCTCTTTGACGGAGAAACGGAAATGGCAATCAAGTGATGGAAAAAATAGCTTCTGCAAAGGACGAATCTTTTCGCGAATATGTCTTAAATGCATCAACGCTCCATACGCTGTTTACCGTCTGCGGACCGTTGGCGTTGTATCAGGGAATGCAGCAGATCTTTAAGATTATGGATACGCTGATGGCAGCGCACGTCAGTGCAAGCGCTGTTTCGGCGATTTCCAGTCTGACGCAGGTGACGGCGATGATTACGGCACTCGGCAGTGGACTTGCCGTGGGAGGTTGTATCCGTATCTCGGAAAGCTATGGACAGGGCGACTATGAAATGGTACGTCACCGAACCTCCACGCTCTATGCCGGAACCATCCTTTTGAGCTTCCTTGTGGCAATTTTGTTTATTCCATTTGCCACCCCTTTTTTAAGAATTTTACGGACGCCGGAGGAATTAATTACCGCCGGCGTCGGATATTTTCGCGTTGAAATTGCCAGCTTAGTCCTCAGCTTTTTTAACACGGTGTATATTGCAATCGAAAGAAGCAGAGGGCATGCTAAAAAGATCTTAAACCTAAACCTGGCGGTCGTGATTCTTAAGCTTGGCCTGTCAGCCATCTTTGTCTATGTCTTTCAATGGGGAGTCGTCATGATCTCTGTGGCAAGCCTCATTTCCTATGCGGCGATGACGGCATATATTCTATGGTCCATGCCAAGGGATGAGGGCGCCTTTCGATTTTCCTTTTCAGCAATCAGCTTTGAGAAAAAGACGATAGCGCCCATATTGCAGCTCTCGTATCCCGTGGCGGCGGAGAAGGTCCTGTTTGCCGCAGGTAAGGTTATTGTAAATGCCATGTCGGCGCTCTATGGTGCCTTGACGGTCGGAGCACTTGGAATATCAAACAATATCGGAGGATTTACGACCAATCTTCATTCAGGAACGATGGACGGAGCATCCTCCCTCATTAGTCAGAACAGGGGCGCGGGGAAGTACGGGCGAACCCTGAAGCTCTTTTGGAATCTGATGACAATCAATGTTGTGATCGGTGCGATTGGCTGGATTTGCATCTACTATTGGCTGCCGTGGCTGGCGGAGCTCTTTGCAAAGTCCAGAAATCAATTTGATCCCGTGTTCTGTGACATGATCATTCAGATCCATAAATACGAGATGATGGGCTACGTGATGCTTGGAATCAATTCTGCCGTCAATGCGTTGCTCTTAGGGTATGGTTATGCAAAGCTTGCGATGGTTCTCAACATCGCCAGAGTCTTTGTATTTCGCGTTCCCGTGCTTTGGGCTTTACAACATTTCACCTCCATGGGAGCTGAAGCGACAGGCGTGACCATGATGGTCAGCAATGTCGCAACAGGCGTTGCATCACTGTTTGCCATGCTTCCCGTATTGTTTCGCATTCGGCGTCTGCTGGACGCATCCAAGCGGCAAGAGGAGGAAACAAGATCAGTGACGAACAGACAGCATTTATAAAATAAGAGTGCCAATGGCAAAGATGCCTGTCGAAGGGAGTAGGTCGTGCAGAGAATTATTTACGCTGGAGACAGCACGGTGACATTTAATAAAATTGGGGAATATCCACAGGCAGGTCTTTCTCAGGGATTACCCTTGTACTTAAAGGATGACGTCTTTGTTTGGAGCTTTGCCGTGAATGGCCGAAGCACGAAATCCTTTCTTGACGAAGGAAGGCTTCAAAAAATAAAAGAGATCCTTGCCAAGGATGATTTGTTTTTGATACAATTTGGTCATAATGATGAAAAGGTGCAGGATCCAAAGAGGTATGCCGCGGCCTTTGGCGCTTATCAGGAAAACCTGAAAACCATGATTGAGGCAGCAAGGGAGCGCGCGGCGCATCCTGTTTTGATCACGCCGCTTGCACGTCGATTGTTCGATGATGCAGGGCATTTTTTGGAAGGAAGCCATGGGGAGTATCCGGAGGCGATGCGGCAGCTGGCAAAGAAAGAGGCTGTTCCATGCATCGATCTGAATCAGGAGAGCGAGGCGTATTTGAAGATCGTTGGAGATTATGCCTCGAGGCCGATGTATGTCTATCCCAAGGACAACTCGCATCTTACGTATCACGGAGCAGTGATTTTCGCGGGGATGATCGCAGAGGGCTTACGAAGGCTTGGAACCCCCTATGATCATGTTTTGCTTCCACTGCCAGAGGGAAAGGACATATCAGCCGGGACAACATTACAAGCAAGTTTGAAGGTAGCTCATTCACTGGAACAAAATGATGACGGGGAGAAGCAATGAGAGACAGAAAGACCATGACAGAGCAGACGGATCAGCAGATCAAGGAGTACGTGAATTGGCTGTTAGAGCATTCGGATGCGGAGCATCCCATGTGGAACCAGGAGCTGATACGAAAGGGCTCTTCCAATAAGTGGAATTACATTGATGGCTGTATGATTACGGCCATTTTGGCGTTGTATGAGATCACGGGACAGGAACGCTATTACGCCTTTGCTAAGAGCTTTGTGGATGCCTTTGTTCAGGAGGATGGTACCATTCGTACCTATGACGTTGAGGAGTACAATCTAGATAACATTAACACGGCAAGCAATCTCTTTTTCCTGTATCAAAAATCGGGGGAGGAAAAGTATAAAAAGGCATTGGATCTTGTTCGCAGCCAGCTGGATGGCATGCCGCGCACGAAGGAAGGAAGCTTTTGGCACAAGGCAATTTATCCCAATCAGGTATGGCTGGACGGCTTATACATGGCGCAGCCCTTTTATGAGAGATATGAGACGGCCTTCTGCAAAATGGAAAAATGCGGCGACGTGCTGCTACAGTTCCAAAACGTGGAAAAGCACATGAAGGATCCAAGGACGGGGCTTTATTATCATGGCTACGATGAGAGCAGAGAAATGTATTGGGCAAATCCCACGACGGGCTGCAGTGCAAACTTTTGGCTTCGCTCCCTTGGCTGGTTTTGCCTGGCCTTAGTTGAGACGGCAGAGGCTACGGATGAGTCGCTCTATTTTGAAAAGCGGTATTATCAAAGACTTCTGGAGAATTTGGTAGATGCGCTCAGGCCTTATCAGGATGAGAGCGGCATGTTTTATCAGGTGATTGACCATAAGGAGGCAGAGGGAAACTATCTGGAGACCTCTGGCACGGCACTCATCGCCTATGCGATCTTAAAGGCCGTTCGCTTGCGCTTTTTGGCGCCCAGATATCGTGAGATGGGTGAGCGAGCCTTCTTAGGCATCGTGGAAAAGTATCTTTCCAAGAACGAGGATGGAACGCTGAAGCTTTCCGGCATCTGCCTTGTGGCGGGTCTGGGAGGAAAAGCTCACAGGGATGGGTCGCTTTCCTATTACTTAAGCGAACCCGTTGTGGAAAATGAGGCGAAGGGCATCGCACCGTTCCTTCTGGCATATACGGAAATGTTAAGGTTGAAAGCATGATTCAGATCCCGTAGCGCAAGAAAGGAAAAGGCCATGAATTTTGAAATTATCGATATCTTTTGCAGGAGCGTGACCATTGAACGGGAGAATACGGAGCGCTATGAAACGCTAGATGTCTGCAAGGTATTTTTGAACGGAGAAGAGATCCTAACGACAAATCGAAATGTCATTACGATTGACGGATTGTTGCCCGACACGGAATATGAGCTCACTTTGGAGCAGGGATCTGCCAAGCGCTTTCGGACAAAGCGTGAGAGCTTTTTATTGGATGTCAGGGATTTCGGCGCCCTCGGGGATGGAAAGTCATCGGATACTGCGGCGATCCAGGCCGCCATTGCCGCCTGCCCTGAGGCTGGGACGGTTTGGCTGCCAAAGGGAACCTATGTATCTGGTCCGCTGTTTTTGAAAAGCAGGATGACGCTCTGGTTGGATGAGGGCGCGGTGCTCCTAGGAGATCCCGACAGAGCCCATTATCCGAAGCTGCCAGGCGTCGTAAGACATCTCTATCAAAATGACAAGGAATATCCCATTGCCTCTTGGGAGGGAAACCCGCTGGACTGCTTTGCTTCCCTCATCACGGGAATCAGCGTTACGGACGTAGATTTGATCGGAAGAGGATGCATCGACGGCAATGCACAAAACGGAGACTGGTGGGAAAACGTTCGTATAAAGCGCGGCGCTTGGAGGCCGAGAACCTTGTTCTTTTCGGGCTGTCAGAACATCCGCGTGCAGGCTCTGACCATTCAGAATTCGCCTTCCTGGACAATTCATCCCTATTATTGTGAGCATGTAAGGCTGTTGAACCTGACGATCTGGAATCCTGAGGATGCACCGAATACGGACGGCATGGATCCCGAGAGTTGTGAGGATCTGCTTTTTCTGGGGAGCAGGATTTCCGTGGGAGATGACTGCGTCGCCATTAAGAGCGGAAAGATTTACATGGCTTTGTATCACTATCAAAAGACAAAGGGAATTAAAATTCGCAACTGCCTGTTCGAAAAGGGACACGGCTGTGTGACGATTGGTTCTGAAATCGCGGGAGGCGTAGAGGACGTCCATGTTTCCCAATGCATCTTCCGTGGAACGGACAGAGGCGTACGGGTAAAGAGCAGAAGGGGACGCGGAGAAAAATCCGTGGTGACCAATTTGGTCTTTGAAAACATCAGGATGGAAAAGGTCCTGATGCCGGTGACACTCAATATGTTTTATTTTTGCGATCCGGACGGACACACGGAATATGTGCAGGGGCAGTATTTTATGCCCGTGGATTATCGCACTCCCAGGATTGGCAGCCTAACTTTGCGCAACGTGGAGTGCACGGACGTCAATGCCAGCTTTGTCTGTGCATATGGATTGCCGGAAGCACCAATTGAGAGGATTTCTTTGGAGAATGTCAGGGTGACCTTTTTGCCAGAGGAGAAGCGCGTTCCAATGCGTCCCATCATGATGGACAGTTTCCCAAAGATGTCTGGAAAGAGCATGTTTGTCAAGAACGTAAAGGAGCTTTCCTGCCAAAACGTGACCATCACGGGGAGCGAGGATGAGGCGCCCGAAATGAATGCCTGCGAGAGGGTGGATCTGAAGGGACTTTCGTTCTCCAAGAAGAGCATGACATAAGCTGCAGAAGCGAATTCCTCGTGGAAGCGGAGATTGACTGCGCAAGCAAAATTCTGGAAGAAACGATGAAATAAGAATGGATGAAGCATAGAAAGGAAACACAAACATGCAGCTGGGAATTAGGCTTCATGACGTAAAAAAGGCACCCATAGAGGAGCGTGTTGCCATTGCAAGGGAGCAGGGCTTTGCCTGTGCGCACATCGCGTTAAGCAAGCTGATCAGTGAGTATGCAACGGATGACGGGGCGCTCACGCCTGGCTTTGCTTGTCACTTAAAGCGGGTGTTTCAAAAAAATGACATGGACATGGCCGTGCTTGGGTGCTACTTGAATTTGGCAAATCCGAATCAGGAGGCACTTCGAAAGGCACAGAACCGATATTTTGCACATCTGCGTTTTGCTTCCCTATGTGGGGCGGGCGTTGTCGGCACGGAGACGGGTGCGGTAAATGAAGCGTACAAGTATGAAGAGGCAAATCACTCAGAGGAAGCCCTGGAACTGTTTTTAAGGAATTTGGAGCCTGTGGTAAAGCGGGCAGAGCAGTTTGGCGTGATTTTGGCCATCGAACCAGTCTTTAAGCATATTGTCTGGAATCCAGCGCGCGCCAGACGCGTTCTGGATTCCATTTCCTCCTCCAATTTGCAGATCATTTTTGACCCTGTCAATCTTTTAGACATGAGCAATTATGAGGCAAGGGAGGAGATCTTTGAGGAGGCGATGGAGGTTTTAGGGCCGGATATCGCCATGATTCATTTGAAGGACTTTGTCATTAAGGATGGAAAGATGGAATCGGTAGCGGCAGGAACGGGCCTGATGAACTATGAGCGCATTCTGAGGTTTATCAAGGAGAGAAAGCCCTATGTGCACGTGACGCTGGAAAACACTGTTCCAGACAATGCCGTACAGGCGAGAAAATATATTCAGGATTTATGGGAGAGGGCTTAATCCCTCTCCCCCTTTCGTATGCATAATACGACGATGGAACGGTTTACAACCGTAGGAGGGATGAAGATGCTGAGGATAACCGTATCGAAAACGGGAAAAGGCTTTGAGCGTATTACTGAGGCGTTGCTCGCCGTTCAGAATGGGACGGAAGAGGTTGTCATTGAATTGGAGCCTGGAATCTATCAGGAGAAGCTGGAAATCCGCAGAAATCACGTGACGCTTCGAGGCATGGGTGCGCCAGAAGAGACGGTAATTGAATTTGGCGATTATGCAAAGGCGAGCATGCCGGACGGAACCCTGCGGCAGACCTTTCGAAGCTATGTCATGCTATTGGACGGAGACCATCTGACGCTGGAGAATCTGACGATCCGAAATACGGCATTTCCGAGAAAGGAAGTCGGTCAGGCAATCGCACTCTATGCGGACGGTGATGACCTGCTCATTAGAAACTGTCGCTTGGAGAGCTATCAGGATACCTTATTTACGGGGCCATTGCCACCGACTCCCATGACGCCCGGGAGCTTTGTTGGACCGAAGGAATTTGCAGAGCGCAGATTGGGAAAGCAGCGCTATGAAAACTGCGTGATCTGTGGTGACGTGGATTTTATTTTTGGCAGCGCACAGGCACTTTTTTCCCGCTGTGAAATTGTTTCTCGCAACGGACTGACAGAGGCAGATCAGGCGCCGGAGAAGGGCATCCTAGGGTATGTAACGGCAGCGTCCACGCCGAAGGATAGTCCGATAGGTTATGTGTTTGTGGATTGCAGGTTTACAAGTGAGAATTGCCCTCCCGAAAGTGTTTATCTCGGACGACCTTGGCGAAACTTTGCGAAGACCATTTTGATCCACTGCGAGCTTGGAGCACACATTCATCCAGAGGGATTTCATGATTGGAATAAAAAAGAGAGTCATGAGACGACAGGCTTTGGGGAATTCCAATGCTATGGCCCGGGAGCGGATGCCAGTCGGCGGGCTCCCTTTGTCAGAAGCATTACGGCAGAAGAAGCAAACATGATGATAAAATTCTTTTCAAAGGGAGAATAAGGATACCAAGGGGGAGCCGGGAAAAGCTGGCTGCCCTTTCTTTTATTGGCCATTGCACATGGGCATTCAAAGGCGAAGGCTTGCATATTTTTGGAAAATGGGATAAGATAAAAACCGAGTGAATTTACAGAAGGGATTGAGGTTGCAAAACGTGTTACTCATAAAAAAGATAAAGGAACTAATGCAGACCCTGTCCATTTCCATTTATCGTGGAGACAGGCTGGAAAGGAATCTAAAAGTCATCAGCTGGATTGGATTTGTGATTGCGTTCATCAGCGGGATTATGACGGTGATCAATCTCGTACAGCATAAGGGATTTGTTACCTACACCACGGCGATTGCCTGCCTGAGCGGAATCATTATAACATATGCAGGAATGGTATTAAAAAAGAGAACGCCTGCCATCTTGGCAGCACTCTTTGTTTGCTTGTTCATATTTACTTATTATGCATTGTTTGGCATCAATGATGGCTTTGCCATTTTGTGGACCTTTTTGGTACCCTTGGCATTCAGCTATTTCGCGGGCGTATCCTATGGCGTCGCCATGTCCGTCTATTACGAATTGCTTTTTGTGGTTCTATTCTACACGCCGATTCGTTCCGTCATGGCGCAGTATTACACGAAAACCTTTATGGATCGATATCCATTGCTATATCTTTGCGGTGTGCTTTTGAATTCCGTGGCAATGATTCAGTATCATGCCACGACGCTGGCGCAGATGGAATATGAGAAGAAGCTAAAGGAGGCAGCGGACGCTGCCATTGCTGCAGGAGAGGCAAAGAGTCAGTTCCTGGCACAAATGTCTCATGAGATCAGGACGCCAATCAATACCGTACTTGGCATGAATGAAATGATACTTCGGGAGGCGAAGGACGAGAATGTTCTGGAATATTCAGAGAGCATTCAAGAATCAGGTAGAACGCTTCTCGCACTGATCAATTCCATTCTTGATTTTTCAAAGATTGAGGATGGCAAGATGGAGATCGTGTCCGTGGAATACGCAACCTTAACCATGATCAATAACTTGGTTGCGTCGGTCAGCAACAGGGCAAAGGCGAAGGGACTGGAGCTTTTAACGGATATAGACGAAAAGATACCGAGAACGCTGCGTGGCGATGACGTTCGCCTGTCACAGATCATTGCAAACCTGCTCACCAATGCGGTAAAGTACACGGAAAAGGGCTCCGTGACTCTGACCATTCATAAGAAGGAGAGACAGGGGAGTAAGGTTCTGTTATTTATCAGCGTGAAGGATACGGGAATTGGCATTAAGGATGAGGATCGAGAGAGGATGTTCGAGTCCTTTGAACGCCTTGATGAAACGAGAAACCGAAACATTGAGGGAACAGGTCTAGGCATGGCCATTGTTACGAAGCTTCTTGCAATGATGGGAAGTGAGATTCACCTGACAAGTGTATATGGCAAGGGTTCGACTTTTTATTTTGAGATTTGGCAGGAAGTCGTAGACGGAACGCCTTTGATGAGAGACTTGGCAAAGACGCCGAAGGCCATAAAGGAGCGAGGGGAAGAAACCTTCCTATTTGCACCGACAGCCAAGGTGCTGGTGACAGATGACAATGAAATGAATTTAAAGGTGATTAGCCATTTGCTGAAGCGCTGCGGCATAAAGCCTGACTTGGCGTCCTCCGGCATGGAGACGATCGAAAGGATTCGAGAAAAGAAATATGACATTGTTTTTTTGGATCACATGATGCCCCACATGGACGGCATGGAGACTCTGCAAAAGCTGAAGGAAGAAGGGTTGACGGAGCATTTAACGATCATTGCACTTACGGCGAATGCCGTAGTTGGCGCGAGGGAAAGCTATCTGGCAGCAGGCTTTCAAGACTATCTTTCCAAACCCATCAGCGTAGCATCGCTGGAGGAGATTATGGCGAAGTATCTTCCTGCGGGGATCTATGAATGGAAAAAGAAGGAAAGCTAAGCGCTGGGAAATGATTAGGGAGATTTTATATGAGTGTAAATTATAAGATGATAATTCAATATGACGGCAGCAGGTTTTACGGCTGGGAGCATCAGCCGGGGCAGGAGATGACGATTCAGGGAAAGCTGGAATCCGTTTTATCTTTGATGGTTGGAGAACCCGTAGAGGTCATTGGCGCAGGGCGCACGGATGCTGGCGTTCATGCCAAAGGAATGGTGGCAAACGCAAAATTTACGACGGAAAAGAGCGTGGATGAGATTCGCGATTATATGAATCAGTATCTTCCCGATGACATTTGCATCCGCGAGGTTCGCATTGCGGCAGACGGATTTCACAGCCGTTACAAGGCACAGGGAAAGACCTATCAGTACACCTGCTATGTTGGTGAGACGAAACCCGTTTTTGACCGAAAGTATGTCCATGTCTTAGAGAGCATGCCAGATATCGAGGCCATGAAAAAGGCAGCTGCTTATTTGATGGGCACGCATGATTTCGCTAGCTTTTGCGGCAATCCCAAGATGAAAAAATCCACCGTGCGCATGGTGGATCGGATCGACATTGAAAGGAGTGGTGATTATCTGCGCCTGACCTATCACGGCTCTGGCTTCCTCCAGTACATGGTGCGAATCCTCACGGGAACCTTGTTGGAGGTTGGCTTCGGACAGCGTTCACC
>SVFO01000017.1:19585-76526 GCA_015056795.1 Lachnospiraceae bacterium
ATTGGCAAGGATAAGCTGCTTTATCGTGCCATCGCGGCAGACAAAATTAGCTCCATTATCTTTTATGGCCCGCCTGGTACGGGAAAGACGACGCTGGCCAAGGTCATTGCGAATACGACGAGTGCGACCTTTACCCAGATCAATGCGACGGTTGCTGGAAAGAAGGACATGGAGGAGGTCGTAGAAAAGGCGAAGCAGGAGCAGGGAATGTATGGCCGCCGAACGATCCTGTTTATCGACGAGATTCACCGCTTTAACAAGGGGCAGCAGGATTACCTTCTTCCCTTTGTCGAGGATGGCACGATCATACTCATCGGTGCGACTACGGAGAATCCGTATTTTGAGGTCAACGGGGCATTGCTGTCGAGGTCCATTATCTTTGAGTTAAAGCCTCTTTCCCGCGAGAACGTGAAGACCTTGATTGAGAAGGCTGTCTATGACAAGGAAAAGGGCATGGGAGCCTACGATGCAGTCATTGACGAGGACGCGAAGGAGTTCCTTGCAGATCTTTCCGGCGGTGATGCGAGGCATGCGCTGAATGCCGTAGAGCTTGGCATTATGACAACGCCGCGCGCAGAGGACGGGAAGATTCATATTACGCTAGAGGTCGCGCAGGAGTGTATTCAAAAGCGCGTGATGCGATATGATAAAAACGGAGACAATCATTATGACGTGATCTCCGCGTTTATTAAGAGTATGCGGGGTTCGGATCCTGATGCCGCACTGTATTATTTGGCGAGGATGCTGACATCTGGCGAGGATGTGAAATTCATTGCGAGAAGAATTATGATCTGTGCGTCGGAGGATGTGGGAAATGCAGATCCGCAGGCGTTGGTGGTGGCAGTCAATGCATCGCTTGCCGTGGAACGTATCGGCATGCCGGAGGCGCAGCTGATCCTGGCACAGGCGGTTTCTTACGTGGCATGTGCGCCAAAGAGCAACGCAGCCTGTGGTATTTTTGAGGCCATGCAGGAGGTGGAGAGGTCTGGCAATTTACCGATTCCGACCCATCTGCAGGACGCACATTATAAGGGGGCGGCGAAATTGGGACACGGCACGGGATATAAATATGCACATGACTATCCGAATCATTACGTAGAGCAGCAGTACTTACCCTATGAACTGAACGGAAAGGAATTCTATAAGCCTACGGGAAATGGCTATGAAGTAAAGATTCGGGAGCACATGCAGAAAATCAAGAGAGAAGCAAAAGGGGAAAAGGATAAAAGGGATAACTAGGACAAGGAAGAAGACTTTTACGAATTTTCCGGTTGACTTGATATTCTGCTTTTAGATTGGAAAAAGAAATGCTGTGATTTCTTGACGGTGGTGAATGATCTTAGGATCCTTCGCCACCGTTTATGTTTTCAATAGTTCGACATATAAAATTTGAAAAAACACTTGACATATAATCAAAATGATAATAAGATATACGCAAGAAAAGGAAAGGAGTGATCTTTATGAAGGAACAGAGAGTTGGGCAGGAATGCTATCAGATGGAAAAATTGAAAGTAGATAAAAAGTGGATCAGGGAGCATCTGCCGAAGGAGATCTCGGATCGCACCATCAACAGTGCTGCGAGATTTACAGATTATTATCGTGACGGATTGAAGATCTTCTGCAATGGAGATCGCGCGATTTTTTATGAAGAGTACGAGGCGAAGGACGAGGAAGATCTTCTCCTTTGGGCATACAAGGAATGCTGCGAGGAAATCAGCTACGCTATTGAGATAAACAAACGAAAAGAAAATACCCTGAAGTGGAGATATTCGATGGATCATGCCGAAGACGACGAGTGGAAGTATGTCGAGAGGGAAAACTATGTATACAATACCATTGAAGACACAAGGCTTGTGAGCTTTGAAGAGTACCTGCGGCTTGTAAAGAATGGTCTTCCGCAGAAAGATTGGGAGAAGGAAGTTAGGGAACGAGTAAAGCTGATGAATCATGGCTTTAAAGTGAAGCACTGGGACTATGACAAGGAGAAGATGTGCTTTATCGAAATCAGCGATTCCAAACCTTATTTCACAAGAAACCATAAGGACACGGGGGAACCAACACCGGAACAGATCATTAGAACATAATGCAAGAACAGGCAGGGGATGGCATGATGGCATCGCCCACGAAAACGGACGTCTGCGACGATGATGCAATGCTGAAAGAGCGAAAGCTAAAGGGGCTGGTTAAAACAATGCCTTCGTGATGTATTGATAAATCTCTTGATTCTTTTTCTGCCAGTTGTCGCAGATGTTTTCCGCAAGATCCTTCGTCGGAACGGAAAGCGTCAGGTCGATTAGGGAGATGCCGCGATCCTTTGCTACCAGGCGAGTTTCATACTCCCCGCTGGTCGCCTTGTAATAATCAGCCAGCACGGATACTTCATTTCGCAGGTCAAATTCCTTTTCCTGAAAATAGGTTTCGATGTCGGCCTTAATGGCATCACCAATTCGATTTTCAAAAAAGTGCAGGGTCTCTTTTCCTTCCGTGGTGATAGAAAGATGGGTTCTGTTACGAATGGACTGCGCGGAGATCATGCCAGCCTCCGTCAGCTCATTGAACACCTGCTGCAGGGTCAAAAAATTCGTATATTCCTTCTCCAACATAAAGTCGCTGATCTGTGCACCCGTCATGGGAAAGCTCACTCGATCCAGCATATATAATACAATTAATTTATAGAGTGTCAGGGGATCCTGTATCATGATTTATCCTCGCAATGGCAACCCTGCCGTATGTTTTTTTCTTTGAGTAAGTGGTGCAAGCTATTTAGTACGTCTTTTTTATTTCTGCTCCAATCAGGAGCAATCAGATCCGTTCCCTTGCCATCTCCCGTGACTCTGTGAATAACAATGTCAGGAGCTAATCTTGCAATGCATTCCGATAGGAGGGAGAGGTAAGCGTCCTTGGTAAGTGTCTCAAACTTCCCGGCAAGATATTCCGCTTCGAGATCCGTACCGCGCAGTACATGGAGAAGCTGTAGTTTTATGCCAAAGGGATGGAGACAGCTAACCCATTCCACGCTTTGAAGCATTTCCGCTTGACTTTCCACGGGGAGGCCGAGGATTAGATGAATAATCACAGGAAAGCCTGCAGCGGTAAGCCTTGCATAGGCATCCTCAAAGGTCTCCAAGGGATAGCCGCGGCGGATGTAACTTGCTGTTTTTTCATGAATGGACTGCAAGCCAAGCTCGATCCAAATGAATTTATCGGGGAATTCTTCCTGTAATTTCCTTAGCAGCTGAACTATGGGTTCTTCTACGCAATCTGGACGAGTCGCAATGGAGATGCCGCGCACCTTTGGATGGGAGAGGGCACTTCGATAAATAGTCTCCAGATAGGGAAGCGGGCCATAGGTATTCGTGAAGGCCTGAAAGTAGGCGATGTATTCCTCACCAATTTTCTTATCGCCAAAGAGAGCAAACCCCTCCTGTAGCTGGCGGTCTATGTCCAAGGTTGTCACGCCTTCGAATCTATGCAAAGCATCACGGGAAAGAACCGCATTTTCTGCATAATGGATTTCGTGAGTCGTAGTGTTATCGATTTCGTGAGAAATGCTCGTCGCGAATTCACCGCTTCCACCAGCGCTACAGAAGATACAGCCCCGAAGGCCTAGGTGCCCGTCCCGATTGGGACAGGTCAAGTGGGCATTCAGGGCTATCTTATAAAGCTTATGTTGATAAGTGTTCTTACAATATGCATCGAGAGAGTAATAGGGCTTTCCGTGCCAGTCCGTCATGGGTTCTCCTTCTGCTTCCTTCGAAAAACTTATTTATGAATGTGACTCTTTACTGCCTCTGCAACAAGGTCTGCAACCTTGGGATTGAAGGCTTCCGGCATAACGTTGTCCTCGGAGAGCTCGTTCTCAGGAACAAGGCTTGCGATGGCAAGTGCAGCGGCAAGCTTCATTTCCTCGGTGATCTGAGGAGCGCGGCCTTCCAGCGCACCCTTGAAGATGCCAGGAAATGCAACGACGTTGTTTACCTGATTCGGGAAGTCACTTCTGCCAGTACCAACTACCTTTGCACCTGCTGCCTTTGCAATGTTAGGCATAATCTCGGGAACAGGATTGGAAAGAGCGAAAATGATGGCATCACGATTCATGCTCTGAACCATTTCTGCGGTTACGACGCCAGGAGCGGATACGCCAACAAAGATGTCTGCACCCTTCATGGCATCTGCCAGAGTACCATCCTTGCCCTCGAGGTTCGTTACCTCAGCCATCTGCTGCTTCATCCAGTTGAGCCCGGTTCTATTCTTGGAAATAATACCAACGGTATCACACATGGTAACGTTCGGGAAGCCATAGGAGAGCAGAAGCTTGGAGATGGCAACGCCAGCGCTTCCTGCACCGTTTACAACCACGCGGCAATCCTCTTTCTTCTTGCTAACAACCTTTAAGGAGTTGATGATTCCTGCAAGAACAACGATTGCGGTACCATGCTGATCATCATGGAATACGGGGATGTTCAGGGTAGCCTTCAGTCTCTCTTCGATTTCAAAACATCTGGGAGCACTGATGTCCTCCAGATTGATTCCGCCGTAGCTGGGAGCGAGCCAGGTTACGGCCTTGATGATTTCTTCGGTGTCCTGCGTATCAAGACAGATGGGAACGGCGTTAACACCGCCAAATTCCTTAAATAATACGGCCTTGCCTTCCATAACGGGCATGGCTGCGTGAGGTCCGATGTTGCCAAGTCCCAGTACGGCACTTCCGTCGGAGACTACAGCGATCGTATTTGACTTCATGGTATACTTATAAGCTGCTTCGGGATCCTTAGCGATTACCTTGCAGGGCTCAGCTACGCCAGGCGTGTAAGCGATTGCCAGATCCTCTCTGGACTTTACGGGAGCCTTGGATACGGTCTCGATTTTTCCCTTCCATTGTTCATGCATCATTAAAGCTTTTTCATTCGTTGTCATGAGTTTTCCCTTTCTTTCATCTATATCAGCGGTTTTCCGATGCCAGATTTCTTACAGTATAGCCTAAGGCTTCTTAAATTTCAAGAGCGCATCGAAAAAGTAAAAAAAATTTTATTTTAGGGCTTTTCATTTTTCTTTTTTTATATTACAATGATACCTAAGGATGCACGTCGAACAAATCTTTTTTTACCCCCGTGAAATAATAGTATAGTCTTTCACCACTATGTTTGTTTTGCATGGTGAAAATTAGTTCTTATGCATTGGGGACAATATATTTTAGGAGGATTTCATGAGAGAAAAATACGAATCGCTTCCGTTAGCCGTACTTAGGGATCTCGCAAAGGCAAGAGGGCTGAAGGGAACTTCCTCGATGAAGAAGTCAGAGGTTGTTGAAGCCATGCTGGAGGAAGACGAGAGACAGAAGCAGCTCGAGGAGAAGAAGGCGCAGGCAGCGGCTGTAAAGGAGCCTGAAAAGGCAAAACAGCCCACCGTAGCAAAAACGGAAGCCCCTGCAAAGCAGGAGAATAGTGCAAAGCCAGATGCTGCTGCAAAGCAGAGAATTCTTCGCTCCATGCCGAGGCAGGATGAGGCGCGTCAGGTGCAGCCCGCAGAACGGCAGCAGACGGCAGCGCAGGCGCAGCCCGCGCAGGCAGTACAGGCCCCTGCACAGCCCGTACAGCAGGCTACTTCCACGGTACAGGTACAGCCCACCGCAGCCGATGCAGGAAAGGGCAATCGTCAGACCGAGGTTTACGATGCAACGCAGTTCCCTGCAGAGCTTGACAGTGGTATTGAGGCTGTTGGTATTCTTGAGGTTATGCCTGATGGCTATGGCTTTATTCGTGGCGAAAACTATCTCCCCGGTGAGAATGACGTCTATGTTGCGCCCAGCCAGATTCGCAGATTTGGTCTGAAAACAGGAGATATTCTGAGAGGAAATAAGAGAATTAAGACGCAGCAGGAGAAGTTCAGCGCTCTTCTGTACGTGCGTACCATCAATGGCTATACGCCTGAGGAATCTGCAAAGCGCATGGACTTCAGCGACATGACGCCGATCTTCCCGGATAAGCGAATTAAGCTGGAGACGCCGGGTTGTAGTGTTGCCATGAGGGTGATGGATCTGGTGAGCCCTGTTGGTAAGGGCCAGAGAGGTATGATCGTATCTCCTCCGAAGGCAGGTAAGACGACGCTTTTAAAGGAAGTGGCAAAGTCCATCCTTCGCAATAATCCGAAGACCTATATGATCATTCTGCTCATTGACGAGCGTCCCGAGGAAGTGACGGACATTCGTGAAGCCATTATTGGTGAGAACGTGGAGGTTATTTATTCCACCTTCGATGAGCTTCCTGAGCATCATAAGAGAGTATCCGAGATGGCCATCGAGCGCGCAAAGCGTCTCGTAGAGCATAAGGAAGACGTGGTGATCCTGCTCGACAGCATTACGCGTCTGACCAGAGCATATAACCAGGTTGTTCCGCCCAGTGGAAGAACCCTGTCCGGTGGTCTTGATCCTTCGGCCCTTCACATGCCAAAGCGCTTCTTTGGTGCGGCGAGAAACATGAGAGGCGGCGGAAGCCTGACGATCCTTGCAACCGCCCTGGTAGACACGGGCAGTAAGATGGATGACGTGGTATACGAGGAATTTAAGGGCACTGGTAACATGGAAATGGTATTGGACAGAAAGCTCTCCGAAAAGCGTATTTTCCCCGCCATCGACCTAGCAAAGTCAGGTACCAGAAGGGAAGATTTGCTGCTGACCTCAGAGGAGCTGGAGGCGATTAACATTATGAGAAAGGCCTTGAATGGCTTGAAGCCTGACGAGGCGACCGACCGTATTCTCGATATGTTTGCCAGAACCAGAAATAATACTGAATTTGTGCAGATGGTGAAGAAGAATAAATTTATTTAAAGATTTTTTCATTTTCCTATTGCAAGAATAGAATTCCTGTGTTACAATCATAAAGCTGTTTGTGGTTCCATAAGCAGTGCGGATGATGAAAGGATAATAACTATTTTAATAGAGAGGTGATAGAGATGAAAGAAGGAATCCATCCCGCATACTACCAGGCAACCGTTACCTGTAACTGTGGTAACACGTTCGTTACCGGATCCACCAAGAAGGAGATCCACGTGGAGGTTTGCTCCAAGTGCCACTCATTCTACACGGGTCAGCAGAAGACTGCAAGAACTGATGGACGTATTGATAAGTTCAATAGAAAGTACGGCGTTAAATAATGCAGCCCAGCCCGGAAAACTGTGTAACGGTTTTCCGGGTTTCTTTTTAGGGAGAAAAAACATGTCAAAGAAAATCAAAAAGCATTACTCAGGCATTGGCGGTCAGGCCGTCCTTGAGGGAGTCATGATGAAAAATAAAGAGAAGTATGCCGTGGCCGTTCGTAAGCCCAGCGGTGAGATCGCCGTCGAGGTGGAGAATTTTCAGGGCATGCTGCACGGAAGTAAGATTTTAGAGCTGCCTTTTATTCGCGGAGTATTTAATTTTATCAATTCCTTGGTCCTTGGAACGAAGGCGCTGAACTATTCCGCTTCCTTTTATGAGGAGGACGAGGAGAATACGGCTGTTGACAAGGCTTTGGATAAGGTCTCTGGCGGTAACGGGGAGAAGGTAATGTCCGTGATCGTTACGATCATCTCCATTGCGCTTGCCATGGGTATTTTTGTTGTGCTTCCGTATTTTGCTTCCAAGTATTTTGAAGGCTTTGTGAGGAATCATTCCCTGCTTTTGATTATTGAGGGCGTGATTCGTATTGTACTTTTCCTTTTGTATGCCGCAGGAATCAGTATTTTGAGCGACATTCGCCGCTTGTATCAATATCATGGCGCAGAGCATAAGTGCATCAATTGTATTGAGCGCGGCAGGGAATTGACCGTGGAAAACGTTATGAAGTCCTCGAGATTTCATAAGCGCTGCGGAACGAGCTTTATTTTCTTTGTCTTAATCGTGAGCATTATCCTGTTTTTCTTTATTAACGTGGACACGGTTTGGCAGAGAGTTTGCTTCCGTATTTTACTTATGCCTGTAGTGGCAGGAATTTCCTATGAATTGATTCGCCTGGCAGGAAAATATGACAACTTCTTTGTGAATCTGCTTTCTGCGCCTGGCTTTTTATTCCAGAAGATTACGACGAAGGAGCCAGATGAGGAGATGGTCGAGGTTGCCATCGCTTCCGTGAATGCCGTGTTTGACTGGCGAGAGTATCTTTCGGAGACCTTTGGATATACTTGGGATGAGGAAGACGAATGACATATCAGCAATTGCTTTCCATTGGACAAACAGAACTTCGGGAAGCCGGCGTGCCGGAGAGTGAACTGGACGCACGGCTTCTTTTGGAATATGCCTGTGACATTGACAGGAGTACTTTGCTTGCCCATGGAGATCGGGAGGCACTTCCTGAAAAGGAGATCCTTTATCGTGAATTGTTGGAGAAGCGAAGCAAAAGAATTCCGCTGCAGCAGCTTACGGGCGAGCAAGACTTCATGGGTCTGAGATTCGCCGTAGATGAGAACGTGCTGATTCCAAGGCAGGATACAGAAATCCTTGTCGAGGAGGTTCTGCGGGATCTGCATGGTGGCTGCTCCATTTTGGATCTCTGTACGGGGAGCGGCTGTATTTTGATTAGCCTTCTGAATTATTCCAATGAGTGTCATGGCGTGGGCGTTGATCTGTCTGGCGCGGCACTTCAGATTGCAAGGAAGAACGCCGAGACCCTGATCCCTGAGGAGGATTGCAGCTTTATCGAGGGCGACCTTTTTGAGAGGGTCGAAGGAAGGTTTGACATCCTGACGTCGAATCCGCCTTACATTCCAAGCAAAATTGTGGATGGACTAATGCCAGAGGTACGGGATCATGAGCCGAGGATGGCCTTGGACGGCATGGAGGACGGCCTGCATTTTTACAGAAGAATTTTGAAGGAATGTCCGCCCTATTTACATGGCGGCGCACGGATTTTCTTGGAGATTGGTTATGATCAGGGAGAGGCCGTGAGTGAGCTGATGCGTGAGGCTGGGTGTCAGGAAGTACATGTCGTCAAGGATTATGCTGGATTGGACCGCGTAGTCTGTGGAACCTATTGCCACAAGGATGGATTGTAGCGTCGCGGGATTTAGTGCAGCAATGAGGATGCCGAATGACGAGGGGATTTACCCAGGTGCGATGATTCTGCAATAGGTTGATAAGATAGGAAAAGGTGAGAAATATGTTTGATAAATTAGAGGATTTATTAATTCGATTTGAGGAGCTTATGGGAGAGCTTAGTGAACCCAACGTGACGAGCAATCCTGAGCGCTTCAGGATGCTGATGAAGGAGCAAAGTGATTTGACTCCCATCGTAAATGCATATAAGGAATATAAAAAGTGTAAGCAGGATATTGAGGATTCCCTTGCCATGCTGGAGGAAGAGTCTGACGAAGACATGCGTGAGATGATTAAGGAGACTCTGAGCGACAGCAAGAAGCGCGTGGAGGAATTGGAGCAGGAGATGAAGATCTTGCTTCTTCCGAAGGATCCGAATGATGAAAAGAACGTTATCGTGGAAATCCGTGCAGGTGCAGGCGGAGACGAGGCTGCGTTGTTTGCCGCAGAAATCTATCGTATGTACGTTCATTATGCAGAGTCTCGCCGCTGGAAGGTAGAGACGATGAATGTAGATGAAATTGGCATTGGCGGCATGAAGGAAGTGCAGTTCATGATTAACGGACAGGGCGCTTATTCCGTGATGAAGTATGAGAGCGGCGTTCACCGCGTACAGCGCGTGCCTGAGACGGAGAGCGGCGGCAGAATTCATACGTCTACGATCAGTGTGGCCGTAATGCCTGAGGTAGATGATGACATTGATATTGTGATCGAGGATAAGGATATTCGAATCGACGTTATGCGTGCGTCTGGTAACGGTGGTCAGTGTGTCAACACGACGGACTCTGCCGTGCGTCTGACCCATTATCCTACGGGAATTGTGGTCTACAGCCAGACGGAGAAATCTCAGCTCCAGAACAAGGCAAAGGCGTTTGCACTGCTCAAGGCAAAGCTGTACGACATCGAGCTGCAGCAGCGTCATGATGCGGAGGCAGAGCTTCGTAAGAGCCAGATCGGTACGGGTGATCGTTCTGAGAAAATCCGTACCTATAACTTCCCTCAGGGAAGAGTGACGGATCATCGTATTGGACTGACCATCTATAAGCTTGATAAGGTTATGAACGGCGATATTCAGGAAATCATTGATGCGTGCATTGCGGCTGACCAGGCGGCAAAGCTTAGCAAGATGAACGAAAGCGCATGAATTTACTCGGGGCTTGGCTTGGATAGTCTTTCTAGTAGACTTTTAACCTAGAAAGACTATCCATGCCGCCCCCTCGAGTAAGCTGTAAGCTATTCATTATAATGAAAAAGGAGGAGAGGGTGTATGAAGGATGAAGTAAGGAGGTTCCTTGGCAGGACGGGAATCGTAAGGGCGGCGCTCGTTGCATCTGTAGCGATTGTGTTAGCCTGCGGGGCAGCTGGATGCCAGAGTAAGACTGACGATACCTCTGGAGAAGTAGAGGAAAGCACGGAGGCATCGAAGGAAACGTCAAAGGATACTTCGGTAGAACCCTCCGTGGATGGTGATGGCGATAGCCAACAGAAGACTCAGCTGACTTCGAAGGAGATGTACGAGGGATTTCTTCGCGGCGAGATTCCAGTTTATTGTGACAATCAGGAGTATACCTATTATAAGTGGGATGATGGGGAGGAGCACCCTTATTTCGAAAAGAGCGTCGGATACACCTTAAAGGAACTCGTTGGTCGCATTCAACAGGTGGAAACTGTCAGTCAAGATACGGACACGCGCGTTGGTTCCGTATCACATGTGATGTTGGATTGCGGTGATGATGGAGAGCCAGAGCTTGCACTGCAGGTGGCCTGCGAGGGAGATGTCTGGGGAGAGGGAACGGATTACAGCTTTGTCATCAAGAATATTGACGGAAAGCTTCAGATCTGCTACAGAACCGTTTCAGGATATCGCTCCTATAATGAGATCATTAATCATTATGGATATATTGATGACAGCTATTACTGGGGGATGGGCTGGAGCTCCACCTATGGATATATGGATGCCTCTGGTAAGTATCAATATGTATATAATGTAACTGCTGATTCTGGATATGGTTACAACTATGGCGGAGATGATCCACTTTCTAAGGCCTTCGCAGAGGCTGGCGAGGAAGCGTCCGAGGAGTTGTTTGATTCTTTTGAGATTTTGGCATATCGTTTTCAAGAATGGCAGGAGGACGAAAATGCAACTGAAATCGTAAAGTACTCCTATGAGGTATACTGCGAGGAGGGCGATCCGATTGAGCAGGAAGTTCGAGATCTTGTGGAAGGCATTTTTGCCAAGGCAAACTTCAAGCTCTATACGCAGGATGAAATCGTCGAGATGCTGCAAAACCGTTATAAGGAATGTGGCTTGACAAGCGCCATGACGGATTATGAATATGAAGAGTTTGAATGGGCATATTTAGAGCGGAAGGACTTCTGGCCTGGAAAGGTTGCAAACGTTAAGTCTGTGGATGAGCTGATGGCAGCCGTTGAGAATGATGCACTGATCTTTCTGGCGCCTGGTACTTATAATGTGACCCAGTGGCTGAAGGCTGGAGACAATTTTGACAAGATTCCGAGATGGAAGTTTGAGGACGAGGGTGAAATAAATTATCCTGGTATCCTCTATACGGGTTGGGATGATGATTCTTGGGAGATCATGCTTTATCAGATGAAAAACATTGTGCTTGCCTCCGCTGATGCATACAATCCTGCGAAAATTGTCTGTGAATGTCCCATGTCCAGAGTTTTGGCATTTGAAGAATGTGGATTTATTGATTTGCAAGATATCGTATTTGGTCACGAGATTGAGCCTGGTTACTGCAGTGGTGACGTATTGAGCTTTGATCAGTGCTATTTCATGGACGTGAAGGGTTGCGACCTCTATGGTTGTGGCGCTCATGCTCTGGAGATTTGGAAGAGCCATGACATCACGATTTCAGACAGTGTCATTCATGATTGCACCTACGGATGCATGACCATGTATGATCCTGGATATGTCATCATTCGCAATACGATATTTGAGAACTGTAAGGAATTTGACATGTTTACCTTGACGGAGGGCTCTGCTTACTTTGACAGCTGCACCTTCCGCAACCTGAATGGAAACATGGTGAACCTGGGCGAATATGGTTACATGACCTTCAGCGATTGCCAGTTTGATGTCAACGCCCTCAATTCCCTGCAGAAGAATCCGAAGTACGACAGCCAAATTTATGTCTACTAATCATAATTTCAAAGTGGTTTTCAAAAACATAAGCATTAACAATAAAATGATAAAAGGCTAAATCCTAACATTGGGATCTAGCCTTTTCTTTAATTTTTCATCTCTTTTATCTTTTAATTTTTTTCCACATTCGAACAGCGAATTCATATTCCTTAGCTGCATCTATTTCATCTTTTAATTACATTAAATGCCTTAATAAGTATAAAATAAATTTACATTTATAATGCATTTACATGTAACAACAGTTTGCAACCACCTCGAGGGGAAGGTCCAGGGTATCTTTCTAGGTCAAAAGTCTACTAGAAAGATGCCCTGGACCTAGCCCCGAGGTTTTTATGTAACCATATTATTGCAAATAGTGCTTCTTGAATTCGCTGGGCGAGCACCCCTTGTACTTCTGGAAGACGCGGTTAAAGGTCGAGATGCTCTTGAAGCCCGACTCCATCGCGATGGTCGTGATGGCGTTGTCCGTATCGGCAAGTAGGTTCTGCGCTCTCTTTAATCGCTGCAGGGTTAAATACTCTACGAAATTACACTGAATGGTCTGCTTAAACACGCGAGAGAAGTAGCAGGAGCTGAAGCCAACCTGATCAGCAATGCTGTCCAGCGTGAGATCCTTGTCACAATTCTCTGCGATGTAGCGGCAGGCAATGTTAATCTTATCAATGGTGCGATTGTTTCCCTGCAACAGCGTCGGATCATTTGGAAGAAGCGTGTTTTGCAGGTGACGCCCAAATTGCATAAAGAGCTCATAAATGCAAATTAGTTCCTCCACGCCATGGAAGGGAGCCTGAGATTTGCGCACCTCAACAATCTGGCGGAGCTTTGCATGCATGTACTCAGAAAGATATTCCATTTCAGGATCGTCATGTCGAATTAAATGGTAATTGCGGAATAGGTGAGAAAACGATGCAAATTCCGGAAGATCCGTGAGCAGGGACGAGGAAAACTGAATGCCAATAAGCGGTGAATCAGCATTTGATTCCACGGCATGCATTTCACTTGACCAAATTAACAGCGTGTCACCAGGATGCATCTCGAAAACCGTTTGGTCAATGACGATACGGGGAGTTGCTTTGGCATAGGCATCCAAAGGATAGAAGATCATTTCCGTAAAATGATGCCAGTGCAGCTCATATTTTGTTGGCACGGTGGGAATGATATTGATCGGCTGAGGGAAGTAAAATCGCTCTTGCTTCTTGTTATTTGTCATAAGAGTCCTCTCAAAATCGTAAAAAACTATCAAAATTTGACATTAACGAGTTACGGAACAAGAATAGACATGTCAAAAAACACATAATCTAATTAAAATTTAAGCCTTTTTTGTGCAAAAGTCAAGAAGAAATCTTTATGACAAAACATGAGTAGAGTATGTCAAGCGCTGATTAGAAGAAAAAAAAGAAGGTGATAGGATAAGAGCAGAACTGAAAACTGTGTTGAATGTATGAAAAAGCTATATAGAATAGCTAAGGAGAGAAAATATGGCGGCAACGCAAACAACAAACATGACCGTGGGAAGCCCTGCAAGGCACATCTTAAAATTTGCACTTCCCTTACTAATTGGAAACTTGTTCCAACAGTTGTACAATATGGTAGATTCTATCGTCGTGGGCAATTTTGTTGGCTCGGACGCACTTGCGGCGGTGGGAACTTGTGGCTCCACAAACTTTTTATTTTTTTCACTAAGTTCTGGCTTGGCCATCGGTATTGGTGTTATCGTCTCACAATATTATGGCGCAAATGATGAGGAGAACGTGAGAGCAACGATTGCGAATTCCTTTTATGTGTTAATTTCTGCGGCTCTGTCCGTCAGCCTGATCGGTATTTTGGTGACACCGCACATTTTAAGACTGTTACAGGTACCAGAGAGTATTTTGCCGTCCTCCATACTTTATATGAGAACGACCTGCCTCGGAATCGTAGGCATCGCTACCTATAATGGCATTGCCGCGATCCTAAGGGCACTTGGCGATTCCAGAACGCCGCTGTATTTTTTGATACTGTCGAGTCTGGTGAACGTTGGATTGGATCTTACCTTTGTCATGGCATTTGGCTGGGGCGTGTTTGGAGTGGCGCTTGCAACCATCCTTTCCCAGTTTATTTCCGCCATTAGCTGTCTGGCGTATGCATATTACAAGGTTCCATACTTCAAGCTGACGAGAGAGGAGCTTCGCCCCCACGGTTCCATCATCAAGAGATCCTTCCGATTGGGCGTGCCCATTGCTCTGCAGAGCTCCATGATCGCCGTTTCCTGCATGGCGCTGCAGGGAGTGGTCAACGGCTTCGGCGAGACGGTTATGGCAGCCTTTACCGTGACGGCGCGTATTGAACAGCTGGTGCAGCAGCCTTATATGTCCCTGGCGAGTGCCGTGACAACCTACTCTGGCCAGAACATTGGCGCAGGTCAGGTAGACCGCGTGAAGAAGGGCTTCCGTCAGGCAACGTTGATGGTATTGATCTTCAGCTTGTCCATGATTCCTGTGATGTATCTTGGCGGTGAGTCCCTGGTAAGACTTTTTGTCAAGGATAATCCCGAGGCTGTTATCATCGCAACGCGGGCGCTTCGCATGACGAGTCTTTGCTATTTTGGACTTGGCATGATTTATGTTCCCAGAGGCTTGATGAATGGTTGTGGCGACGCTGCCTTCTCCATGATCAATGGTATCTCTGAGGTGGTTTGTAGATTATCCTTCGCCCAGATCTTTACGAAGATTCCTGTCATTGGATTCTGGGGCGTTTGGCTGACGACGGGTGCAACTTGGGTGACGACGGCAGTTGTCTGCTTGATTCGTTACTTCCAGGGGGCATGGAAGCATAAGGCAATCACTGGGAAGAGTGAAATCAAGGTGACTTATTCGCAAAATGCACAAAAGAGCACGGGAATATTCTGCGCAAAATCAACAAAACTTCTTTAAATTCAGAAAATTTGCTGACAAATCTACAAATAATCTGCTATAATGGTAGATGTGGGAGAATGGCGGAAGAAAATGTCAGGCTCCCTGGGAGCCGTTGGTCAGCAAAGTAAAGGAGAAGTTTTGTGTTTGATAAGGGTGAATATGTAATGTGTGGAAGCAAAGGGGTATGTACGGTGGAGGATATAACGAAGCTAAGCATGCCAGGCGTGGACGGAAAACGGGAGTACTATGTCCTAAAACCAGTTTATAACTTTGCCACCACGGTTTACATCCCCGTTGACGCGGGGAAGGAATCCCTAAGAGGCGTTTTGTCGGCGGCGGAAGCGCGTAAGCTGATCCGCGGCATGGATGAGATTGCGCCCATTAGCATTGCAAATGACAAGCTTCTTGAGCAGGAATATCGTGGCTGCATGCGCACCAACCTCTGCGAGGAATGGATTAGAATCCTTAAGACAACCAACCAGCGCAAGGTAAAGCGGCAGGAGATGGGACGAAAGGTGACGGCCGTTGATGCGAAGTATTCCCGTATCGCAGAGGACAGCCTATTTGGTGAATTGTCCGTGGCCTTAGGCATTTCCAAGGATGAGGTTCCAGATTACATCGAAAAGGAAATGGGAAAACGACAAAAGAAGAAATAAAGCAAGTTAATCGTATTTTCTTAGAAAAACTTGATAAAAACGACTTGACATGGCGGGGAAGCCGTGGTAAAGTATCCTAGTGTGTGGAAAGAAATTTTCACAATACATAACAAAGCAGAGTATCCGCTCTCACCTTACGGCAATTGGGCTAGTAAGCGTTTATACTTTTTTGAACCGTATTCGTTTATGCGGCGCAATCTGAAAGGTAGGTGGATAGTTATGCTATTCACCTTTTTTATTTCATCATTATGGAGGGCAAAACCATTAGCGAATTAATGATCAACGAGGGAATCCGTGACAAGGAGGTACGTGTCATCGGAGAAGCTGGACAACAGCTTGGCATTATGTCTTCAAAGGAAGCACTTGCGTTGGCAGAGGAGGCAGGCTTGGATCTGGTATTGATCGCACCTACCGCGCAGCCGCCTGTGTGCAGAATCGTGGATTACGGAAAGTTCAAGTATGAGCAGCTCCGCAAGGAGAAAGAAGCAAAGAAAAAGCAGAAGGTAACGGAAGTAAAGGAGATTCGTCTTTCTCCCAACATCGATACCAACGACTTGAACACCAAAATGAATGCAGCAAGAAAGTTCTTGAGCAAGGGAGACCGCGTAAAGGTAACGCTTCGTTTCCGCGGCCGTGAGATGGCTCACATGAACACCAGCAAGCATATTTTGGATGATTTCGCTCAGAATTTGTCTGACATAAGCGTTATGGAAAAGGCACCTAAGGTCGAGGGTAGAAGTATGACCATGTTTTTAACTGAGAAGCGATAGGTCGGGCACCTAATCGATGAATCGCAGAAGTTAAAATAGAGAATGAAAAGTTTAGGAGGAAAACAGTCATGCCAAAAATGAAGACAAGTAGGTCGGCAGCGAAGCGTTTTAAGGTAACGGGAACCGGTAAGTTAAAGAGAGCAAAGGCATATAAGAGCCACATCCTTACGAAGAAGTCTACGAAGAGAAAGCGCAATCTCAGACAGCCTGCTATTACCGATGCAACGAACGTAAAGAATATGAAGAAGATTCTTCCTTATCTGTAAGGTTTCGTTGGGATGTAAGTGTTGTTTTTGAAAATGATTAATTTAGGTATGGAGGAAAAAAGAGATGGCAAGAATTAAAGGTGGCTTAAATGCCAAGAAGAAGCATAATAGAGTATTAAAGCTTGCAAAGGGCTACAGAGGAGCCAGAAGCAAGCAGTACAGAGTAGCTAAGCAGTCCGTAATGAGAGCTCTGACCAGCGCATACGCAGGCAGAAAGCAGAAGAAGCGTCAGTTCAGACAGCTTTGGATCGCTCGTATCAATGCTGCAGCAAGACTGAATGGCCTTTCCTACAGCAAGTTTATGTATGGCCTGAAGCTTGCAGAGATCGACATCAACAGAAAGATGCTTGCTGAGATGGCAGTTAGCGATGCAGAGGGCTTCAAGAGCCTTGCAGAGCTTGCCAAGAGCAAGATTGCATAAAAAAAGACTTGTAATCTGACAGGTTTTGGAATAAGATAGAAATCGGACGAAGGAGTCCTTACCAATGGGTAGGGGCTCCTTTACTTTTTTTTAGGAGGTTAGGGTTTATGTGTGGAATCGTCGGATTTGTAGGAGAACATCAGGCTGCACCGATTTTGCTGGATGGATTGTCTAAGCTGGAGTACAGAGGATATGATTCTGCAGGAATCGTTGTCAGAGACGGAGAGAGGCAGGCGGAGATCGTAAAGGCAAAGGGACGCCTTCGCATCCTTGCCGAGAAGACCAACGAGGGACGCTCCGTTCCCGGGTGCTGTGGTATCGGTCATACTCGCTGGGCAACGCATGGTGAGCCTTCGGAGATTAACGCACATCCTCACGTCAGCGGGGATGACATGAATGTGGTTGCCGTACACAACGGTATTATCGAGAACTATCAAGAGATCCGTGAAAAGCTGATTCGCAAGGGCTACAAGTTTTATTCCCAGACGGACACGGAGGTTCTTGTAAAGTATGTTGATTACTATTACAAGAAGTATGGCATGGGTCCCATCGACGCCATTGCAAAGACCATGGTTCGCGTGCGTGGTTCCTATGCACTTGCCGTAATGTTTAAGGATTTCCCGGGAGAGATTTACGTTGCCCGCAAGGACAGCCCCATGATTTTGGGCGTTGCGAATGGCGAGTCCTATGTGGCGTCTGACGTTCCCGCGATCTTGAAATATGCCAGAAACGTCTATTACATTGGCAATCTGGAGATGGCAAGGGTTCGCGCGGGCGAGGTGACCTTCTTTAACCTCGACGGCGATGTGATCGAGAAGGAACTGACGGAGATTACCTGGGATGCGGAAGCGGCAGAGAAGGGCGGCTTCGAGCACTTTATGATCAAGGAGATCCATGAGCAGCCAAGAGCCGTTCAGGACACCATCAATTCCGGGGTCAAGGATGGAAAGATTGACCTGAGCGACGTCGGCCTTTCCGACGAGGAGATTCAGGACATTCACCAGATTCACATCGTGGCGTGCGGAAGCGCCTACCACGTTGGCGTTGTCATCCAGTACGTCATGGAGGACCTGGCAAAGATTCCCGTGCGCGTGGAGTTTGCGTCCGAGTTCCGTTACCGCAATCCGCTGCTGAACAAGAAGGACCTCGTGGTCATCATCAGCCAATCGGGCGAGACGGCAGACTCGCTGGCAGCCCTGCGTCTTGCGAAGGAAAAGGGCGTGAAGACGCTCGGCATCGTGAACGTCGTAGGCTCCACAATCGCGAGGGAGGCTGACAATGTGTTCTACACCATGGCAGGTCCCGAGATCGCCGTTGCGACGACGAAGGCGTACAGCGCGCAGCTAATCGCAGGATACCTTCTTGCCATGCAGTTTGCAAAGGTTCGCGAGGAGATTGACGAGCAGGAATACGACAGGCTCGTTGCGGAGCTCCTGACCCTTCCGGGAAAGATCGAGAAGGTGCTTGAGGACAAGGAGAGAATTCAGTGGTTCGCTTCAAAGTTCGCGGCCGCAAAGGACGTGTTCTTCCTAGGCAGGGGCATCGACTATGCGATCAGCCTTGAGGGAAGCCTGAAGATGAAGGAGATCAGCTACATCCACAGCGAGGCATATGCCGCAGGAGAGCTGAAACACGGCACCATTACCCTGATCGAGGAGGGAACGATGGTGATCAGCGTGCTGACTCAGAAGGAGCTTTTTGAGAAGATGATCAGCAACATGGTTGAGGTAAAGAGCCGCGGAGCATATCTCATGGGCCTTACCACTTATGGCAATTACGGCATCGAGGACACCGCAAACTTTAGCGTGTTCGTGCCTCAGATTGACCAGCACTTTGCAGCAAGCCTTGCAGTGGTACCCCTGCAGCTTCTGGGATACTATGTAAGTATTGCAAGAGGATTGGATGTTGATAAGCCCAGGAACCTGGCGAAGAGCGTAACTGTCGAGTAATAAGTCTAGTTATAGATATTTACGATGTTTGAAGGCGAGAGTCTTTTTGGTAATCTTTTGACCAAGGAAGCTTCTCGCCTTCAGCTGTTAGAGGTTTTGTTACAGGTTTTATTACATCAAGGGTGCGACAAATTTAAGGAGACGGCCAAGAACGCGGTAGTAGAGGCGCTCGTGGCGAATGGTTTCAGGCGTAACCTGACGGCACTGCGCAAGGGTTGCCTGAAAATCAGCTTCGATGTCGCGAATACATGGCGTGCGGAAGAGATAGGTCGCACATTCAAAATGATGATAAAGGCTGCGGTAGTCCAAATTAATGGTACCTACCACGGCCTTTTCGTTGTCTGAGACAAAAACCTTGGCATGAACAAAGCCCGGCGTGTATTCATATATTTTAACACCGGCGTCGACCAGGTATTTGTAATGCATCTTTGCAAGAGAGTAGGCTGATTTTTTGTCAGGAATGCCGGGCAAAATCAGCTTCACGTCAACCCCGCGCTCTGCGGCAAATTTCAGGGATTGCTCCAATTCATTGTCCAAAATCAAGTACGGTGTCATCATGTGGACATAGGTTTTTGCACGGTTTAGTATGTCCATGTAGACGTTTTCACCGACCTTGTACTCATCAAGCGGGCAGTCGCAGAAGGGCATGACGTAGCCTTCGCCGGCCCTTTGGACGCCGGCTTCGTCCTCGGGGCAGGTCAGGAAGGGATCCCACTCAGGGTTTGGCTCTATCATGTTCCAGGTTTGCAGAAACATGAGCGTAAAGCTTTGCACGGCAGGTCCTTTCAGCATGACCGCCGTATCCTTCCAGTGCCCAAACGGGTGTGTGACGTTTGCATATTCGTCAGAGAGATTCACGCCGCCGTTAAAGGCTATCTTGCCGTCAATGACGAGAATTTTGCGGTGATCCCTGAAATTGTAATGTGTCGAGAGGAAGGGATGAATGGGAGAGAAGGGCTTGCATTTGATGCCAAGGCGGGCCAGCCGCTGGGGATAATCGTAGCTGAGCAGCGCAATCTCGCACATGCCGTCATAGACCACGCGTACGTCCACGCCCTGAGCAGCCTTTTCGGATAAAATCTTCAGGATTTTGCCCCAGATCACGCCCTCACTGATGATGAAATACTCCATGAAAATGAATTTTTTCGCCTTTTTCAGCTCCTCAAAAAGAGCCTCAAATTTAGCTTCTCCCGTGGGGAAGTATTGAACGGCCGTATTTTCATAGATGGGAAAGCAGCCGCTTCGATTCAAATAGCGGCAAAGATCATCCGTTGCGGAGGCAATCAGTTCGGGCTTTCGGATGGTGTCTGGATTCTGCTTGAGCTTATCGCCGGTCTCTGCGATCAGCTCCTTCATCCGCCTTTTGACCGCACGGTTGCCAACGTCGTTTTCCGTAAAGAAAAAAAGGAGAGCGGCGGGGATGGGAAAAAGCGACATTAGAAAAAGCCAAGTCAGCTTCCCCGTGGCGTCTATATCCGAACTGAAAAGCTCAAAAAACATGGCGATGGTGATCAGCCAGATCAGTCCGTTGAACCAGCGGAAGGATTCGTCGAACCATTGATATGCACAGAACAACAAAAAGATCTGAAGCCCCATCAGGACAAGCACCAGGCCGATTCTGCTAAACAAGAGGCGAAGGAGACCCCGCTTTTTCTTTGGCATGAGACGTATGATCCCGTCCGTTTCCTCATAATAGCTGTTTTTTAAATGCCTGCTCATAAGCTTTCATACCTTCCTTGTCATTTGGCGATCCGTTGCGGAATGCTTCTGTTACTATCAAGTGCAGATAACATGATCCCAATCCTTATTATATCTCAAAAAGAAATAAAAACAAATAGAAATCTGAGAGATGCCTCTATGCAAAACAGGCAAAAAATGATAAAATTTACCTAATACGTAAAGCACTATGGGAAGGAAAAAGGGAAATGGTTGTTAACCCGGTTGTTTTAAAAAGAGTATATGACCTGCATCAGGCGGAATATGATGAGGCAGCGCTTCGGGCGCTCCATTCCGGATGGTATATTCTCGGAAGGGAAATGGAAGAGTTTGAACAGTCGCTGGCAAGCTGGGCGGGCGTAAGGCACTGCGTGGCCTTAAACTCAGGGACGGATGCACTGATCCTTGCAGTGAGGGCGCTCGGAATCGGCGCGGGGGATGAGGTGATCGTTCCGGCAAACGCGTATATCGCCTCAGTCATCGGCATTACGGAGAATGGGGCTACGCCTGTCTTTGTAGACGCTGATGACCATATGGAGATAGATGCGGACAGGATAGAGGAAAAGATCACCAGGAGGACTAAGGCCATCCTTCCCGTGCATCTTTATGGACAGAGCAGTCGCATGGAGGAGATTTCCATGCTTGCGAAAAAGCATGGCCTGAAGCTGATAGAGGATTGTGCACAGTGCCTTGGCGCAAAGTATGACGGCAAGCTCGCGGGGACCTTTGGCGACATTGGCTGTCTTAGCTTTTATCCGACGAAGCCTTTAGGGGCTTTTGGCGATGCGGGGGCAATTCTTACCAACGATGACGCGTTGGCAGAGCGCGTAAGACTCCTTCGAAATTATGGTTCCAAGGTGAAGTATCATAACGAAATCAATGGCGTCAACAGCCGTATGGATGAGGTACAGGCGGCCGTCCTAAAGGTCGGATTAAAATATCTGGAAGAGAGCAATGAAGAGAGAAGACGCCAGGCGAAGGCTTATCGGGAGGGAATCAAAAATCCTAAGGTTTGGATCCCTGAGGAATACAAGGGCGTCTATCACGTGTATCATCTCTTCCCCGTGCTCGTGGAGGAGCGCGAGGGCTTTCAGAGCTTCTTAAAAGAAAACGGAATCGGAACGCAGGTGCATTATCCGATTCCACCTTACGTGGCCGAGTGCTATCAGAGCTATGGCTACGGCTGGGAGGACTTTCCAAATGCGGCGAGATATGCGAGGAGTGAGGTTTCCCTGCCGATTTATGCGGGCATGCCTGAGGAAGAATTGCAGTATGTCATAGACGTGATCAATAGGTGGTAAAAAGGCGGCCGGACATTGCAATTTCAGGTAAAAAATGCTATAATTTTCTGATAGGACAAAGGCATTTTTTGAGAAAATTACTAAGGGGGAAGAACGATGTTCACTTGGAATTTTCAATATGTCTCAAAGGCGAGGCTGGCGGATATTTTCAGCCAGCTGACGTTGAACATACAAAAAGGCGACGTGCTGATTCGAATTCATACGGCGATCCATCGGGAGGAAGAGGCGGTGGAGCTTGCGAAATTCGTAAAGGGCCTGGTTCCGAGAGCACAGATCTTTGGAACGAGTGCGTCGGCCGTGATCAATGGCGGCAGGCTTGATTCGAATCAGTGCGTGATTTCCGTGTCTCAGATGGATGAGGGAAGAATACGCTCCGCCTTTCTTCCGACGGTGGATGAGGCGTCGGGGGCTCCCCTTGCGCCGGAATGCCTTTGCGAGATGCTGCGTAAGGCGGTGGACTCGGAGAATCCCAGACTGATGCTTACCTTCATGACGGGATCCTATATGGACGTGAAGACATTTGTGGAGAAGTGCAATGACGTTTTCCCGGGGGTGCAGATGGTGGGCGGTATCGCGGATGCCATCCACAGCCGAAACAGGCAGAGCGGGGGCAGCGGCTTCCTCTTCAATGAAACGGGCTGGTCACGTGACGGCATTTTGGCAGCCATGCTGAGCGGTGAGAGCCTGGAGTGCTATACCTCCGGAGCTACGGGCGTACAGACCGCAGGAGACGAGATGGTAATAACGGAGGCAGAGCATAACCGCATCATCTCCATTGACGGCAGGGATGCGCTTTCAGAATATCTTTTGGGAAACGCGGATGAGCTGATGAAAAGGCCGGAGCTTGCCGATCTGTTTCCCTTTGTGTACTCGGAGCACCGCAACGTGCCGTTGCAGTTAAAGGCCGTGGACGGTCAGCTGATTGCAAGTCATAACGTTGTTCCCGGAAAGAAGATTCGCAGGGGCTTTATCTATGACGGACAGATCGTGGAGGATGGCAGGGAGCTGTTCCGACACGTGGAGACCTTTGAAAAGGCGGAAACCGTCTTTGCGTATTCCTGTGCCACGCGTTATGCAAGATATCCAAACTCCGTAAAGTGGGAGCTTTCCGCCTATGAAAATTCGAATGCGTGCGGCTGTATTACGGACGGAGAATTTACCTGCTTTGAAGGCAGGAACGTCTTTGCAAATGGCACCTTTGCGGTATCCGTGTTCGGCGAACGTCAGTACACGCAGGAGTTTAACCCCTATGCCCTTTCCCATTCGGAGGCCGTGACGAACGACAATAAGGAGCTGATCGACCATCTGATGCTTCTGGAAAAGAAGCTGGCTGAGGACGGGGCGCATACGGCAACGGAGGAATTCAAGGCTTTCCTTCGGGAATGTGAAGGAAGGCTGTTTTATTCCGAGGCGGATGGCGCGGCAAATGCAGCGGCCATGCTTATGGATATCAAATTAAAGGGCATAGATCGCATCTGTGAGATCAACGTGCTTGACGTCGTCAGCCTAAAGCTCATTTTTTCCGAGCAGATGATTCAGCTGACCTATCATAATTTTCTTGAAAAGTGTAAGGCGTTTGCAAAAGAGAAGAATTATTCCTTCTATGTTCTGGGGCAGTGGTACGTGGCCATTGGCGCGCCTTCCTACGCTACCTCCCTTGAGGGCTTTGAGAACAACATGAAATCGCTTCACAGGGAGCTGTTCGAAACCTCGGAGGAGTACGTGGCAATTGTTCCTCTGTTCTGCGTCATGTATAATTGTACGGCGGAGAACATCTCCTCAACCTATGTTTCAGCGCGCGTTGAAATGATGAACAAGAACATGCAATTCCTGGTGCGGGACGCCAGCGAACAACGGTTGGACGAGGAGAGCATCAGGAAAAAATATCAGATGGTGAACCTGATTCATTATGCCATCTCGCATGACACTCTGACTCCCTATTATCAGGGGATTTACGATAATAAAAAGCAGCGGATTCACCATTATGAGGCGCTGATGCGCCTTCGGGATGAGGAGGGGAACGTTTATTTGCCGAAGGACTTTTTAGGCGTGGCAAGATCCTTTGGACTTTTGTATGATTCCCTTTCCCTGATCATGATCAGGAAGGTCTTTGAAAGATTTCAGGATGAGGAGGACAAGGCCGTCAGCATCAACATTGGCATTCGTGACATTCAAAACCCTGAAATTCTGGATTATATTTATGACACACTCTCCACCATGAAGCATCCGGAGAATTTTATCTTCGAATTTTTGGAGAATGAGGACGTGGAGGATTACAACGATTTGGTGACCTTTGTGGATAAAATTCATGAACTCGGCGGCCTGATCTCCATCGATGATTTTGGAAACGGATACTCGAATCTGCAGCACATTCTCAGCATTCACTCCGACTTTATCAAGATAGACGGCTCCATCGTGCGTAATTGCTGCGTTGACAAGGAATCAGAGAATCTTGTGGCGCTGATCACGGGCTGGAAGAGCCTGAGCGCAAGAAACGTAAAGATTATTGCGGAGTTCGTTGAGAACGAAGAGATTCAGAAAATGATGGAAATCTATAACATTGATTTTTCGCAGGGGTATCTGTTCTCGAAGCCGTCATCGGAGATTTGACAAGGGGATTTTACATGAGAAACAATGAGAAGGAAGTACGGTACGTGGGACTCATCATGGAAGACATTTTCTCGGAGTTTGCCAAGGAAATCATCCATGGAATCTCAAACTCCGCCAAAGGAAAAGAGAATCTTCGTCTGGTCCTTTTGGTGGGGAGACAGAATGAAAAGGGGAATCTTGAGGATAAGCAGTTCCAGTATAAGACTGTTTACAACACCATCTATCGTCTGGAGGAAGCCTGCAGGTTTGACGGCCTGATCCTGACCTTTCCCAATACCTGGCCCATAGAGAAGGATGCCTTTGGGCTGAACAGGGTTAGCAATCTGTCTCTGCTTCCGAAGGTATTCATTGCGGCAAATAAGCCGGGGGAGATTACGGTTAATTATGACAATGAATCCGGCATTCGGGAGGCCATGGATTACCTGATCAATACGCGTGGGATACGGCGCATCTGTATGCTTGGCGGAAGAGATGACAATCCGGACGCCATGAAAAGAAAGGACATTTTTATCAAGTGTCTTATGGAAAGTCATCTGGAATATGATGAGGACATGTACGAGAAATCCGACATGTCTGCCACCTGCTTTGAGGCGGCGGCAAACCTCCTCGACAGAAATCCCGACGCACAGGCTGTTTTTTGCGTCAATGACCCCGCTGCCATATCACTCTATTCGGTGATGGAGGAGCGGCACCTGGTTCCCGGCAGGGATTTACTGGTTTTTGGATTTGACAATACCCGTTCGGCGAGTGAAATCGTCCCGCCCCTGGCTTCCATAGGTCCTACGGAGGAGACGGTCGGGCAGAAGGCATTGGATGTTCTGATCGACATGATGGACGGGAAAAGGGTGGAGTCCGTTGTTTTGCCCACGAGCCTTTATGGCAGGGCATCCTGCCCGTTTGAACGGTTTGACTTTACGCAAAGGGATTTGCTTACCGTAAGCAAGACATCCATCAACCGCATGTTTGACGATTGTTTTTACCGCTATAAGAATGAGTATTTTGACAGCAGGTCCATTAACATGCGGCGGCTCTTTTACGAGATTATTTCCGGCATGCTCTATGCCATGAAACGGCGCTATGTCAGTGATGAGGAGTTCGTGAGAATCGGCAATCTGATCGACATATTCTTTGACAATAATGCCATGGACTATACTGATTCAACGAAGTTTTTGCAGAGTGTCGAGAGGCTGCAGGCCGGGATGAACAAGCTTCAGAAATCAGCGGCCACCAGCGTTAAAAACAACAGACTGTTCGTAAGAATGAAGGATCGCGCCATCGAAGCACAGGCGGGGCAGAGGAGCCGCAGAAACAATAAAATCAATTCGGGCCGGTACGTCATGCAGGATTTCCTGGTCGAGACAACGGACTTTGAGCGTACCGGAAGCAGCTCCGTGGAAAATATCATCCGGCATTTCGACATGCTGGGACTGAAAAATGCCGCACTGTATCTTTATGAGGAGCCGGTGGATTATCATTTTGACGGTACGACGGCATTCCCAACGCATTTAAACCTTCGATGCGTCATGAAGGAAGGCGTCCTGTATATCCTGCCAAGCGACCGGCAGGACTGCGCGGTTGAAAGTATTTTTCAAAAAAAGGAGCTTCCGACGAGAGGACTTGGATACGTTCCCTTCCCCGTCTTTTTTGGAGCAAGGCTTTATGGTATTTTAATCTGCGAGCTGGAGAAGGAAACACCGGAACGCGGCGAATACATCGTGAGCACCTTAGGCAGGATTCTATATCTGAATGACATGGAGGTCATCAATTCTCCGAAGATCACGGAGGAGATGAAGAAGGCCAAACAAGATACCAGGGAGCAGAAAATCTTCGGACAGATCGCGGAAGGCCTTGCCTCGCATTATGACATCATATATTACGTGAACTCCTTCAATTCAAGATATATGAAGTTCCGGGCCAACGACATCTTTGGCAATCTTGTTCTGCAGGAGGAGGGACATGACTTTTTTACGGATCTTCGTGCCAATGCGGCGAAAATCGTGCATCCCGAGGACAGGGAGCGCATTATCGGCATCCTTGGCAAAGATCACATCATAACCTCTCTGGAGGACCGGAAGCAATATCATGCGGATTATCGTCTGCTGATTGACGGAAAGCCGCAATATACCAGACTGACCGTGAGCTGGGGAAGCGACAAGGTGCATTTTGTCATCGGCGTGGAGAATGTCACGGAAGAGGTTCGCCGGGAGGAAGAGCACGTGCGGGCATTAAAGATGGCAAACGAGCTCGCCAGAAGAGATGGTCTTACGGGAGCCAAGAACATCAACGCCTATCGTGAGGTGGAGGAGAGCCTTCAGAGAGAGATGGAGGATGGCATGGAGGAGCTTTCCTTTGCCATTGTACTGGCGGACATCAATAACCTGAAATATGTGAATGACACCTATGGACATAAAGCGGGAGATGATTATATCAGGGCGGCATGTAAGCTGATCTTTGACACCTTTGCTCACAGCCCCGTATTTCGCGTCGGCGGCGATGAGTTTGTAGTTGTCATGATGGGCTCTGATTATGAAAACAGAAGCGCATTGTTACAAAAGATTCGCGATCAGGTTTTGGAGAATCAAAGGAAAAGGGAGATGCATCCGGTCGTGGCGGTAGGCATTGCCACGTATGACGGAAAAACAGACCGAAGGGTTTCCGAGGTATACGAACGGGCCGATCACGAGATGTATCGAAACAAAAATCATTTAAAAAATCTGCGAGCCATGGAGGAAGCGCGCCAAGGAACTGTACGGCCGTAAGGCCTCCTGGCAGAAATAAGAGAGGATTTTAGAATGGATGACGCACGGCAGAAGATGTCTCAGGAAATCGAGGAAATGAAACGCTTTCTTGATCTTGCAGACGTTCGGGAGTTTATCTATGACATTGACAAGGATGAGTTGGTAAACCTGCGGTATGGCAAGAAGCGAGAGGTCTTTTATCGGGGACCGTTGGAGGCATGGGCTGAGGGTTTTATTAAACGCCAGGACGGAAAGGTGAATGAAAATTTCGGGGATTTTTATCATGCCTTGAAAAGCGGCGTGCCGTCCTTTCAACAGCATTACGAGTACAAGGGCCTGTATCGAAGCGCAAAGTTTGTCACGGAGGAAAAGCCAGAGGGTGGTAAGGTCATTTATGGCGTGATCATGACTGGTAAGCTCTCCGAACATGAGGACATTCGTTACCAGCGAGCTTCTGACAAGGATGCCATGCTGGACATGCTTAACAAAAAGGCGATTGTCGAATATGCGAAGAGAACGCTAGAGAAGGATGACTGCCCGACCACATATCTCATTATTTTTGATCTGGATCATTTTAAGCTGATCAATGATACCTATGGTCATCTCTATGGAGATGAAGTATTAGTGACTGTTTCGGGCATTATCAACAAGGTCATTGGGGAGCATGGTGTTGTCGGCAGAATTGGTGGTGATGAGATCCTGATCGTGACGAAAGGAATCCATGACAAGGCGGAGCTTCGCCCGATGCTGAAGGAGCTTCGCATGGCAGTGGAGGAGGCCTATCAGGGTAAGACGGCAGGTTGCTCTTTGACCTGCAGCATGGGTACGGCAGCATATCCCGATCATGGGAGCAGCTATATGGAGGTAATGGATATCGCGGATAAGATGCTGTATCTGGCAAAAGAAAAAGGACGTAACCGTTATATCATTTATACTCCGGAGCTGCATGAAAAATTAATTACCGCCAAGAATTCAGGAACGGCTCCCGTGATGGGCTTCCCTGCGGCATTTGACAATATTGGCATCATGCAGTACATGTTGGATAATTATCTTCGAAAGGATGCCAGCACCAATGATACGGCATTCGCGAGTATTGGAAAATCCTTCCAGCTAAGTGAAATCCTGATTGTGTATGATAAGGGAAGAAATGGATTTCGATGGACGCCGGAGGGGGTAGGCTACGGAGAAAAGGATTTGACGTGGCTTTCCATGGATGAAAAATTGACCTCGCTTTTTGACAAGAATCATTTACTTGTGATTGACGGCTTATATAACTTGACGGATGATCAGAAGTTCCTGTTGGAGCCTTTAACGCAGAGAGGCGTTGAATCCGCGATCTTTTATCAGATGCTTGATAAGGGTGTCACGGAAGGCTATGTCATGTTTGCAAAGAAAATTCAGAGACAGCGGTGGGCGGAATATGAGCTTCTCGCACTGTCAACGATCGCAAAGATTTTTGAGATATCCATTTACCATTAAGACAAGGGGGATCCCGCATGATCGTAGAAATACCGGAAAGCTCAAAAAAACAACTGGATGCTCTGTTTGAAATATTATCCATTGTGGCAGAAGGCACCTATGTCTATCTGTGCGATTTGGATTACGATTTTTCCAGATGGTCCAGGGCGGCGGTCGAAACCTTTGACCTGCCGTCTGAGTATATGTATAATGCAGGGGAAATCTGGGAGGAGCATGTTCACCCGGAGGACCGGGAAGCCTATCATGCCAGCATTGAGGAGATTTTCGCCGGAAAGGTAACGCAGCATGACATGCAATATCGCGCCCAGAAGAGCGATTGGGATTACGTGGTTTGTACCTGCAGGGGGCTTGTCATTAATGGCCCACAGGGAAAGCCGAAATATTTTGGAGGCATCATACGGAATCAGGGCGTCAGCGCGAACATTGATGCGTTGACGGGACTTAGAAACCTGTATGGTTTTTTTGAGGACGTGGCAAACCTCATTGAGCGTGCACAAACGGCAGTCCTTTGCATGATCGGCATCAGCAGCTTTACGGAAATCAACGAAATGTACGGATATCATTTCGGAAATCTCGTGCTTCAGAAATTTGGAAGATATTTGCGGGATCAGATCGGGAACAAGGGCTGTGTCTATCGCATGGATGGCACTAAATTCAGCGTTATCAGCAGTACCTCGGACATAGAGACCATGAAGCGCGTATACCGGGAATTCCGTGAATACTTTCAGAAGGGCGTAAAGGTGGACGGCAAGTTTTTGAGCATGCATCTCAATGCGGGCATTCTGAAGCTGGACAATTTTGAGATTGACGATCAGACGGCCTATGCCTGCCTGAATTTCGCATATGGGGAATCCAAGATCCGGAGACAGGGCGACGTCGTGGAATTTCAGAATCAGCTGACGGGAGAAAAACAGAGTAATCTGGAACGGATCCACGTCATTCGAAATTCTATTGTACAGGATTTTCAGGGCTTCTATTTACTGTATCAGCCGGTTGTTCACGCACAAACGGAGCAGCTGGTCGGGGCAGAGGCGCTGATTCGATGGAAGAATGACTTCTATGGCTGCGTTGTTCCCGATCTCTTTATTCCCGTACTCGAGCGCGACGCACTGTTTCCGAAGCTTGGGAAATGGATCCTGAGAACGGCGCTGCGCGGTGCGAAACAGATTTTGGAGAAAAAGCCCGGTTTTATCATCAATGTCAATCTGTCTTATTCGCAGCTGGAAAAGCCGGATTTTGCAGACATGGTGATCGGGATATTGGAGGAAGAGCAGTTCCCGCCCGGAAATCTGTGTCTGGAGGTGACGGAGCGTTGTAAGCTCCTCGATTTGTCCCTGTTAAAGAACGTGATCGCATGCCTGCGCGCGAAGGGCATACAGTTTGCACTGGATGATTTTGGAACGGGATTTTCCTCTCTTGGCATTGCAAAGACGCTTCCGTTCGATATCATCAAGATCGACCGGAGCTTTGTCATGGACATAGAGGAGAGTGACAGGGATCGCGAGCTGATTGCAAGATTTACGGAGTTTGCTGCCTCCTTTGGAGCGGGCATCTGCGTGGAAGGAATTGAGACCACGGGCATGCGCGACATTCTGCAAAACTACAGCGTATCAAGCTTCCAGGGATATTATTATTCCAAGCCCGTAACGCTGGAGGAGCTCTTAAACAGCCGCTTTTTGAAGCCATAGGCATACGGAACCAAGAGAAAACAAAGACGTAATGAGTTTGATGGATAATACAAAAGAAGCAGTATATGCGTAACAGCATAAGAAAAAAATGAGGGGATAAGAGCATGAAAACATCAAAGAAAGAACGAGAGTATGCGCTTTCGCATTTTAACGAGGTGCATCACACGACCTTAAACCCGGAAGGGCCGGGCGTGGTCAGAATCCATTTGGTTCCGCCGCTTTTGAAGGACGGAGAGCTGGAGGCCAGCGTTGCCATTATCAATGGTCAGGACGTGATTCCGATCAACCGTTCCTGGAGCATTTTGCTCACGGAGTTTATCGAATCCGTGAATGCCTATGCAGGACGAGAGGTGACGGACGAGGAGGCAAAGGCCATCGTTGATAAAACCTGTGCGAATGTTAAAAAGGTCTATCCTTTTGTATTTAAGAGTCGTCTCCGTAAGGATGTCCAGAAAATTATGGAGACCTTCAAGCATATTGCATATGGTGAGCCCGTGGAAGAGAGCATTGGCTATGTCAACATGGGCGAATACGCGCCTTACATGCGTGCACCGCACAGAATGGATCTCATGGTGAGTGCCATGACCAAGGAAGGAAAGTGGCACTGCAACCAAAACTGCGTTCATTGCTATGCGGCAGGGCAAAATCAATCCTCCGAAGAGGAGCTTTCCACGGAGCAGTGGAAGCAGATCTTGGATAAGTGCCGCTCGGTTGGCATTCCTCAGGTGACTTTTACCGGCGGGGAACCGACGATGCGTGAGGATCTGTTTGAACTGATCGATTATGCAAAGTGGTTTATTACGAGACTCAATACCAATGGCATCAAGCTGACGAAGGAATATTGCGAGCAGCTGAAAAAGGCATCCCTCGACAGCGCACAGATTACGTTCTATTCCAGCGATGAGGCGATTCACAATCAGCTCGTGGGCGCTCCAAAATATCAGGAGACCGTTGCGGGCATTGAAAATGCGTTGGCAGCAGGAATCAATTTGAGCATCAACACGCCTCTTTGTACGCTGAACAGAGATTATGTGAAGACGCTGGAATTCCTGCATGAAAAGGGTGTGCTCTATGTTACCTGCTCAGGACTGATTACCACGGGAAATGCAGCAAAGGACGATTCCGAAAGCCTGCAGCTTACCCTGCCTGAGATCCGCGAGATTTTGAAGGATGCCGTGAAGTACTGCTATGCAAATGGCATGGAAATCAGCTTTACCTCGCCTGGTTGGGTGGATGATGATTATTGTAAGGAGCTTGGCATTAGCACGCCGAATTGCGGTGCGTGCCTGAGCAACATGGCAATTACGCCAGGTGGCAACGTGGTTCCCTGCCAGAGCTGGTTGAATGACGCACCTCTGGGCAATTTCTTAAAGGACGATTGGGACAAGATTTGGAATGGCGAAACCTGTAAGGAGCGGAGAAAGTATTCCTCGATGATGCTTTGTGAGTGCCCGCTTCGGATTCATCGCGGAAAGGCAGGGCAGAAGGCATGAGAAAGAGTATAAAGATTTGGGCGTTCGCGCTGCTGCTGGCAATGGTGATTCCGTTCTTGGGAGCAAAGGCGCAGGCAAAGGATCTGGATCAGATTCGAGATTATGAGATTACGATTGACGTCAATCAGGACGGCACTTTAAACATGACTTATCACATCGAGTGGGAGGTATTGGACTCGACCTCTGAGGGGCCTCTGACTTGGGTAAAGATTGGTATTCCCAACAATAAGTATGTTTCCATGAAGAAGATCTCCAGCAACATCAAGAAGATCGGTTATTATTCCTCTGGCGGAAGCTATGCAAGGATTGATTTTGACAAATCCTACCGCGCAGGTGACATTGTAAAGTTTGAATTTCAGCTGGTACAGGACTATGTTTACCAGATGAATCAGTTTACGGAGGGCGAGACGGTCTATGGTTTTACGCCTGGTTGGTTCAACGACATTAAGGTGGATAAGCTGGTGATTCGCTGGAACGCGGACAAGGCCATTTCGACGGAGCCTGCGGCTGAGAAGATGAGCTATAATGGTGGGACCTATTTTGTTTGGACGGAAGAGAACGTGAAAAAGGGCGGTAAGTTCCCTGTTCAGGTGACCTATCCCAATAATGCCTTCTCCTTTGACATTTCCAAAATGCAGATTCAAGGAGATAAGACGGCGGAAAGAGGTGCCATTTTTGCAGGCATCGTTTTGGGAGCTGCTCTCATTGGTTTCATTGGTTTGATTGTTGCTGCACTTGCTTATGACGCTACGGCAAACATGAAGGCATCAACGAAGATCACGCGTACTAAGATTGTGTACCATGATACCTGCCCTGGCTGCGGCGGTGCGAGAACTGAGGGAAAGAACAACTGTCCTTACTGTGGAGCAAGCCTGATCAAGAGTGAGGAGATCATCAAGGAAGAGGAGATTCCGAAGGAGGAGAAGGCCCTTCGAAAGAAGAAAACCGATGGCTTGTATCCTTATTCGTCCTCACCGAATACCTATATGTTGGTTCACGTGACGCATGTGCCCGTGGTGAGATCGTCTTCCTCCTCAGGCAGAAGTAGTAGCTGTGCACATAGCTCCTGTGCATGTGCCTGCGCTTGTGCGTGTGCCTGCGCCGGAGGCGGTAGAGCGGGATGTAGCACGAAGGACTTCTACAACACGAACCTGAAGCTCAGACAGCTCTATCTCAAAAACAATAAGTCTAATTTGTAGAATGACTCGGGGCTTGGTTGGGATCATCTTTCTAGTAGACTTTAGACCTAGAAAGATAATCCCAACCATCCCCTCGAGGATATTGCAAGTTTTATTATATTACAAACAAAATATTTGCCGTGGAAGCTAGCTTGTGTAGGTGTTTTATCTAGTAATAATGATATTAGTTTATATGAGATAGAGTTGTTTGTAAAATGGGAGAATTTGTGTGAGGATGGGGCAAAAGTTGTTTGGATGAGATAGAGTTGACTTAGTGGAAAATGAGTACTGATAGGATAGGGGTTGAGGATGCTGGAAAAGAAGGATGAAAATATTTTTCATGACCTAGATGGGGCTTGGGAGCCGAAGGGGTATATCGGACCTAGGGTGGAAATTAAGGGAAATGAGCTTGTGCGGTTTTGGATGGGCGCCCCCGTGTTAAAGACGGAGTTTACCGAAGAGAAGCAAGGGGAGAAAACGGTGCTTCACCTAAAGAAGACGGCACTTTGCTATGAAGGAGCGTCGAGCTCTTATGCAATGGTGAAGGAGTGTTATGTCCAGGATGGTGGAATGACCTTCGTCGATGATTTCCCGATTACAGGCGAGAGTACTGACACGCTGTATCCGACGCCAAACAGCCGCTATGGCAATGTGACAATCGTGGATGAGCAGGCACTGCCACTGTTGCAGGGCACCTGGAAGCAGACGGATTATGATGCCAATCTCAGATTCTTTGGAAATGTTGCATCCTTTGGATATGGAGGCAGTTTTCGGAATAAGACGAAAATCGTGACGGTCAAGAACAATTGGGAGAATGGAGATCGCATTTATGTGATCAATGAGAATCCCGCCAAAAGCGACGTTTGTCAATTCGAGGGAATGTATCTGGAAGCAGGGGTTCTGCATGCTTATATTCCCGTATGTGACGCTAGCCCTGTCATGATAAGCTTTCTTAAGGTTGAAGAGTAATTTTGTTTTGTATATGATTTCATTTGTCTTGAAAAATATGACTCAAAGGAGAAAGAACGTGAACGGAAAAATGATCAAAGCACCCATGGGGTGGAACAGCTGGGACTGTTACGGAGCAACCGTAACGGAGGATATCGTAAGACAGAATGCGAAGTTTATGGCGGAGCATTTGAAGCAATATGGTTGGGAGTATATCGTGGTCGACATTCAGTGGTATGAGCCTGGAGCAGAGAGCCATGAGTATCGTCCCTTTACGGAGCTTTGCATGGATGAGTATTCCAGACTGATTCCTGCTTCGAATCGTTTCCCGTCCTCGGCAGGCGGCAAGGGCTTTGCACCCTTGGCAGAATATGTGCACTCCCTGGGACTCAAGTTTGGCATTCACATCATGCGCGGTATTCCTCGTCAGGCTGTTCATCAGAACACGCCAATCTATGGAACGAACAAGACGGCAAGAGAGGTTGCTAAGACCGCAAGCATCTGCTGTTGGAACAGTGACATGTATGGCGTGGATCCTCATAAGGAAGGCGCGAGAGCATATTATGACAGCATCTTCCAGCTGTATGCTTCTTGGGGTGTGGACTTCATTAAGTGTGATGACATTGCCCGTGAGATGCCTCATGAGGAAGAGGAGCTTGTGATGCTCAGCGATGCGCTTAAGGGCTGCGGCAGGGACATGATTCTCAGCATTTCCCCTGGCCCCGCTCCGTTGGATAAGGCAGAGCTGTTTAAGCAGGTTTGCAACATGTGGCGTATTACGGATGATTTTTGGGACAAGTGGGAGCTTCTCTATGACATGTTCCAGCGCGCGGAGAAATGGTGTACACACACGGGAGCAGATCACTTCCCTGATGCGGACATGCTACCCATTGGACCGCTTCGTCAGGACTATGGAAAAGAGAATTGGACGAAGTTTACGAAGGATGAGCAGGTTACCATGCTGACGCTTTGGAGCATCTTCCGTTCGCCTTTGATGATCGGTGGTGAAATGACAGGCTTTGATGCATTTACCATGAGCCTTTTGACGAATGAGGACATCCTGAAGATGCACAGGAATGCAAGACATTCCCATCAGGTATTCCGCAGAACCATTGGCAATACGGAATACATTGTATGGATGGCAGTGAGCGCAGCAGGCGGAAATTACATTGCTGTCTTTAATGCGGGAGAAGAGGATGGAAAGCTGGAGCTGAACCTCGCAGAGTGCGAAATCGATCGCGAGATTAAGGTGAAGGAGCTCTGGAGCGGCGAGGAAGGCTATGCAGAGGGCATTCTTCCCGTAAGCCTGAAAAAGCATTCCGCGAAAGCATTCTATTTCGCATAGGTTTCTGTGAAGCTTAGGGCTTTGCATGAGATCGCATTTGACTAATATTTTTGACGGAAGGTACATGACGACATGGCTTGGTATGATGAGGCAGTATTTTATCACATTTATCCCTTGGGATTAACGGGAGCACCAGAGAAAAATCCTTACGGAGAGCCAGTTCACAGGCTTCGGGAGCTGTTCCCTTGGATCCGGCACATAAAGGAGATTGGATGTAACGCGATCTATATTGGTCCCTTATTTGAGTCCGAGGGACATGGCTACGAGACAACGGATTATCAGAAGTTAGACGGCAGACTTGGAACCAATGAGGACCTAAAGGAGTTTGTGAGCCTGGCACATCAAAATGGCATTCGAGTGATCTTTGACGGTGTATTTAATCACACGGGAAGAAACTTTTTTGCCATGCAGGACATTCGGAAAAACCGTGAGAATTCCCCCTATAGGGATTGGTATCAGAACGTCAATTTCTGGGGCAATAATGAGTTCAATGACGGGTTTTCCTATGACAACTGGGGTGGCTATAATATCATGGCAAAGCTGAACCAAAGAAACCCTGCAGTTCGTGATTATATCTGTAACGTCATTCGTTTTTGGGTTCAGGAGTTTGATGTTGATGGCATCCGTTTGGATGCAGCAGATGTTTTGGATTTTGATTTTATGAAGGCGCTTCGCCATACGGCAAATGAAGTGAAGCCGGAGTTCTGGCTGATGGGAGAGGTGATTCACGGGGACTACACTCGTTGGGTCAACGAGGGAACCCTTCATTCCGTCACGAACTACCATTTGCATAAGGCCTTGTATTCGGGACATAATGATCATAACTATTTTGAGATTGCCCACACGGTAAAGCGTTTGTATGGTATGGGCGGCAATAAGCCGGATGGCTTGAAGCTTTATAACTTTGTCGACAACCATGACGTTGAGCGAATTTATACGAAGCTTTCGAACAAGGCGCATTTCACGCCTGTTCATGTTTTGCTGTATACCTTGCCTGGCATTCCTTCGATTTATTATGGTTCGGAGTTTGGAATTGAGGGGAAGAAGACCTACGGAACGGATGCACCCCTTAGGCCGCATTTGGAGCTTGAAAATTATCGAAATTGCCTTACGGAGAACGGTTATACCAAGCTGATCGCAGCGCTTGGAAGGATTCGTCAGAGCCAGCCGGCACTTTCCTATGGGGATTATCAGGAGCTTCTTTTGACGAATAGGCAATATGCTTTTTCTAGAAATTGGAACGGAACATCCGTATTGGTTGTTGTAAACAATGATGACAATGAAGCGAGCTTTCGACTTCCAGCGGGTAACTATGGAACCTATGTGGGACTACTCTCAGGAAGAAAGGTTTCTGCGGAGGGTGGCTGGATTCAGGTAAGCGTCGCTGGCTGCAGCGGTGATATCTATGTCGCAGAGGAATTCGCAGGTTCTAAAGCGGTGGAAACCGTTGAATTTACGACGAAGGCGCTTCAAGCAAGGAAGGACGATTCTAAGGGCATCCAAGCTGCAACTGAGGGAATTTCACAATGTTCGAAGGAATCATCATGCGATAAGTCTCCTACGGAGGATCTTGTGAAGGAAGAACCTGTTAAGGAGAAGACTGCCCAAGAGGAGTATTCCAATAGGGAGTTGATTAACGAAGAGCCTTTTAAGGAAGAAGTTGTAAAACAAGAGCCTACCAAGGTAGAAACTACAAAGGAAGAGCCTGTCAAGGAAGGACTTGTTAAGGAAGCACCTACAAAGGAAGAACCTGTAAAGGAGCAGAATTTGTGGGAGAAGAAGTCGGGCTTTGTCGATAAGTCCGTGACGGAGGGGAAGGCCTACGAGAGCATGACCATCGAGGAATTACAGGAGGCGATCCTGTCCAAGATGGAAAAGAATGGTCCCGTGACGGAGCAGATGCTTCGTTCGGTGCAAGAAAATGTTTATCCGAACTCCTTGTTGAACTGGGTGAAGAGTTTCCGATGAGGAAACAAATGGAAGGAGAGATGACAACATGTCAGATCCTTTAAGCTTAGCGTTATCAAGAATTGGAAATCAATATCATAAAATACTTCTTCTGAACCTTACAAGGGAAACCTATACCAGTGTTTTCATTGGTAAGGGAGGAGAGGCTAAGGAGAATACGCCTGCTTTGGAGAACGAACATCTCAAGGAGCTTTGGAAGCGTGAATTTTCTCCTGACTTGATTTATCCAGATGACCGAAGAAACATGGAAAAGCTGGTAAATACGGCTTACCTGCGCAAGTTTTTCCATGAATATCATGGGGAGGAATATTATTGGGTTCGTTATCGAAAGCTGACGGGCGGTGAATATCGCCCTTATCGATTGGAAGCCTTCCCGGCAGAGAATTATTCTGATGATAATCAAGTGATTTATCTTTATTTCATGGATTTGAGCGGCAGGCTTTATCAGGAGAGCAATTATCTGGGCGAGCTGTTACAAAGCCTGAGCGAAAACTATGAGAGTATTTACTATGTGGATTTTGATAAGGATATCTCCATTCCCTATCGCATGAGTAAGCTGATCGAGGACAACTTCGGTGCTTTTTTCCGAACGAATCCATCCTATGAGACGGCCATGACTGCTTATGTGAAAAAGGCAGTCTCCAAAAAGGATTTGCAGGAAATGCTAGAGCTCTCCCGAACGGATTTCATCAAGGAGAGATTACATGACCGTCGTTCCTATTCGCATGATTACATGGTCATTCGTGAGGGTCGTGAACTGACTTATCGATTTAAGATTTCAAAGGTAAACGACGGAAGTGAATTACATCGTGCCGTTGTCGGATTCGCGGAAATTACGGGGGAAAATCCTGGCAGTGTCAATCTTTATCGAAGCTTTAAGAGGCTGCTACTCGTTTCTAGTAATGCGCAGACACAGTATGAATTGCATAAGATTTTAAATGAGGTTTATTCCATTGATTCTGCTTGTACCGTGGGCGATGCCATGCACTTCCTTGAGAATGTGTACAAGGAGGTGTCCATTGTCATCACTGACCTTGTAGAGTCGGAATCAGATGGCTATGAATTGATTCATCAAATGAAGGCGAACGCAAACCTTCGGGACATTCCCATTATCGTTGTTAGCGAGAGGGGAAAGGAGAGCGCGACGGAGATTCAGGCGGAGATCAAGTGCTTGGAGCTTGGTGCGGCAGATTTTATTCTGAAGCCCTTTGTACCTGACATCGTCCTCAATCGTGTTAAGAGCTTGATTCGATTGCGTGAATCCACGGCCATGCTGAGCATCCTTGAGAAGGATCCCTTGACGGGACTTTATGCGAAGGAGTTCTTTTTCAAAAAGGTGGAGGACTATCTGGCAGAGCATCCAACGCACAAGTATATGCTTTGGGTGTCAGACATTCAGGGCCTGAAGGTCATCAATGAAAAGTATGGTTATGAGAAGGGTGATGCCGTTCTTCGTACCATGGCTGAATATGGCGTAAGACATACGCCTGGCTTTGTCTTTGGTGGACGAATTGAGGGAGACAAGCTTGCAGGATTAGTGGTTGCGAGGGATAAGGAAGAGATGAATCAGGTTGTCATGGATAATGATCTGAACACGCCCTTCCCGGTACCGAACGTCGTGATTAAGCATGGCATTTATCGAATTGATCCGAGACAGAATGTGACGCCGCAGGGTATGTATGACAGAGCCATGCTGGCGCTGCAGAAGATCAAGAGCAGATATGGCATTTACCTTGCGGAATACAACGATGAGCTACGACAGGACTTGCTCCTCAAGCAGATGATTTTGGGAAGTGCGGATGATGCGCTGAAGGATCATCAGTTTAAAGTGTTCTATCAGCCGAAGCATGATTTCCACACGGATCGTACCTGTGGCGCAGAGGGCCTGGTTCGTTGGCAGCATCCTGACATCGGCTTTATGAATCCCATTCTTTTCTTATCACTCTTTGAGCAGAATGGATTTATCACGAAAATGGATTTCTATGTCTGGGAGGAAATCTGTAAGACCTTGAAGAAATGGGAGAGGGATGGAATTCCTGTGGTACCCGTTTCCATCAATGTTTCTCGAAGGGACTTTGAGGTTCCGGATCTCGCAGGCAGAATTACGGAGCTGGTGGACAGCTATGACATTCCACATGAAATGGTGCACGTGGAGGTTACGGAGTCCGCATATTCCGATGACCCGCAGAAAATCACTGAGACCGTGAAAAAGCTTCATGACAATGGCTTTGTGATTGAAATGGATGACTTTGGAACGGGATATTCCTCATTGATCGCCCTAAGCAGCATGGATTTGGATGTCCTGAAGCTGGATCGTAGCATTATCGAAAACGACAAGCCAGGCTCAGAAAAGAACATCCTTGAATTCTCCATGCAGCTCGCAAAAATGCTGAACCTGAAAACGGTGGCAGAGGGCGTGGAAACCAAGGAACAAATGGAGCGTATTTCCGAACTCGGCGGCGACTACATTCAAGGCTATTACTACTCCAAGCCCCTGCCCGCCGACGAATTCGCCGAATACCTTGTAAAGAAAAATCAAAACGCAGCGAACGATAAAAAGGATTCCTCGCCAGCGGATGATGCGATTGTAGATGACACGAGTACAGATAATGCGAACTGATAATGTCTCGCCGTAGGTATGAATTAAAATGTCATTAAGTTTGATAACGGGATATCTCGAGGGGAAGGTTGGGACCATCTTTCTGGGTTCAAAGGTTACCAGAAAGATGGTCCCAACCTAGCCCCGAGGCCTGACCTTAACACTTACAAGCTATGCCCCCGTGGCGAGGAAGAAATAGGAGAGCAATACCATCGGAATGACCAGGAGGAAGACACTCAACGCGATGGTGTTGCTCCTATTTTTGCTATAATGGCTGATTGTCATAACAGCGATGCCAAGCAGGAATGCGATGAAGCATCGGAAGGCATAAAGCAAAATCAAATAGGTTCGAATCGTCATGATGATGGGTAGGTAATGTACACAGGGGATGCTCTGAATTACGGCATCCTGTGAATGATATGGCAGGATATTACCTATCTGCACATACTGAATGAGGTGAATAAACAGTGCGCAGATAACGCTGAGGAGAAAAACAATCACGAGCTTGCGAATGAACATCGGTCTGCCTCCTCGTGGAAGCACATGTAGTAGCGGCTTTATGTTGGAAGAACTCTCGATGGCCATGACGCCAGAAAACATGAAGATCACGGCGAGAAGCACATAGAGATAGTTTTGACGTACCGTCTGATAGTCCTTGCTTAGCAGTAGCTCGTAGCAGGTAGGATCCATAAGGTCTACTGTGATGCCTGAGGTTTTCGTAAATTCATAGTTGGATTTAGCATGTTCCTGCACCTCGTTTAGGCCTTTGATGTTCAGGTTATATTCGCGAATGGCTGCTGACAGCGAAGCAATGTTTTGAGCTATTTTCCAGGTATCATGACCCTTCTGTATTTCTATGGGCAGAAGATTTTGCTGATACTCCAGGGAGGCTTCTAGCTTCCCTAGCTTTTTCACGAGCTTGTCCATCTGCTTTTGCATGTCTTTCAGCTTCGTTTCATCAATTTTCCCCTGAAATTCCTCATACCAATTGAGAACATATTTGCTTCGATAATCCCGATAGGAAATCTCCTGCGAGGAGGACCAGGCAAGGTAGAGCACAATGCAGAGAATCAGCAATGCTTTCTGGGAAAACAGAATTTTCTTACACTCCCAAAGGAAGGGGGTTAGCTGAGGCTTTTTCTTGCTGATGACAGCTGAAATGCGGTCCAACAGAGGGAAGCGTTTTCCTTCTGCCTTGGGATATTGACGCGTAAATTGCCAAAGTGCAAGCAGGGAAAAGGCAAGGAACGCGAATGTTGCCACCAGGTCACTGCAGGTTCCCGTAAGCACGGGATGTCCGAAGAGATTCATGTTGTAATAATGCGCGTAGTCCTGCGTTGAAAATATGAGCGTGTAAAGATTGACATACTTTAAGATGCAAAGGCGATCTGTCGGCAGAAGAAGCGCATAGAGCAGGTACTCGCCTAAGAATACGCCCAAGAACAGCGGGATACAAAGGCTGGAGCGAAGAAGGGACATGCAGAAATAAAGGAGCATACAGGTCACGATGCAGCCCAGGATTTTTCGCAGCGTCAAAAGGCAGAGATACCCGAAGATGGAAACATGGGATAGCACCCCTGAAAACTCGGGAATGGACTGAATTGGTCTCGAGAGGTTTGCTCCAGGAAAGCGCAGCAGGGCAACGGGTAGCACCGTCAGAAACAGTAAAACGCCCGTGACAAAGAGTCCCAAAATCAGCGTGAGAATACGCTCAAGTGAGAGCGGAAAGCGTCCACGGCTGGTACAGCGCACGAGAAGATATAAGCCCTTTTGGCGCTCTGCCATAAAGCAAAGAACATAATAAATTCCCATGAGAAGCATGAGATATCCCGTGAGGCGAAAGGGAATCATCGCCATGACGCCGCGGTTTTCTCCGACAACAGGCGTAATGTCTAAAAGCCCCTGATAATCCCACCAGGTTTTCACAAGATTACGATAGACATGCGTGTTTTCGTTGGAAAATAAAGGATTCTCCAGCATTTCCTCTGCATTGGTTAAAACGCCGCTGACATATTCCTGATAACCATTGACATATTCTTCCAGCTCCACGCCTGAAAGCGTGTCGCGCTTGACGTCATTGCACTGATAAAAGAAAAACACGGCGTGCAAAAAAATCACAATCAAAAGGAGAGTTAAGGATTTGCGGCCGAGTAGCACGCGTTTCATTTCTGCCATGGTAAGATCCTCCTTAATCCCAATGCAAAGCTTCTTTGGCGTGGAAGAGATAAACATCCTCCAGCGTCATGGGGTCTGGCGGCGTGAGACCTTCCTCATACATCAGGTTCGCAGTCTCTGAAATCAGGTTCGCAGGTGTATCAAAGCGAAGTAGCGTTCCTTGGCTCAGAATTAAGACCTTCTTTGCAACGGTTTCAATGTCGCTGATGACATGCGTCGCAAGTAGAACGGTGCGCTCGTTGGCAATGGATGCTATGTAGTCGCGAAGGCGAATGCGCTGTGTTGGGTCAAGTCCCGCAGTGGGTTCATCCAAGATCAGAATTTCAGGATTATCCAGCATAGCCGCAGCTAAAAGTACGCGCTGACGCATGCCGCCAGAGAAGGAGCCGAGTCTGTGATGGGCATCGTCAAGCAGACAGACAAGCTCTAAGAATTCCTCCGTTTGTTTCTTGCATTCCTTAGATTTCATGCCCTTTAAGGAACCGACATAATGCAGAAAATCCCGCGCCGTAAAATCATCATACATGCCCTGAAGCTGCGGCGTGTATCCGATTTTTTTGAAATAAGAACGTTTGATGGTAAGAATCTCCTTGCCATTATAGAGAATCTGTCCCTCCGTTCGCGGAATGTTGTCCGTGATGAGATTGAGCATCGTAGACTTTCCTGCACCATTCGCACCGAGAAGACCATAGACACCCGTTTCAAAGGTGACACTCAAATGATCCAGCGCTGTTTTGTTTCCATACTTTTTTGTACAAGCCTTTAGCTCTAACATAACATTACTCCTTCTGAATTTTGACAAACGAAAGATATCGTTATTTACGTGAAACCATACATGATCAACCTCTGATATCTTGACAAATATCATTGGAGGTTAGCATTATAAAAGCTTAATAGGGATCCTCCGTAACAACCCACTGTTTCTCATAAGCCATTTGGAAGTCTGGCTTTCCGTTAAGGAAGGACTGCAAGCTGCAAACGAGGGTCGCCTTCGGGAAGGAAAAATAGATCTGATCTCCAAGGAAACGGAGAGCTCTTCTTATAGAATAATTTCTATTACCATATAGCCATTGGTCGAAGGTCGAGGCATCCATGCCTAGTGCTTCATATGGGTAAAGGACATAGGTTGTGCCAGTTTCTTCCATGCTTGTGTTAAATATGTGTACGACAGAAAAAATGTTAAAGTTAAAATGGTTATCAATGGTGGCAGGATGATAATCGTCATCAATGTCATGTTGAAGTTGTAATGTTTTTGGTTGCTCAAGGACATAGAGTCGTTCGCCGTCCGAAGCGATGGAGTCAATGGCATAGGTGTAGAGGTCCGTTTTTGTTTCCTCCACATAACTGGGAACAAATGACTGAACTTTGTCACTCCAGGTATAGTGAACGGTAAGATTGATGTCCTTGCTGACCGCTGTCTCCGTATTGCTTTCGTCCTTAGGATCATAGAGAAACATACTTCTGCCGACTGCCCTTGTGTATACGACGAGGTCTCCCTCAAGCACTACGAACTCTCCACCAAAACCCGTGGCAAGCTTTAGGATCTCATCCGTCCCATCCGTGAGATTTCGCTTGTGCAGGATATTTTTATGGGCCTCCGCAATGACATAATACAGAAAATCTCCCTTTGCCGTAAGGCGCGTCCAAGGCATGTTTTCAGGACTGGCAGCCTCCTCATAGGCTTGCGTCACGGAGAAGTCATTTAGGTCAATGATGGCAACGCCATTGTAGTAGGCGTCCTTATCCATGTCCTCGGGATGTAGCGCGTCCTTTTCCGCATCCTCCCTGTGATAAGAAAAGTTGATGATGACCTTATTGCGGTGAATGAGCATTCCCGTCGTGTTTTCTGGAGCTGTGGGCTTATCAATGCCGTTTTTGGGCGTGGTGAAATAGGTTGCAAGCTCAGACAGGCTGGAGCCATCAGGCGCAATCTGCAAAAGCTTATAATTTAAGGTGTCGTCCACCGTTTCGTAAACACATACAAAGATGCTGTCAGCGTAATACTGAAATGCGATGGGAGTGTAGTTCGCATTGGTGGCGACGCAGTACTGATTTCCGTCATGACGGCACTCGGGCTTGTTGCAAAGCAGCATGTCCTTTCCCGTTGCAGCGTCCTGATAATGGAGGCTCATTACATAGGGAAACTCATTGTAATAATACCCCTTGTCGGACGCCATGATGCGGTCATAGCTGTTGGAAACAGCATTTCCCTGCAAGCTGTCCTCGGAGACAATGGGTTGCCGTACGGGATTCCCCGCCTTTTCGCAGCCTGCAAGGGATAGGAGCGTCATTGTAAAAATCAGCAGGAGCAGTGCGCGTGGATGATACAAGGAATGGGTCCTGGGATGACAGGAAGTTAGTTTCATAAACGGCTCCTTTCTACTACAATGAATTCTAATAACTTAGTTTTCGCTCATTCGTAAAAATGGGAGTGGAAAGCGGCGTGCCATTCTGGAATTCTTCATCTGTGAGTACATAGTAGCTTTCCAGATATACATTGGCTCCGCTTGAGGTAACCGTGCTTTGACCGAACTTAAAATATACCTTATGATCGGCAAAGGAAATATTAGGTGTCGGTGTCATGATTGTAGGATCAGTATCGGCATCAGGATAGAGCTTCTCATAGGAGATGTCAAGATTTCCCAAGCTGTTTCCATTGGAATCGAATTTTTCCAAATAGTTGTGAGCCACTGGCGTGCGATAACCTATTTGAACATTAGCCGTAAGCCAGTTATCTGGGATGTCTTTCTTGTCTTCGATATCTTCCACATTGACTTCAACCAGTCTGTAAGAGATGTGACGGGAATAATTTGTCGCATAAACATAAGTGCCATCCGTCAGCAGACAGGATGCTTGAAATTCATGGATAAAGGATTCTTCCGCAGGTGCATATTTTAAAATTGATTCACGCGTCATCGGGTAGGTGGTATCTTCGGGACTTAAAAATTGAATCATTGTCTCCGTAAATTTTCCCAATTCCTCGTTGGTGCCGTCTGTCTGTCTTACACAAAGCTTGTCCTTGGTTCCTCTGAGATAAAATATGTTTCCGTTGTTTGTCACGACAAAATCACCTGTAAAATTCGTAAGCAGCTGTAGGGTCTCATCACTTCCGTCTGAGAGATGATAGCAGTGGAGGATGTGCTTGTGCGGCTCGTCAATCAGATAGTATACGCAATCGCCAACTGGCGTGAGCTTTCTCCATGTGGCGTTGTCACGGCTGAGTGGCTCTTCATTTAAGAACGAAGTCAGACCCGTCTCCATGTCATAAATGGCGTTGGCATGAGTGATGGTATCTTCAAAGTTCTTTTCTCCGCCGACGGTAAACTGGAGAAAAACCTTCCCGCGGTGGATCAACATTCTGTCCTGGCTAATGTAATTTTGGGGAGGATTGCTGCTCACCTGGTTCATGGAATAAAAGGTGGTAACCTCAGAGAGGGAACTACCGTCAAGTGAAATGCGAAGGAGCTTAAAGTCATGCGTGGTATCTCCGTCGGAAATCGCGGCAACGTAAATATACCCTCCATAAAGCTGGATGCCGAAGGGCTGATATTTCGCATTGGTTGCCACACAGAACTCGTTTCCGTCATGCTTGCATTCAGGCTTGCTGCAAAGGAAGATGTCCTTTCCACTGGTCTTGTCGACATAATGCAGTCCTAACGTGTTATGACCCTGTGGGTTATAACCGTTGTTGTAATAATAGCCGGTGTCAGTTTCCATGATGGGACGGTTCACGTAGTCCTCAATGACAACCGCATCTTTCTTGGAGATGCTTTCATCCAACCCAGGGAGGATTTGCCCTTTCTCACGATTGCAGCCCGCGAGAAAAGCATTCGATAGTAGCAATGCAGTCATAAGGGATGCTGGCAGGAAATGCTTTATAAAGCTCTTAATGCTGGGGTTCTTTTGCATGGAACATAGCTCCTTTCTACAGAAAGAGGACTCCGTTTAGTTTTGAAAAGGGTCTTCTTCCTTAACATATTTCTTGGTATAAACATGCTCAAAATCAGGATAGTCCCACATGAGGAAATCATCCATGCTGCAAGTAAAAACATCATTCTTGTAGTTCATGTATACTTGATCGCCTAGAAAAGCGAGAGAAAAATCCTGGTAAGAACGGGGCGAGTCATCCTCCTGGGGATTTCTGTTAAGGAGCACCAGAGGATGTGGAATGATGGAGAAACCTAGCAATGTCATGTCAGAGTCGTAGATAAAAACTTGGCATACTTCTGACTGCCCGCTATAGGTAGTTTTTTTCGTAGTGCTATTATAGCTGCTGACACGAGACAATGTGACAATCATATAGAGATAGGTTCCGTCCGAATACAGGTCTCTTTTTCGCATGCCGACAGCTGCTCGATCTTTGGAAGCCAGAGCTTCCACCTCTTCATCACTAAGTCCGTATTTCATTTTTTTATGATATAAATCTTGACTTAAATTACTGCCATTTTCCAAATCGTGGACATATACCTGTTGCCAGTCGGAGCGGACATAAGCAATGTGACTGTCATCCATGACGGCATAGCATCCCGTAAAATTAGTCACTAATTGCAATACCTCATCGGAATCATCCAGTAGAGAACGGCGATGCAAACGATGCTTATGTGGGGTTTCATTTTGGGCATAATAAATATAGTCACCTCGCGCCGTGACGTTATACCATGGAGAAACCTCCGTGGAGGCAATTTCCTCATAGACGCTTTTCATTTCCCTGGTATCTAGGTCTAATTCCATCAGACCATAAACATATTCCCCTTCCGCATTGTCCTCTGGATGATAGGAGAAGGGAAGAAAGGCTTTGTTACGATGAATCAGTAAAAAATGATATCCATAGCGACCGTCGCCAAAGCCGTCCGTAAGCGGTATCTCATCAATATTGGCAGAATTCGTGGAATAGTAGGTCGCAACCTCGGACAGACTGGAACCATCTGCAGCAAAGCGTAATAGCTTAAATTCCAGCTTCTTTGAATCCATACAATATGCCGTGGCAAAGATGGCATTGTCATAGTATTGGAAGGTGAGGGGCGTATATTTTTTGTTAGTGGCAACGCAATAGGCATTTCCATCATGCTTGCATTCAGGTTTGTTACATAGGAAAATATCCTTTTGAGTCGTAAGGTCATAGTAATGTAGGCTCAGGGTACGGCCTTCGTTGTAATAATATCCTGTGTCACTGCGTAGGATGGCGTAAGGGCATTTGTGCTCATAGGTCAAGGAGTTGGGATTCCCGGGGAGGCTGTCATCGGAGGAAATGTCTAATGGGAGGGCCTCCTTTTGACTACAGCCTGAGAGAGACAGGCTGACCAAAAGAAAAACTGCCAAAAGCACGCTGAAAAGATGTGGTTTTATGGTATTTATAACGCAATTTTTTTCCTGCATAGGGTGTGCCTCCGTTCTTTTCTGCCTTAGATCAAGGATTAGCAGTAGGATTCTCTTGTTAGATTGCCTCCATGGATCAGGAGGAGACTAAGGATTGTAAACTTCTGCAAATTTTCTGTGGCAGAGATGCGTAAACTGTGGCTCTCCTGAAAGAAAAGAATCCATGGTACAGGAGAACGCCTCATCTTTATAGCATAGATAGACTTGATCTCCCAGATAGTTCAGGCTAATGTGTAATCCATAGCGCCCCAGATTATAATCTATCTCACAGGGTTCACCAAGGAGAAGATGAGGGTTGGGAATTCTTGCAACGGCAATTTCCTCCATGTCCGTGTTAAAGACGTGAACCCAGGCATAAAGGGGTGTCCCATACTCCGTGGAAATGCCAGGCATTTGAGCGACATATAGATACGTGCCATCAGTTGTAATGTCTGCAACCTTATAGTTATAGGGAATAGCTTCTAAAAAACCATACTCAATGGTTTCATCCCCGCAGGTGAAGGTGCCGCCTTTTTCCAGGTTGTGAGCCTCATTGGCTCCCTCAGGGGAAGCAGCCTTTCCGATATAGAGGGTTTCCTGCGAAATAAGGCTGGGCTCTTCATTGCTTCCGTCTTGTAAATTGTGTAACACAAGCTTTCCTAGGCTTTTTACATAGGCGACATGGTTATCATCATACACGGCATAGTCACCCGTAAAGCCAGGAATCTGACTTACAATTTCATCAGTTGAATCTAAGATCGAACGACGATGTAAAAGATGCTTATGCGGCTCATCCGTTACATAATAAACATAATCCCCTCGGGCGGAAACATGATACCAAGGTGCGTTCGATTCGCTTGCGATTTCTTCATAAGCACTCGTCAGTTCTTTGGTATTTAGGTCAAATTCCATAAGGCCAAAACTGTTAATGTCCTCATCAGAGTTTTCCGAATGAAAACAAAATGGCAAATATGCTTTGTTGCGATGGATGAGTAAAAAACTGTAGCCGAATCTGTCCGAGTCATTTCCAGATCCAAGCTGGCAGGGAATGGATTCAATGTTGGCTGAGGTGGTGGAGTAGTAGGTCGTAATCTCCATAAGGTTAGAGCCATCTGGCGCAAAACAGAGAAGCTTGAACTCTAGCTTTTCCTCGTCAAGACAATAGGCTGTCGCAAAGATGCTTCCATTATAAGCCTGAAAGGCGATGGGATGGTATTTAGCATTGGTCGCAACGCAGAATTCATTTCCATCATGCTTGCATTCGGGTTTGTTGCATAGGAGGATATCCTTTTGGGTGGAAAAATCGTAGTAATGTAAATTTAATAGATTTAACGGAGTGCCTTCATTGTAATAAATTCCATTCCCTAGCTGCATTACGTTACTTCCATCAGGAGAATAATTGCTGACATAAGATGGATTTCCCTGTAGGCTGTCTTCGGATTCGAAGGTTAAGGGAGTGAATTTCTCCTGCCTGCAGCCAGGCAAAAGTACGCATGTCAATACAATGCTGATGAGCAAGCACTGGATCATAAATCTGCCTTTTTTCATGTCATTTTTTGCGTTAAATTTTTTATGAAATGTCATCCTGTGTTACCTCCTTTTTCTTCGTCTGGTTCCATTGTCGGGTTGCCGTGAATGCTTTAGTTATCGGCTTCCGAAAGGTTTGTCAGGACCTCATATGCAATTTCTTGTTCTGCATTTCCTTCCAGGAGGGCTTCAAGGGATGTCACATAGATGGTCTGGCCCCAGGAGTAATAAAGCTTGTCATTTAGGAAATAGAGAGCTAAGAATCCGCTGGCTTCTGCCTCGCCCAAAAGAGAAGTTTCCTCGGAGAGGGTAGGAGTTTGGAATTCTCCAGGGTAGGGAAGGGGAACGGCCTTTAGGTATTCTCCGGCAGCAGAGTATACGAGGATGGAAGTCCCATTGTATGCATTTGGCCCATAATAAAGTTTGCTCGAGGTATAGAGATATTGCCCATCAGAGTAGAGCTTGCCGATGTTTAGCTGTGCCACGCGCGTCTCGCCGCGTTCGTCTTCATATTCGTAGGTTGTTAAGCCAATTTCCACGTTGCTTTGGTCTTCAGGATGATACACGCAAAGGCGTCCATTCGCCCCACCGCGAACATAGAAAATTGTGTTGTCGTCCAGTGGAACATAGTTCCCAGAAAAGTTGGTGAGCAGTGAAAGCTCCTCATCTGTTCTGGTAGTCAAATGGTAACGATGAAGCTTTTGATGACCGCGGGGCAACCTCTGTACGAAGTAGATGTAATCTCCCATGGCATTGGTTTTATCCCATCTGGGATTCTCATGGGACAGGGCTTCCTCATTCGCGAAAAAGGCTTCCCCCGTTTCTAAATTGTAGAAGAGTGTGCCATATTCAGAGGTCTCTTCGAGGCTGACGGGGTTGGCAATTCCAAGCAAGACGCAGACATAGTTTCTGTGAATTAACAGATCCGTTGAAATTGCAAGTGCACCATCTTCATTAGGAATGGAATATAGGCTGGCAAGCTCCGTCAGCTCCGAACCATCCAAAGAAATTTCCAAAAGCTTCACGTGCATGTTGCTTTCTTCAAAGACCGTTGCTACGGCGATGATTCTGCCGTTATAAAGCTGACAGCCGCCTGGGGTATATTTTTTGTTCGTCGCAACACAAAACGCATTCCCATCATGCTTACACTCAGGCTTATTACAGAGAACGATATCCTTGTGATTTGTCTTATCATAAAAATGAAAACTCATCCGCCCACTTCGCTCACAATAATAATAGCCCCGCTCCGTTTCCATAATAGGGTGGGGATGCGAATTTGACATGGGACTGGTAGCCCTGTGATTTCCACTCACAAAATCCTCCGAGACAAATTTCGTCGCCTTCCCAGAACCAGACGGCTGCCTTCCCTCCTCCGATTCCTCCGTCGCACAACCGTACAACGCCACTATGCTAAGCAACAATCCTAATAGCCAACATGCTCTTTTTGCCATTCCAACCACCCCCCAAGTCTTTTTGATGCTTCCTTAAGTTTATTGTATAGAGCGCAAAAAAGAAAAACAACCGCTTTGGCACAAGTGGTTGTTTTTCGAGCAGAAGTGGTCATTTCTGTATGCATTTATCCATTTTTCTGAGGTTCTTTTGCGCGTTTTCCGTTGAGTAGGAGCGTTACCATGAACTCTGGCTCCTGAATTTGCGTCTCTAAATTGCCTCCGTATTTCTCACAGATTTGCTTGGCGGAGAGAAGACCTAGACCATGTGTGGAGGAATCCTTTTTTGTCGTCAGGAGCTGACCATTCTTTTCGAGGCGTTCTCCGCGGAATTCATTCTTGCAGGAGATAAAGAGCATCTGTCCGCGTTCCTCCATGCGAAGGGCAATCTCTGGCGTCTTATCCGTGACAGCTTCTGATGCTTCGATGGCATTGTCCAACAGGTTTCCTAGGAGGCTGCAAAGATCGTAATCGTGAATGCCAAGAGTCCTTAAATTGCAGCTGATGGTAAAGGCAATGTGAAGATCCTTTTCCCGGCAAGTCTGAGATTTTTGGAAGAGCAGCAGGTCAACGGCATTGGAACCGGTTTTGGCAGGAAGCAGGATTTGTCTGCCCTGCTCGGAGAGCTGCTCAATATAATCCTCGGCCTCGGATGCATGACCAGAACCATATAGCGCCTTGATCGTCAAAAGGTGATTATTGAAATCGTGCCAGAGCCTACGAGTCTCCTGATAGCGCTGGTCAATTTCATCGAAATAGATCTTTTGTAGTGCAGTCCGTGCATTCTCTCCGAAGGCCTGAAGCTTTCGCAGGGAGAACAGGAACAGAAGCAGGAAGGGCAGGGTAAAGGTCAAAAGGAACATCCATAATCTTGGGTATGCCTGAACGGTAAAGCCAACATTCAAATAACGGTTGAAGAAGCGTTCTGCCGTAATGCCAGAGAACAAATTGATTTCACGCAGGTACATTAGGACAGGAAGCTTTCCTTCATAGCGACTGGACATCCATTCCAAAGCGAGAAGAAGCGTAAGGAACAGTGTCGCAGGCAGGGGATGCTTACGGGAAAGACATAGGATCCCGAGAAACAGTAAAAACAAAAGCGTGCAGGCCTTAAACAGTAACCACAAAAGCCACAGGCTGCCGAGCGTCATGGAAAAGGGGCAGGTGTAAAAGGCTTCCAGGGACTGTATGGACGTAGAGAGTGCGGGAAGCCCCAAAACACGCCAGGTGATCAAAATGTTAGAAAGGTACAGGCATACGATTCCGAAGAGATAGAAGAAAAGCATGTACCAGCCGATGGATTTCAGGCCTGTCGCCAAGGTGAGAGCCTGATTCTTTAAGTAATGGTAGAGCAGGATGGTCATGAGCGCAAGCAGAATCATGGCCAGCAAATCTGTCACATGATATTGCAAAATCAAATTGACGCCATTATCTAGTGCAGGCAGTAAAACGAGATTTTCCAGGCCGACGTAATCGCGCTTGCTCTGCAGGGCATTGTTGTAGACCTTCTCGTCATTTGCGATGGGGTAGAGCACGGATACAATGTTGTCCGCATTGGTATTGATGCCGTCAATGTAATCCTCATATTCCAAGATGCCGACAAGGAGGCTTAGCAGGCGTCTGTAGTTGTCAAGGTCGCTTTCCTGCAAATCGCTGATCAGCGTGCTGCCCTCCAATTCCTGTGGGGGAGTGGAGAGCTCCTCCTTCATCTTCGTAGTCATATAGCGATTTTTTGTCTGCTGAAGCTTGTTCAGGTATCCAAGCACCGAGCTCACGGTTTTCCGCGCCTCGGAAAGGTCCTTCGGGAGGGCAGACAGGATCCGAGCCTGCCTTTGATAATCGACAAGGCGCACGGACTGGGAGATGCCCCAGACGCTTTGGGTCTGTAGGTATTCCAGCGAGAGCTTTGTGGAATAGAACAGGATGCCATTTAAGAGTGTCACGCACAGGATTAGCGCTCCCATGGTGAGGGTCAGTTTTCGCTTCATCGATTTTGTATCCTCCGCATGATGGCTGACATGAGTTCCTTACGTTTTCTTCGGCTGACGGGCAGGCTCTGGTCATTGTCCAATTCGAGACTGTCCGCATCTACGCGGCGCACGTGATCTACGTTGACATAAAGGGCGTGATAAACCTCTAGAAACAGATCGGCAGGGAGGTTCGGTGCAAAATTTTGGATGGATGTATTCTCGGAATATGTGGTATTTGCACAGTGAACAAGCGAGCTTCGCTTGTCAGCCTCCACATAATAGATATCATCTAAAGCTAAAATGGTCAAGTCGTTTCCATTTCTTAACATGAGGCTCTTTGGCATAAAAACCTCTTTGATAAAGCGGTCAAAGACGGGCTCCAGCCTCGCTTCAAAATCCTTTTTCAGAAGGAAATAGAAGGCGCTGACGTCATAGCCCTCGCCAATGCGATCCTCCATGCTCGTCAGGAAGATCACGGGGAGCTTGGGAAGGACCTCGCGAATGGTTTTGACGAGCGCTACGCCGTCCTCCGTTCCGAGCTGGATGTCCATAAACAAAAGATCCGTGCGTTGGGAGGAGCGGAGATGCTCAAAACATGCTTCGCCTGCGGAAAACTGCTTGACGTCGTAGGGAAGCTCCTTGGCAGAAAGCATTGCGACAAGCCGATCTCTTAATAAATTAGAAAAATGTAAGTCATCCTCGCAGATCACAACATTCATGAACCTACCCTCCAAGCAAACGGTTGTTGGTATCAGTATAGCACTTTGGAGGGATGTGTCAAATTAAGATTCGTTTAAGGTCGGTTTCCGCACAGAAATTTATTATACCATTTTAGCGCTTCCTCACGGTATTGCATGGCAACACCCATGAGCTCCTCATATTGCGTCTTAATGCTGGAAATGATGCCGTTGAGGCGATCAATCTCCTGTAGTAATTCCTGCTCCCGTTCACTCTGGACGGTTGTCCAAGTCAGGTCAGGCATGGGGAAGCGTTCTTCTTCTTTATGGTTAGGACTCTCTGGAATTAGGTCTGTCATGTGATTTCTTCCAATCATTTTTGATTTCTTTTTAGTTTATGGAAACAAACGGGGAATTATCACGTAAACTGTATAAAAAAAGAAGGATGATATGCTTTATGGCAAAGTGTAAATGTGGCTTAAGGCCCAGAATCGTAAGCAGTGTTTGTCAGGGCATGAACAATTCCAATGGGAATTGCTTTGACGTATGCTCAACGCCTATGATCGGTGATCCGAATCTTCTTGGCATCATGGCACCCTTAATCTATGACGAGATTGGTATTAATCTATGTACCAGTGCCACGCTGGATGTTGACATAGCGGAAACCTATCCCACGGCGACGTCCGCAACGGTTAGCGTCATTGACATGGATTATACCTATGGGGCAGGGAATGTTGGGATTGAAGCGCTGACGGGACGCCCGAATTGCTGTCTGGTGACGCTTTCCAACATTACGGTGACATTTGCCGTCCGCGTTTTCGACTGCTGCTGCAGACTTTTGGGAACGCTGTATCCGACGGCTTTGTATCTTCCCTCTGATACAACTGCACCCACCTATGATGAAGATACGAATCCTTCCTCCGTGGAGCTGGAATTGTTTGCACCGTATGGATATTCCTACGATACTACGGGAGCGACGCCGACGCCCGTAATTAATGCCATCACCTTTGCGGAGGGGAGCAATAGTGCTGGGCAGGGAATCAATCTGTTTGCGAACGCAAAGCTTCTTGATTTTAGCACGGAGGATTCTACCGTGACGATCGGGCTGACGCTGGTGCTGCAGAGTATGTACTATGTGGGCTACAAGGTACCGAGCGCTGGAAAGATCGACATTCCGAAGGGCAGTATTGTCACTCCTGATAATTCGGATTGCAGACGTTTCGTGGCTGGAGATCTTTTGAATCTTGCAATCAAGCCCTTGGATCTCGGGGCTCCGAACAATGAGCAGAATCTCAAGAATGATTGCAATGCCAATGCGTGCGGTGCGGGCGGTGTTTCTGACATCACGATCCCCATTACCTGACAAAAGAGGTCGCATTTGCGGGGCGCAGGCTGCCGATGGGACGGCCTGCGTCCTTTTATCGTTTCAGTTTATCAAAATGTAAGAAAAATCATATAGAATTTTAATAGTGAGAAGTCATTTTTTGATTGGAAAACAGTAGGTTGATTTGATATAATAAATATGGTTTTAGTAAGCTTTATGGAAGCGAAGACTTATATAGGAATAGGAACGGACGGAGGGCTGGCGATGCAATATCGGAAGGATAAATACGGGAATGATATATCGATTCTAGGCTATGGCTGCATGAGATTTACGAAGAAGGGCGGTAATATTGACCATGCGAAGGCAGAGCAGGAAATTTTGTCTGCCTTTCAGAAAGGTGTCAATTATTATGACACGGCATACCTTTATCCCGGAAGTGAGGCTTGTCTTGGAAAAATTTTGGAGGACAACCATATCAGGGAGCAGGTGAAGATTGCGACAAAGCTTCCGCAGTATATGGTAAAGAATCCGGCGGCGATCGACAAGTTTTTTGATGAGGAATTAAAGAGACTTCGGACAACCTACGTGGATTATTATCTGATGCATATGCTGACGGATTTTACCTCTTGGGAAAACCTTAAGAAAAACGGCATCGAGGACTGGATCAAGCGCAAGAAGGCAGAGGGGGCCGTTCGGCAGGTCGGCTTTTCCTTCCACGGAAATTCGGATATGTTTATTAAGATTCTTGAGGATTACGACTGGGATTTCTGCCAGATTCAATATAATTATCTGGACGAAAACATTCAGGCCGGGCGCAAGGGCTTAATGGCGGCTGCTAAGAAGGGGATTCCCGTCATCATCATGGAGCCGCTGCGCGGAGGTAAGCTCGTCAACATGCTGCCTGCGGAGGCGAAGAAGCTGATTGCCGAGCATGACAAAAAGCGTTCTGCAGCAGAATGGGCATTCCGTTGGCTCTGGGATCAGCCGCAGGTAACCTGCGTTCTCTCAGGCATGAATTCCATGGAGATGGTAGAGGAGAACTGTCGCATTGCTTCAGAGGTACAGGCGGGTGAGTTTGATGAAGCGGATCATGCGATGATCGCAGGAATCAAGGCAGCCATTGAGAAGACCACGAAGGTCGGCTGCACGGGCTGCGGCTATTGCATGCCATGTCCGAAGGGCGTGGACATTCCTGCAACCTTCCGATGCTATAATGAAATGTATACGGAGGGGAAGACGAGCGGAAGGTTTGAATATGCACAGGTCGTAGGACTTCGCAAGGAGTCTTCCTTTGCGGATCAGTGCGTGCAATGCGGAAAGTGTGAGCAGCATTGTCCTCAGCATCTAGAGATTCGTAAGCTTCTCAAGGAAGCGGACAAGGCCTTAAGACCATGGCCCTACAAGATTGGCGTCAGCGTTGCTAGAAAGTTTATTCTAAAGGGAAAATAAGCGGAATTTTTCTTGCATTCTGATTCTTCTTTCCCTATAATTAGATTCGTGGGGGTATGATTATGCTAGTTACGAGTGCACCCATTTTTGTGTTGATCATGTTATTGGCATTGATCATTTTCTAAATGTTTTATATGGTCTTTGAGTTTTGTGAAACAGAAAGGAAGAATTAGGGAGGTTACTATGAGACTGATTACTCGCTCGGATTTTGATGGTTTGGCATGTGGCGCGCTGCTTTTGGAGGCAGGCATCATTGATAGTTGGAAGTTTGCACATCCGAAGGATTTACAGGATGGATTGGTTGAGGTAAATGAGGATGACTGCCTGGCAAATGTTCCGTACGTAGAGGGCTGCGGGCTTTGGTTTGACCATCATTCCAGTGAACATGAGAGATTGCAGCTGGCAGGAAAGTATAAGGGTGAGAGCAGAATTACTCCCTCCTGCGCAAGAATCATTTATGAGTATTATGGCGGAGAAAAGCGCTTTCCGCAGTATGGTGATCTGATGGTGGCCGTTGATAAGGTTGATTCCGGAAATCTGACGATTGACGAGATTCAGAATCCGCAGGGGTGGATTTTGATCGGCTTTTTGATGGATCCCAGAACGGGTCTTGGAAGATGGAGAAGGTTTACCATTTCCAATTATCAGTTGATGGAAAAGCTGATGCATGCCTGCCGCAACATGACGACGGAGGAGATTTTGAATCTTCCTGACGTGCAGGAGAGAATTGAGGTTTATCGCGAACAGGACGCAATGTTCCG
>SVFO01000018.1:0-35529 GCA_015056795.1 Lachnospiraceae bacterium
ATAAAAGCAGCATTTGCATAAAAAAGACGAGGTTTTGGGGGCTTTCCCAAAACCTCGTTTGTCTTCAATCTGAAAGGCCCTCCCTGTTTAAGGGAGGGCCTTTGAAAACTTTAGGGTTTATTTTACGATACGTACGCGGAATACGCCATCAATCGCCTCAAGGCTCTTTACGATGTCTGCAGGAACGGGTGCTTCTACGTCGCACATGGTGTATGCGTAATCTCCGCGAGACTTGTTAGTCATGTTGGTGATGTTGATGTTCTTCTCACCAAACGCGCCAGTGAACTTCGTGATCATGTTAGCGATGTTCTTATGGAAGATGGCGATACGGCCAGCTGCGGTGCAAACGCCCATGTCGCATGCGGGATAGTTTACGCTGTTGCGGATGTTACCATTCTCAAGGTAATCGGTAATCTCCTGTACTGCCATAATCGCACAGTTGTCTTCGCTCTCCTCGGTGCTTGCGCCAAGGTGAGGAATCACGATGCAGCCAGGCTGACCAGCGGTCGTAGGATTCGGGAAATCAGATACATAACGAGCGATCTTGCCGTTCTTGATGCCCTCAAGCACATCTGCCTCATTGCAAAGCAGGTCTCTTGCAAAGTTCAGAATAACAACGCCGTTCTTCATCTTTGCAATGGCTTCACGATTGATGCTTCCCTTGGTGGAATCCAGCAGGGGAACATGAATGGTGATGTAATCGCAATCCGCATAAATATCGTCAACGTTGATGACATGCTTTACGGATCTGGAAAGCTGCCATGCAGCATTTACGGAAAGGTAAGGGTCATAGCCGTAAACTTCCATGCCAAGGCTGATTGCGGTGTTAGCAACCTTTGCACCGATGGCACCAAGGCCGATAACGCCAAGCTTCTTGCCCATCAGCTCGGTACCTGCGAAATTCTTCTTTTCCTTCTCAGCGGTCTTTGCGATGTTGGCATCTTCCTTGTTTGCCTTAACCCACTCGATGCCACCGATCACGTCTCTTGCAGCAAGCAACATGCCTGCGATTACAAGCTCTTTTACGCCGTTAGCGTTTGCGCCGGGGGTATTGAATACAACGATACCCTTCTCAGCACATTTGTCCAGAGGAATGTTGTTGGTACCTGCACCAGCTCTTGCAACTGCAAGAAGACTGTCGGGAAGCTCCATCTCATGCATGGATGCACTTCTAACAAGGATACCTTCTGCCTCATTTACATTCTGCGTCATCTCATATGCAGCAGAAAAATTCTTCAGCCCAACCTGGGCAATGGGATTTAAGCAATGGATTTTCATTATGCGTTCTCCTCTTCAAACTTCTTCATGAACTCTACGAGCTTCTGTACGCCCTCGATAGGCATTGCATTGTAGATGGATGCTCTCATACCACCAACGGTTCTGTGGCCCTTAAGGTTTACAAAGCCTGCAGCGGTTGCTTCCTTAACAAACTTCGCATCCAGCTCCTCGTTGCCAGTTACGAAAGGAACATTCATCAGGGATCTGTCTTCCTTGCGAACGGTGCCCTTGAAGAGCTTGCTCTGGTCAAGGAAATCATACAGAACCTTAGCCTTAGCCTCGTTGCGCTCCTTCATTGCCTGAAGTCCGCCCATCTTCTTGATCCACTTGAATACCTTGCCGCAGATGTAGATGCCATATGCAGGAGGAGTGTTGTACATGCTGCCGTTGTCTGCATGAATCTTATACTTTAACATGGTAGGAGTTCCAGGAAGGGTATCCTCAGTGATCAGATCCTCACGAATGATCACGATCACTACGCCTGCAGGACCAACGTTCTTCTGAACACCGCCGTAGATGACACCATACTTGGTTACGTCAACGGGCTCGGAAAGGAAGCAGCTGGATACGTCTGCAACCAGGGTCTTGCCCTTCGTGTTAGGCAGAGTCTTAAACTTTGTTCCGTAAATGGTATTGTTCTCGCAGATGTAAACATAGTCTGCATCCTCGCTGATGGGAAGGTCAGAACAATCAGGAATGTAAGAGAAGGTCTTGTCCTCAGAGGACGCGATCTTGTTTGCCTTACCATAAAGCTGTGCTTCCTGATAAGCCTTCTTTGCCCACTGACCAGTTACGATGTAGTCAGCAACCTTATTCTTCATCAGGTTCATGGGGATCATTGCGAACTGCTGGCTAGCACCGCCCTGAAGGAACAATACCTTATAGTTCTCAGGAATGTTCATCAGCTCACGCAGGTCTGCCTCAGCCTCGTCAATGATTGCCTGATATGCCTTGGAACGATGGCTCATCTCCATAACGGACATGCCAGTTCCCTTGTAATCAAGCATCTCGTCAGCAGCTTCCTTCAATACCTCCTCAGGCAGAACTGCAGGACCTGCCGAGAAATTGTACACTCTTGCCATAACTTTCTTCCTCCTACTTCTACGTAAAATTTATCATTTTTCTTTTTTAAGAATACATATCAGATAATAGAATATTCTTTCTTTATCCTAAAGTCAATACTTTAATTCATTAAATCGTTAAAAAATTACCATTCCGTCTTATCAACAACTGAAATTACTGGAAAATGAAGACTGGCGTCCCAATTTCTGCATTATCAAAGATAATGTCCGTAGTTTCATCTGGCATGTTAACACAACCATGAGAGCCGTTTCTCTTATAGGTTTCGCCGCCAAACTCCGCTTCCTTACGCCAGTTTGCATCATGCAAGCCGATAGCTTTATAAATCGGCATCCAGCGTCTTACAAAGGAGGCATATCCGGGTCCGCGAAGCACTTTATTCTTGTATTTTGCCTGAATATAAAAGGCTCCTTCATAGGTGTCATGTCTTGTTCTGAGATTTCCAGTTACGACTCCAGAGGTCACCATAAGCTCTCCGTCCTGATAATAATAGATCTTCTGCTCCAGCTTGTCGACCTCTATGTAAGTACCACCCGTATCATCCAAGCCATGTACCAAGGTTTCGTGCAAATAGGTTGGAACGTGATTGGTCTTTTCCTTTCGGAGCTTCGAATCGGTTAATACCTCTCTTAGATAAGCTTTTTCGGTCTCAACGTCAATCTCCGTCCCAAAGTTGCCAGGCTTCACCATCACGATGTCACCGCTTTCACGGCTCGTCTTGAAGGGACGCTCCACACCATAGGTGTGATACTGCTCACAAAGGTCCTCCATAAAGGCATCAGCAGCCTCGAGATCATAATAATAGGAACCTTTTTCGTTTATTAAGGGATTTCCCTTAGAATCCTTAGCGATCAGCTTACTCATTAATGCTTCGTCAAAAACAATTTTTTCCGCGCCCATATCATAGGTCAGCCCACATTGCTCCAGTTCCTTTAGCTCTTTCCAGGTTTGATAGGTCTTTTCCTGTGCAGACGTCATTTCATAATCAAAATAACAATCAGAATCTGCAATGGAGAACTCTGTCTGACGATCATTGATGTTGGTGACCAGCTTGGTTAATGCCTGATCTACGTCCAGATGGCCTTCTAGCGTGCTGTAAAGGACATAGCCCTTCTCATCATCCAGCTTCATTTCCAAAATAGGCTCAGTATTCTCAGCCTTGACGAAGGGAAGCTCTTGCCACCATTCTTCCACCTTCAACTCATCATAGAGGAAGGCAGCTTCTCCAGCAGCAATTTGATTCTTCTGCCAAAGCATGCTTGTCCAGCCATTGTTTAATTGATGCTTATGATAGGCATTCAGGCTTGCGGAATAATCAAAGGTAAGACCTGCATCGGCTAAATCATAGGAATATTGCTTTCCGTCTGTGTCCGTAACCGTTATGGTTAGCGCTTCCAGGCCCTGCAATAATTCTTGATTGACGTCAGAAGGCGTTCGTCCCGTGCAATACACGCCATTTACCCAGGTATTTGGCGCGTATTTATCTTTAAAATAATTTGTTGCGCCAACATATCCCATGCCTGTAAGAAGACCAATGGATACGATACAACCCGTTAATACAAAAACCCACTTTTTCTTCATGGCACTCCTTGTGCTTTACTGCTCTTTCTTCTTCAGATCGTCTCCGTCAAACACTTCACTGATGGGTGCTCCAGCAGGAACCATCGGAAATACCTTGTCATCCTCAGGAATCAATACTTCAATCAAAACAGGAGCCTTCAATGCGATTGCCTTCTCAATGGCAGGAGCAACCTCTTCCTTGGTCGTTACGCGAATTGCTTCACAGCCAAGACCTTCTGCCACCTTACAGAAATCTACCTTGTCATTCAAAACCGTCTGGGAATAACGCTTTCCATAGAACAGCGTCTGCCACTGACGAACCATGCCAAGTACGTGATTGTTGATTACAATCTCAATGATTGGAATATTATAACGGCTAGCTGTAGCAAGCTCATTCATGTTCATACGGAAGCATCCGTCTCCTGCAATGTTCACACAGATCTTATCCGGCTGACCCACCTGTGCACCGATACATGCGCCGAGGCCATAACCCATGGTACCAAGACCGCCAGAGGAAAGGAAGGTACGAGGCTGCGTGTACTTATAATACTGAGCCGCCCACATCTGATGCTGACCTACGTCCGTCGTTACGATTGCCTCACCCTTGGTAATTCTGTCAAGCTCCTCGATCACATAAGGACAAGAAAGTGCATCCTTCTCATACTTCATGGGGAACTTTTCCTTCAAATCCTTCACGTGTGCCATCCACTCAGAATGATCCTGCTTCTCAATCTTCGCATTCAAATCCTGAAGAACAAGCTTTAAATCACCGATCAGGGAAGCATTTACTCGAATGTTCTTATTGATTTCAGCCGTATCAATGTCAATGTGAATGATCTTTGCATTCTCTGCAAATTTCTTCGGATTACCCGTTACACGATCAGAGAATCTAGCTCCAAGCGCAATTAAAAGATCACACTCGCTGACGCCAAGGTTGGACGCCTTGGTTCCATGCATGCCGATCATGCCAGTATAACGATCGCTGTAGCCATCGAATGCGCCCTTACCCATCAAGGTATCACATACGGGAGCATCAATCAGCTCTGCAAGCTCTGCCACTTCCTTGGAAGCACCAGAAATGACAGTACCGCCACCAACATAAATGAAGGGCTTCTTTGCGCTCTTGATATACTCCAAAGCCTTAGACATTTCGGCTTCTTCATAGCAGGTCTTTGGAACATACGCTCTCGGTACTTCAGGCTCATACTCACAGGTTGCAGCCGTTACGTCCTTCGTAATGTCCACAAGAACAGGGCCAGGACGACCAGACTTTGCAATATAAAAGGCCTTTCTGATGGTGAGCGCAAGATCCTCAACCTTTTTAACAATGTAATTGTGCTTCGTGATTGGCATGGTCACGCCAGCAATGTCAACCTCCTGGAAGGTATCCTTGCCAAGCATGGGCAGTGCAACGTTCGCGGTGATTGCCACCAAAGGAACGGAATCCATGTATGCCGTTGCAATACCCGTTACGAGGTTCGTTGCACCAGGACCGCTGGTTGCAAGACAAACGCCAACCTTGCCAGTTGCACGCGCATATCCGTCTGCCGCATGCGCCGCGCCCTGCTCGTGGCTCGTCAGGACATGACGAATTTCATCACTATGCTTATATAATGCATCATACACATTGAGGATGGTGCCTCCTGGATAACCGAATACGGTATCCACGCCCTGCTCCTTCAAACATGCCACAACAATTTCTGAACCATTCAAAAGCATAATCCCAATCTCCTTCGCAATTTTTTAGCCTTCCCCTTGAGAAGAAAGTGTCAGTTAATCATTTAGCCTTCCCCTTGAGAAGAAAGTGTCAGGCAATCATTTAACCTTCCCCTCGGAAAGAAAATGTCAGGTAATCATTTAGCCTTCCCCTTGAGGGGAAGGTGTCAGGCGCCAGCCTGACGGATGAGGTGGTCTTCAGATTTACCTCTTCGGCACCTCAAGTACCGCTCCACGATTTCCGCTGGTTACGAGTTCGCGATAGCGGCTAAGGTAGCCGGTTGTTACTTTGGGCTCGCGAGGCTGCCACTTTGCGCGACGCTCTGCAAGAACTTCATCAGATACAAGGACGTCAAGCTTGTTTGCAGGAATGTCTACGCGAATGATGTCACCCTCTTCCACCAATGCGATCGGTCCGCCGACGGCTGCCTCAGGAGATACGTGGCCGATGGAAGCGCCTCTGGATGCACCGGAGAATCGTCCGTCAGTGATCAGTGCAACGGAGGAACCAAGTCCCATGCCTGCAATTGCGGAGGTAGGATTGAGCATCTCTCTCATTCCAGGGCCACCCTTCGGGCCTTCATAACGGATCACAACAACGTCGCCAGGAACAATCTTGCCACCCTTGATGGCTGCGATGGCATCCTCTTCACAATCAAAGACTCTTGCGGGTCCTTCATGTACCATCATCTCAGGAACAACTGCGGAACGCTTTACAACGCCGCTGTCAGGTGCAAGGTTACCCTTCAACACTGCAATTCCGCCAGTCTCGGAATAAGGATTCTCAACGGGACGAATAACCTCAGGATCCTTGTTGATGCAATTCTTAATGTTCTCACCAATGGTTGTACCGTTAACGGTCATGCAATCAAGATTCAGCAGATTCTTCTTGGTCAGCTCATTCATGACTGCATATACGCCGCCAGCCTCATTCAGATCCTCCATGTAGGTAGGACCAGCAGGTGCAAGGTGGCAAAGATTCGGCGTCTTTGCAGAAAGCTCATTTGCCACGTCAAGGTTCAAATCAACGCCTGCTTCTCTTGCAATTGCAGGAATGTGAAGCATCGTGTTTGTGGAACAACCAAGTGCCATGTCTACGGTCAAAGCGTTCAGGAACGCATCCTTCGTCATAATGTCACGAGGCTTGATGTCCTTCTCTACGAGCTCCATAATTTTCATACCAGCATGCTTCGCCAGACGAATTCTCTCAGAATATACGGCAGGAATGGTGCCATTTCCGCGAAGGCCCATACCAATAGCCTCGGTCAGGCAGTTCATGGAGTTTGCGGTGTACATTCCAGAGCAAGAACCACACGTAGGACAAACCTTCTCCTCATACAGGCAAAGCTCTTCCTGCGTCATCGTTCCAGCCTCTACGCTGCCAACTGCCTCGAAGATCGAGGAAAGGCTTCTCTTCTTACCATGAATGTGGCCAGCCAGCATGGGACCACCGGAAACAAAGATGGTAGGAATATTCAGACGAGCCGCCGCCATCAATAGACCAGGCACGTTCTTATCACAGTTCGGGATACAAACCAGTCCGTCAAAGCCATGCGCCAGAGCCATACACTCCGTGCTGTCTGCGATCAGATCACGGGTTACCAGGGAATACTTCATGCCAACATGTCCCATGGCAATACCATCACAAACGGCAATTGCAGGGAACATGATCGGAGTGCCGCCTGCCATGGCAACGCCCATCTTTACGGCCTCAGCAATCTTATCCAGGTTCATATGACCTGGAACAATTTCATTGTAAGAACAAACAACGCCGATCAAAGGACGCTTTCTCTCCTCCTCGGTATAACCAAGTGCATTAAACAAGCTCCTGTGAGGTGCCTGCGCATTACCTACCTTTACGGAATCACTTCTCATGTTTTTTCTTCTCCTTTCGTTTTAAAGCCTTCCCCTTGAGGGGAAGGTGTCAGGCAAAGCCTGACGGATGAGGTGTATTGCCGATATTATTATGGCTATATAATTACATTATTCCAAATATCCTGACATACTGCCTCAAATCTTTGATTTATGTCTAAATTTGTATATCTTAATACCTTTATCCCTATTTCACGAAAATAAGAATCTCTTTCTTTGTCCTTCTCCAATCCTTTACTTTCATAGTGTTGCGAACCATCTACTTCAATTACAACTTTCGCCTTTGCAATATAAAAATCAACAATATAATTACCTATTACCTTTTGTCTGTTTACGGTAAATGGAAGTTTTTTCAAAAAATCGTACCATAAATGCCTTTCTTCTTTTGTCATATCTTTTCTAAGCTTTTGAGAGTAATCTCTTAACCCAGCATTATATGTTTTATTCAAAAATCCCTCCATATTGAAATCTATTGCTATTATATAATTATGGTTGAATAATAACAAAGGAAGTTTGCGTTTTTTGTTTTACACCTCATCCGTCAGGCTGCGCCTGACACCTTCCCCTCAAGGGGAAGGCTTTAGATAATACGTTCTGCGATGAGGTCGCCCATTTTTTTACAGCCAACCTTGGTACAGCCCTCGGACATAATGTCTCCGGTGCGGAAGCCGTCCTGCAGCACCTTCTTTACGGCTGCATCAATGGCATCAGCCTCCTTGTCAAGGTCAAAGCTGTATCTGAGCATCATGGAAGCGCTCAGAATCGTTGCAATCGGATTTGCAATGTCCATTCCTGCAATGTCTGGAGCAGAACCATGGCTGGGCTCATACAGGCCAAACTTCGTGTCATTCAAGCTGGCACTGGAAAGCATTCCAATGGAACCCGTTACCATGCTTGCTTCGTCAGAAAGAATGTCACCAAACATGTTCTCCGTCAGGATCACGTCAAATTGTGCGGGATCCTTCACGAGCTGCATAGCACAGTTGTCAACCAACATATGCTCCAGCGTTACCTCAGGATAATCCTTTGCAACCTCCTCAACGACCTTTCTCCAAAGTCTGGAGGAATCAAGCACATTCGCCTTATCAACACTCGTCACCTTTTTCCGACGCTTCATTGCGACATCAAAGCCCTTGATTGCAATACGACGAATCTCATTTTCATCATAGGTCAAGGTGTCAATCGCCTTCATCACGCCGTTTTCTTCGATCGTCTTACGCTCACCAAAGTACAAACCGCCAGTCAACTCTCTCATGATCAGCATGTCAAAGCCCTGACTACTGATTTCTTCCTTCAGGGGACAGGCACCAGCAAGCTCCTCATATAAATATGCAGGACGAAGATTTGCAAATAAATTCAAAGCCTTACGAATCTTTAAAAGTCCTGCCTCAGGGCGAAGATTCGGAGGAAGCTTATACCAAGGAGACGTCGTGGTATTACCACCAATGGATCCCATCAGTACGGCATCTGCAGCCTTGGCAGTTGCAATTGCCTCATCCGTCAAAGGCACGCCATAAGCATCAATAGAGGCTCCGCCCATTAAAATATCCGTATACTTCATCTGATGACCATATTTTTCGGCCACCTTGTCCAAAACCTTCTTTGCCTCGGCAACAATTTCAGGACCAATGCCGTCGCCGGGAATACAGGTAATCCTTAAATCCATCCGTCTATCTCCTTTATCCATCTAGATTCCAGCCTGAGCACCATTTTTGCATGTTTATGCATTTACGTGTCCACGGCTATCAATATATCATACCTTATTTCACAGATTTTTTCAACAAAAAAATAGGCAATGCCGAAAAGCATTGCCCATTCTAGTCTGTATCATTATTCGTTTGCCTTCTCAACCTTGCTGATTGCGGATTTATCCATCGGAATACGACAGTTCTTATTATTACCAAACTCAACAATAACGGTATCATCCGTGATGTCAATAATAATGCCATAAAATCCGGAAGTCGTCATAACACAGTCACCAACCTCAAGATTTGCCAGCATGCCGGCAATCCGCTTTCTTTCCTTACTCTGCGGTCTTAACAGGAAAAACCAAAGAGCAACAAAAAACAAACCATAAATAATAATCATGCTTCCAAGTCCGCCCCATGCAGAAGCCATGTCAGCACTCTCCGTTAATAATAACATAAATAAATCCTCCGTCCGTGTCATTTCAATTCTTCAAACACTCATAATCATACACATAAAGTAAGATTTAGTCAACCAAAATCAAGCATGCCAATTATAAAATTTCTGCAAAATTTTTATGAGTGAATAACAGATCAGGTATAAAAGCTCATTTCTCCTTACAAAGTCAACCACTAACTCATACACGATCAATCAAGCGGCGTCGCCATATTCTCAAGCTTTTGTTTCTTATACGCGGAGAACTCGCCCTTGTCCAGGCTGTCCCGGATCTCTTCCATCATTCGATTATAAAAATACAGATTATGGATAACGCACATTCTCATGCCAAGCATTTCCTTCGCCTTCAGAAGATGCCTTACATAGGCGCGGCTATATCTCCTGCAGGTCGGGCAAGGACACCCTTCCTCAATCGGCCGACCGTCTAACTCATACTTTGCATTAAACAGATTAATCTTTCCATGATTCGTATAGAGATGTCCATGACGACCATTTCTCGTTGGATAAACACAGTCAAAGAAATCAATACCGCGTTCCACTCCCTCAAGAATATTTGCTGGCGTACCAACACCCATCAAGTAGGTTGGCTTATCCTTGGGTAGATAGGGAACCACCTCTTCCAGCACATGATACATTTCCTCATGGCTCTCACCGACAGCCAAACCTCCAACGGCATATCCATCTAGGTCAAACTCCGAAATACGCTTTGCATGTTCTATTCGAATATCATCAAAAATGGCTCCCTGATTGATGCCAAAAAGAAGCTGCGATGGATTTACAGTATCCTCGAGCGAATTCAGGCGCGCCATCTCCTTCCTGCAACGTTCCAGCCACCTAGTCGTTCGGTCAACGGAGGCCTGCACGTAAGGCCGATCCGCCTTACTGGAAGGACATTCATCAAATGCCATGGCAATCGTCGATCCAAGATTCGACTGAATCTGCATGCTCTCCTCAGGTCCCATAAAAATCTTGTGACCATCTATATGCGAATTGAAAAATACGCCCTCTTCCTTAATTTTCCGAAGTCCAGCAAGGGAAAACACCTGAAATCCGCCAGAATCCGTAAGAATCGGCTTATTCCAGCTCATGAACTTATGAAGGCCGCCCAGCTGTTTCACTATTTTATCACCAGGTCTGACATGAAGATGATAGGTATTTGAGAGCTGAACCTGCGTTCCAATGCCCTCCAAATCCTCCGTGGAAACGGCTCCCTTAATCGCTGCTACCGTTCCAACATTCATAAAAACCGGCGTTTGAATCGTGCCATGCACCGTTTCAAACTGCGCACGCTTCGCCCGACCTTCCGTTTTCAAAATCTCATATTTCGCCATATGCTTGGTTTCCTTCCTCTATCACTCATAAAAACCGTCTGCTTCGCAGGTCGCTTGGTTTTCTTCCGCTATCACGCATAAAACCGTCTGCTTCGCAGCAGCCGTCGTCGCAACGCGGAAAAACAGCCCTCTGTTTTCACAAAGGGCTGTGAAACTAATTTCTTATTCTCTTATACTTCCAGCAAATTGTCAACATTTGTTTTATCAACCACGTTCGATCTGCACTTCATGTATTCCGAAGGAAGAGGTTCGCCCGTCACGATGGAGTTATACATCCAAATTACCGGATCATGCCCCTGCCCGAAGGGATCCTGGCCAATCGCAGCGACGATAATGCCCTTCTTGATGTACTGGAATACCTCCTGAGAATGATCGTAAACCACAAGCTTGATCTTTAGCCCGCTCTCTTCAACGGCTCTTGCAACCTGTGCAGGATGGCCAGTTAATACGTAAATGCCATTCGTATCCGGATTCTCCGCCAAATACTCTTTGATCTGACGATAAATCTCTCCAGCCTCTAATGTTCCGGCAATGGTATCGATCTGAATCTTCTTATGGCTTTCCATGCAATCCTGGAAGGTGTCGCTGTTAATGACATTTGAGGTAACCTCTCTGCTACCCTCTAAGATCAAAATCTTGCCCTTTCGATTCAGGGCATTCAGCATAATCTTAGACGCAAGGATCGCAGAATCAGCAGTATCCATCTGGAAAATCGCATGCCGATGCTCTTTATCATTAATGTCACAGTTCAGAAGATAAACCTTCTTGCCAAGGCTCATCACCTCTTCAATTCGATCCACGACCGTTCCAATAAAGAAACCAGGCATCACATAACCATCAAAATCCTCCTTGATCATGCGATCCATAAGTCCAGGCATCTCCTGCGTCATGTCCGACCACTTTGAGAAAAAGGTATATCTTACGATGGCACCCTGTAACTCTAATTCCTTCTTCGCGTAGATGGCGCCTCTGCGGACACTATGCCAAAATTCATTGTCATCAATACAGAATACACCAATCTTGATCTTTCTTGGAGCTTTCTTCTTGACGGGCTCAACGGCCGTCGTAAACTGACGAAGAAGCTTCTCTAAGCCATTCAACATCAAATTCAGATTTCCGGCATTCTCAATGATATTCTGAGAAACCTCAGAGGTCTGCTCGGATACCTGGGAAATCTCCTGCGTCCCGGAGGTAATCTCCTCGGAAGTAAAATACGCCTGTTCCGCACGATTCTTGGTAATCACCGAGTTCTGCGTAATCTCGTCGATCTCCGAAAGAATCACCTTCATCTTATCATTGATGACGCCAGACTGCTGATCAATCGCACGGAACGATCCGCTTACTGCATCAAACTCCTTGCGGCCTTCATCGAAGGTATCAACACAGCTCTGAATACATCCCGCAACCTGATCACTACTCTCGATAATGTTATCCAAGATGTCATTGATGGTGCCAATGCCTTCCTGCGTCTTAGCGGACATCACACCCATCTCTTTAGCAACAACTGCGAAACCACTACCAGCCGCACCAACCCTTGCCGCCTCAATAGATGCGTTTAATGCAAGCATCTTCAGCGATTCACTGATGCTGACGATAAAAGCGCCAATCTCGTTAATCTCATTGATCTTGTCGCTAAACTCCTCCAAAATCTTTTCGCTCTGGTCAAGATTGTCGGAGACCGTCTTCATCTTATTCTCATATTTCTCCATGCTGGCGACGCCTTCTTTACAGCTGTCAACGGATTTCGACAGCAGCTCGCCCATCTCCTTAACGGAACCATCGATCTCCGTCAGCTTTCCCGTGTTGTCCTCGATCAGGTCCAGGCAGGATTTTACGAGTTCCAACTGCTCCTCGACCTTCTCAACAACACCCGATAAGCTCTCAGAAATTCTCTGGCTGCCCTCACGATTTAAATCCGCACCACTCGACAGCACGTCAATGGAGTCAGACAAAATAACCACGTTACTCTTCGTCGATTCCAAGAAGGCTAACATGTTGTTTTTAATGACATTCAGCGCACCTGCCAGGGCCGCCATCGAATCCTTTCGATTGATATTTACCTCAATATCATCCAGATCCATGCGACGCTTCTTAATCAAGTTCGCCTGCTTCATTAATTCTCTTTTACGCACCCATTCCCGAAAGACGAAAATAGATAATCCAATAATGATAATGGCTTCAAATATGATTACAAATGTTTGCATATACGATACCCCCATTATTATAAAGTATTATACCATTCTTTCTTTCAATTTTCAATGAAAAATGAAAATTGTCGAACAATCTTAGCGCCTGAAATGATATGATTTATTTATATGGCAAATTTTCATCTCGATATTGCCAAGAACCTCTAAATTATATATAATATTAGCGGTTTCCATATGTTGAGTTTTCTAATTTGGATTCTACCAAGGAACACATGACATAATTTGATTTCATTTAATATATTTATGAGGAAAAAATCATGGCAGGATCATCATTCGGAACAATATTCAAAATAACCACATGGGGAGAATCTCACGGCAAGGCTCTTGGCGTTGTCATTGACGGATGTCCCGCAGGACTTGAACTATCTGAAGCCGATATTCAAAAGTACCTAGACAGACGTAAGCCTGGAACCAGTGCGCTTACAACCCAGCGCAAGGAAAATGACGAGGTTGAGATCCTTTCTGGCATCTTTGAAGGAAAGACTACGGGAACACCCATCTCTCTCCTTGTTCGCAACACCTCGCAGATTTCTGCAGATTATGGCGATATCGCCACCTACTACCGTCCTGGACATGCCGACTATACCTTTGACCAAAAGTACGGTTTCCGTGATTATCGTGGCGGCGGAAGATCTTCAGGGCGCGAAACCATCGGACGCGTTGCTGCAGGAGCCATTGCATGCAAGATTTTGGAACAGCTTGGTGTCACCGTAAAGGCCTATACCAAATCCATCGGACCGATCGAAATTGATCCTTCGGCATATGATGAAAGCCTGCGCCTTTCCACTCCTACTGCCATGCCAGATTCGAGGGCAAACGAGGAAGCTGTTGCTTGTCTTGCCAAGGCAAGGGAAGCCATGGACTCCGTAGGCGGATGCATGGAATGCATAGTAGATGGACTTCCTGCAGGCATTGGAGATCCCGTATTTGAAAAGCTCGATGCCAACCTTGCAAAGGCCATCATGTCCATTGGGGCCGTGAAAGCCGTGGAAATAGGTGACGGCGTACAGGTTTCCAAGAGATGCGGAAGTGAAAATAATGATGCGTTTATTTCTTGCAAGGCGCAAACTTGTACGAATACTGAAATAAGCTACCAAGAAAGCTCTAAATCAGTTTTAAATGGCAATATTACGAAAATGCATCCATCTTATAACATTAGCAAACTTACGAACCATGCTGGCGGCATCCTTGGCGGCATCAGCGATGGCTCGCAGATCGTCGTCCGTGCCCACGTAAAACCTACTCCCTCCATTTACCAGACGCAGCATACCGTCAACCAGCAGGGCGAAGAAATTGAAATTCAGATCAAAGGTCGCCACGATCCCATTATCGTTCCGAGGGCCGTTGTCGTTATGGAATGCATGACCGCATTAACTATTTTGGATGCCATGATGCTAAATGCAACAGCAAAGCTGGATAACCTTAAATTAGTTTACGGAAAATAATTAGCAAAATTCGAAAAGGCTTCCCAAATCGGGAAGCCTTTACTTTATTCATTCTTTGAATTTACAACTTTCTCATTTCGGCTGCATTCAAAATTACATCAAATCAAATTTTTCCTTATCATTCTCAGAAACATCTTCTCCAAGCTGGATCTCGATCAGCTTCAATTCCTTGCCAGCCTTGATCGTGTGCTTGCAGCCAGATTTCATCGTAATGATGTCGCCCTTCTTGATAATATTATGCTTCTCATCAAGAATTGCCTCACCTTCACCGCTAATTACAACCCAGATCTCATCATGCTTCTTATGATTATGATAACTGATGGAGGCGCCATCCTTCAAGGTAAGCTTAAGGGTCTTACTATCCTCTTCAGAATCCATAATCTTAAGAGTGCCCCAGCTCTTTTCCTCAATGGTATCATTTGATACAGCAGCAGGTGCCGCTACAGGCGCTACTGATGCAACTTCCTGAGTCTTACTTTGAGGCTTCTCCTCCTGAGCCTTCGGTCCCTGAGCCTTTTGAACGTGGAACATTTGCTCAAAATCATCTACAAAAGGCTTAATATTTGAGCTCGATTCCTTGTCGCTGACCAAAATACCTTCTTGAGATGCTGAAATAACAACATTATGTAAGCCCATGGCCAAAACAGGCACGTCTAATTCATTCAGAATCTGCACGCCAGAGGAAGTATCATCTATTACGCCATTACCAACAACAGAATCCGTCATGGCCTTCGTCAGCGTGTTCCAGGTACCCATGTCAGCCCATTCGCCGCTGAAACGCATCACCTGAAGATTCGGCTCTTTCTCAACAACCGCATAATCAAAAGACATCTCGGCAAATCTTTCATAGTGTGCAAGAAGATCTTTATAAGCCCGATAGCCCAAAATCTCCTGCGCCTTATCCAGAATATACTTTAATTTCAGCGCAAATACGCCGCCATTCCAAAGAGCGCCCTCGTCCATGAATTTCTGCGCCTGATCACGACTAGGCTTTTCCTTAAAGCTCTTTACCATTGCAAGCTTTCCGTCGCCTTCAGGAAGAATATAACCATACTTATCCGTGGCATAAGAAGGTTCCATGCCCATGAGAACAATATTCGCGTTCCCAACCTCTGACTGATACTGCAAGGCAATCAAAGCTCTGAAATACTCAGAAGTAACCATAGGATCCACGGGACAAACCACAATTGATTCCGTAGGCTTCACACCCTTTTGATCTACAAGATACGCTGCAGACAATGCAATCGCCGGGAACGTATCCTTCATCACGGGCTCTACACACACGTCAACATCATTCCCAAGCTGCCTATGAATCTCGGAAACCTGCTTCTCATTCGTTGCAACCGTAATATGCGTCTGAATACCTATGTTATTCAATTGTCTATAAACGCGCTGAATCATGGACTCATAAGCCCCGTCTGGACGCCGAAACAACTGCAAAAACTGCTTACTTCTTATGTCATTGCTTAGAGGCCACAGACGCTTGCCTGAACCACCAGAAAGTAAAATAATATTCATGCCAATACCCCCGTTTGAATATAAGGTGACTATTTATATCGTACCCTTTTTGGCAGGGTTAGTCAAGGGGAAAATGCCCAAAATGGAATTAAGGTGAAACTATACGCAAAATAGCCATACAACGATGCTTTGTATCATCATATTGATAACCGCCCTGCGCGTAGCAACCCGAATGTTGTGCTTTGACGAGTCCTTCAAGCTTTTCCCAAATGATAATAGAAATAGAATTAATGTTGAGGCAACCCATACCAAAAGCGATATAATAAACAATATGAATAGGAAACCCTGCATTTCCGTTATTGTTAACCATAAAACAATCGCAATAATTAAGGAACTCCGAAATAGAAACCTACAGTAATACTGATAGACTTCGTATCCATCCGGTGCACATCCCTGCTTTTCTTCGATAACATACAAAAAAAGAAAACTAACGGACATAAAATGTAATAATCCGCAAACCAAAAGAAAACAAATATTTAAAATCATGTCATTTCCCCTTATTCTTCTTATAGTATATCTTCCCTATGTTATTTTCTAATTCCTGAAGCTTTCCACCTAAAGAATTTATCAGATGATCCAAAGAAACACCAGTTTGATTATATTTTATGTCTTGTGCATTCAAGAATCCATCCAAGCCTTCCCCAGTGGACAAAAGCTTTGTTTTTATAACCGTAAAGGAATTATCAGCAATGGCATAAATCTTATTCGCAGGACTCGTGACTAATTTACCATAATTTTTATAAACTTCTTCTGATTTTATCACGCCCGTATATCCTTGAACAAAAAGAAAAGCAACTATGACAACGCCCAGAAGAATTGTTGCCAGTGTTGGGTGATATGTCTTTCTTAAGAAATCATATCTCGCATTTGCCCTTGTTTGTCTGAATTCCAAAAGCTCTTCCTCATAGATTCTTTTCATTTCAGTAAATTCTTCATTTGCAATGCTATTGATTTCCTCATGAGGTATTTCTTCTGAGCACTTCGGACAATATCGGATGACAATGCTGTTTTCTTGACCACATTTACATTTCCATATGGTATTCATGATTTTCCCCGCTTATGGTAGCTCATTTTTTCGTTTTATGATTAGATTCTTTAATAAATTGACAAACAAAAAACGTTTTTGCATTTGTTCTGGAACCGCGTCACCTACTTCTTCAGTTTCAAAAATTTCTTTAATTGATTCTTCACTTAATTCAGGACAATTTACAAACTGATCACTGAAGGAAGCAAGATAGGTAAAGCACTGATTATCACGAACAAGATATTCCTGCATCCTCTTTTCATACTCTATTTTGGTAGCATCTTCTTTCGCAATAGCTATTGGTGTAATAACACGAACTGTCTTTTTATCCCTCTGCGCTAAATAGTACATTGCCAAAAAAGGAAATCGAAAGCCTTTCATCTTAACAAAATAAACCATTCTATATCTAATTTCCCTGGTCCTTAGATTTCCAATTTCATGTAGTGTATTTCCGTCTGTCAAATATCCTTCCTTGATATATAGTTCTAGCCTTTCCTTAATCTCTCTTTCTAATTCTTCATCGATTTTTTCAGCTTCCAACGGCAAAATGTTTGGCTCAATAGAATCACTAAAGGGTACCATTCTGTCTTTGGGTATCTCTGCCTCTGCCCTTATGATCGTTCCCGTAAGTGCGTCAGCCTGAAGCTCTCGCTTTACATTGTACAATGCATGTTGAAATAGATTATTTATGTCATGATTATCTTCTATAGTTTGTTTTCCCGCGTTTGTCAGCTCTCCATCCATCGGATTGATGTGCCCATATGTATAAACCTCTGCATGAAGAAGTTTTTTTATCATGTGAACATCAATCCCTGTAAGCTCATGGATGGTATCAGCGTTTCTGATGCCAGCAGCATATAATCTTAAAATCAATAATTCTACGCTGTCATATTCATCAATGATATACTCTTTCACATCTGCTTCAATGAATGATATTGGACAAAAAAGCCTGTGAAATATCTCTATTTCATTGTTTCTGAAGATTTCCGGACAACATAACATAAATAATTTTAAAGCATCTTCATTTGAAAAGGCTGCCTTAACCATGACTCATCCCTGTCCTCTCATAAAACTCTTTGAAATCATAGAATTCACCATTTTCACTTTTTGCTTGATTCAGCATTTTCGTCATAAATTCAGAGTATTTTTTCTCGCTCTGATTGGGAACCGGTTCACCTGTTTCATCATCTAGCAACTCATATTCACATGTCGTTAAGTAATCAAAATCCCCAATGATGACCAACTGTATCTGACAACGTGTAAACGCAACATTTAATCTTCTGATTTCCTTCAAAAATCCAACCCTCGCCCTATGCGGCGGAACTTTTTGGGGATCAGCACTACGCGTACAGCTATAAATAATCAAAGGGCGTTCTTGACCCTGGAAGCTATCCAAGGATGCAGCAATGCTACCAATTTGTTCATCGCTAAATCCTAATTTTCGCTCTTTGATTTTTTGCCGAATCAATCTTACCTGTTTTCCATATGCTGAAATAATACCAACCTGAGGAGTACTGATTCCTGCTTTGTTTTCTGCAAAAGCCTGCCGTGAGATCAGCGCAACAATTTGAGCGGCTGTTTTTGCTTCTAAATCATTGGAATAGCCTCCTCCCACCTCAGCTGATTCATATCGTTTTTGCTCATTACTGGTCGAAATCATAATCAAAGGAGAATTCGTACCACTGATCATGGGATGCCATTTATTCATGTCATACCTTGCATGATACTTCCCTTTATAAAACCACTCAGAAATGACATCTGAAATATTTCCAGGCATACGGAACTGTTCATCCAATCTTGTGATACTATGAGTATTCTCATCCTGTCTCTCAAATCTAGTAAATAAAAACTCAAAGAAGCTTTTATTTAATAGTTCGATTTGCTTTTCTGGCACTTCATTATCCCTGCAAAGCTTTATCACTGCCTCATTGGCAATGGGCGGAATTTGCAAATGATCTCCAAGCATCAGCGTTTTGGGCGCCTTCGTCATGGGCACAATCGCATTATGAATCTGGATCTGACCGCTTTCATCAATAATGGAAACATCAAAGCTCAGATTTCTAAACTTTGTCCTGGAATTAATACCTATACAAGTTGCTCCGACTACATTGGAATTCTCTACCAACAAATCCGTGACAATTTCCGTTCGATTCGCCTCGATTGACTTTCCCCAATCGTCTAGTGATGCTTTCACCTTTGTTAATCTACTAAAAACATCCTCCAATTCATTCTTAAAGCTAGTGATCACAACGACCGGATTCACTTCATTTTGAAGAAGATAATTTGCGTCAATTGCATGAACAGAAAATGGACCAGTCAAACGAATGTCAAAACAGTAATTACTGCATTTTTGATAAATCCCTTCATATACCGATTTCGCTGACACATATTCCTGTTGGTTCAATATATTCTTCAATTGAGCAGCATTCCAATTATAGTTCCGAATTGCTTCACAATAGTTAGCAACCGAATCATTTAAGCTATCATTGATATTTACGATTTCCTGTTCAATTCGCTTAATTAATCTCCTGTTGATTAATCGAAAGAAAAAGGATTTATTTTTCAAGGATAAAAAAGTAATTGATTTTCGTGCTCTTTCTTCCATTAATTCAGTGTATTTTTCATATGAAGTTTGCTTTTGGGAAAGAAGCTGATCTAGTTCATTTAGCTTTTCCTTTTGCAATTTTGCATTTTTGATCAATACATTTCTGCATTCTAAATAATACTGATAATCCGGAAAAACAGAATCCACATAAGCGAGCATGGCATGTATGTCAGATAAGTCATGCAAGATGTTTTCCTGACTTGATTTCAGCCGATCAGAATACTCTTTCGCAGTCTTCCCCACCTGTTCCTCAGGAGCATACTGCTTACAATTGTCCTGAATTTTATCAATATTGCCAATTCTGATAATTCTAGCATTTTCGTCACGCCCAACTCTTTCCAAAACATTATCCACTGCGGAGTTGTTTTGGGATGAAATGAGCACCCTTTTTCCATGCTTTACAAAATATTTTACCCAATTGACAATTACGGTAGTTTTTCCGGTACCAGGAGGTCCTAAAACAAGCTGGATATCCTTGGTCTTAATTCCCCGTTCTATGGCGAGCATCTGCGATGCGTTCGGTTTCATGGGATTACTTAGTAATTCTGTCTTAAACTCTTCCCATCCGGGTGCATCCACTTTCCCCTCATCGGGATGCCCATGATTCCCAAACAAACGATACATATACTTAGAATCCACTGATCCATTTTCAATGTCTTGAATAACCCTTTCCCGTACTCGCTTTTGAGAATCGTTGATTTTCAAGTACATGTGACCATGATGCTTTTCAAGAATATGATCATGAAACTGCTCGGCAAAATCTATGATAAAACTAGTTCCATCTTCTTCATTGATGCGATCCGATATGCTTCCTACGATTTTACGCTTATATCCATCGTTTATTTCTTCCGTTGTTTCAATGGCCACCTTGTCATCTACCTGATATAATTCATTGTCAGGATCAAAAGAAGATGAAAAAAAACGATAGGTTTTCTTCCTCGCACTCCCCTTTATAAATTCATAATAGTCATAATTAACATAGTTTTCTTTATAAGCATCTAGCTGCTCTGCAAGATCCTCATACTTCGTGAAATTCTTGATTGGCTGAAGGATCTCCCTGGCAAATCTATTATCTACCCTATAATCCGTATTTTTATCAGTGCTTAAAAAATATGCATCAATTCCATCGCAGAATTCTCTAAAGGTTTCAGGATCCATTCCCCAATCACTGGAAGTATATTTATTTGAAGAATGCTTATATCCATCTGCAACAATGGATGTACCACCTTCCGTAATGACCAAAAACACGCCTTGACTATATAGATATTTTTTCTGTGCCTGAAAATCTAGTCCCGAGAAAATTCTTGTGATTGTAAAATTATATTCTTCCGAACGCTGTAGATTAAACTTAAAATTTGCAGTCATCATGATATAATAATCATATTCTTCGCGTACAACATGATTGCAAATCGTCAGATAGTCCAAGTGTGTAAGCTCGTATATCAACCCATCCCTTACCTCTGGCTTATCCATGGAAACCCTGTCTCCCATGAAAAAACAAAGTTCTTCTTTTAATGTATAATAATTGATCGGTTGAAGGTATAATGTCTCATTCATCATAGGGATTCCTCAATAAATCATCCTCTTTGGGAACATCAAACTGTATCGGCATATCCTGAAGTTTTTCTTTCGTAACACCTAATATCCTTAGATCAAAATCATCCATCCATTCGAGAATCCCTTGGGGCTGATTATTTTTTGGTTCCTCTGTAATTCTTGTCTCCATGAACGGTTCTCCTACCTCTATTTAATGCTTCATAAAACATACTCGCATTCTCGTATCTTTCCTTGGGATTGAGGGATAATGCCTTACATAATATCTCTTTTAACTCAGGATAAAATTCTCCCCCTACTCCTGATAAATCAGCAAAATCAGCCCAACGATTACTCTTATTATCAGGAATGGCATCCACCCCATATTGCACTGGCTCCAATCCAAACATTTCCAACGCAATTTGTCCCAATGCAAAAACATCCGTAGCTTGATAAACAAAATTCGTATTTGCCCTAGAAATCTGCTCTGGCGCCATATATCTCGCAGTGCCGGTTCCCTTATCGGCTGATGCCAATCCACTGATCCCATAATCCAAAACATAAATCGCATTTCTTCCGCTAATGCTAATGATGTTTTCGGGTTTTAGGTCCTTATGCACAAAGCCATTGAATTTATGTATGTAGGAGACAGCTTTTACAACCTTCATTAACAGGTCATATTCTTTTTCATACCAAATTTTATCTTTTCTCAGCTTATTGGCACTATCTATAACCGTTCTTAAGCTTTTCCCCTCGACATACTGCATTTCTATTGTTATTTTTGACTTCTTATCATCGAAAAAACAATTATAAATCTTGGGTACAAAATCAGAAAAACGTTCCAAGGAAATCTGATTACTAACTTCTTCCAAGAGCGACCTCTTTTGTTCCGCATTATGATATCGCAAGGATTTTAACACGACTCTTCTCTTCAAAACATCGTCTATCGCAATAACCACTTCCGTGCCAGCAGCTTCATTTTTATGAATCATCTGCTCGATTCGGAATCTTTTTGAATAAATAAGCTCAATTCTGTCCATTTCTCAATTCCTTTAATAGAATATCATCAAAATCTCTCATGCTTGGCATTTGTGTGAGGGAAGCAGCCCGAATCACTTCCTCCATTGCATCCACAAAATCATCTGAAAAATCATCATATAAAATAGAGGAATCCGCAGTTCCTCCTTTTTCAATGGAAGGATCTAAGCAAGATAATAAAACAATCGTAAGGGAATAGACATCACCAGCTTCCCACTCCCTGTTATCATGGTCTGGCTTATCCAACAGCCTTGGATGTGTATAAACATTATTTTTATGTATTTGAGCAACCCAATTTCCTACAGTCTCTATGCTTGTTTCCACATAATCAATTTTTGCCGTTTCAAAGCAACCAAGCTTAGCTTCATATCCATCCTCAAAACGAGATACAAAGATGCAGGTAGGACGAATTCCCCTATGATGAATGCTGATTTTAGAAGAAGCCAACCGGCTTAGCCCGTTAGCAACCTGTTCCAAGATATCCAATAGTTCATATGGATTCAGCTCCTTGGCAATTTCATCCAGAGTTTTTGTATTTTCATGTAAATCATACTTCAAATACTTCAGGTTACAATAGGGGCTGGTTCTTAGTTCGTCACCGACGATGATACCGTTGGCGCTTCTCATGTTCTTAAAGAAATGCTGTACCTCCATGTCCCTGTCGCTAAATACAGTCTTTTCGCTGGTATTCAAAAAAGGACGAATATAAGCATAGGTTGCGATATTATCGTTGTCCTTTTTTACAAAATATTTATAATTTCCTTCTATGGATTCATATCGTTTTTTCGGTATCCTACGAATCACTTCATACTCTCCGAACGGAAGTAAATCAACATCCATCTTCCTAACGCGATTTCTGTCAATTTTGAACAGTCTTATCATGGAATTGTACAGCATGATGGTGAGTTCACAAGCCGTTGCCACGTCAGCATGACGATCCCTAATCTCATATTTCCTTCCGCCAAGCTCTTCCTTTGAAATATGAACGATCTCATTTGCCTTATTCTTCAAGCTATAGAACGGATTTATAGAACAGTCATTCCCCCATAACCCCTGGATGGTCTTACAGTTTTTCATGATATCGGATAAAGTATCTGGTAAATGTCTGTACCCAGCATCAAAATAAAGCCCTGAGAATAAGATTTCCAAGGCTTGTCTTATATTAATAACACATGTATCAGGATCCACTCTTGCATTCATTTCCGCAGCACAACACATACTATGTAGTTTTTCCCAGGCTCCAAACTCCCGAGTCCTGTTATTGGGCATTTTAACATGATTTAGAAAATCGAAAAACATACGAATCCTCCCGGAATTGAAAGTTTTATAGCTTTTGAAGCGAAACATATTTAAACTAGTCAAAATAATCCATATACTTGTAAATTCATCGAAGTCTAGTTATAAACAATTTGTCAATCCAAAATTTAGTCAAGTCTTTATTTACAAAACAATTGAGTAATGTTGAAATGAAAGTAAAAATCACAGTAAGTAATATCCCACATGCAAAAAAAGAGAAATAGGAAGATATCTCTATTTTTATATACTGTGCAATAAATACTGTAATTGCAAAAATCAACAAATTTGCTCCATATATTTCTAAGGTTTTTTTGATGGAACGATGTAAAATAACAATATCTGAAAGATAATTAACATATAATACTTTAATTGGCAATACAGATAATGTGGCTAGAAGAACACCATTTATACCCCAAGAATGTACAAATATAAAGGATAATACCACATTCAGGGTAGCTTCTACGAGGGATATTTTGCTCACTTTTTTTGCATATCCCGCCAATCCGGTAAGGTTACCAGATACAATTCTTATTCTATCAAGTATTTGTATTAAACAAAACATTAATGGAAGCCATCGGTATATATAATTAATATCATTTACACCTTTTGTATATAAACTGACAAAAGGAATGATCAAGATATATGACACACACATAAACACTGTAGTAATACCCACAAAAATACTATTAAAAGCATCATGACACTTAATATAGGTCTGAATATCTGCATTGTATGATTGACCTAAAAGATACTTAATGCTCATGTATGCACTATCAATAAGGCTTGTCAGTGCAACAAAAACCATATTATATGTTGAATATACGCTAGACAATGCAGCAGAAAAAAATATAGATAGAATTATCATATCCGTGGAATTAAATACTACTCCCGCAACCTCTGTAAGGACATATGAATTTCTGTCTTTTAATTTTTCTTTTTTATCCGCCGCATTATAATCTATCCAACAATAGTTTTTTTTCATATAGATTGAATATATCAGTAAACTAATTAAAGAAGCAAAGAAATAACCTACTTGAATCAAAGCAATGTTAAATCTAAGACATACCAAAAGAATTTTAATGCCGTAACATAAAATAACATTTAATAGTGAAATAAGATTTGTGAAATATGTTTTTCCATTTGCGTTAAGGAAAAAAATCCATGTGGAAGTAAAATAAAATGCAACTAATGTTGTCAATCCTTCAAACAAGCAGTAAAGAAATATCGTTTGATAATTTACATTTGTTTTTATTATAATTGGTATTACAATAGAAATTACCATAACAAAAAATGCATACACTAAAGATATCTTTCTATAATACCTTCTTGCAATAGAGACAATTTTTGAAATTCCGTATCGATCCTTCTTTTCAATATATGGATATAATTCGTTTTGAGCTGCTTGACCTATACCTGATTGCAGCAAGGCAATATATGTAAAAATCTGTGTAATTGTAATTATCAAACCATTTGTATCAGAGCCATAATTAATCATAATTATTCTTGGAATTACTATTCCCAGAAGAATAATTACAATTTTACTGAATACTCCAATGATTACATTTTGAAAAAGGCGCTTTTTGGGCATGAAATCCTCATCACTTTCACATATTATTTAATAAAAAATTTTTCTGGCTATCTTATTAGCAATTCTAAAAGATCCGATATTTACTAATACTATATATAATTTCATCAAAAACTTATTTAACAATGTAAACCGAAAATACTTTTGGGCTATTCCCTTAAATCCCATTTTTTTATAATCTTCCCAAAATTGTTTTCTATCCTTTGGTTTCTCAATAGGTTTTACTAATCTTGATTGTTTACTAATTGCATCATTATATTGTTTTTCATCTAGCTTTATAACTGATAACCCATTTATCAAATCTCTTCCTTTGGCAGAATGGCAAATAACTAAAGAACATCCCTTTTGATAATCAACTTGTGGAAGGATGTTTTCTACACCCCAAAAATCACCCATTGTTATGTCAGAGGGCTTATGTGGTGAGCAAAATGGACATGAATAACAGCATTCACGAATCGCGTAATCTGAAAAAAAAGCATTTTGCCATAGATTTGCAGACATACTTGTATTATCCACTTTGGAATTTGACATTTCAATAGTTTGCAAGTAATTCAATACTCCAAGCTTTGAACCCCACCCATATTTTTTTGATCTGCTTTTATAGAAAACAATAGCATTATCGGTATTCTCAATATAATTATTTAAATAATCTTTAAACATTTTTGGAGATGGTACACCATGACAAATCAAATCAATTGTAAGCAAATTTTCAGTTGGAATATTGCCATTCTTTAGAAAATTAAGTAATCCCTGTACTTGGCATGATGTGCCTGAAGCCAAAACTTTATATCCTTTTAACAGTTTATCTTGAATATTTACGAAAGAATCTTCGAGAATGCTTTGAACATATTTGGAACCTTTCATTTTATCTATTATATCTTCCGAATTTGTAACCACATGACGTACAACAAGATTATCATCAAGAATTGCACCACAAACAAAATCTGGTTTATATATTTCAATTGCTGCAGAAAAAAAACCACCCGATGTACTATTCAAAAGAACATTTTCATCCTGATTAATAAATGCGTAAAAATTTATCTCCCTTTCTTTTACTATTATATAAGCAGGACACGTTTGTTTACATTTCCCACAGGAAATACACTTCTCCGCATTTACTGTTGGAAAAAGAAATCCTTCTTCATTTTCGCACATTTCAATGGCATTTGTAGGGCATGCCGAATAACAGGCCGTACATCCAAAGCATTTTTCTCTGACATCCGAAATATTCTTCATTTATGATTTTTTACCTTTGTTTATATTATATATTTTTCATTAAATAATCAACTGATTCTTTTCTTTTAGAATTAATCAAACAATTTATTCTCGAGTAATCCCATTTATATGACATGCTTTCTTCAAAATCGCTTCCGTTTAATAGTACCTCCTCAAGTCCTAAATATGTAATAAAATCAACTGACTTATCTCTTATAAACGATGTAGCATTAAATAAAATTCGCTTATTATATATCAGTCCAAACATTAAGCCATGAAAAGTGCAAGTCATCAAATATTCCGATGCTTTTATATAACTACACCATTCAAACGGAGATATAGAACCTATTGGAAGAAAGTAGTCACACCAATCACAATGATCACCAAAACTATCTAAACAGATTATTTTTAGATTCTTTTCACTTGCAAATTGCCTTACAAATTTTATTTGATCTTTGGTAAAAAAACTTCCATATACAACTATATAATTGAAACCCAAATCAATTTGTTTAATATTGGGATCATCGGTAAAATGCCATAACATTGTAGGATCTAATACATTGCTTACTTTAGCATCTGTTAATTCTTCACATATCTGAGCTGAATTTATATCTCTTACCGATATTGCGTCAAGCTTCTTAATACCATTTTTAACATATTCTGGATGAAGGCTACCTGGTTTTACCGTACCAAAACTTGCAGCATAAGATATTATCTTGTCTGCATTTATAGAATTCCCAAAAACATACGGATCATAATTATAAAAAGGAATGGAATAATCCCACAAAATATCACTCCCAAGTATTACCGTGTCAAAATGCGTTTTCTCCAATTGCCTTGAATTAAGTTCTTCTGTATGAGAAATACTTGTTAAATAAAATTCCTTAAATTTAAGTAAATTCTTTCTTCGCTGTATGGATTTTATCCTTTTTAGGATATCTTGATAGAAATGAGGATTAATTGCCCATAATCTATATATTTCATGCATTTCATATCCATAATACATCTTAGCATGCACTGGATTCATATATGCAATTTGCTTTACATCATATTGGGGATATGTTTCACCAATAAACTTCTGTAAGGCATACGCCTGCAAAAAAGATCCATAATTAGGTATGCTCCAATGTGTTAAAATGGCAACTATTTTTTTCATATAGTTTTACTCCCCTGATCAAATTACTTACATTAGCAATTCCTAAGAAATTTATTTTGTATTCTCCATTAATCTAAGCTTGAGAAGTATTAAATATTTATATGCATGAAAATCTACACTTTGACACTTCATCTCATGTTCATAAAAATAATTCATATCATGCATACCTAAGGGATGAACACCACCTCCTCTTTTTGACTTCTTTTGAATATATTCATCATACGATTTAACCAAATAATGATTAATTTGAATTGGAAGTTTCACATTTCTTATTGGATTTATATTAAAAGAATACACTTTATCAAACACATTGACCGGTGGTACAGGTATCCCTTTAACTTTTGCCCAAGTAAAATGCATTTTACCACTATATTTATAGTCTGGATAATATTCATATCTTGTATTGAAAAAATATTTCCCTATGTCTAAATATTTCTCCCAAGAACATGTAAAGTCTTCTGTTAAAAGGTTTTTAATATCACGATGAATAAATCCAGAGGATCCCATCATCTTCCAGTTGATTACAACAGATGATCTGTTCTTCTCAAACGGCTTAAGAAAAGAATAGATATCATTTGTGGAATTTGGAATTACAAATTCATCTAAATCAATAAATCCGACCCATTTGGTCTCATCCTTATATTTATCAAAAAAATTTTGATATGCCTTCATCTGGCTTTGTGGCTCAGGCCATTGAACAAGTGTAACAATTTCATCTCGAATATACTTATTTAGAATATCTAAATAGTTATCATTTGATTTATTGTTATACAGATAAAAATGATCTACCCCTACGATTCTATGAAATTCTATCCATTCTTTTAAATAGTCAGCTTCATCCTTAAAAAAAGCACATATTGATACATTATATTTATAATTTTCCTCAGTTTGATTTCGAGGTTTAATGAAAGCATAAATAATTTTATAATATACTTGATGAATCGTATTTAGGCAAATTTTAAAAATATATTTCCAGTTAAATCTAACTTCGTTATCAAAATCAAGATACTTGTTTCCCTTAATAATCATTTTTATGCATTCTCCTAAAATAAATCTACTTATATGTGAAAAAAACTTTAATCCTTCGCACGGGATACGACACAATCCATTTACAAACATACCAAACTATAGTTTTTTTAGAGTAAAACACTTCTATCGCTTTAAGATTTGTTGTGTCATATGAACAGGGTTTTTTTCTAATAACAAAACTAAAATATAGATTAGCAATAAAGTAAGCAGTGTCTTTTTTAATTTTTAATAAAGTATCAAGCGTTATGCTATTTTCACGATATAAGTCAGAAAGAATACTAATATACTCTACTGAGAATGCTCGAAACAAATCATATTTTCCTTTATTAGCATGTCCAACATTTACTTCATATAACAATTTTGAGTTATCTATAATATAGTCATTTTTTTCTCTTTCATAAAATAAAATTGTTGAATGAGGAAATAATTCGTTAAATGAAGTTTTATTATTAATGTGATCGAAATCCTCTTTCCATATTCCCATACCCGTTGACCAACTGCTCCAATAGGAAAGATTTCTTACAAATAAATCAAAATTAGGATAATGCTGTATTCCTGTTATATTTCTTATTTCATCATTGCCAAAATACACGACTGGCTTTTGAAACATATTATTTTTAACAAATGAAATAAAGTATTTAAGTGAACCAGGAAGCAATTTGGTTCTGTGATTAATAAACTTTATAAATGTTCCTTTAGCAGCTCTATAGCATTCAGGTTCATTTAAGAAACCATTTAAGGATGTTTCCTTGTAAATAAGATTAGAATGCTTTATCTCTAAATTATGCATCTGTTTTTTGAAATTGTCATTTGTTCCATTATCCATAACAACAACTTCATATTCATTATCATCAACATCTTCCTGTGTAAAAATACTTTCTAACACCGGAAATACCAATTCTGAAATTCCGTTTGTTGGAATACATAAAGAAAGCAAAATTTCACTCATCGTTTTATCCTTTTCTTATAATGTTCCCTCAAATATTTCTATTTCTTGATAAACAACTGTTATCTTATATCTCAAAATATATGTGTGCGAAATCCAAACCATCTTAATGTATTTTGTATTCTTCTATTTATTTTCATAAGTTTTCTTTGGAAACCAGCTAAATAATTCATTAATTTCGCATACATCCATTTTTTCGATCGGCATATGCAATTCATTTATATGCTCTCGAATCAAATCTTCCGTAAGCAAAGAATAATCTAATTTCATTAAGAAGTCTCTTATCTCATTATTAAATCTATACTTAATCAAACTTGCTGGTACGCCGCCTACTACAGAATATGCTTCAACATCCTTGCATACAACTGCACCTGCAGCAATAATGGAACCCTGACCTATTTTAACTCCGGATAATATTGTCGCCCCATGACCTATCCATACATCATCTTCTATAAGAATATCTCCTTTTGCATAACTCATATCATCCAATTCTAATACTTTAATTGAAAATGGGAAGGTTGACAAACAATTTGATTTATGCTCAGAATCAAGTAAAAAAGTTACCTTGGGGGCAATTGAACAGAAGGAACCTATCTTTAATTTTGCGGCTTTATCCCCATTCACAACATTTAAGTGACCGTAACTATAATTACCGATAAGAACATTTTCTCTCTTAAATAAACTGTCAGGTATGCAATTTTTGTTTTTCCATCTACACTTGAAGAAAAAAAGTTTTATCTTTGTTTTAATCCCAAACATTCTCCATCACCACCTGCTTATATCCAAGCACAAATTATTTCTTATACTTCTTCCTTACCTGTCTTGATTCTCCATAATTTCCAACAACTATCAATATTCCATTTATAATAAAACTTTCTTTTCTTTTTTCCTTCTCCATAAATCTCTTTTGTCGACGCACCCTCTTTATGTTTCACAAAAGCATCCTCGTAATACTTCATTTTAAGTTTATGATTTTTTACTCGTTCCTTTAGAATGCTTTCTTCATTATACATAAAAGTTTTATCATATAAGCCATCAAATTCTTTTATATATCGATTCGCAAAAATCAAACAAGCACCAAATAATTGGAAATCATCATCTTTATTTGGATGATATTCTATTATTTCGTGCGAAAAAAACTTTTGTATCATTATATCAAAATTAAAAAAGCAAAAAAAATAAAGAATGTAATACTTTATAATCCTCACAAATAATTGTTGTTTTGTTGCATATTGTACGGGAATTGGATTTTGATTCTTGCCATCCACAATTGATATAATTTGATTTCCTGCAACATCAAAATAATCTTCTTCAAAATGTTTTTTGATTATTTTAATATAATCTATTTGAGGAAAAATCAAATCGTTATTGCATAAAATTATTATTTCAGCTTTTAATTTATGTTTTGCATATAGAAAACCAAGATTATTTCCTTTTGCAAATCCAAGATTTTTCTCAGATTTCAGAAAATATATTTGATCATATTCATAATATATCTTCTTGATTTCATCCAATTTTCCGTAAATTGAACCATTATCAACTATAACAATTCTGGCTTTATCATTTATGACATATTTTAATAAAGATTCTACACAAGCCTTTGTATCTCTTAGATTTTCATAATGCAACACGACAAATACAATATTCATCATTGAAACTAATTCTCCCAATATTAATTATACTATTGTCACCTAACGGTTCTGTGATATGTATCAACAATCAAACCAGCGGAATCATTCCAATGAAATTTACCAACTTGCTTAAATCCCTTTTTAATCATTTCATTTCTGTCTTTGTAATTCATTAGTCGATCAATGGCATCTGCAATTGATGAAATCATAAAAGGATCAAAGTATAAGCCAGCATTTCCTACAACTTCTGGTAAAGAAGTTGTATTTGCAACAGCTACCGGGATCCCACATGCCATAGCTTCCAAGGGTGGAATGCCAAATCCCTCAAAAAAAGAAGGATAAATGAAACACTCTGCTCCATTATACAGTCGAATTAAATCTTCATCGGAAACATAATCTGTTAATACAATGCTTTCTGGTTTCTTATTTACTGCCTTAATCACATCAGAATACAACCATGCCTTCTTCCCAACAATCACTAATTTCACATCATGATTATTTTGTTTATTCCAAAGATTAAAAGCTTCAATCAGCCTAGGGATATTTTTCCTTGGCTGCAAATTCCCTACTGTTAAAATATATTTTGCTTTTCCAATTCCAAACTTCCCCCTTAATTCTTCCTCGTTCAAATCATTTTTATCTAAAGTATGAAATCTCTGATTGACTGCGTTATAGGTCACAATCACCTTCTCTGGTTTAATTCGATATTGTTTTACAATATCATTTTTTGAGTATTCTGAGACAGTAAATATATAATCTGAATGCTTTGCTGCATATGGAATTAGAATTTTCTGCCTTAGATATTCTTTTTTTATAAAAATATCTTTATAGTGTTCAAAACATATATCATGTATTGTGCATACAACCTTACAATGCCTTATAAATGGAATAAAATACTGCGTATGAAGAACTTCTACTTGATATTTCTTGCATAAAAGATCTAATTCATAAAAATTTCTTAAAAAGGCAGATTTAGACCGAAATCTAATAACCCTAAACTTATCTTTATACTCGTCTGCCTCAATCGTATCTCTTACAAATAAATAAACAATGTCATCAGAGGATACAACCATTTCACGAAGAATATTCCTATAATAACTTTCATTCCCGCCCGAATGATCTCCTAACATATGACCATCAATGCCAATAATCATTATTTATATACTCCCCTAATGATGTGAAATATATTTCCACAATTTTTTATATTCATTCCCAATAAATTCCCAGCTATATTTATCTATTATTCTTTGTTTAGCAGCAAGTCCAAGTCTTTCCACATCAAATTTATCCATGCATTCCACCGATTCTATTAGACTCGCTAAACTACCCTCTTCTTTACTCCAATATAAAGCTGCATCTTGTCCAACTTCTTCGTTAAAGCCGACTTTTAATAATAAATTTATCTTAGTACTTGCCAAAGCTTCCAAAAGACTTGGATTAGTTCCGCCCACTTCATGTCCGTGAAGATAAGCAAAGGCATTTTCCCTGATTTTTTTAATAAGTTTTTGGTCATAAATGGTTCCAACAAACTTAATTCTTTCATCTATTTTCCAATTCAATTTTTTTGCTAATTCTTTTGCTAATTTTCCATTATCATTGGTAACTAAAACTAGGCATTTGGATGTATGAGATTTCATAAATTCTTTCATTATGATCTCATAATTATTTTCTGGGACAAATCGACCTACTACCAGATAATATCCATATTTTTTAAGTAGATACTTATTTAACCATTCATCAAATTTAATGTCATCAATGGTTGAAGCGGAAACATCTGCACCATAAGCGATATATTTCGTATTAAAACGACCATACTCTCGATTTATGTATTTTTCAATGTTTTCTGAATCACAAACAATAAGATCTGCTAATCCTATCATTTTCTTCTCTGACCATTTCCAATACTTTTTGATTGGCATTGACCATTTTGCGCGCATCCATTCATGCCCATCCGGATTCAGTAAATATTTGCCTCCTATACTTTTTATCTGTTGTGCATATTTTTTAACAAATAACCCGATTCTACAAGTTAAAATATAGAAAATTGGTGAAACAACATTATTCATTTTGCAATATCGTATGCTGTACTCAAGCGCCTTACAATCGTAGTAAATTGCAACTGCAGGTCCAATATTAGGACAAGAAATTTTAAATATATGAGCGTTGCGATATATAAATTCAGATGAATATCCATCCTTATTCTTTTTTATTGTCTTAAGGTTTTGTAACATACTCTCATCCATTGAACCAACACCATTTGCTTTACAAGCAACATGATATTGTATACCTGTATCAAATTGATGTTGTTCAATTAACTTATCAACAAAAGTCTCATAACCGCCGTATTGTCCTATGGACTTTGCACCGATAATAAAAACATGTTGAATCAATTGCCCCTTTGAATGCTGATCCATTTTTAAACTATCCTTTATTTTGATCCTTTTCCTGTCAACACAACAACAAATGTCTGTAACAAGATCTTCAAATCCTGCCCCAAGCTCCAGTTATCAATATACTGCAGGTCCAGTTTAACGACCTCATTAAAATCCTTGACGTCACTTCTGCCGCTGACCTGCCATAATCCAGTCAATCCGGGCGTAATGCTCATTCTTCTGCGATAATAATCATTATATTGCTCAAACTCATCCTCTGTAGGCGGTCTCGTGCCAACAAGGCTCATATCGCCCTTAAAGATGTTCCAAAACTGTGGCAGTTCATCCAAGCTAGTTCTACGAAGGAATTTTCCGACCTTCGTGATTCTGGGATCATTTTCCATCTTAAACATCAGTCCCTGGACTTCATTTTGCTCCATGAGTTCTTTTTTTCGTTCCTCTGCATCAGCATACATGGAACGAAACTTGTAAATACGAAATCTTCTTCCATTTTTCCCGATTCTGGTTTGCGAAAAGAATACTGGTCCCTTAGAATCCTCTATTTTAATTGCAATTGCAATCCAAGGAAGGAAAATGGCTGTTATCAAAAGTCCAACAAAGCTGCCAACGATATCCGTTATGCGTTTTACAATACTCATGCGCCAATCGCGATCTTCGTTATTATAGCACATTACAGGGAAATCAGCGAATTCACCGACTCCGCTGCAAGGAACACTGAAGCTCATGTTTTGAATACAATAATAGCATCGAATACCCATTAAAACGAAGGACTGCACCCATTGATCCATTTCTTCATTCGCCTGTCCACAGTAGAAAAACACAACATCAATAGGCATCTGCCTTGCTGCTTCAATTAAATCTTCTCTTCCTGCTATAATTTGGGGCATGGACTCTTTGGGATTCTTCCCTTTAATTAATTCTGATGAAGTTTTTTCCTTTTCAATGACAAGCATCTTAGCCGTTGGGCAATCTTTATTTTTGGCCTGCATCGAAAGTTTTAACGCTTCTTCAACTGTTTTCCCATCCGTCAATGCCGCACCGACAATTTCATAGCTCCAGCCCTTATCGTTTTGAATGTTCTCCATGACCTTGCCGAGAAGCTTTGAATCTGTAACAATTAAGATTTTCTCACTACCTTTTCCTTTGCTGTAGGTAGCATTGATAAACGCCTTAAATAAAATACGTAAAGCATAGCAAAGGATTGAATCACATATTATAAAATAACCCAGCATTAAACGGGAAAACACCAGCTCTAATCGAAATAAATATACGCAGGTACTTAGAAATGCAAATTGAATAAAGTTATATTTAAGAACCTCTCCGGCTTCTACGAAATAACCTCTTTGAAAGAATCCTTCATATCGATTCATCATAAGGTTATAAAGAATACATCCTAGAATACATAAAACATATACGGGAAACCATTCTGTTTCTTCCGTAACCTGGGCGCCGAACGGCAATGCCAATCTTAAGCACCTGGCAATCACGTAAGCGATCGCAATCGTAATTAAATCAATAAAGAAAGTGCCGTAGGTCTCTATGAGCTTATATTTTTTTCGATATAGCTTCATTTCCTGCGCGCCCTTTCTTTATCTAAATTTCTTATTACATTTTTAGTTCTTGCTATCCAAAAGCTTCTGGCCAATAGCCCTAAGCCAGCAGCCTAAAGTATCTTTCCTTCGCTTCCTTGTATTCCTTATTAAACGCTGCATCATTTCCTGAATGCAGATCGCTTTGGTAGTTATGGATCTGGTGCTTCATTTCCGGCGTTACTCGAGCTACGGTAGCCAGTCCCACATGGGAACAAACGTCAGAAATATGTTCCACCTCAGCCAGCAAATTTAGGAATTCGGTACCGCTAAACACGGAGCATTCGCCCGTGCGAAGTCGCTCCATGTGATTATCCTTCAAAAGTGCCACCATGTCATC
>SVFO01000018.1:35629-75216 GCA_015056795.1 Lachnospiraceae bacterium
GCAACGCCCGCGCCTACGACATATCCCAAAACTGGATTATCTCCCATCACCGTAAAGAGTCTCTCGATAATACCTGTTTCCGTCAGCTTACCAACTGCCTCAGTCATTTTCATCAGTCCCGAAAACAGGATGCCAAATCCAATGATAATTTGAGCTGCCTTCTCGGAAATTCCAATTTTCGTATTCATCACGGCAATTACGCCAAAGATCAATGCCAACGGTGCCAGGGTTGACGGTTTAAAAAACTCCAAAAAAGATGTCCCTGAGGAATTCAAATCCAGCAGTCGAATAATCTGTCCTGTTACGGTCGTTCCGACATTCGCACCGATAACGATGCCCAGGGAATTCTTTAAGGAAATGATTCCCGCGCCAACGAGTCCAGCCGTAATGACGATGGTTGCGGTCGAGGACTGAATGACTGCTGTCATGCCGACGCCCATAAGGAACGCAGTAAATGGCGTTCTTGTCACCTTCTCCAATGCCTTTTTCAAGGTTCCTGAGGAGCTTTCCTTTAATCCGTTTCCCATCAGACGCATGCCATAGAGAAACATCGCCAAGCCACCAAACAAAGAAATAATGTCAAAAATATCCATAAATCTTTTGTATCCTTTGCGAATCTACTGTTTCTGCCGATCCGCTCTTACTCTCTTTCCGCATAATTTCACAATTTATATTATACAACTCATGGCCTTGAAAAACAACCTTAAAACCACAAAAAGCAAGGCAAAGCAGAAAAAAAGGATTCACGCCTGTGAATCCTTCTCTTAATGCCTATGCAATTGTCTTATTATATCCGATCATAATCTCAATTTAACTTACGCTTCATCCTAATTAATGATACTGTATTTGATCCTTATTTCTAAGACTCATAAGCTGAAGCATCAATCCATTATTATAAAGCACTCGATAAAGTCCTTCATTAAAACCAAAGACTTTATACTTAAACCATAGTTGATTGTGCTCTTTTGAACTAAACGACTGCTTCACGACCTCTTTATAAGCCTTTTTCAGCTCTTTATAGCGCTCTCTGTTAAACTTTACGATAAAGTCCGCCTCGCGATAGGCTCTAAACAGGGAGTTCGTGATGGATCCCAGAAGCTTTTGTGAACACTCCTGCCAGCCAACACTGTTAAAATAATTACAGATGTCCAGCTGCGCCTCTACGCCGTCCAAATGCTTAATAGAAAAGCGTCCCATGATGCTGTCAGGTCTTTGCAGGTAATAATACAGCACCTCATTGGTGACATAAATGGAGTCGCACTGCTCGATTACGGCCTTGATGATAAAGTTATCCTCCATGCACTTTCCAAGCGTATAGCGGACTTCTTTAAAGATCTTAGCGCGATAAATCTTGTTCCATGCCACGGCACTAAACACGCGATAATCAGACTCACAGAACAAAAGCCAAAAGTCCTTGTGGGTAATGGATTTGTTCCAAGGAATCTTATGGTGCTCATAAACATTGCCATTCTTCTCAACATAATCATACTCACAGATTACAAGATCGGCATTGTTCTTTCTCTGCAGGGTCAAAAGCGTCTCTAAGTATTCCGGCTTAATATAGTCATCACTGTCGATAAAGCAGATGAATTCTCCCTGAGCAATGTCCAGACCCGCATTTCTGGCCGAAGAAAGTCCTCTGTTATTCTTATGGATCACGCGGATTCTGTCATCCACGGCCGCATAATCATCACAGATCTGTGGGCTTCCGTCCGGTGATCCGTCATCTACAAGAATCAACTCGAAATTAGGATATGTCTGGCACCGAATGGACTCTATGCACTTTGCTAGATATGCCTCGACCTTAAAGACGGGCACAATTACGGAAATCAGCTCGTTCAAAGCAATCATCCCTTCATTACTTCTTTATCAAAACATATACTGTTTCATAAAAAAGATACCACAAAATCCACCGGGAATCAAGTGAAAACACAAAATATTGTGGTTTCCCGGCAAAAAATGAATGATTTAAATTACAGATGGCTCGGATGATAGGTCGTTACGATGCTCTTTACCAAACGGCGAATCTCCTCGTCATTGTTGTAGCTGGCTTCGGCCAATTCTTCCAGCTGTCCCATAAAGTTGACCATGTCAAAGGCAATGGGCTTACCAATATGGATTAACTCGTTCGCCGTACGCTCGATACCCTCTTCTGCCATCAGCTTCTCTTCGAACAGCTTTTCTCCGGGACGAAGGCCGGTATACTGAATCTTGATGTCAACGTCAGGCTTGTAGCCGCAAAGCTTAATCAGGTTGCGGGCCAAGGTATCAATTTTTACGGGCTCGCCCATGTCAAGAACAAAGATCTCACCGCCCTTTGCATAGGTACCGGCCTGAAGGACAAGGCTCACGGCCTCGGGGATGGTCATAAAGTAACGAATAATGTCAGGGTGGGTTACGGTAACGGGACCACCCTTTGCAATCTGCTTCTTAAACAGGGGAATAACGCTTCCGTTACTTCCAAGAACGTTACCAAAACGAACGGCAACAAATTCCGTTCTTGTCTCAATATGGCGATTCACAAAGAGCTTCTTTGAATCCGTCTCATCATTATGGCCACTGAGATTAGGCAAAATATCCTGTCTGCCTTCTCTGCTGATAAAGTCCATGGACTGGATTACCATCTCACAAAGACGCTTACTAGCACCCATGATGTTCGTCGGATTTACGGCCTTATCAGTACTGATCAGCACGAAACGCTTTGTGCCATAGGTCATGGCTGCGCATGCAGTTTTAAAGGTACCGATCACGTTATTCTTAATGGATTCACAGGGGCTTGTCTCCATCAGAGGCACATGCTTGTGAGCCGCTGCATGGTAAACAATCTCCGGATGATACTTTTCAAATACAGAATTCAATCTTCTGCTGTCTCGCACGGAACCAATCAAAACAGTTAAGTTCAGATTAGAATAGGTGCTCTTCAGCTCCTGCTCAATATCATACGCATTATTCTCGTAAACGTCAAAAATGATCAATCTCTCAGGATTATGGCCTGCGATCTGACGACAAAGCTCGCTACCGATGGAACCGCCACCGCCCGTTACCATGACAACCTTACCCTCAATGCTGTTCAGGATCTCCGTAAGGTTAACCTTAATAGGCTCTCTTCCGAGAAGGTCTTCTACGGCAACATCCTTCATCTTGCTGAGGGAAACGTCACCCGTCAGGAACTGGTACATACCAGGAAGAAGCTTCATCTCACAGCCTGTCTCCTTACAAATGTCAAGGAGATCTCTGGTCTGAGCCTTGGACGCGCTGGGCATGGCGATCAGGATCAAATCAATGCCATACTTATCAACGGCCTTCAAAATATCATCTCTGCCGCCATAAACAGGAATGCCTTCAATGTTACGATGCCATTTGTTTGGATTGTCATCGATGAAGCAGCAAACCTTATACTCAATTTCATCAGCGTGGTAAATGTCACGAAGAAGCACCTGTCCGGCTTCTCCTGCGCCGATAATCATAACTTTTTTCGTGTAATTATTCGTATTGCGTTTGCTTCTCTCTAACAGAACAAAACGATAGAAGAAACGAACGGCCGATGTAAAGAAGAACTGCAGCACAACGCCGAAGAAGTAATATGCGAACGGCATTTGTCTAAAGATCAAGGTAATTCCGATGACCTGTGCCAAAAACGTGATGGCATTGGCTGCAATCAAGCGAATCAGTTCCCGATAACTGGCAAAACGCCAAATGCTTTGATACAAGTAGTGTGCGCTGAAAACAATTAAAACAACACCAGAATAGATCGGAATGAATCGAATCGCTGCTTGTAAGTAATCCTCTGGTATTGAGGAATAACGGAAGTCAAATCTAGCCCATAAACCAAATAAATAAGAAAAATTAGCAAAAGCAATGTCGTAAACAGCCATCAGGATCGCCAAAATCTGCCAATGCTGAAGTCCTTTGCCCTTCTTTCCGTATTGATCCAGGTATTCTTCCTGCATTATTGGTGCTTCCTTCTTCATTTTCTTTTTGTCATCCATATTCAGTTTCCACCCATCACAAATTTGTCCTGATATAACAGATAAATTATATACATTCCGACATTTTTCGTCAATCGTTAAATCAAAATCCTTCAAGGAAATTTTTGCATAGAATTTGTCAATATTTAACAAAAAAGGATGATCCTTTCAGACCATCCCTTGAAATCACTATTCATATGTTACAACCGCATCCGATCCGATTACTTCTCTTCGTCTTCGCCCTTGGTTCTCAGCTTATAAAATACAATACAGTTGGGCACGTTCACCTTCATCGGCGCGCCATTCATGATCATGGTGTGCTTTTCGAGATCAATGCTAAAGAAGGTCATGGCATTTGTCTCATGATTTAAGCTGACAAGGAACTTATTGTTCGGGAAGATTTCCGCATCCTTCGGGTACTCACCGCTGATGGGCAGGCAGAAATTCTTCGTCAGGATGCCCGTTTTCTGGTCTACATCATAAATAACAACGGAGTTGTCACCTGCATTTGAGCTCAGAAGGTACTTATAATCCGCGGAAAAGCTCAGTGCACTTGCCGCATTATTGCTTCCTTTTGGCATGGAGGTCGTCTCGATCGTCTGAATCTTCTCAAACTTCGGGCTTCCCTTCTTATATTCATAGTGATAAACATCAATAAAGCACTTCCACTCATGCACGATGTAAATGAATTTACCATTCTTGGAAATCTTGATGTGACGTGGGGCGGACTCCAGCTCAGATCTCAAGATATCGGCAAGTTTTACAGTTCCACGGGTAACGTCAAATTCATAAACATTGACATGATCCATGCCCTCGTCAGCTACGAGAAGGTAACGATTGTCGTGGGTCATGCGGGCGCAGTTGATATGAGGGCGGAAATTACGCTCGATGCCACTGCCAAGGCCCTTATGATATACCTCGTCCGTAATCTCACCGATGCTGCCATCCTCTTTCAGCTTTAATATGGTAAGCTTTCCATCATGATATCCGGCAACAAACAGGTATCCATCCGTATAATCCGTGGATACGTAACAGCCTCTCATACCATTGATGGAACCAAAGTTAATGAATTTCAGGCTGCCGTCAGGCATAATCTTATAGCTCTCAACACCCATGTCGGTGATGGAGTACAAATATTTTCCATTATGGGAGATGCTGACATAGGAGCTGTTGGTAATTTCTACCTTGTCCTTCTCCGTAAACCTACCCTTTTCCATGTCTACGTCATAGATTTTGATGCCATGACGATCCCCCTGGGTATAAGTCGAAACATATGCAACATATTTTTCCTTTGCCATTGTTAAGGCCTCCTGCTCTTTCTGTATCTATTTTTTATGTTTTGCCTTCTTTATACAAAGAACCCTGCGACTATCTTATCACAAAACTTTCTAGCATACAACAGCAATCAAACAAGTATGCAAAAAAAATCCTGCCACTTTCTATAGAAGTGACAGGATTCATGGTCTTATCTAGCTAGAAGCTCGGGAAAGCGTTGCAACCATTCTGGTTCTGAACATTATCGTTGCAACCGCAATCGCTTGCAACATTTGCGTCGTTCCCGCAGGCATTACAGGTCGAGCCATTGTCATAGCCGCTGCAACCGCAAGAGGTACTGGTTCCTGCAAGGCCCCAAGGTCTCGCACAGCCATTTCCGTTACAGCCACAACCACCAGAACCGCATCCACAATTGCCAGAGTTGTTGCCACAATTGTTTCCGCAACCATTGCAGTTTCCACAGCCAAACAGGAGTAAAAGAATCACCCACCAGCTATTCATGCAAACATCCTTTTTTCTTTTTAGAATATGTTATGCATTTTCTTCTTGAAGGTGCTTATCTTCCTCATCCAAAGGAGCTAGCTCAGCATCTTTAGGAGCATTTTCCATGTCCAAGGATACTTCTAGTGTTTCCGCCACGACATTTGTATCCTTAGTTGCTTCTTCTATGACAACATCTTTCGACACATAAAGAGCCATGGTCCTAGGCGCAATCATAACCGCATCTTGTACGGGTACGGGGTCAGCCCCATCCTCGCTCGTGCATAATAAGAGCTCCCATGCCTTCCCCTTTGGCAGTCTGGGAAGTCCAAGCTTATGTGACTCCCAATGCATGTTCATGCCAAAATACAAGAAATCAAAACCCTTATTTTGCTCCTCTTTCAGAGCTTCCTTCCTCGTAATTCCAAGATCTTCCTCTTTATATAGTCCGCAATACAGGATGCCAAGCTGTCTGCTGTAGTTCTCCAGCTGCGCCCTCCAGGCAGTCACGCCATGGAATGACATTTCAGGATATCCGCAGGAAATGGAATCCATCAGCTTTGCTTCCTCCTCAGGCCTAAGTACGGGATTATTTTTCCTAAGCTCCACCAGTCTCTTAAAGAACTCGTGAAGTTCGCTGTTTTTATCGACATGATTCCAATTCAGCCAAGCGATTTCATTGTCCTGACAATAAGGATTGTTATTCCCCTTTTGGGAATTTCCAAATTCATCCCCCATAAAGATGCGAGGCGTTCCCTGTGCCAGAAGCAAAAGGCAAAATGCATTTTTCAACTGAGTCAATCGAAGCTGCTGGATCCTTTTCTTCCGGGACATGCCTTCTTCACCGCAGTTCCAGCTGCAATTATAATCCGTTCCGTCATGATTGTCCTCGCCATTGGCTTCATTATGCTTAAAGTCATAGGATACCATATCCATGAGAGTCAATCCCCAATAGGTGCTAAGATAATTGATCTTTGCAACCGCAGGATAAATTGTTCTGAGCTGATAGGTCATGGCTGGGACAAGATTTTCCTCTCCCTTTAAGAATCGTCTTCCGTCATACAGGAAATCATCCTTCATAAGGCCAAGATTTTTTTGCTTTGGCATGGTTCTCTTACCATAAACCCGCTCGGCATCCATCTGATAATACCAAATTTTCGTATCGGAAAGCTCCGGATCCTTCGCTATCAGCTCTGCCGGCAGATTCTCACCAACCAGGCTAAATCCATCAGCCTGATACTCTTCGACCCAAAAGCGGAGAATCTCTGGGATATCCATCTGATTAAAATCCGAAGGAAAATAAAACTGAAATACGGCCTCCATCCCTGCTTCATGCAAGCTTCGGATCATTTCCTTACATTCCGTCACGGGATCCTTTTTTGCATAAGCCGCCTTGGGTGCAAAATAATAGCCCTCCGTATAACCCCAATAATTCACGCGATTGGTGCCAGTTCTTTCGCGAAATTCATAGATGGGCTGAAACTCCAAGGTCGTCACGCCAATGCTTTTCAAATATGGAATCTTTTCATTGACTCCTCCAAAGGTACCGCGATTCTTTACGCCAGAAGAAACATGCTTAGTAAAACCTCTGACATGCAAGCAATAGATCAAGGCATCACAATAAGGAATCTTCGGCTGTTTACTACCCTTCCAATCAAAATTTGAAGTCTCCATCAGGGTATAGACATCTTCTGTTTCCTTTATTTCCCCATATTTTTTTGTCGAAACGAAGGCTCTGCCCTTTTTATCAGGGACGCGCTTCTCGCCCTCATAGAATTGATAGGTTACGGCCTTATCCTCCAGCGTAAGCTTTTTTCGATAAGTCCTGCCAATCCGTTCTTCCGGCAAAAATGCTTTGCGAAAAGTCTCTTTGCCCGTTTTTCTGTCATAAAATATTATGCCACAATCCTCCTGATCGGAGACGTGGGTAAACTGTACTGTTTTACCCATAGATTCCACGTCCTTCCGTGTATTGACTTTTCAGTCAAAAACAAGTATAGTATCCATGTAATTAACATCCATATTCTGTTATATTATAACGGATTTTGGGCAAAATCACAAGTAAAATACGTAGAAGGAGTCATATTAATCATGGCAAAGGATAATTATGAAGCTGAAGAAGAAATGACCGTCACTCTTGACTTAGACGACGGTTCTACCGTAACCTGCTCCATTGTTACCATTTTAACCGTTGAGGATCAGGATTATATTGCCTTGCTTCCCTTGAACGAGAACGGAGAAAACGAGGATGGCGAGGTTTGGTTTTATCGTTATGCAGAGAATCCCGACGATCCCAACGAAGAGCCAGAGCTTGGCTACATTGACGATGATGAAGAATATGAGAAGGTAGCAGATGCCTTCGACGAATTCCTCGACAATGCAGAATTCGACGAGCTTGTATAAGCCAGTTCCATGCAATCTAGTTGCTTAAAAATCCAAGAAACGCGAGACGTCCTCGGGATGCTCTCGCGTTCCTTTTATGTAGGTGAATTCTAGGCGAGATTTCGCCCTTGTCATTCCTACATAAAAGATTCTTCTCTCCTCCTCAACCGTCGCAGCGTCTAACATGGTTCCATGCGGATACACCCTTTCATTACAATTGGGCATAATAACCCGATCAAACTCCAATCCCTTTGCTGCATGAACCGTCATTAAGGCGATCCTTTGGTTTTTATCATTAAATGGTGCAATACGATCCTGAGTATTTTGCTTCCCCCCATTTCTTACCTTTCCTTCCACAGAGGTCATCGAATTGCAAAGCTCTTTTATGGTTGTATATTGTTTTACTTCAGCCGAAAGCCATTCCAATAGTTCCATGCATTCCTCACGCTTTTCCTGCAGCTCCTCATATTGCTCCGTTACCCACCTGTCATATCCAACCATTCTGCGAACATATTGCACCGCCGTATAAGGCGAAAGACTCTGAATCGTTTGATTTTGCGTTTTCAATAGCTTTAATCGCTCAAATATCCTCGGATCCTTTTTTTCATAATATTGCATCAACCTTACCAAAAAAGCCCCTCCGCTTTGACAAGTCATACTCTCTTGGGTCTCCATGTCCCTGCATGAACTTAATGCTTCCCGAGACACATATCTTGTTGGCTTATTGATAATTCTAGCAACATCCTCCTTATCGCCTTCTCCAATTGCCAGCTTCAAGTATGACATGATATCCGAAACGGTATCACTTTGGCATGGATCCATCAGCTTTTCCCTTATGGCAAAGGGTATGCCTTCCTGCTTTAAGCGAAGCGCCATTCTTTGCATCAGACGGTTAGTTCGAAATAAAATCGCCATTTGCATTCCAGATATATTTTTTTCAAAGCCGCCCGCAATCTTTCGCAAATCTGAGTTCTCCTTTTGAACTTCGACATTGTCCAAAAAGGAATGGCAAGCATTTACAATATATTCCTGCTCTTCCTCCTTCGTCCGAAAAGCCGATTTTAAGATACATGAATCGATTCTTCCATGGCTTCTATTGTCATAGGATTCCAGATTTTTGGGAAATCGGTTCTTATTATGACCAATCATCTTTAAGGAAGCTTCCACGATACCTTGCTTACTCCGATAATTGACATTCAAGGTGATCTGTTTTGCTTGATATTCCTTGGCAAAGGCCTGCATACAGGTCGGATCTGCTCCGCGAAAACCATAAATCGATTGGTCATCATCTCCCACGGCAAAAATCGAATACGGTTCCTTTGATAATAGCCTGATCACCTCATATTGCGCCGGATTCATGTCTTGAAATTCGTCAATCAATATGGAATCAAACCTGCTTTGCCAATATGCCCGTATCTCAGGTTGCTCCTCTAACAGCTTTCGACAATCGATCAGCATGTCATCATAATCGACCTTGCCTAATCTTCTTCGTTCCTTTTCATAAGCTTGAAAGAATTCATCAAAACGATCTCGTAATTCCACGGGCATACGACGCAGTGCTTCTGATTTCTTTCCCGAATTCTTATAATAACTAATGGCACTGATGGATTCCATTGCGATGTTATTTCGCTGAATTTCATGATAATTAGGCAACAGCTTCCTAAGAACAGGAAGAAGAATGTTCTTCTTGTCCGCATCCGTCAACAATTGGCGGTCTTGAAAGGAAAGGGATTGCTTTAAGACGTGATAAAAGATGGAATGAAACGTTCCGAAATTGACGGTCTGTGAAACATTATTTTGTTTCACGCTCCGTGAAACATCAAATTGTTTCACGGCAAGTTGATGGAGATATCGATTCTTCATGGATGCCGCTGCATCTCTGGTAAAGGTTAGCACCAATATCTTTTCTGGTGCAATCCCCTGAAATTCCGTTAAGTAGCGGATTCTATGGGTTATGACGAAGGTTTTTCCGGATCCGGGCCCTGCCAAAACCAGCAGGGGGCCCGTTCCGTCAAATGTGATTGCTTCGAGCTGGGCTGAATTTGCTTGTGTAATTTCAAGCTCTTCTGCGATTTTTTGTAAATCCTTAAGCATTCTCCAATAAAGCAATGCCCTTTCGAATTCTCTTTAAGGTCTCGTCCTTCCCAATGATCTCCATGATCTCGGTCGCTCCTGCAGGCGTCATTTGCTTGCCAGATACTGCAGTACGAATCGGCCACATTACATAGCCGTTCTTAACGCCTTTCTCCTCAACATACTTACACAAGGTGGCATACAGCCCGTCATTACTGTAGTCCTCCTGCGCCTCCAAAATCGGAAGCATATCCTTTAACACCTGAAGAGAAGTCTCGGAATTCGTCTTCATCTTCTTATGCGTATACATCTCGGGATCATACTCTGGCAGCTCCTCAAAGAAATCCACAAGTGCGGGAATGTCAGGGAATACCTCGATTCTCGTCTTTACCATATTGGCAATCTTCTTAAGGTCAAAGTCCTTAGTCAGTGCCTCCTTCAAATAAGGCTCTGCCATCTCATAGAAGGTGTCAAAATCCATGGCCTTAATGTACTCGCCATTCATCCAGCGAAGCTTTACAATGTCAAATACCGCAGGGCTCTTGCTGATTCTATGATAATCAAACTCCTTGATCAGCTCCTCTAAGGAGAAAATCTCGCGGTTATCCTCAGGGCTCCAGCCAAGCAACGCAATGTAATTGACAATGGCCTCAGAAACAAAGCCCTGATCAATCAGGTCCTCAAAGGAGGAATGTCCAGATCTCTTAGAGAGCTTTTTATGATTCTCATCCGTGATCAGAGGAAGGTGAATGTACACGGGGCTCTCCCATCCAAAGGCATCATAGAGTCTCTGGTACTTCGGGGAAGAAGAAATATACTCATTTCCTCTTACAACATGCGTAATGTTCATGGTATGATCATCAACGACATTCGCAAAGTTATAGGTCGGGAATCCATCAGATTTAATCAGGATCATGTCATCCAGCTCTGCATTCTCCACGGTGATCTCACCATAAAGCTCGTCGACAAAAGTCGTTGTTCCCTCGTTCGGAATGTTCTGGCGAATGACAAAGGGCTTTCCAGCCGCAAGATTTGCCTCTACCTCTTCCTTCGAAAGGCCAAGGCAATGCTTGTCATACATGCAAATCTCCTTGCCCTCAACAACCTCAGTCTTCAAAGAAGCCAAACGCTCCTTATCGCAGAAGCAATAATATGCCTCGCCCTTCTCCACAAGCTCCTTAGCATATTTCATGTAAATGCCAGTCTTAACGCGCTCACTCTGTACGTAAGGGCCATAACCGCCATCCTTATCAGGGCCCTCATCATGAACCAGACCTGTCTTCTCCAGCGTACGATTAATAATCTCAATTGCGCCGTCGACAAATCTCTCCTGGTCGGTATCCTCAATTCTTAACATAAAGTCTCCGCCTGCATGCTTTGCAGTCAAAAACTCATACAGCGCCGTCCTTAAGTTTCCTACATGCATTTTTCCCGTAGGGCTCGGCGCATACCTTGTTCTAATCTTCATCTTCAAAATCTCCTTTTCTTATTGTAAGGCTTTCTATGGGAAAGCCAATCTTATGCAATTATTGAACGTCTCTTTGGTGGCAGCTTTCATCAGGGATATTCCTTTCGGCCGCTCCCTTGAATTTTTGAACTTCCTTTGTTGCTTGCGGAATTGCGATATTTGTTCCCGCACCAGCGACGCATCCACCAGGGCAAGCCATGCCTTCGATTAGGCAGCCCTTCATACGACCAGCCTTTGCCATGGCAAGCACCTTTCGACAATCTGAAAGTCCTTCTGCATGTTCGACCTTTACTTCCGTACCAGGATAATAGGTTTCGATGCATCGTTCAATGGCATCCGCCACACCACCAGCAACGCCATATCCACGACCAGCAGAGGTTGCATCCCGCATTTCGTCCATGGCCTTGATCTCGTCAAGTAAAATTCCCTTTGCTTCGAACATACCAGTCAATTCTTCAAAGGTAATGACAAAATCCACGTCAGAACGCACGGATCTTCTGCTGGCTTCCAGCTTTTTCGAAGCGCAAGGCCCGATAAACACTACAGATGCATTCGGCCGTTCCTTTTTAATTACCCGCGCCGTAGCAACCATGGGCGTCAATTCATTGCTAATTTTGTCAATTGTCTCTGGGAAAAAGTGCTTCGCCATCACTGACCAAGACGGGCAACAGCTCGTCAGGGCAAATTCCTGATTGCCAGACGCAACCTCCTTGACATAATGCTCTGCTTCGGCCATGCATCCCATGTCAGCACCGATTGCCGTTTCATATACCTCGGAGAAGCCAAGTTCCTTCAGTGCCGTCTTAAAAACATCCGGCGTCACTTTAGGTCCAAATTGTCCAACAAAGGCGGGTGCCACCTGTGCCACGATCTCTCGTCCGCTTTGCATGGCGCGAATCAACTGGAAAATCTGAGATTTATCTGCGATGGCTCCAAACGGACAGCTCACCATGCACATGCCACAGGAAACGCAGGTTTCATTATCAATGGTCGCTCTTCCATAGCTGTCCGATTTAATCGCGCCCACGCCGCAAGCAGCCTTACAAGGCCTTTCCTTATGACAAATGGCATCATACGGACATACTGATTTACACTTTCCGCATTTGATACATTTTTCCTGATCAATGACCGATTTTCCATTTACAAAGGTAATGGCATCCTTCGGGCAAACCTCTTGGCAGGGATGTGCCACACATCCCATGCAGGAGCTTGTCACCTCATAGCGGTTCTCTGGACATGCATTGCATGCCGAAGGAATCACCTGCATCAGCGGTGGTTCATAATATTTCTCGTCAATATTGCTTTCTTCCAGCCCTTCCGTCAAATGGCCTGGATGTTCACGGTTTTCCGGTCGAAGGCTCATGCCCATGGCCAACCGAATTCGTTCTCGAATGATTGCACGATCGCGATATACGCTTTCCCAATACTTTGGTTCCTCATAATCTACAATCTTATAAGGCAACGCTTCCATGTCATCTTTTAGGTTTTTTGAATGATACGCCAAATTGGCGACTTCCTTAAATACCCTGCGCCTTCTTTGACGCACAGGCGTGTCTATGCCTCGCATGTCACTCATGTATCAGTTCATTCCTCTCAATTATCTTCAAATCAGCCTTAACGCTGATTATTTATACTAAAATCACTTGATATGGCTTCCTGTCATGCTCATTCGTCGGAATCTTCTCCGTCATCTGACAAGCATGTCCAATGGCAATGCTGCGAACCCAAAGCTCCTCTTTATCCTCCAAAAAACGATCATAGAATCCCTTGCCATAGCCCATGCGATTCCGATAGGGATCAAACCCGACACCAGGCATTAATAGCAAAGTCTTTTTTGCTTCTTCAGGAGAATACTCATATTTTTCCGTGTTCCCCTCTGGCTCAGGAATTCCTCGGTACCCTTCCCTTAACTGTTCCAACGAAGTAATGCGGTAAAAATACATTTCCTCTTTTTGCAGGTTTCCCTCTTTGATACAACCAACCTTTGGAACATAGAGCTTTTTCCCCTTTTGCAAGGTTTCCTTCAGGATTTCCATCGTGCTGATTTCGCTGCCATAGCTTACAAACGCAAGCACCGTATCAGAAAGATAATACCACTGATGTCCCAAAATCCGTTCTGTGATCAGTATTTCTGCCCTTTTTTGTTCCTGCTCCGTTAAGGCATCACGTCGTTTTAACAGTTCACGCCTCAAGGCTTTTTTTTTACCGTTAAATCTTCCTGACCGCTTTGTTCTTTCTCCGAAGTATCAACCCTTTTCTGTCCTTCTGGCTTTTCCTGCTCCTCAAGCTTTTCCTTCTCTTCGAGCTCTTCTAACCTTTTTTCGCCCTCAACTCTTCTTCTGCGGTCACTGACCTTTTCCCTGCTACCATCCTCATATTGAATAGTCATGCTTTCAAGCTGGCTGCGGAGATTCCCTCGAATGCTGGCAACATAGTCCTTCCGAAGCTGCGCCTGTTCAACCTTTTCTTCCTCTGTCAGGCCAACTCCTTTCGATTTATGATATAACTCATTAATTCTCTTGATTTTTTCATCCATGGTCATAAGACAATGCCATCCTTATCAGAAATACACTTTCCTAATCAATGCAAAACAATTTCTAAATTTATTTCTTATGTAAATTATCGACAAACCCAGGCAGATCAAAGGCTTCATCCTTCTTTGCCTTAAACAAGGTTCCGATCGTCTTTCCATTCATAATACGATGTAACACGCCAATATCCTCGCTGTTGGCAATGATCATGTCCGCCCCGGAAGCCGTTGCAATCCTTGCCGCAATCAACTTAGTGCTCATTCCACCAGTTCCAACACCGCTTCCCGTGCTTGCCTTGCCCATCTCCATCAATTCGGGAGTCAGTTCCTCAACAACGTCAATAAATTTCGCATCAGGATTCTTATGAGGATCATCCGTATAAAGACCATCAATGTCAGAGAGCAAAATCAGCAGATCTGCTTCCACAAGCGCAGCAACAATTGCAGATAGCGTATCATTGTCGCCAATCTCAATTTCATAGGTAGCAACGGTATCATTTTCATTTACTACGGGAATGACACCCATCTCCAAAAGCTGCGTAAAGGTATTATGAGCATTATAGCGATTCAAATTATCCACAATCGTATTCTTGGTCATCAAGATCTGCGCTGCAATTTGATTATACTCGGCAAATAATTTTGTATAGGTCATCATCAGTCTTGCCTGTCCTATGGCAGAACAAGCCTGTTTCATTGCCATAGCCTCAGCCTGCACGTCTCTTTTGATCTCCGAGATACCAACTGCCTTCTTACCAGCAGCAATGGCACCACTCGTCACAAGGACTACCTCTTTGCCCTGATTACGGATGTCAGAAAGTTCACGCACCAGCTTTTCCAACCGAATGTAATCCATGTCCCCAGATTCTTTATGCTGCAGGGACGAGGAACCAATTTTCACAACAATTCTTTTTTTGTCTTTAATCAATTCTCTTATGTTTTCCACGATGTCTCACCTAACCCACAATTTGATATATTTATCTATTTTACTTCTTTTTTATGATTTCGTCAATCGTTTGAAAATCTCTTCCCCAACGCGCAATCCGTCCATCGCAGCAGAGGTAATTCCGCCTGCATAGCCGGCTCCTTCGCCGCAGGGATAGATGCCAGAAATCTCCGAGCTCAAATGCTCATCCCTGACAATTCTTACTGGTGAAGAGGTACGACTTTCCACTCCAGATAAAACACAGTCCTCACGATCAAAGCCTTTAATTTGCTTTCCAAATTGACCCATTCCCTCAATAAATGCTTTTTCACATTCTGGCGGCAGCAGTCCACGCAGGTCTGCCCATGCGTATTCTCCTTTGCAGCAAGGCATAATTGCAGATTTTTCCATGTCTTTATTGCCATTTTCGTATTGTCCTATTTGGTCAATAACCTCTTTAACCAATCCTAAATCAGAGCCATTTTCTCCAGTCTTTCCCTTTCGATACTCGCCATATCTTTGCACTGGTATTTTCCCCATGCCAAGGCGATATGCCCTTTCCTCCAAGCTCCTTTGAAAAGCGATTCCAGCCAAAGGTCCATTTCCAGGATAATCCTCTGGCGTCACGGATACGATAATGGCACTATTGGCATTCTTTCCATTTCGCCCGCTATAGCTCATACCATTCACCGCAAGCATTCCTTCTTCCGAGGACGCATTCACTACATATCCTCCCGGGCACATGCAAAAGGAATATACGCCTCTTCCATTCGATGCCTTTGCCGTCACCTTATACGGAGCTGCCCCAAGCTCTTCTGGATCCTTTTTCCCGTATTGGCTTTCATTGATCATCTCCTGAGGATGCTCTACTCGAAAACCGACGGCAAAGGGCTTAGCTTCCATAGGCAGCTTGTGCTTTTGAAGCATAAAAAAAGTATCCCTTGCGCTATGTCCGATCGCCAATACCAACTGATCACACTCTATTTTTTCCTTTTCATTGACAATAATGCCAACAAGCTGCCCATTCTCGATCAAAAGGTCCGTCATTTGGCTTTCAAAGCGAACCTCCCCGCCCAGACGAAGAATTTCTTCTCGCAAACCAAACACAATTTTTGAGAGCTCATCTGTTCCTACATGGGGCTTTGCATCATAAAGGATACTCTTTTTTGCTCCAAATTGAACAAAGGTTTTCAAGACGGCCCTATTTCTGCCATCCTTATCCTTAACCAAGGTATTTAATTTTCCATCTGAGAAGGTTCCTGCTCCGCCTTCACCAAATTGTACGTTAGAGCTAGGATCTAGCATGCCTGTCTTCCAAAAGGCTTCCACGTCCTGCTTCCTTTTCTCCACGTCCCTTCCCCGTTCCAGAAGAAGCGGCCTAAGCCCTGCACATGCAAGATAATAAGTGCAAAATAGCCCAGCTGGGCCAGCGCCAACAATCACAGGTCTTTTCCCATGCTCCCCGATACCTTCCGCCTGAGTCGGAAAAACATATTCCTTATTTTCATAAATGGAAAATTGTTCCTTCGCCTTTTTATTTCCCTGCGCCCTTTTTAGTACCTTTTCCTCGTTTTTAACCTTAACCTGCGCAGTAACAACGGCAAAGATATCAGGCTTTTTCCTACAATCCAGAGATTCTCTTAATATCTCCAGCTTTAGGATCTCTTCCTCCTTGATCATCAATGCCTTTGCCGCTTTGCTTTTCACAGCCTGTTCATCACAAGGCACGCGAAGCTTTAGCTGTTGTATTAGAATCAATTTTATTCCTGCCTTCCTGCGGCATGTCTGCCAGCTATATGTCCGCTTGTCCATGCCCACTGCAAATTATAACCGCCACATCTACCATCAATGTCAACTAGTTCGCCGACAAAGTACAATCCATGATGGAGCTTAGATTCCATATTTTCTGTCACCTGTCCTAAATCTACGCCGCCCGCACAAACCTGACAGCTTTGAAAATCGCCCGTAGCAATAGCCGTCACAGGAAATCGTTTTGCCAAGAAAAAGAAATGTTGAATCTGTTTTCTTGACAAATGATCTGAAGAATCCGCAGGCTTGAGATTGGTTAGCTTTAGCACAAGACTGATTATCTTTTTATGTATGGTTCCAACGAACAATTCCTCTACCGTACGACTCCCTCTCAGTGCCATTCTTTCATTTACAGCCTCTTCCGGATTTGCAAGATCTGGTAAAAAATCAATATAAGCAGCGATTTCCTTCCTTTTTTGCAGCTGATAAGCAGCGATTCTGCTCAGCTGAAAGACAGGAATTCCTGAAATACCATAATCTGTCAGCTGCAGTTCTCCCCGTTCCTTAGCGGCCGCTTTACCGTCCTCTCCAAGAATAGTTATCTCAGCATCCGCACGAACGCCTGCAATGCCCTTAAAAAAGGATTCCTTACACTTTAATGCCGTCAAGGCTGGCACTACAGGCACAATTCTGTGACCTAGCTTTTTCGCCAGATCATATCCGCTTCCATCCGATCCCGTTTTTGGTGCAGCTTTTCCTCCACAGGCAAGAATGACACGATTAAAGAAATAATCATCATCCAAGGTTCTCACCAGGAAACCGCCCCGATCCTTGGGCGAAACATCAATCACCTTCGCCTGATAAATCACATGGATTCCGAGCACGGCAATTTCATTTCGAAGAATGTCAAGAACGACGCTCGCCTGTTCGCACCAAGGGTAGAGATATCCATTGCGTTCCCGAAGCATGAGTCCCATACCCTCAAAAAAAGAAATGGTATCCTCCGTTCCGAAGCGTTCCAAAGCCCCTTTCACAAATGTCTTAGTACCATAGTAACAATTCTCGTCCAGCAATCGATTTCCGAGATTACACTTTCCGTTGCCAGTGGATAATATTTTCTTCCCTAAGCGTTCTCCTGCCTCGAATATGGTAACCTTTGCGCCTTCTCGCGCTGCCGTTATTGCAGCCGCCATTCCTGCGGCTCCTCCGCCTATAATTCCAATACTTCTTTTATCCATCTGTACTCTCACTTTTTCTTGCTAATCTATTTTACAAATATCATCTATCTTTAACTTGTATATGCCTCCAAGAAATCAAACAGCGCCTGCTCATTTTCTACGTAAATCATGTCAGCCATCCTTTCCTGCAGATCTTTCGGAAGCATTTCAAAAGAGATATCCGTTGTCATATAAATCGTCTTTGCATCATCATACAGTACAATGACGCGATAATCCATGATTGCGAGGAAAAAACCATCCTCCGGATCTGCCCTGCGGTAGTTTTTCTGAACGACCACCCGATCTCTTGAAAAGGTTAGTACCTCAAGCCCTACAAATCCCTTTTGTCTTTCCGAAAGTGGCGGTGAAGCTTCATAATCCTTCATGCATTGCAAAAAGCTTTCCCTCTCCATTCCAATATACTTTTCAGGCAAAGCTTCAATGATTTCCTCGACTGTCCCCTTGCGAACGTCCACCTCTTCCAGAATTAACTGCGTATCCTTTCCAAGAAACGGAGAATCACTAGAGACGTCCACAAAGGATGAAGCCCACTCTTTTCTGTCCTGATCAAGCTTGCTCTCCTCGTACGATTTGATTTCAGCTGGCTCTAAAACAATCTTTCCAGATTCTTCTACAACTTGTCCTTCTTGAAAAATCACCTCGTTTTGTTCCTTTGAAACAATGCTCCCAAGAAGATATCCAATAACAATACAGCCGATTCCCATGGCAAAAAATAAACCGATACTCTTAACCGCTTTCATTACAAACCCCCGTAATGTCTCTTTTTAAGAGTATCAGCTTATTTTTCCAATTTTATACTTAAAAGGTTCCTAACATTTTTCCAAGGCCCAACAGAACGCCTCCAAGCGGTATAACGCTAAGCTCCTCCTCGCTGAAATTGCGTAGAAGTAGTAGCACACACCAATACGCAACGAACCCGACGCCACCGATTAAAATCACTACAAACAGGCTTTCTAGATGCTCTCCAATAAACTTTACGCAAAGAGCTTGTATAATACCTATGGCACCTGCAAGCAGAGCTGGTAGCAATACAATGCGGAACCAATCAACCTTTCCGCCAATCAATTGAATCGCTATCGCACCCAACAGCACGGCGTAAATGGCCATCGTGATTAAACTGGCATACATCAATGCAAGCAGTCCCATTTTTTCATCTGACCATAGCATCTTATAAAGCATGACAAATACAACGTCACACAATACGCCGATTCCCAGGACCATCAGATTTTTGCCAAACCGCATCAGCATTCTTGAAAAGTAAAAGCCAAGCGAGGCAAACACAATCCAAAAGCTTCCCTGTATCACAATTTTAACGACATTGGGAGAGGTAAATCCAGCCAAGGCTCCGACCTGTGCAGGCATTGCTGATACCCCGACACTCAAAATCATGGAAAGCGCAATGAGCAGATGGATACCTCCATGAAAGCTTACTCTTCCAAGTCGTACCTCATCTCTGCGAAAGAAACCAGAAACCTTCCCCCAGAAAGGAACGGCTACGGCATTTAACAGGCGATAGAATAAAATACAAATGGTAAAATATCCCACAAAATAGGTTCCATAGGTTAGCGGAGCATTTTCCCCTTCGTGATGATAATACATCATCATTCCAATGACTACTGGGAACATTTCTAAAAAACAGATGAGTGCACGGAAAATAATGTTTTTTGAACAAGCCCCAAAGAAACTCGGAAAGCTTACGGATGCCTTCATACTCTCCGCTTCCTTTTCCCTCCGTCTCCTTCTTCCGCCCAAAAATGAACAGAACAAGAACAAAATCACTAGTAACTCCGCCATTACAATGGCTACGCACCACCCTGCCGCAACATACATGGAGGTATATCTAGGGAGCTTTAGAAGTGCACTGACCTTCTCGCCGTAATCACCTGCCACACTTCCCAAAACAATGCCAAATGCATAGGTTGCGATAAGTCTTAAAATACATGCCACAACGGACGGCAGCTCCGACCCTTCCCCCTGACAATATCCCATCAACAAAAAGGATAATCCGCGAAGGAATAAAAGCGGTGATAAAATCCATATCATGAGGCTGCTATACGGACATCCAAATACATTTTCGCCAAGAATGGTTCCAACGCTTAATAATACAATGGTTCCGAGAGCACCCAAGACAAGCTGACAAAGAAAGGAAAACCATCGAATATTGCGAATGCTTTTATATTGCCCCTTTGCCTTACGGATGCGAATCATTTTCCCAAGCACGTCTGGAAGATTCTCCCCTACAAACGTCCAAAGCATCGAAAACAACATTATGGCAACAAGGAAGAAGCCGCTCCCCTCTAATCCAAGCTTGCGCTCAATGAATAAAAATAGGATGACTTCAAAGGCTTTTGCGAGATATTCGATCTGTCTTCTTTTGACCTCTAGCTGCTTCATTTTGTATCCTCACGTTTCATCTTGTGATTCCAAGGCCTTGCAGTATTTTCTCCTGCTTTTCCTCCATAACCAGTCGCTCTTCATCCTCCATGTGATCATATCCACAGAGATGTAACAGGCTGTGACAAACCAAAAAGGCGAATTCTCTTTTTTGATCATGTCCGTAGCTTTCTGCCTGTTCTATCACCTTATCCACAGAAACAATCACGTCTCCAAGAATGAGCTCCCCTGAATCAGGATCAAAATAATCCGCCTCATGATCCTCTGCCCTGTCAAAATTACCAGGCTCATCAAAATCCAGGTTCGGGAAGGATAGCACGTCCGTCTCCCTGTCGATCTCGCGATACTGCCTGTTATACTCGCGAATCCCTTCGTTATCCGTTAATAGCAGATTTACCGTTGCCTCGTATGGACAGTTTTCTTCATCCAAAACTGCCTGTATGACGGACTTTGCAATTTCCTCCACGGAGAAAGGGAAGGTCACGTCTGTTTCATTTTCTGCGTATAAGGTCATCTTCTTACGCTCCTTGTCCTTTTTGTACGTTCCTGCGCCTTTAATTCCTTAGCCTTTTCTTTATTTTCGTAGGTTTCATATGCCTTAACGATCTTCTGTACCAAAGGATGACGAACAACGTCTCTGCTGGTCAGCCTGCAAAAGGCGATGTCATCAATCTTATTCAGTACTCGTTCTGCCACGTCTAGTCCAGATTGTGTTCCTGGTGCCAAATCCTTCTGCGAGGAATCACCCGTGATGACCACCTTGGAACCAAAGCCGATACGAGTCAAAAACATTTTCATCTGCGCGGGCGTCGTGTTTTGCGCCTCATCCAGAATAATATAGGCATTATCGAGCGTACGGCCTCTCATATACGCAAGCGGAGCCACTTCAATCAGCCCCTTTTCCATATTTTTCGCAAAGTTCTCCGCACCCATAATTTGATACAGCGCATCGTACAACGGCCTTAAATAGGGATCTACCTTGCTCTGCAGGTCTCCAGGTAAAAAACCAAGCTTTTCACCCGCTTCAATGGCAGGTCTGGTCAGTATGATACGATTTACCTCTTCTTTCTTAAACGCCGTAATTGCCATTGCCATTGCCAAATAAGTTTTTCCCGTACCAGCTGGTCCCAGGCCAAATACGATCATATGGTTCCGAATGGCATCAACATATTCCTTCTGTCCTATTGTCTTTGGTTTGATCGGCTTTCCAGAGACGGAATGACAGATGACGTCACCATCGATCTCCTCCAAAGCTTCTTCCTGATCTTCCATTCCTAATTCTATCGCGTAATCCACATTTTGCTCCTCAATCTCATTTCCGCGTCTAATGGAGCTAACCAGCTGCTCCAGCGTTGCCTTTGCCTTTACTGCCGCCCCTGCGCTGCCCTTAATGATAATGCGTCCATTTCTGTCCACAATCGTAACGCCAAAGCTTTGCTCCAATTTTTTCACATATTTATCCGAAGCGCCAAATACCATTTGCAGCTCCTCTGAAGGGATTTCCATCTCTAAAGAAAGCTGTCCGGGCACCTCAGAATTATTCCCCTGTTGTCTTACTTCCTGTTTTGTCAAATTCTTCCTCCGTCTTTCGGTATAGCCTCACTTTTTCTCGAGTTAAGATCTCTCCATGAATCAGGCAAAAATCTCCCTCGATACTTATTTTAACATCTTTTTCAATAATTTGTACCCCTTTTTCTTCTAAAGTTGCAAGAAAATCGAATATTTTTTCATCAGCAACCCTCTTAATGCCATCTTCATCTAGTTTTCTAAGTATTTTACTACCTTCTCGGTGCAAGATTTTCCGAAATTTGATCGGCAACTCCAATGCCTGAAGGAAACTTGGCATTTCATCGGTTTCCACAACATCCTCCCAATAATAATTTTTCTGAAAATCCAATGACCATGTGGAATTACCGAACTGCAAAACATATCTCGTTTTCTCTCTTCCCGTCAGCTGATTCTCCACATAATACAAGGAAAAGCTGTCCTCCAAATATCTTTGATGCTCTAGCCAAATGTCAGCATCAGCAGTTACTGTCAACCATTCGCGAATCGTACCATCCTCCAGATAGGTTGGCACCCTAGCCTCTACCAAAATCTGATCCTTCGTCACAAGCTCTCCTACCTTCACTTTAGGCACACCACTTCTTACAATGGCCTCAACAACGACGCCGTCAAATGGGCTAATCATATCCATTCCATTTAGGTCCACCTTGGTCACGGACGGTTCAGGCACGTCTCTCTCTTTGATATCCACCATAAGATCCGTGCCTACAATGCGTATACTCGTCCAAATAACATCCTCATATTCTCTGCGTAATGCTTTTTCCAATTCTGTTACCTGTATATCGGAAAGGCTTATTCCAACATGAACCTTCTGCGTCTCCATGAAATCCATGATCTGATCATCCGTCACCATAACATTTCCACGGATTTCAATGCCCCATAAACGCTGAGAACACCATAGTAATAGAAATATCGTTAATACAACACCTGCGAAAAAGATCCATCGTTTTCGAAATCTTTTCACAAAAAAGGGTAGTCCATTCTTTTTTTGAATGGCTACCCTGACTCCCGTTTTTCTTACAAGAGGGCGCAAATCCCAAAAATCCTTTAGCGGCATACAGAAACGCATTCCATCCTCCATGCTTTCCATATTCCAAAGAGGAATCCCCTTTTTAGCACACAAATTCAAAAAGCGTTCAGCAGAAAATCCCCAAACACGAAGCTGCAGAAAACCTGTTAGGAATCGAAGAAGTCTAGCCATGGATTACTCGAAGCCTTTCCTATCGTCATATCGTACTGCCAGTATTTTTCCTCGAATGACCATGTCATCCTTGGTATAGTAATCGATTTTTAATTGTTTCCCTTCTACGCAGATTTGACCTCGTCGACCCTGTAAAACCACGGACTGATCCGTATACTCTAAAATTCCGCGATAATGTTCTATCCAAACCCTATAATTTCCCAAGATGGTAACGCGGACATCCCCTTGGCTGATCTCAGGAGGGATGCGAAGCGAATCTGCCAAATTCCAATCACTTTTTATCTTTCCCATGTGACAAGATATTCAGCAAGCCATCTTCGTAGAACATCTTTTTAACATGACTATACTTTGCCTTTGATAAAAGCAGTTTTTGGAGGTTCTTGCGATGAGAAGGAATAAGCCTTGAGGAATCGTTCCATTGCAGCGTCTGCCTTTGCCTGATCATTGTAATACATGGTTGCAAGGCTTTCTCCCGCCTTTACGCAATCACCAACTTTTTTATGAAGAATAATGCCAACAGAAAGATCAATGACGCTCTCCTTGGTCTCTCTTCCGCCTCCCAGCATGAGACAACAGCTTCCAATTTCATCACAGACGATTTTAGATACATATCCCTCTTGTGGTGCAGGAATTTCTTCACTTTCCTTTGCCTTCGGAAGAAGGGATGTATCATATACCGCATTCCTATCGCCTCCCTGCGCAGCGACAAACTCAGCGAGCTTCTCTAGGGCATTGCCGTTCCCAATAACCTCCTCCAGCATGCCCTTTGCCTCTGCCAAGGTATTTGCCTTCTTTCCGGCAACTAGCATTTCGCTTCCAAGAGCATAAACGAGCTCTGTAAAATCTGCGGGCCCCTTTCCCTGTAAGGTATTGATCGCTTCCAGTACTTCCAAGGAATTTCCAACGGCATTTCCCAGCGGCTGATCCATGTCCGTCACAAGGGCACTCATTGTCCTTCCTGCACTTCGACCGATCTTTACCATCTCCTCCGCCAAGGCAAAGGCATCCTCTTCCTTTTTCATGAAGGCACCGCTACCCGTTTTCACGTCCAGAACAATGGCATCTGCTCCAGAGGCGAGCTTCTTACTCATGATTGAACTGGCTATCAAGGACAGATTATCGACCGTTGCAGTCACATCGCGAAGAGCATAAAGCTTCTTGTCTGCAGGAGCCAAATCCGCTGTCTGCCCCATAATGGCAATGCCAATGCGATTGACGTTTTCCATAAACTGTTCCGTCGTCAAAGAGGTGGAAAATCTAGGAAAGCTCTCCAGCTTGTCAATGGTTCCACCTGTATGGCCCAAGCCTCTTCCACTCATCTTTGCAACAGGCAATCCGCAGGCAGCGACCATAGGAGTCAATGCCAAGGAGGTCTTATCGCCCACGCCACCCGTGGAATGCTTATCAACCTTAATCCCCTGAATACCAGATAAGTCAAGCATCTCACCACTTTCTGCCATTGCCATGGTCAGCTCAAAGGTTTCTGCTTCCGACATCTTTTGAAAATAAATTGCCATCATCAAAGCCGAAACCTGATAATCAGGTATTTCGCCCTTCGTATAATTTTCAATAAAAAAGCGGAGTTCTTCCTTGGAAAGCTCTCCGCCATTTCTTTTCTTCATAATAATGTCATACATTCTCATAACAGGCCCTCCTTGATCATTATATCAACACCCATGTTTTCCCAAAAGATCTACCTGATTGTTTCCCCTATCTGTTCTTTGTTTCTTTTTTTGCAATCTTTTTTATATTCCCGCCTTCTTACATATGTCATTTAAGCAACACTTCTCACAATAGGGTTTGGTTCTGGCCGTACAAACAGCTCTGCCATGATCCACCAGACGATGACAAAGTTCATTTCCCTCCTCAGGAGGAATGATTTTCCAAAGCTCCTTTTCCACCTTTCCAGGTTCTTTGATTCCATCCACAAAGCCGATAAGATTGGAAAGCCGAATACAATGTGTATCCGTGACAATCGCAGGCTTCCCATACACGTCTCCCAAAACGAGATTTGCACTCTTTCTGCCAACACCAGGCAGGGCCAATAGCTCCTCCATGGTCTCAGGAACCTTTCCCTGATACTTGTCTCGAAGCATCTTCATACAAGCGCTAATATCCCTCGCCTTACTGTTTCCTAATCCACAAGGATGTACCAGCTTTTCAATCTCCTCTACGGGCGCTTCTGCCAATGCGTTCACGTCAGGAAAATGTCGATACAGCTCCTCTACGACAACATTAACTCTTGCATCCGTGCATTGCGCAGCCAGTCTCACGCTTACCAGGAGCTTCCATGCTTGCTCTCTCTCATAGGTCAGCGTACAGTCAGAATCAGGATACTCCTTTTTTAAACGCTCAATTACCTGCAACGCTAGCTCTTTTTTCTTCTTAAGGCTTAAACTTTTCCCGCCCATAATGCCCTTCTTTCGTTTCCATAACCCTATTTACAGTTCTTATTATTGCTCTTTATATGGCAAAGCCATAAAGTTATGCTTTCCATATGTTCGAGGGGAAGGTTTGGATAGTCTTTCTGGGTCTAAAGTCTACCAGAAAGACTATCCAAACCTAGCCCCGAGTTATTTAAATTACTTATGGTAAGGTTCTTTGTGGGAGATGCGAAATCCCCGATAAATCTGTTCCAAAAGAATGACCCTCATGAGCTGGTGCGGAAAGGTCATGTTGGAAAAGCTAATTGCCTGATCAGATCTTTTCATAACCTCCTTTGACAAACCAAGGGAGCCGCCGATCACAAACGTCATCTGACTTCTCCCTTGTACCATTGCCTGTTCCATGAAGGCAGAAAATTCCTCCGAATTCATCTTCTTTCCCAGAATTTCCAGCGTGCATACAAAGCTGTCCTCCTTCATTTTTGCAAGCAGCTTCTCGCCCTCACGATCCTTGATCTGGATCATTTGAGCTTCGGAAGCACCCTCTGGCGTCTGCTCATCGGGCACCTCCACAATTTCTAGCTTACAATAGCGGCTCAGTCTTTTTTCAAATTCTGCAATCGCTTCTCGGTAAAATTTCTCCTTGATTTTTCCCACGCACAATATTGTAATTTTCATCATGTTTTACTTATCATCTGGAAAAACCATCTCATAAACAACGTCATCAACGAAACGCTCCAAGAACTCTTGATCCAAATTCATGAACTGATGATTAATTCTTGCTTTAATCAGTTCATTTCTTGGGAAAAACAGGGATTCTCCTTCAAGGCTAGGATCCCTCATCCTAATATAGCGGTCGATGTCCTCGCCCCTCAGGTTTTCCTTACACCACTCCTCCAAGGAAGCCTTCAGGCTGTTTTCAGACTCTACGTCCTTCTCGAAGCCCTTTGCATTTCGGAAGGATACAAAGCCCATTATGACAAACAGCACACAGAGGGCACCCATAACTCCAAAGAACAAATACGCTCCTTTAAAGATATTGGGAAGGGGAATCACCCCTGTAAGGCAAAGAACTATGAGAACAATTCCTACACCGCCGATCAGAAGGAGGCTCCAAGCAGATGCTTTATTCTCCTCCATCTTCTTCTGACTGCTCTCATATACGGTGGATGCATGTCCTCTTGCTGCCTGAGCAGCTGCCATTTTTTTCATGGCCTCCAGCTGTTCAGGCGTAGCATTTGAGACAAATTCTTCCGCTGCCTTTTTCTGCATCCGACTGGTGCGCTCATTGTGAAATACCTGTGCAAGCTCACCAGCCCTTTTCACTTCTGATTCTAATACTTGTAGACTGAAGGCATCCTTTTCAGGCGCATATAACACATCACCACTACGAATGCCATTTGCCTTTAGGAATTCATTTAGCTCCCCCAATAGCTCCTCATCCCCAAACAGCAAAACTGTCTTCGGATTCTCATCCAGTCTTTCTACCAGCTCTGCGCCGCAATCAGCACAGATCTTAATACCAGGACGATACTCATTCTTACAAACCGGACACCAAGCCATACCCCTAATCCGCCTTTCTTCCGTAAGTAAAACAGTCTATGTCGATCGATTATTTGCTCAAGAACTCGTCAATACCCTTTGCAGCGGCCTTTCCTGCGCCCATGGCAAGAATTACGGTTGCAGCACCAGTTACGGCATCTCCGCCTGCATATACGCCTTCCTTCGTGGTCTTTCCATTTACCTCATCAGCAACAATGCACTTCCATCTGTTGGTCTCAAGACCTTCCGTCGTGGAAGAAATCAAAGGATTGGGAGACGTACCAAGGGACATGATCACGGTATCCAGCTCCATAACGAACTCAGAACCGGGAACCTCAACAGGACGACGTCTGCCAGACTCATCAGGCTCGCCAAGCTCCATCTTGATGCACTTCATTCCAGTTACCCAGCCCTTCTCATCAGCGACAATCTCGGTGGGATTGGTCAGAAGATCAAAGATGATGCCCTCTTCCTTAGCGTGATGCACCTCTTCCACTCTCGCAGGAAGCTCTTCCTCACTTCTTCTGTAAACGATATGTACCTCTGCGCCAAGTCTCAGTGCAGTTCTTGCAGCATCCATTGCGACGTTACCACCGCCAACGACAGCAACCTTCTTACCTCTCATGATGGGAGTCGGAGATGCAGGGTTAAATGCCTTCATCAGGTTGCTTCTGGTCAGATACTCATTTGCAGAGAATACGCCGTTGGAGTTCTCTCCAGGAATTCCCATGAACTTCGGAAGTCCAGCGCCAGATCCAATAAATACGGCCGAGAAGCCTTCCTTTTCCATCAGCTCATCAATCGTAACGGACTTACCGATAACAACGTTCGTCTCAATCTTTACGCCAAGAGACTTTACGTTCTCGATTTCCTTTGCAACAACGGCTTCCTTGGGAAGACGGAACTCAGGAATACCATAGACTAGAACGCCGCCTGCCTCATGCAGTGCCTCAAAAATCGTTACGTCATAGCCCATCTTTGCAAGATCTCCTGCGCAGGTAAGGCCAGCAGGACCAGAACCAATGACTGCTACGCTCTTCCCCTTCTTCTCGGTTGCTCCCTGAGGCTTAATGCCATTCTCTCTCGCCCAGTCAGCTACAAAACGCTCCAGCTTACCAATGGAGATAGGATCTCCCTTGATGCCACGGATACACTTTCCTTCACACTGGCTCTCCTGAGGGCAAACACGACCACAAACTGCGGGAAGCGCGCTGGACTCGCTGATGATCTGATAAGCCTTCTCGATATTTCCTTCTTTTACTTCATGAATAAATGCAGGAATGTCAATTGCTACGGGACATCCCTTTACGCACTGTGCATTCTTACAATTGATACATCTGGAAGCCTCACACTGTGCCTCCTCCATGTTATAGCCAAGACAAACCTCAGCAAAGTTGGTTGCTCTTTCCTTGGCATCCTGCTCCCTTACCGGAACCTTTGTCATAACGTCCATTTTCTATTCACCATTATCCTTTCCAGAGTTTTCGATTAATTGCAGTTACCACATCCGCCGTGATGAGTGTCGCCCTCCTGCAATGCAAGCATGGCACGACCTTCCTCGGTTCTGTAGATGGTCTGTCTTCTCATGGCTTCGTCAAAGTTTACCTGATGTCCGTCAAATTCAGGTCCATCAACACATGCAAACTTTACCTTGCCGCCAACCGTTACTCTGCAGGCACCGCACATGCCCGTGCCGTCTACCATGATGGGATTCAGGCTGACAACGGTGGGAATTTCAAGCTCCTTGGTAAGGAGACATACAAACTTCATCATGATCATGGGACCAATGGCAATACATACGTCGTAATGCTTTCCCTCTGCAACCAAATCCTTGATCGTCTGGGTTACCATACCGCTTCTGCCATAGGAACCGTCATCCGTTGTAACATAGAGATTTCCAGCGACTGCCTCCATCTCCTTCTCCAGAATTAAGAGGTCCTTCGTCTTGCTGCCCATGATAACGTCAGCATTAACGCCATTTTCCTTTAACCATTTTACCTGAGGATATACGGGAGCGGTACCAACACCACCTGCCACGAATAAAATCTTCTTCTGCTTCAAACTATCCAGATCTTCCTTTACGAGCTCAGAAGGACATCCAAGAGGTCCTACGAAATCGTGGAAGCTATCGCCCTCGTTCAGCTCTGCCATCATCTTGGTTCCTGCGCCAACAGTCTGGAACACGATGGTAATGGTTCCCGCCTTGCGGTCATAGTCACAAATGGTCAGAGGGATTCTTTCAGCATCCTTATCCATGCGCACGATGACAAATTGGCCTGGAAGACATTTCTCGGCAACTCTGGGAGCCTCAACATCCATCAGATAAATGTTTGTCGTCAATTCCTGTTTCTTTAAAATCTTGTACATACTCCACCTCTCCATCCTTTTTTAGGATTATATTGTTACTTACATAATGCTCTTTCGTATGGATCCCTATTTATTACCATTTTCAGGTAAACGAATATCATAGGTTGCCTCAGTGATGTCACTCTTTACACCATAGGAATTAATCAGGCAAGCCTTTATCGTAACCGTTCCAAAATCAATGACAATCGGCATAGTATAGAGCTTGCTGGTCTCTCCAGGTACAGTTCCGTCCATGGAATAATAAATCTTACCTTCCGCATAGGAGGTGATTGTAAGGGACTGGATATCCTCATAGGTTCCTTCCATTAGGGAAAAGCTCGGTTTCGGTGCAACATACTCCTGATATGTAGCAATCAGGTTATCATCACCACTGTCCTTAAGAAGCTTATAAACCGTCTCAAAATCGCCCTTCTTAATCATGAGGGGGATTAGCATTTCCCTTGCCCATTTTTTCTGTGTATCCGTAGCCTCAGGATGATTTAATACCTGTTTTAGTGTGACCTCATACCATGCAGTATCATTTTTTAAGTAATAAACCTCTGCAATATCGGTCAACAGTCCAACATCGTCCTGCTCTAATTGAATGGCTTTCGAATAACAGGTGATGGCTTTATCATATTCTCCAATACTACGATACTTTACGGCCAAAGCAATTTGATAGGTTGCGGAATTCTCATGATTGACATTCACCCGAGTGATAATGATTAAAACTATCACCGCAAGTGTCAAGACGGCAATCAGCGCACGAAGTACATATTGACGTGCTTTTTTCCGATCTACAAAGCTCCTTTTCCCAGGGATTTCTTGTTCTTCCGCCTCCGCTGTCCCTTCTACGCCAATGGCAATATCAAGGGCGGGATCGTAATCTGGAACAACATGAATTTCTTCCCCACATTTTTCACAGTACAGGAACCCTTCAGGAAGCTCCGCCCCACATTTTGGGCAACGCATTTCCTTCTTCCTCCGATTTTACTGGTTTTGCAGGGAATAGGATTCCACGCAATTCTTCATCAACATGGCAATCGTCATGGGGCCAACTCCTCCAGGTACTGGCGTAATGGCACTACACTTCGGTGCTACGCTCTCGTAATCCACGTCGCCGCATAACTTATTATCTTCATTACGATGGATGCCAACGTCAATGACAACGGCTCCTTCCTTCACGTAATCTGCCGTAATCATGCGAGGCTTCCCTACGGCAGCGACAAGAATGTCCGCCCTCTTGGTTACCTCTTGAAGATTCTTTGTACGACTGTGAGCCGTTGTAACCGTTCCGTTCTCACGAAGCAGCAGCATGCTCATGGGCTTACCAACGATATTGCTTCGTCCAACGACAACACATTCCTTTCCTTCGATGGAAATGCCTGAGCGCTTCAGCAGCTGAATGACGCCGGCAGGCGTACAGGAAACAAAGCCCTTTCTGCCAATGCTAAGATTCCCGACATTCATGGGATGAAAACCATCCACGTCCTTTAAGGGGTCAATGGCATCCAAAATCTTCTCTTCATCTAATCCCTTCGGCAAGGGTAACTGAACTAAAATGCCATTCACGTCCTTTCTGGCATTCAGCTCCTTGATAATTCCCAACAGCTCTTCCTGCGTTGTCTCCTCAGGAAGCTCGTAGGAAAGGGATTCAATTCCGATGTATTCACAGGCCTTCTTTTTATTTCGAACATACACACAGGAGGCAGGATCCGCACCCACCTGAATCACGGCAAGACAAAGCGTAATTCCCTTTGCCTTCATCTGCGCAACTGCTTCCTTCAGTTCATCCTTAATCTGAGTAGAAATTGCTTTTCCATCAATAATTGTCGGCATCCCGTTTCCCTCCACGTTGATTTGTACTATGTGCCTGTTAATTTTTTATCATTCAATATTGTAACGAGTATTGAGAATTTTTTCAAGTAGAATTAGAATAATCCCGTAATCTTTCCTTCTTCATTCACGTCAATGTTATAAGCGGCAGGACTCTTAGAAAGTCCGGGCATGGTCATGACCGTACCGGTCAGCACCACGACAAAGCCGGCGCCCGCTGAAACATATGCCTCTCTGACGTTCATTTCAAAACCGGTCGGTCTTCCGAGAAGCGTTGCGTCATCCGACAGGGAATACTGCGTCTTCGCCATGCAGACAGGCATCCTTCCAAAGCCAAGTTCTTCCAGCTTTTTCAACTGCTTTACGGCAGCAGGTGAATACTTAACGCTTCCTGCTCCATAAATCTCCTTCGCAACTGTTTCAATCTTTTCTGTCAAGCTTAAGTCATCGGAATACAGAGGATGGAAATGACTCTCCTTCTCCTCTAAGGTCTTTAATACCTTCTCAGCAAGGGCAATTCCACCTTCGCCGCCCTTTGCCCATACCTCAGACAGAGCAAACTCACAGCCTCTCTCCTCACAGAAATTCTTAACATAAGAGGTCTCTGCTTCCGTATCCGTCACGAACGAATTCAATGTCACAACTACAGGCACGTCATATTTCTGTAAATTCTCAATATGCTTCTCCAGATTAACAATGCCCTTCTTTAACGCATCCAGATTCTCTGCAGAAAGCTCCGCCTTAGGAACTCCGCCATTATACTTTAAGGCACGGATGGTAGCAACCAAAACAACCGCATCTGGCTTTAAGCCTGCCATGCGGCACTTTACGTCAAAGAACTTTTCAGCGCCAAGATCTGCACCAAAGCCTGCCTCTGTAATGACATAGTCTGCCATCTTCAAGGCTGCCTTCGTAGCTCTAACGGAATTACAGCCATGCGCAATGTTGGCGAAGGGACCACCGTGAACCAATGCAGGCGTATGCTCCAGCGTCTGAATGATATTCGGCTTCATGGCATCCTTAAGCAGCGCTGCCATGGAACCAACAGCCTGCAAATCTCCTGCCGTCACGGGTTCTCCCTGATAGGTATAAGCAACCACAATCTTAGACAGACGATCCTTCAAATCCTTCATGTCCGTAGCAAGGCAAAGGATTGCCATGATCTCACTTGCGACAGTAATGACAAAATGATCCTCGCGAACAACGCCCTCCGTCTTTCCGCCCATACCGACTATGATGTTTCTAAGGGCTCTGTCATTCATGTCAAGGCAACGCTTCCAAACCACCTGACGCGGATCAATGTTCAAAGGATTACCCTGCTGCATGGAATTATCCAAAAGTGCAGCCAAAAGATTATTTGCAGAAGTAATCGCATGGAAATCACCCGTAAAGTGAAGATTCAGCTCTTCCATGGGGACAACCTGTGCATATCCGCCACCAGCTGCGCCACCCTTAATGCCAAAGCAAGGTCCAAGGGAAGGCTCACGAAGTGCGATAACGGCCTTCTTTCCCATTCTTCCAAAGGCTTCACCAAGGCCAACTGTAGTTGTCGTCTTTCCTTCTCCTGCAGGCGTCGGATTAATTGCAGTCATCAGAATCAGCTTTCCATTCGGACGATCCTGTATTTTCTGAAGGAATTCCTCCGAAATCTTTGCCTTATATTTTCCATAAAGCTCCAGGTCATCTGGCGTAATGTCAAGCTTTGCAGCAATCTCCGTGATCGGTTTCATCACAGCTTCCTGTGCAATTTCAATATCTGTTTTCATCTTTGTCCTCACTATCCTTAGAAATTAAAGCGTCTCTAATAGCTGTTCGAATTCTTCCATGGTCATCAGCACCTTACGCGCCTTTGTCCCCTCTGATTCGCCAACTACACCATACTCACATAACTGATCCATGATTCTGGCTGCTCTGTTAAACCCAATTTTCAATAGTCTTTGCAGGCTTCCAACGGATGCCTTGTTCTTATCCATATTTTCAATGACAAACCTTCCAGCTTCCTCAAAATACTCATCCAACCCCGAATTGGATCCAGAGGAGGAACCACCGCCAGAAGACGAATTGCCATTCCCCATATTCTTAATCTTCTCTTCAATATCCTCGGCATAGGTATTGCCGATCATCTGATTCTTTAAGAAGTCAACGACGTCGCTTACTTCCTTGTCCGAAACAAATGCTCCTTGGATTCTCGCAGGCTTTGAATAGCCCTGAGGATAAAAAAGCATATCTCCCTTACCAAGCAGCTTTTCTGCTCCAACCATATCCAAAATGGTTCGGGAGTCAACACCAGAAGATACGGCAAAGGCAACACGGCTAGGCATGTTCGCCTTAATCAAACCTGTGATGACGTCTACGCTAGGTCGCTGCGTCGCAATGATCAGATGGATTCCACAGGCTCTTGCCAGCTGCGCCAGACGACAGATGGATTCCTCAACCTCTCCAGGGCTAACCATCATCAAATCCGCAAGCTCATCCACGATGATGACGATCTGCGGCAGCTTGTTCGGCACCATGCCGTCGCCATTATCCTGCATGCTCTCGATCTTTTTGTTATAGCCCTTTAAGTCACGTACGTTGAAATCTGCAAATTTCCGATAACGATCCTCCATCTCAGAAACAGCCCAATGTAAGGCAGCGGAAGCCTTTTTCGGATCTGTCACAACGGGAATCAGCAAATGAGGAATTCCATTGTAAACAGAAAGCTCAACCACCTTAGGATCCACCATGATGAGCTTCACGTCATCAGGATGTGCCTTATACAAAATACTCATAATTAAGGTATTGATGCATACGGATTTACCAGATCCAGTAGAACCAGCGATCAGCATGTGAGGCATCTTTGCGATGTCCGCAACAACTGTCTGACCTGCAATGTCCTTACCAACCGCAAAGGCCAGTTTAGAATCAAACTCCTGAAACTGCTTGCTCTCTAAAAGGTCACGCAGGGCAACCATCATGTTTTCCTTGTTCGGAACCTCAATACCTATCGCAGCCTTTCCGGGGATCGGTGCTTCAATACGAATATCCGTTGCTGCAAGATTTAGCTTAATGTCATCTGCAAGTCCAACAATTTTACTTACCTTAACACCCTGCTCAGGCTGAAGCTCATATCTTGTAACACTGGGGCCCTGACTGATATCCGTAATTGTAACGTTTACGCCAAAGGTATGTAAGGTATCTCGAAGTCTGAGTGCCGTTTCCTTCAGCTCTGCACTATTATCATTCGTAGATGCTGCGCCCTTTTGCAATCTGGAAAGAGGCGGGAACATATAGGTCTTTGGAACCTTCTTCGGAGGTGCACTCAGCTCCTTTGCCGTCTGCAGATCTGCCGAAGCGCCATCCGCTCCAGCAGGAGTCTTTCTAACCGGCGTGGGGTTTTGATACCCTGACGCACCGATTCCATTGCCAGCACTCTGACCGCCGCTGTGAACCTGAATCTTTTCTGCTTCTCTCGGAAGCGGCACGCCGCCTTCCTTCTGCTGGAAACGCTCTCTACCTGACTCCGCATTTCTAGCATATTGATCCCTCTGGAACTGGCTCTCCATGCGTTTTTTCGCTTCCAAAATTTCATCATCTTGTGCCTGCATGGCTGCCATAGCACTGACATGTCCAGCTACGGGAGCCGTTGCCGTAACGGGAGCACCTTGATGATTTACGTAAGACATTTCCGTAGCAGGTCGAACTGTTTCCGCCGCTTCCGCTCTTCTTCCAGCAACCTTCGGCTCAGGAATTCCCTGATAAGGCTGCTCTGTATGAATTTCATGAACATTACCAGCCGTCTTTGTATTGTTGGCAGGCATGCCATAAGCATTTCCCTTACCCTTAGTCGCAGCCAAATCACCATCTGGCTCTTCGACATAGACGATCTCATGCACGTCATTCTTTTTGCCGCGCAATCTGCCATTTACCTTTTCATTTTTCAGCTCGGTATCAACGCTGACGCCAGTGACCTTCTTATCCATGCGAAGGATTTTCTCGTTTTCCTTTGCCTCCGCACGCATGCGTCGCTCATCTTCCTTTTCCTGTTCCCGAAGCCTGCGTTCCTCCTCACGGGATTCACGAACGGTAAGCTGTTCTTCCCTTCGGCGCTGTGCGATCTCACGACGAAACTCCGCATCCTCCCTCGTCTTTTCACGAAGTCGTTCACCGCCATTCTTCATGCTGTCTAAAATGGAGCGCTCCGTTAATAAAATGATCGAGATGATGCTAAGCAAAATAACGATCAAAATCGTCCCAATGGTTTCCAGATTATGATGCAGTAAATAGGCAAGACTACCTGCAAAAATGCCGCCTCCCTTGCGGTAAGTACTACAATATGCATAAATCGTCTTTGCAGAATATTTTGCCATTACCTTCGTATTATCTGCAAACAATTCACAGATAATTCCGACCATCAAAAACAGAACTCCAGCGGCAATCATCTTGCGAATCGCCGTCGGACTTCCCTGATTTGCATACCAAAACGCCAACGCCAAAAATAACAAAATCGGAGCAACATACGCCGTAAAGCCAAACAGTCCGAACATCACCTTACTGATGGCATTACCCACGGCACCAATTACGCCAAAATTACAAAAGAACAAAAATACCATTGCCACAAACAAAATGATCAGGCTGATCTCGTGATATAATGCACTATCCTTTACGGCCTGCTCATAATCAACTTTTCTCTTTGGTGCGGCGGCAGTCGTCTTTTTCCCGCTGGACTTTCCTCTTGATGCGGTACTCTTTGCAGGAAGGTTTTTCTTCCCTGAACTATTTCTTCCAGAAGCCGAAGCCATGCTAACTACCTCTTATTCTTACTTTTATTACCACAGATCATTATATCATTTTCGATATCTCTTGTCACTTCTTTTTTGTCCTAAACCAAACCGAAATCCACCAAAAACGCGTCAGGCATTCCCAACGCGTTTTCGCTCTTACTCCTTGATGTCATAATCTTCATCGTCTACCGCTTCATAGTCAAATTCCAGAACCGAAGCCAGCGTTTTATTATAATTCTTCTTGGGTTCTTTCTTTAAAACCTCTTCCTGCTCTAAATCTAGAATTTCAACATCTTTCATCTCTTCCTGATCCAAATCCAGGATTTCAACTCCATCCAGCTCAGATGAATTTGACTGCTCAGACGCCTTTTCCTCGGTTGACTTTTCCTCGGCTGGCTCTTCACTTTTTGTTTCTTCCTTGGTCTCGACCTGATCAGCTGACTTTTCTTCGTTTTCCTCTACTTTGGTTATTTCAGCCTCAGTATCGTCATTTTGGGTCACCTTTTCTATGACTGGTTCTTCTTTGATCGAATCTTCCTTGGTCGATTCTTCCTTGGTCAGTTCTTCTTTGATCAGTTCTTCTTTGATCAGTTCTTCTTTGATCAGTTCTTCTTTGATCAGTTCTTCTTTGGTCGACTCCTCATCGGACTTTTCTTTCTGAACAGGGTTTGCTTTTACCATGTCTCCCTCAGAAGCATCTGCCTTGTCAGCATTTTCCTTAATAGAATCCGATTTCGTACTGTTTTCCTTAGTGTCTTCTTTTGCCTTTTCTTTTGCCTTTTCTTTTGCCTCTTTTTTAGCCTCTTCTTTTGTCTCTTCTTTAGCCTCTTCTTTAGTCTCTTCTACCTTTGTTTCAATTTTAACAGATTCCTCTTTCCCTTGCTCTTCCTTGGTGATTGGAGCAGCATTCTTTGAGGGTTTTATTCCATCTGTCCATACGATATGATCCTCTGACAAGGAATTCAGCGCATGCATGACCTTGTCAATCTCTTGCTTCGCCTGTTCCTTCTTTTTTGCTCGTTCCACAAGGAATTTAGATACAATCCCCTTGCCTTCCATGGCTTCAGGATGTTCCATCGCATATGCGAGCTTTTCTTTACGCTCAGCCTTTTTCTTTTTAATCCACGCAGGAAGCTTTCTGGGATCTAACGATTCCCATATGCTATGCTTTGTATTTTCTTGTTTTTCTTCCTTGACAAACACAGGAACAAAAATACTATCAATTCCAATGCCCGCCAAAACAAATAAACATCCCAAAAGCAAAAGGCATCCGTCAAACGGAACATCGATCAATGTCCCCATTGTCAGCCCATCTTCCGTTGTAACAATCCCGCTAATGGCTGGCGGCATCTGAAGATAAATTCCCAGAAGCGTCACTACTAATACACCTATCCAAGGACTTATCTTTTCCGCCTTATTTTTCATAAGGAATCCAAAAATTGCAAATACCAATAAAATAATTAATAAAACGCCAGTCCATGATGCCAAAAATCCTGAAAGGCATGACCATAGATAATCCAAAAACTCTGGCCAGACAAAGGTTCTAGGCGCATATAAATCTAACCATCCCTTTACTACTGCTCCAAAACTCGCGCCAGCAGTCAGTGCTTTGATCAGAATGCCCGCGAAAAAACCAACGCAAGCACCACCGACAAATGTCCCTAGCTCTACCAGAATCTTTTTAATCCCCTCTCTCGCCTGCGTTCCATCCAAATGCCAAACAGAAGCTGCAACAAAGAGCAGCGTAAAACCAAATACATCCATATATCCAGCAATGCCTGCAATGATTCCAGCAATTAACGCAGCTATGATACGACTTTTCACGCTGTTCAAGTATGCGCCCGCAATCCAAAGTCCAATTCCGTAAAGCAGGAAAATCAAGGGCTCCGCCGTCAAAAACAAGGAATTTTTAATGATAAATGGTGATAAAAAATAGAATGCAGAAAAGGTAAGTGCAGGTATTCTTCCAGAAAGCTTTCTAACCGCAAAATACCATACGATACCAGCAAAAACTGTTAAGACCATATGAAAACGAATACAGAAATAAGTCGTATTTCCAAAAAGGAAACAAATGCCATGAAGAATCTGAAGATAAAGATCCTCCGCACCTAGATAGGTATTAGGAAGCGTCTCTCCATACTTCATGGTTACTACATAATACATATTTCCCACATTAAAATTCTTAAGATACTGAATGCGAAACAGATTGCCGCCTGTCAGAATTGCCACGAACAAAAGGAATTCCAAGAGCATCCAAAGACTGGCACGATCCTTTACCTGGGCAAAAAACTTGTTTTTGATTCGAATCGCAAATACGCTAAAAAGTCCTCCAAAAAGAAGGACTCCCGCATAAACTACCCATATCATAATCCCCTGAATTCCTAAATTGCCGCAAAAACCAAACACGCCGTAAAACCCGGCAATGCAAGTGATGGTCGTTAACAGAACCCATAGGGCTGAACTTACTTTCGTTTGTTTCCAATTCATTTGTATTCTGGCTCCTGCTCTCTGAGGTACAAACGCTATACCTGATTCGATGTGTCAGAAATAAGTACTTGCTCAATGTTATATCTAGGACGATGCTTTACTTCCATGTAAATCTTTCCGATATATTGCCCCACAAGGCCAATTGCCAAAAGCTGAAGTCCGCCTAAAAACCAAATCGAAAGGATGAGGGACGTCCAGCCTGGTTCTACGTTACCAGTCACATAAGAAATCAAAGCATAGATGGCTGCAATGATAGATAAAAAGATAATGATAACGCCCAGAGTAAGTACCATGGAAATCGGTTTGATACTAAAGGAAGAAATGCCATTAAATGCCAGCGTCAGCATCTTTTTCATGGGATACTTTGTCTTGCCTGCAATTCTTTCTTTTCGATCATAATAAACCTTCTCTGAGGAATAGCCAATCAAAGGAATCATGCCCCGAAGGTATAGATTTGTCTCCTGATACTTGGAAAACTGTTCTACGGCGCGGTGACTCATCAGGCGATAGTCTGCATGATTATAGACAGAATTGACTCCCATGCCTTCCATCAGCTTATAAAAGCCCTGTGCCGTAACGCGCTTAAAAAGCGTATCCGTCTTTCGTTCTCTGCGAACGCCATATACGATGTCATTTCCAGCATGAAATAGATCAATCATCTCTTCCATTGCATGAATGTCATCCTGAAGGTCAGCATCTATGGAAACCATAACGTCACAATAATCCTTCGCCGTCAAAATCCCTGCCGTCAAGGCATACTGCTGTCCAACGTTTCTGGCAAGCTTAAGGCCTTGCACCTGTAATGGGCAGGCCTTATGTTCTTCTTCTATCAATTCCCAAGTGCGATCCTTACTTCCGTCATCAACAAACAGAAGAAAACTATCCCCCGCTATCTTCTCCTTTTGAATGAGTTCCTCCAAAAGGTCCCGAAGCGCTTTTGATGTAATTTTAACAACCTCTTCCTCATTATAACAGGGAATAAC
>SVFO01000019.1:0-20240 GCA_015056795.1 Lachnospiraceae bacterium
GCCAGTCAGTAGTCTTATTTTACACTGAGGTATTTTCAATTCTCAACATCCACTTTTAAATTATACAGGAAGCTCCTTACCTAAAAATTCTTCGTACCTCTTCCTCCGAGGCAAGGCGCACGTCCCTGATTTCCTTCTCCGTGATTCTCGTCATCCTCGCAAGGATCCTGTTTTGCATTGCGATTTCAACGGCCAGCTTAAAGAGCACGTCCTTTATTCTTGACTCGCTAAGGTCAAGCTTCGCGCCGATCATGGAGGAAAGCGCCCCCTGCAGATACATGCCGGAACTGCCCGCTTTTACGTATCCCACGTAAAACGCCAGAGCCCTGTTGACGAATGCATTGACGGACCTTACGTCTGCCTTTTCCAGGTTGTCTTGCATGAAGTCGAAGTACTCCTTTTCTATTCGGAACGTCTTCTTCAAAATCCCGTCAGTCCTGACGGCGTTTCTCTCTTCCCTCATCTTCTTCCTCCAAACGGTGCCTGCACCTTGCGAACTGCCTTGACGGCACTGCCGGCAAGGGTTTTCAGGGTGCGAAACGCACGAAGTGCCCGCACCCCTTTATCCTGCACAAAAATAAGCCGGCCGACTAATCCTGACGCCCCCTCGTTAAGCCACAGGCTTTCACCCGTCACTCACCGTCCCCGCTTTCCGAAAAGAGGCTCCCGCTCCCCTGCGTCATGCTTAAAAACTCCTGCACGGAAGGCGGCACGCACCTCGCAAACAGGCGATCCAGCGTGTCAGTCATCGCCTTGTTTACGTCCACTCCCTTGACCTTCGCGTACATCATGATTGCCTTAAGCCTTGCAGGATCATAGTCCGTAACGATGCTTCCCTGCTCCTGCGTCATTTCCTTTTTCATTTGCATCCTCCCTACAAATCATTTCATGCTTCCGGTCGCATCGGTGCTTCCGTCACATGCTAAGGGTCGGACCGTCGTACGTCTCCGCTTGCGTTTCATTGGGTTCATGCGCCGCCTGCCCAAGGGAAACGTTCTGCTCCCCGCCCTCATACGTGCTTAGAACCTGGGTCTGCCTGTCGTATTCGTACACGTTGTAGGAAAGCCTCTCCTGCGGATCCACCTGCGTTTCGTTCACTTCCCTCACCAAGTCGCGAAGCATTTCTCCCTTCATTTTCCCGTCCCTCGGAAGGACGATAAGCTCGTGCAGGGACGACGGGATCACGTACAGGTCGCATCCCGCGGCCTCCGCGACCTTCGCAAGGTAGTCGTCATACATCATGACGCCTGCCCCGTAGGTTCTGTCGCCGTTCGTCAGCACGTGCATTGGAAGTGCCTCTTCCCGAAAGGGACGCTCCGGCAGTTCCGCGCCTCCTTCGGGCGCGTGGCTCATCAGCTGAAGCAGCACCTCCTCCATCGGCACGCATCTGGGAGGGAAAAGCTTCGGCGTGTTCACCCTGGCCGCCTCCATCAGCTCCTTTTCCGTAACTCCCCACTTCTGCAAGTGTTCGTTTTGGATGAGGATGCTCCCCTTGCCGATCTCGTCATGCTCGAACGGATAAAAGAAGGTTACGGCAAGATCCTTAAAGTCTTCGTGCGGCACCACGGAAAGCATCTCCCTGTTTGCCTCCGCGTTTACCAGCCTGAAGCAGACCTTGTCCTTCACCTGCTCCCAGTCAGTGAAAAATCCCATGTCGATCTCCTGGCTGGGCATGCCGTTCCTTATGCTGGCTGCCGCGCTCTTAACGCAGTCGTCGATGCTTCTGCCCTCCTTAACCGCGTCCTCATACATGGAGTCCAGATAGATCGTCGGCGCGATTTTCATTGCAGGATCATTGACCATAAGTCCCGTAAGCTCCACGCCGTTGTTCTTGGTAACGTGCTGGATTTTCACTTCATACCCGTCCCCCATCTCATCCTGCATTCTGTCCCTCATTTCCCTTGCAAACTCTTCCTTCGTCATCATCTTGTTTTTCCTCCGTTTTGTTTTCCGTATGTTTAGTTCCACGTTCAGTTGTAATCCGATTCGCAAGGCCTGGCGCAAAGCACAATCTTGTCAACGTCAGACAGCCGTGACTCCACCACCTTGCCTGCTGACCACAACGCGTGAATGACCCTGCCGTCCCCGTCACTGATCCCCACGTGCGTTACGTTTTTGTACCTCCCGTTCGGTCCGTAGCTCCAAAAAATCAGGTCACCCGCCCTGAGGTCACTCAGCGGAACGCATCTACCCTGCTCCTTTAGCTGTTTCGCCTGCTCTGCCGCCGTTCCCGGCAGGGTGACGCCCACGCCCGCCCAGCACCACTTCGCCAGCCAGCTGCAGTCCACGTACCTTCCCGTTCCCCTTCTCTCAGATGAGTAAGGATCCCCCAGCCTTGACCTCGCAAGCCTTACGGCCTCCGGCCCGTCCCCGTTCCCCGGGAGCCTGTTCCATCCAAAGTCCACGGCCGCATTCCACCTGCCAAAGGCCGGGGAGGCGTCACACTCCGGCGGCGGAACCTCGCCCGTGGTCACGAGGAAAATGCAGTCCCTTACCGCCCTTTGTTCCTCATCCCCGAAGCCCCCGTAACACGATTCCAGTTGCCAAAATGCCGCGTTCACCGTGTCCGACCCGTCAAAGATTTGGGCAAAGGACGCATAATCCCCGTCCTCAAATTCCCGGTCGTTTTTGTAGAACAGTACGTAAAAACAGACCTTCATAAGCAGGCCTTCCTCCTCATGGTCCTCGGCCTTCCAGTACGGGTCGTCCTTATGCAGGTCCGTCCACGCGTCCGTCAGGTCTTCCAGCCGCACCCGCATTACTGCGTAATACTGATCCGTCTCGATGCTCAGGCTGGGCGGCCACCCGTCATCCGCGAACAGCGCCCTTGCCACCTCCGCGTTGTAATCGGCCTCCTTCCGCCCAAGCGCACAGATGATGACCGATGCAATCCCCACCGGAAGAAGCAGCGCCGTAAGCAGACACGCCAGGATGACGGACGCCGTTTTCCCGAGTCTTCCGCCCTCACTCAATTACAGTCACCCCCTTCATGCTCCAATCCCATGCCGCCGCAATCCTCCCTTTCCCCTGCTTCCGACCGAGTTTTCGAATCTCACGCCAGCCTTACCTGCCGCCAGCCCTGCCGAACAGAGCTTCCTTGTGGGCGGGCGCGTGAACCTCCAGGCAATACCTCTCGGAGCCGCATTTATACAGGCAAGTACCCCTTCTGGGACTCCTGATCAGCTCGTACTCGCCCTTTGCGACGCTCAGCGTCTCGCGAAAGAACCTCTCGTCAACCGTCCCCGCGTGAAACAGGAACACGTGCGTCGGAATCGCAAACAGGGGCTTCGTGTACTCCCTGACGCCCTCCAGGTTAAAGTCCTCGACGTTTTGGGACGCCAGGATCACCGCCCCGTCCTTCTTCCTCACGCGCTTGGAAAGGTTCCTTACGTACTCCACCGCCGTCAGGTTCGTCAGGAACAGATAGAACTCGTCAATGGCAGCAACCGCGTTCCCGACGGTAAGGAGCTCGTTGGACATGTACGACAGCACGTTAAACAGCACCGCATCCCTTACGTTCCTGCCCGCCGACAAAAGCCCCTTCACGCCGAAGGTGACAAACTCGCCGCCTTCCAGGTTCGTGTGGCCGTTAAAGTATTTTGCGTCTGACCCCCTGCACATGGCGTAAAGCCCAAGGCAAACTTCCCTGAGCCGCTCCTCCGAATAAAGCGTGCTCCCCCGTTCCATGTTTTGGAGTTCCCTTTCCGCAAGGTCGTAAAGGTCTGAAAGAATCGGGTAATCCTTTGACTGGAACCTCGAAAAATCCGTACCGTCCGTCATGCCCCATTCCCTATAGAGCTTTTCCAAAAGCAGCGCGATCACGTCAACCTCCGCATCGCTAAAGTCGCGATAGGTCCGAAAAAAGTCCTTTAGGAAGGACACGTGCGAGCTGATCCTCGTGCCGCACCGAAACGCCCCGGGGGCGTCAGGATCCGCCGTCTCCCCGTCATCCCAGCGCTTTGGCTCCAATGGATTAACGTGGTGCACCCCGTCCGTAAGGTCAAGGTAAGTGCCGCCCAGGTTCTCCGTCAGCTCCTTCTTTTCGGCCTCCGGATCAAGGCAGTAGATCCTCTTCCCCGCCTCCCGCTCGTTCGTCAGAATCAGGTTCAGGAGGTACGACTTTCCTTCGCCCGAGTTGCCAAGGATCAGCACGTTTGCGTTCGTCCGGTCATCCGCCCTCTGGTCAAGGTCAACGATCACGTTGCTGCCAAACCGGTCCCTGCCAAGGTAAAATCCCCGCGGGTCCGTCCTCCCCGAATAGTTGAAGGGAAAAAGATTCGCCACGCTCGCCGCGGGAAGCACCCGCTCATACTGCTCCTTAAACTGGTTTTTCCCCACGGGATTCACGGAAAGGAATCCCTGCTTCTGCCGAAGGAGAAGCCTGTCGAAGTTTAGCCTGGAATGGTTCAGCTCCGACTCCACCTCCGCCTGCAGCATCTTAAGCGATTCCAGATCCCTGGCCGTCATCTCCAGAAAGACCGCCGCGTGAAGGAGAGGTTCCCTGTTCCTGTGCATCTCCGTCAGCAGCGCCGCAACGTCCTCCAGGTTGTTCGCCCCCTCCACGGCATCCCTGAGGTTGTCCCTGTTGCCCGCGCGCATCCTGTTTTTGTTCGTGGCGTTCGCGATGATTCTTCTTTCCTCCTTCGGCGTCACCTGACGTATCTCGATCTTAAGCGTCACGCCCTCCTTCTCCCCAAGCCGGCGCAGGATCGCCTGCTCCTTCGTCACCGTCGGGTACTCCCTGATCGCCCAGGTGCACCTGTACGTGTTGCCGCACACGTAGTGATCCGGCTCAAACTTAATGATCCCCGGGGCAATCATGTCAAGGAATGTCTTTGTGCCATCCTGCATTCCATCTTCCAATCCACCCAGCTCCGTCTGCCAATCATCCCTCACAAGGCACCACCCACCTTTCTCCGTCCACGTCATCAAGCTTCTCAGCCGTGACGTTCTGCTCGAAGTACACGGCCAGAATCCTTTTCAAATCCTCGCGGGTTGCAAGCCTGACCGCCATGCCCCGCTCCTCCAGCATTTTCTCAATGCGCCCGAGGCTGGCCAGGATCTCACCTTCGCCCTTGTCGCGGGGGCGCACCGTGATCAGGAACTCCCTCGCCGTTGCCATTCTCAGCTGCAGCTCGTCAAGGTGCCGCAGGTCTTCCTCCAAAAGCCTTCTGACCGCTGGATTTCTTTCCTCACCCATGCGTTTCCTGAGAAACCTCTTGTTCTCCGCGTACCCCTCGCTGGAATCCAGACAGGTAACGGACAGGTCAGGCAGTCCCTTGAGTGCCGCGGCAAATCCTTCCTCCCTTGCCGTGATCCCCTCCTCCGAAAGCACGGAGAGGTTGCTTGGCCTTACCAGAAAAACGGCGCACCTCTCGCCCGAATCCTTTACGTAACCCTCGTCAAGCATCTCCGAAATCCCGATCAGTTCCGCCGTTGACAGGTTCCTGCCCCTTCGTCTCATCCCTCGTTAACCTCCATTCAAATTCCTGTTGTTCCGCGAAAAAGAAGCGGCACGCATAAATGACAAAGTCCACCACGGTCACGTCTTCCGCCTGCACCGTCAGGACTGCATACGCGATTCCAATGATCAGAAGCAGGGAAAATCCCGTTCCCGCCATGGCCAGAGCGCCAAGAATGACAAGCGCGGCAGCCACGCAAAGGTCCCTGATTTTCCACGTCCACATGACCGCCTGCGACCGTAAGTTTTCCGGATAGTAATACGTACTCCTCACCCCCTATGCCACGGCTTTCGCCAAAGTTTTGCCAACCTGAATGGCCGTCTGCGCCGCGTAAACGCCGCCCATGACGTTCGCCCTTGCCGACGTGTCCAGGCCAAACTGACCGCAGATGCGGGGAACCTCGGTGCTTGACAGCATGAGCCCCGCCCCAAGCACGGGGTGGTTTAGGAAAATGCGAAGGCCGATGACAAGTACAAGCGACTGCAGGAAGGTAGTCAGGCAGATGCCAATCACCTGCCTTACCCACTGCTTAAAACCGTCAAGATAACCCCTGGGCACGGAAAACATGTACAGGCTCCCGACCGCGATCTGAATGACCAGGATTCCGCCGCGCTTAATGTTGGAGAAGAAAACCTTGATGACCGAGTAACCTATGGCGATCACGAAGAAAAGGCCGATCAGCGGGCCGGTTCCCACGGGATTCATTCCCGTGAATTCCGTCATCAGCCCCAGGGCAGAGGTGCCAATCTCCGAAACGCCGCTTAATCCGCTGATTCCCCTTCCAAGCATCGTCTGCCACCTCACCGCCGCCTCATACAGCGCGACGGGGAGAACGTGAAACAGGTTCACGGCAAAGAACCCCTTAATGACGTTAATCGCCACGTCATACACGTTTGCCCGTCCAATTTGATACAGGACGGCCGCCTCAAACGCGGCCACCACGATTCCAATCACGTAAAGGGCCCAGCCGAGCTTTGCAAAAAACAGGATCAGCGCCTTGACGTAATCCAGTTCAAACAGCTCCGTGCCCATGCCGTTCATCAGCGTAAACAGGTCACAGAAGAAGGACACGATGCAGCCGTAGAGCCAGTCCAGCACCTGGTCAAGAACTGATCCGACCAAAAAGTCAAAGATAAACATTCATCCGCCTCCTTTGCCATGACGATCTGCATCAGATTCCCAGGATCTTCCATATGTAGGTCGGCGCGGTCAGGCTGAACACAAGGGTTGCAAACAGGATCGCCGGACCCGTCCACTCAAACTGTCCGTGCTTGCGGTAATCAAAATAGGCCATGCCCATCTTTCCAAAGAAGAACACGGCCAGGATCAGGTCTATGCACGGAAACACCACGTTGTTCACCACCGTCTTGATCTGCGCGGACGCGTCTGCCCAGGTTCCCTCCACCGCGGACGCAACGTTGCCGCTGCCCGTCGCCGCGCCGCCGCTGCCGCTGCCTGACGCCATAACCGTCGTACCCATAAGCAGCGCCACGCAAAAAGCGGATGCAACCGCACCCGCCAATTTCTTTTTGATTTTCATTTTTTCTCCCTCACTTTTCAAACCGTTTTTGACGTCCTCAATTCATCCGGTCATGCCGTCAGTCAGGATTCTCGGGTGCAACGTGCCAGTCATCCCAGAGATTTCCGCTGATCGTCACGCCGTCCCAGTAATTTCCGGACAGCATTCCTGCAGGAGTCCACACATCCAGTACCCAGGTGCACGCGACGTATTGACCGTCAGGCATCCAGATCGGCGTAAAATGCACCCTGTGTCCATACGTTGAATACGGATTTGCCCTAAACTGATAATGTCCGCTTCCGTCGTGGTCCAGCAGCCTCCAGTAGGTTCCATAATAGAACTCAGGGAAGTAAGTGACCGCATTTTGCGTGCCCGTCGCATAAGGCGTACCCGTGAAACCAAGGTCCGCATTTACGAGGACCTTCACCCCGTACCCGCTCTTCGTCACGTCACCGTTGGACGTCGGACTCGTCTCGTCAGGCGAAAGATTCATGGACCCGTACAGGTATGCGGCACAGTATTCCAGCTCGTGCTCCCACCAGCCATAATCCCTCCACACGCCCTGATCCTCCCAGTGACCATGCTTTTTCTTGCAGTTCTTCTTGCAAGATGCCAGGTGCCCCGTATCGACCCATTGCCAGTTTGCCTCCCATTTCAGGTTCGGATGCCAGTTACACTTCCAAAGCGTCCACGACGCGCTGGTCCTCTCAGGCGTACCAGGGCCCGCAGCAAGGCTTCCGTTCCACCCGGGATTTACGTCATCCGCAACGGGATTCGGAGGAGGGTTGTCCTCCAGCTTCACGATGTTTGCCGTGATCTTCGCCTTGCTTAAGCTTCTGGAAGAAGACACCGTAATCTCTACCGTCTGCGGCGTTGACGGCGTTTTCCAGCACACCCAAGCCAGCTGCTGACCGCCCTCCGGATAATAAACGTTGGTCGCCCAGTAATCCTGCCCCAAAATGTGGAAGCACACGCTAGCCGGATTACTCGGATCCGCCCAGCCTCCACTCACGGTAACCGTCGTAATCACGTAAGTATCCGTCCTGTAAACATAATCGGGAGCGGAAAGATATTCAATCGTCGCCGAGTCTGACGGTTCCTCACCGTTGAACCTGACGATGCCGAGACCAAGACTGCTGATGATCGCGGAATCATTCACCTTATCCGTTCTGGAACCAGTCCACGCCGCATAACCCGCGTCATCCCTCTCCAGAAACAATGCAAGCGGCAGATTCTTATGCGACAGGGAAGGCATCTTCGTCCGAAGAAGCCCATTCACCTTTGCATTATATAGAGCTGCCTCAGTTGCGGTAAAAGCCGTCCTAATCCCCTGAAAAGTCACGTATGCAATCGGCTCAATCAGGAGCTTGTACTGACCGCCGATCATGACGTCAAAGTCCATGCCGACATATCCGGCAATCGATCGAAGTACCTGTTCATCCGTAAAGTATCTTTTTATGTCCTGAATGCTGGCAGGATATGAATTAGTGTTTATGATTTTTGGGAGCTTCATGCTTGGTCTCCCAGATTCATATTGCTGAGCGGATATCTGTAATTCGGTACCATTCCTGTAAGATGATTTAGAAACTTTTCCAAAATGTACTTTTATGTCACTTGTGTTTGCATTTGACAAGTCAACCGAAATGCTTACTGGATCTCCCGTCTCTGCATCTATGACGGTCGCCCTAATTCCTTCATCAAACATCTCCCACTTATTCTGGTCAGAACCATCGCCCCAGCCTCCACCGCCATGGTCAATGTTTCCCTCACCTACAGCCAAAACCATAGATGGGTTGCACATAAAAAGAATCAAGCAGGCAGCCATGGCTAAGTTAGCTAATCTTTTCATTTTTCCCTCCAAATTTGCGAAATAAAAAAAGCACGGCTATTGTACCGTGCTTTACCTTAAATTTTTATGATTTCATCATAACTTCTGCTGAGATGCGATCTCTTCTACCTGCTCTACCGAAAGATCTTCTCCTTTTGCAATTTGATCATAAGTAAGCCCCATTTCGATCCATCTCACAACACTCTTAACTTTTGTGTTCCATTCAGTCTCTTGTGCAACTGATTGTCTCATATCTTCCATGACCTTACACATCTTAGCCACCCCTTTCTCGTCTTCCTTAAAATACCTGACTTTATCCGCCAACGCTTTATAGTGCATATCATCCGGATCCGTGCAGAAGAAGTCATGCATTAGTTTGCCTAATTCCGTAGCACCATTCTTATCTTCCCCATTTACGTATATGATATGCTCTCCGTCTTGAAAAAGCTCTCCAGTGTTAGTAATCTTTCTCTCTATAAAGTATATCGGCAAATTACGACCAATTACGTCATGTTCCGTAATAAAAATCACGTAAGATTCTGGAAGGTCCGAAAAATCTTCTCCATGTTTAAGCAAACGCGCGTCCATAATACTGGAGTGATACCTTGCCCTTTTACGGTTAGCTCCCTTATCAGATCTTTGGATTTCGATGTCATAGGTTATGCCTTCCGCATCATCGGCGTCCACGTCCAACCATATGTCACGCCCAAGCAAATTCTTCATAACCTTTTGAGTAGTTACACGTTTTACCGTGATGTCAGGCTTGTTAAGAATGATCCTAAGAATCAGCTCCGTTGCTTCAATGTTGCCATCGAAACATGCATTCATAAAATCATCATCAATCAAGCGAAATCCTCGTATTCTTTGAAGGTCCTCCTGATGCAGCCTCTCCTTATCCATTATGTTCACCCCTTGTCCGTGTATTAATATCATACGTCACAAACGCAGATATTTCAAATTATTTTTGTTATTACATGTCTCCTATAATATTTCCATTCATATACATGTCTGTTAAATCAACCACAACTCCTGGCCCTATGTCTTGAATCCATCCAAATCCTTCCACGTAAATCTGCCCTGGATGGCTCTCATCTTTTGTTTTTTTCGTTTTCACCGTGTCCTGCGGTTTTTCCGATGTTTCGGTTTGCTGCACATACTCAGGAACTTTGCCCGGATCCGTAAGGTCCGTACCCTCCTTAAGCGTTGGAGGATCCATTACCTCCACAGGCGCTTTCGGCTCTTCCTGAATTGGCTGCACTTCCTTTACCTCACCAGAAGTAATCAAGAAGCCACTTGTGTTTACCGCCGGTTCTTCCGAAGGATTTAATTCCTCAGTAAGTGAAATCTGTACCACTACGGGTTTGTCCTCTTCCCGTGAAGTCTCCGCAGGTACGCTGACGTCTTCCTTTGCCGCCACTTCCCCTGACGCGCCATTATCCATTTCAGGCCGTTTTCCGTTCGTCCAAAGAAAGACTCCGGCAATGGCAACGCAAGCTAATGAAATCACCACGCTGATAATGTCACGGTTCAATCTTTTCTTTTCCTTCATTCTCACCGTCTCCCTTCTTTTTCTTCTCATGCAATGCCTCTATCTTTACCTTGTACGCCATGAGGCGCAGAAGGTAGTCTGGCATAGTTCTGTTTCCAAGTTCCCAGTCCGTCATCGTGCGATAGGGAATGTCAAAATACTCGCAAAACTCCTTTCTGTTCATCCCCGTCTCCTTACGAAGCTGGATCAGTTGCTCCATGTTGGCATTATTTTTGTTCTCGTTATTCTTGTTCTCATTTTTCTTATCCATCTTTATTTGGCCCTCCTTTGTTTTACGCATCGCGTACATCCTTTAAGAAGAGCATAGCACATATTTTTCAATTACGCAATGCGTATTTTAATTTTTTTTAGAATTTGGCCAAATAAGTAAAGGACATTTCTAAAGTTCCTCAAAATCATGTGAAATGAAATGGTTTTGAGCATTTTCAGAAACACTCCAATCTTTTGGTAATTCATTCCCAAAAACGTGATGCTTAGAACTTCTCCCTCATCCTCGCCTTCACTTTCAGCCGAATGGGTATCTGAAACAGCACCCTTCCCTCAAAACGAAGCGGGATTTCCAGAAGCAGCGTCCCTTCCGCCGAAAAGACCTCCCCACCGTTTTGCAGGTGAGTGTTGCTAACCCCCGCGCTTATCTCGCTGAGCACAAAGTCCGAGTCGCCATGGTCATTTAGTTTCACCAGCCTGCTTCCGCTGACGGTGAGCCCCAGCAGACTTCCCAGCCTGCCGCCTATGTCACCAAGGTCCACCGACTCATAAAATCCGTATCCCGTAGGCTCATACCCTCCGGCATATCCTTCCCTGACGCAGTGATAGGTCTCGTTGTAATTCTCCGTCACGACGGAAATCATCGCCTCCTCAAAGGCGTCCCTCACGCCGGATGCAGTAATCCAAAGTTCCATAAACTTTGTGACGGAGACAGTCACCAGCATTATAATGATCACAAGCGCAACGGCAAGCGGCGTAAGGTTTCCCTTGTCGTCGGTGAGAATTTGCGAAAATCCATCCCTTAAGGCTTGAATACACTTATCAGCCGTCAGCCGTCCACGTTCGGTCACGTCGCTTCGAAATCTGTTTAACCCCACGTCCGTCATTTCCAGTACACCTCACTCTTTCCTGCCGCCTCACTCGTCAGCCTTACGGGAAAATCACCCACGATCCCAAGCCCAAGGTTCACGTCAAGAGTTACCCGAACGCTGACCTCCTGATTCAGCTGTATCCTCCCTGACGCTGACCATGTGACCGTCGGACTCATGCCCGTCTTTTCTGCAAGTCTCTCGTACCTTGCAGCCGTTTCGGTTCCGACCCTGCCGCTTACCTCCGCCTCGCGGATCAGCTCGTCGGCAAAGTTGTCCAGCTGCATTTTCGCAATGAACACGGGAAACGCCTGAACTCCGACCGCCACCGCCATCAAAATGGCAAACACGGCAACCGCAACGTCCACGTATCCCTCACCCCGCCTGTCACGAAATACGTTCCAAATCCTTTTCATCTAACGCCTCACCGCCTTCCGCTAAAACATGCTTCCCATGCTGTTTATGATCTCGTATATGATGATCACGAAGAAGGTCGCCAGGTAACACATCAGCATGGCGAGGGAAAAGATCCGTACCTTGGGCGGAATCTTGGCTGCCTTTGCCTTCAGCCTTCGAAGCTCCGCCTCCTTAAAGTCACGGGTAAGCATCTGGAAGTACGCGCCTCCGTCATCCCCCCGGATCACCCCGATCAGTCCCCTCGTCATGTCGCTGATTTGCGCGCTTCCCACGCGTGCCTCAAACCTTGTCAGGGCCGCCTCGTAGCTGCCTGACCTCATGTCAGCGCAGAGCACGTCAAGCTCCCTTCGAAACGCCTCGCCCGCGTTCCTCTTGTACCTCTCCAGCATGGAGAGCACGTCCCTTCCGTTTTTCAGCTCCTGCGTTATCGTTGACGCAAAGCGGTACGCCTCGCCCTCGATTGCCTCGCGCTTTTCCCGAAGCGCTTCCTCCGCGCTCCCGGTTTCCTTTAGGTAGGTCAGCACGACAAGCACCAAAAGGGGAACTGCAAGAAGTGGCAAAAGCCACAGCGCGGGAGGAATCAGGATGGCCCAGGCTCCCGCCTTAAGCACGGCCCTCGCCTGAAACTCCTCGGGGGTCATTTCGCTTCCGGCCGCCTTCAGCGTCTTTTCCAGCCTCGCCCTCCTGTACTCGTTCATCCGCACAAGTCCCGCAAACTTCGCCGCGCCTGCCTCACAGTAACCTTCCAAAAGCTTCGACAGGGGCTTATCCTTTTTGCCGGAGCCCGACATCGCGCGTCCCGTCCGAAGCGTCGGCAGTCGCAGAACGCCGCACAGCAGGGAAAACAGGCCCACCGCGAAAGTAACAAAAATCAACAAAAGCAATAACTTCATTCCCCTGCCTCCCCTAGTATTCCATCGGCCTCGTCAACCGAATCACGAACGCCGCCGAAACAAAGATCACCGCTCCGCAGACTGCCATCATGACCTGACCCACGATTGTCTGCGTCAGCGCGTGAAACCAGTCCTTATTGAGGAAGTACATGAGCGGCACATTGGATACGACCAGCACCGCCATGGTAATGAATTCCTTTCTGGGCTCTGACAGCATCATCTCCAGCTCCGAGTTTACGATCCTCGCGTCGGAAAGCTTCGTCACGATCGGAACCAGCACCGACTTCAGTGACCTGTCGTACTGACATGCCTTCAGCGCGTCCACCCATTCCTCAAAAACCGCGTTTTTAATGCTTCCCTTCAGCTCGTCCAGGGCCGCGTCCACGTCAGGGTCAACGAATCTTACCCTGTGCAAAAACTTTTCAAACACCGTCCTGACGGGCGGGTTTAGGTATCCCGCGTTCTCCGACACGCTCGTTATCAGGTCCTCGCAGCGAAGGTACGCCGTCGTGATCACGGACAGCGAAGTCTCCAGCTCCGCGTCCAGTAACTTGTGCCAGTTCCCCGCCGTCAGCCTTACGTACCAAAAGGGCAGAAGCGCAAACCCGACCGCGAGGACGGGAATCAAAAAGTAATTCCCGAACAGTGCCGCAACGACCGCACCCGCGCCAAACAGGCAAATTGAAATCGTGCAAAGCAGCGGCATTGCGCTGCTTCTTCCCGTGTCCTCCAGGATCCGAGAAACCTCCTCCAGTTCAAGCCTCAGTGCTGACTTCTTCTTTTTCTTCGTTTCCTCCAGGATCTCGTCACGAATGCTTCCCGATCCCTTTGTGATCCGCCCAAACAAGCCCTCCGCAAAATCCTCCGGCTTAATGCCGAGGGCAAAAAACAGCCCAGCGATCATTCCGAGGGCCGCAACAATCCTAATCGCAATCATACCCTTCCACCAATCCTTTCCAGTTCGGCCTTCGGCATGCCGTTGGACAGGAGCCTTTTGCAAAGCCCCTCCGAGGGTGCCTCGCCCTTCACGAACTCGCCCGTGATCCTGCATCCCTCGTCAGTCCTGGTCACTTCCTTAATTTCATAACGGTAAAGGCTGCGGAAGTTCCTTTTTCCCTCCGGCGTAACCTCGCACTCCAGAATCTCCATGACCTTTCTCTTTTTGTCATCGAGCTTTTTCGTAAACACGATCACGGGAAAGGCCTCCGTCACCATCTTCATCAGCGTCTCGTCTCCCATGTCGCTGGCCCTCTTGCAAAGCGTCACGATCCTTCCGTAGGTCGCCTCGCAGGAATTGGAATGCACGGTGCTGATCACCGTGTGTCCGGTTCTTGCGGCCTCCTGCGCCGCATACGCCTCGGAAGAACGCATCTCGCCCACGCAAATGATCTCGGGATCGAATCGAAGCGCCACGTCCAGAAGGTCTTCCTGAGACACGTTCATGGACGGATTCTCCGAAGGGCGCGTCAGGGTGTGCACCACGTTGTTTAAGACGTGGCCGTCCTTTTCACGCACAAGTGCCAGCTCCCTTGAGCCGTTCTCGATGGTGAACACGCGCTTTTCGTTCGGTATTGTCGTAAGAAGCCAGCCCGTCAGCGTGGTCTTTCCCGAGCTTGTCGCGCCAGCCACGCACACGCTTACGCCGTGCCGGATCAGCGCCGCGAGGAAGTCCAGCATCCCCTCCGTCGCCGTTCCGCTCCGAAGGAAGTCCTCCTTCGTCAGGTTCTGCGGATTCACGATTCTGATGGAAGCCGCAACGCCTACCTCCTCGTCAACGACGGGAGCCTTCATGACGGCAATTCTGACGTTCTTTCCAAGGTGCCCCAAGACGACGGGCGATGCGGAATCCAGCACGTTTCCCGATGCGTGGAGCATCCTTCGTAGCACGTTGACCGCGTGTTCGGGTGATTCAAACCGTTCCGGCACCTTTACCTCGCGCCCGTCGGCATACTGCACCTGCACGTCCTTCCATGAATTGACATTGACCTCCTCCACGCCCTCGGCCATCACGTACTTCGTAAGGATCGAGTATCCCGCCATCTCCTCGTAGATGGCGCTTACGAGTTCGTCCGCAGAATATCCCCTTGCCGACAGCCCGTGATCGAGAAGGTACTGGCGCACGTTTCTCTTAAGCAGCTCCGCGTCCGCCTTATCCGTCAAAAGCACGGATTCCTCCCTCGTCACGTGGCTTCGCACCTCTTCCAGCACTTCCGCAAAACCCTTCTCCTCCGTCTTCGCGCCAAAAAAGAGTTCCTGATTGTCGTCACTTCTCATTAAGTCCCTCACGTTCCAAACACCTCCATGCTTAACCTGGCAACCTCACTTCGAAACGCCCTGCTTTCCTTGTAGCAAAGCTCGCTGAACAGCTCCCCTTCCAGAAACTGCTTCTCCACCTCCAGCGAGTGCGGAATCTGGAACGCTGCCTTCCCGAGGATTCCGTCCGCGTTTCCCCGTGCCTCATTCGGCATCACGTTTCCAGCCACCTTCACGTAATCAGCCAGGTTCCATTTGGCATCCGAAAGAAGCGGGAGCTGGCTGGTAAAATAGCTGACGGACTTAAGGTCGCAGCCCGTCATGCGGACAACGGAGTCCGCCAGAAGGAGCGCGTTCGCCGTCAGCACGTCCGTTGAAATGCGGCTCGTGCAGTCCACGATCACGAAGGGCGCGACGGCTTCCGCGGCCTTAAGCAGCTCCGTCACCCTTGCGTCGCTGAACGCCGGATGGGTGAAGCGGTTTTCACCCTTCCTCCACCCAAGCATGGAAAGGTACTTGTTCTTCTTGTAAAAGACGCAGTTTTCCTTAACCAGCCGTTCGTTCACGCGCGGTGCCGCCAGAACCCGTCCAAGCGAGCCATCCCCCATAAGCTCGGAGGGCGGGCATCCGTATGAAAACACGGGCGTTTCCGGGTCAGCAAAGATCAGCAGGACGTTCCTTCCCATCCCCGTAAGACGCTCGGCCAGCTTGATCGAGGTCACGGTCTTACCGCAGTTCGCGCTCCCCCACACGGCAACCGTGCCGCCCGGGATCCTGCCTCCGGCCTTTTCGTCCTTCTCCCACTTTCTTTTGCCAAAAGCCATCGAAAATTCCTCCTTACTGCTGACCGGTCAGTTCCCCGGCCTTTTTCACGTCCTCGATTCCAGTTGCCGCAGTCGCCGGAAGGTCACCCGTCGCGATGCGGTTGCCCTCCGTGATCACGTTCGTCCTGGCAGATCCAAGGTACGTTGCCGTGATCGTCGTTCCGTCAGATCCGACGGTCACGTACTTCCCGCCCTTCTGCGCCTTTTCCTCCGCAGCGGCGTCAAGGAGCATTTCAATCTCGGCAAGCGCCCCGTCCTGTTCGTCAATGAACTTCTTCACGTTTGCCGCGTCCCCGCGGTACACCAGGGACAGATGCATGTTGCCGTCCTTTTCCAGCATGGCGAGGATCCTGCTCTGCAGTGGCGTCACCAGCACCGTCACGGTGGTCGGCAGCTCGCGCTTTCCGTCATCCTCATCATCCGAAGCCGCCTTCGCCTTCCCGTCATTTGCGTCATTTCCTGACTTTGCGGTCACGGCAATGACCTCCACGTACTTCAGTTCCGTGGGAATGACCGTCTTTCCCGTCTTCTGAAAGTCGGGGACGATCACCGACACCACGTCGCCGCTTTTCAGCTTTCCCGAAAGGCCCTCCGCAAAGGAACCGATCGTCACGCTCATCGCCTGTTTCTTCCCGTCCAGTTTAAAAAGGTATTCGTTCTCCCTTTCGGGTTCGTCCGTCACCTTGCCAGCAAGCAGATAGTCCCCTGCCAGCACGTCGGCCGTCAGGTACTTTCCGACCGCGTCATCCCTGCTTATGATCACTTTGTCTGGCAGGTTGTACTTTCCCACTTCGACCTCTTCCAGCATGGAGGGCTCTATTGCCGCTCCGGCCTTCGCGTCCGACCTCATCCTGACGATTTTTGTCTTCGCGCTCATGCCCCTGTTAATGAAGGGCGTCACGACGAAGCACAGGATCAGCGATGCCGCGATGCACAAAATTCCCAAAGTCGTTCTGTTTCTCAATTCATTCACACCTCACTCTAAAAATCAATTCCAAGCCTCGCGGCGCGTTTTTTCCTTGCCCGACACGCCCTGTTTTGCATTCAATCCGCTGACGCTCACCTCATGACGCACAGCGTGACGAACGCGGCGACGGACAGGAAGGGCACAAAAGGATACGCCCTCCCTCCCCTCCGCACAAGCCTCATTAAGGCATCCCAGGCCACAAGGAAGGCAAGTGCCGCGGTCAAAATCAAAAATGCCCTTACGGGGCCAACGACGAGCCCCAGGGCCGCCACGACCTTTACGTCACCGCCTCCCACGCCGCCGCAGGCCAGCGCCGCAAACAAAAGTGGCAGTGCCGCCAATGCCCCCGTCGGATGAACCGAAAGGGGCGGGATCAGGCAGCACGCCGCGATTGCCAGCGGAAATGCGTTCGGAATGGTTCTCGTCCTTGCGTCCCCCACGGCACACGTCATGAGAATCACAAGGACCGCCGCTTCCCTCATCATCCCGCGTAATCAAACATCTCGGTCACGCGCTGGGTCAGGGTTGGCATCACCACGTCGCCAAACAGGGCATACAATCCTGCCAGAAGCAGCGCGCCCAGCACCACCGCGATCAGAATCTTCACCGCGGTGTCCACATAGTTCTCACCCTTACAGTCAGCCAGCACGGCCAAAGCCTTGTCCTTCATGCCAGTCATTGCCATCTTTGCCTTCATCATCTTAGTCTCGATAAAATTCTTCACTTTTGTTTCCTCCATTTTTATTAATTGTTTTTTTTGTTCCATATTCAGTTTTCAACAATGCTTTTTCGGCTGTTTACGCCATTGCATTCATGGGTACGCCCTGCGGTGCTTCTGCCTGCATGGGCTGACTGCCCTGATGAGCGTCATACTTGTGGATCTGCACCTGTCTTTCGTACTCATTAAGCACGGCCTCCTGAAGCTCGGCCCTCGCCTCCTTGGTCACTGGAAAGAACAGGTCCCTGTACTCATCACCGGACTTATAGGAAGGCATGGACACGAACAGTCCCTTGCTGCCCTCGACGACCTTCACGTTCTTCACCGCGAACTCACCGCCGATGGTCACGGTGCACACGCCCCTTACGGGACCTTCCGAAGGAAACAGTCCAACCCGCACGTCATACTTTTTGGGAGCAATGCCGCTCCTCGATTCAGTTGCGCCTTCACGTTTTTCGTCCCTTTTTACCTCGGCCTTTTCGCGGTTTTCCGCGATCATCTTCTCCACGGCCACGTCAGCCGCACTGATGCCCTCCGCCGTGTTCTCCTTTTTTTCCGCACCAACCTCTTCCGAAGCTGGCAAGTTCTTTTGCCTTTCACTCCTTGCCATTTCTTTCTCCCTTCTTAAAATTATTGAAACTCAACTTCCGCAAAGCCTTCCGTCTCCGCGTAGAAGAAACGGGATCCTGCGTTGTCGGTCAACTCGACCACGTCGGAAACGGACAGTCGGTGACCCCCAAGGTCAGCACTGGTGAGTCTTGAAATGCGCTCCCACGCGTCCTCTAAGTCAGACTTTTCAACCGTTCCCTCCCATGCGCTGCGGTACTCGTCCCTTTTGGGGGCACCTAGCCCCAAATCGCTTCTCGCGTACTGCGTTGCGAACCGCGCTTCCATGGGTGCGTCAGCCTTAAGCTGCCAGATCCTCACGCCAACAATCCCCGAGGAAGGCTCACCGGGCATTCCGCTTTCGTCACACTGAATCTTGAGGATCCCTTCCTTCGCCCCTATCGCCTTTCCCCTTTTATCCTCTACGTACTCAACGAGGCTTTGCTTGTAAAAAACGGCATCCACCAACACCCTGTCCCCCTGAACGAATTCAGAGCTTCTTTCGTTTTTGGATGCCGCGTCGTTTCCCTCACTCACTTCCGTCATCGTTCTCCTCCCGACATGGGCGACAGGAGGCTTGCTGCAAGCGCCACCTTCTTCTCACGCGTCAGGGTTCTTACCGCCGCATAGATGCATGCTTCCAGCATCTCAGGATCTTCCTTTTCATAATCCATGATGTCAGCCTTGGAAACGGTCATCCTGCCATTCTCCGCGTCCAGCGTAAGACGGATCACGTCACCCGCAAACAATCCCGCCGCCTTTCTGTAATCCTGCGGGATCGTAATTCTCCCCTTTTCGTCAAGCACCTTGTAAGTTACCTTTCCCATGTCGCTCACCCCCTTGCCAAATTGATGCCCGCCACCCGAAGCAGGTAGGCGCTCACAATCAGGGACAAGATCTCGTTGCTGACGGTCTCGGAATCAACCATTTCCTCATAACTGATAAACTGAACGCCCGTATAGATCTCCTTTGCCGAGTGGAACAATACATACTGTTCTGGGCTGGAGCCCTGAATGGACGCATTATCAAACAGGATCCCCACGTCCGTCACCTGATCCTTCGTCTTTTCCCAAAGCCACTCATCACTGGTAAGCAGAAACGCCGCGGCTAGGAACCTACCGTTTCCCGTCATCTGCCTTTCGAAGGAACCCCCAAGCAACTTCACAAACCGATTTCTGTGCGCCTCGTTGCGAAAGAGGCAGTCCTTTTCGTCCCTGCCCACCGCTTCACTTCGAAGCCGTTCCGGCACTTCGTACTTTTCCATCCTTAACATCATTTCCTCCTTCCCTTCCTTTCCAAAGACCTCGTTTACCGTCAGGTCCTGGATGACCCTAATTCCGCTTCTTCGGGGCATGAACCCCGGAACCTGCCTCATCATCACTTCCAGCATGAACAGCTCGCCGTTACCCTTGCAAAAATACATCCTCCGTCCTCTCTCCTTTTTTCATCTTTTTTATAACCGCGTTTCGAGTACAAAAAAGGCACCTTGCCGCTTGACGCGGCCAGGTGCCTTTCGGGTCCCATTTGGGGCTGAAACAAAAAAAGAAACGATCGAGGCGTTTTTTTCACTACGCTTTCGCCTGTCTCATTTCTTTTTGCATTATAACAATATCACGTTGAAAAAAGGATTGCAATGGACAACTTTTGGACACTTTTTGGACAGTTTTTGGACAAACGCCATTTTGACTGAAATTTAGGCCAGGGCAGCAGGTCCGAAATTTTTTCTTCCTTTTTTCGTCTTTGTCCGTCATATGCGGACTAAATTACCCTTCCGAGGCTCGTTATGGGTCAAAAGCAGGGGAAAAAAGCCAAAATTTTCAATGTTTAAAATCTCGGAAGCCTTGACGGGCAAGGGACGGACTACTGCTTTTTTTACTACCATTTTTACTACCACTTGGCCAAAAAAGGGGTGTTTTTGGACGAATTTAGACGAAACAAGACAAAACCGGAAAAGGTTCGAAAACCCTTGAAAAATAAGGAAAAAAAGGCTTTCCATGACACATCATGGAAAGCCTTAAAAACACCTGCAGAAAGAGGGACTTGAACCCTCATGGTGTTGCCACCACACGGACCTGAACCGTGCGCGTCTGCCAATTCCGCCATTCCTGCGAACAAAATGTATTATATC
>SVFO01000019.1:20340-73532 GCA_015056795.1 Lachnospiraceae bacterium
TTTTGCTGAGCCACAAGGTATTCCGCGCCATATTTCTTGCGAAGCGCAGGCTTTTCGATCTTGCCCGTGGCATTTCTCGGAACATCAGCAAAGATGATCTTCTTAGGTCTCTTGTAACGAGGAAGGCCCTTGCAATACTCCTCAATCTCCTCCTCCGTACAGGTCATTCCATCCTTGATCTGAATGATCGCGCCCGTAATCTCGCCCAAGCGCTTGTCAGGAAGACCAATGACTGCCACGTCGCTCACCTTGTCATATGCTGCAAGGAAGTTTTCAATCTGAACGGGATAAATGTTCTCACCACCGCTGACGATGACGTCCTTCTTTCTGTCTACCAGGAAGATAAAGCCATCCTCGTCCTGCATTGCCATATCGCCAGTAAACAGCCAGCCGTCCTTGATGGTCTCGGCCGTTGCCTTCGGATCGTTGTAATAGCAGGTCATCACGCCAGGTCCCTTCACGCAAAGCTCACCCACGTCACCCTGCTTTACGGTCTCGCCGTTCTCGTCAACGATCTTGCACTTCCAGCGATAGCCAGGAACGCCGATCGCACCAACCTTGTGAATGTTCTCAATGCCAAGATGTACGCAACCAGGGCCAGTGGACTCGGACAGACCATAGTTTGTATCATACATATGATTCGGGAAATATTCCTTCCAATGCTTAATCAGCGAAGGCGGAACGGGCTGAGCACCGATGTGCATCAATCTCCACTGATCCAGCTGGTAATCAGAAAGCTTTAAGTCGCCGCGATCCAACGCCTCCAAAATATCCTGTGCCCAAGGCACCAACAGCCAAACAATCGTACAATGCTCCTTAGAAACGGCATCCAAAATGATCTCCGGAGAGGTTCCCTTGAGCAGAACTGCCTTACTGCCCGCGCAAAGGCTACCCATCCAGTGGAACTTCGCACCAGTATGATACAGAGGAGGAATGCACAGGAACACGTCATCTCTGCCAGTCAGATGGTGCTTTTGCTCCATCTGTGCTGCCTGCGTCAGGCTCTCATGATTATGTAAAATAGCCTTAGGGAAGCCAGTTGTTCCTGAAGAGAAATAAATTGCCGCATCATCCTCTTCCTCCAGACGAACAAGCGGTGCCTGGCTGGAGCAATCTGCCACGAGCTCGCGATAGCTCTCTGCAAAGGTAGGACAACCATCACCAACATAGATCAGAAGTCTGCCCTTGGAAAGCTTTTCCTCGATGGACTCGATACGGCCAATAAACTCCGGGCCAAAGAACAGCACGTGAACCTCTGCCAGATCCGCACAATACTGAATCTCATCTGCAGCAAAACGGAAATTAAAGGGAACGGCAATCGCACCCGTCTTTAAGATTCCAAAATAAATAGGCAACCACTCCAGACAGTTGAACATCAAAATCGCAACGCGGTCTCCCTTCTGAATGCCACGGGACAACAGCATGTTTGCCACGCGGTTTGCCTTCTCATCGAAAATGCTCCAGGTAATCTCGCGGCGATAAGGCGTTGAACTCGTCGGCTGTACCAGGTCATACTCCTTCCAAGTTGTCTTTCTCGTGTCTGGCATGCTGGGATTCAACTCCACCAGCGCTACCTCATCTCCATACAACTTATGATTCCGCTCCAATAAATCTGTTACCGGCATCTTTCATTCCTCCATTTTCCATAGCCACCATCACCGAAGGCAATCGATTGACAATGGATTACTCTCATGTTTTTTCGCTTTAAACTATGACGCTTTAAAGCACCCATACATAATAAACTAACATAATTTTTCTAAATTGTCAAAGTAGATTTACAAAAAAGCGCCCCGCAGGATGCAATCCTGCGGGGCGGGAAATTCTCATATACGATTATGCCAAATGTCCTTTGGACTTGATCACCTCGATGACGGAGTCTACGTACTTCTCGCAGATCTCATCGCTCTCAGCCTCAACCATGACACGGATTACAGGCTCGGTACCGCTCTCACGAACCAGAATTCTTCCGGTATCGCCAAGCTCGTCAGCAACCTTCTTCACTGCTGCCTGTACGTCAGGATCGTTCTGTGCGTCGGGCTTGCTCTTAACGCGAACATTCTTAAGCACCTGAGGATAGAATACCACGGGAGCTGCGAGCTCACTCATGGGCTTACCCTTAGCCAGCAATACTTCCATCATCTTCAAAGCCGTTACGATACCGTCACCGGTCGTCTCATACTTCAGGAAGATGGTGTGACCGCTCTGCTCACCGCCGATACGGTTACCAGTCTGAACCATGTTCTCATATACATACTTGTCACCAACCTTGGTCTTCTCGTACTCGATGCCAACCTTGTCCAGTGCCTTGTACAGACCAAAGTTACTCATGATCGTGGTAACAACCTTGTTGTTCAGAAGCTTTCCGCGCTCCTTCATGTACAGACCATAGATGTAAAGAACATGGTCACCGGTAACAACGTTACCCTTCTCATCTACAACCAGACATCTGTCTGCGTCGCCGTCGAATGCGAAACCAACATCAAGTCCGTTGTCAACCACGAACTTCTGCAGATGCTCGATATGAGTGCTTCCGCAGTCGGTGTTGATGTTGTATCCATCGGGATGATCATTCATCACGTAGATCTTAGCGCCAAGTGCTTCGAATACGCCGCGGGCGATCTGCCATGCTGCGCCGTTTGCAACGTCAAGACCAACCTTAACGTCCTTGAAGCTGTACTTGGACAAGGAAATCAGGAAGCCAATGTAACGGTTTCTGCCTGCCACGTAGTCAACGGTACGGCCGATCTCGTTACGCTCAGCAACGGGAATCTCGATCTTTCCGTCAATGTAATCCTCAACCTTCAGAATGGTCTCCTCATCCATCTTCTCGCCATTACCATTCAGCAGCTTAATGCCGTTGTCATAGTAAGGGTTATGGGATGCGGAAATCATGATACCGCAGTCGAAATCATCAACTCTGGTGATGTATGCTACGGAAGGAGTCGTGGTAACATGCATGATGTAAGCGTCAGCGCCGCTGGCCATCAGACCCGTGCAGAGTGCATACTCAAACATGTAGCTGGATCTTCTCGTATCCTTACCGATAACGATCTTTGCCTTCTTCCCCTCTCTTGCTCCGTAATACCAGCCGAGGTAACGGCCAATCTTCACTGCATGTTCAAACGTTAAATCCTTGTTAGCCTCGCCACGGAAGCCATCAGTACCAAAATACTTGCCCATTCTTACAGTCTCTCCTTTCTCTCAATATCCAGGAAATACTTGTAAGTGTCAACGGTAAGCTCGCCGCAGGCAGCCTCATCAACTGCAAGAATTGCAGCATTGTGCATCTGCAGTGCGGAGCAGGTCCACTTCTGGGAAACGCCGCCTTCAACGGTTGCAGCAAGGGCTCTTGCCTTGTTGTGACCATTGATCAGGATCAGAACCTCCTTGGAATCGGTAACGGTGCCAACGCCAACGGACAAAGCCTTTGCAGGAACCTTCTCGGGATCATTTCCGAAGAAACGGCTGTTCACGATTCTGGTATCGGTGGTCAGGTCTCTCACGCCAGTGCGGGAAGCCAGGGAAGTATAAGGCTCGTTGAATGCAATGTGACCATCAACGCCAATGCCGCCCATGAACAGGTCAATTCCGCCGTAGGATGCGATCTTCTCCTCGTATCTAGCGCATTCGCCCTCGGGATCATCCGTCATACCGTTTAAGATATTGATGTTCTCAGGCTTCATGTCTACCAGATGATTGAAGAAATTGTCATGCATGAAGTACCAGTAGCTCTGGTCATGCTCGTGAGGAAGGCCTAAATACTCGTCCATGTTAAAGGTTACTACGTTTGCGAAGGAAACCTCGCCAGCCTTGTTCATTCTTGCCAGCTCCTTGTAAACACCGATGGGTGAGGAACCGGTAGGAAGACCCAAAACAAAAGGACGAGCCTCCTTGTGCGCATTGATCTTGCCAGCAATGTAATTTGCCGCCCACTTACACATCTTCTCGTAATTATCCTGAATAACTACTCTCATATTCTATTTTCTCCCTAATCAACATTCTATATTCAATTTTTCAACATACGCTCCGATGGCTTTGAACGCCTGTCGGATTAGTTCTTCTCGACGATCTCACCGCTGTTCTTGTAAATGCTGTTAGCGGGTACAACGCCTCTCACGCAGGAGGTGGGATATACGTTGCTGTTTCTGCCGATCACGGTACCAGGGTTGCAAACTGCATTACAGCCAACCTCTACGTGATCACCAAGCATGGCGCCGAATTTTTTCATGCCAGTCTCCATCTTTTCCGTACCATTGTGTACGACAACCAGCTGCTTGTCGCTCTTTACGTTGGAGGTGATGGAACCTGCGCCCATATGGCTGTAATAACCAAGGATACTGTCGCCAACATAGTTATAATGAGGCGTCTGTACATGGTCAAAAAGAATCACGTTCTTTAACTCAACAGAATTACCAACCACACAGTTAGCGCCAACCAGAGCTGATCCTCTGATGAATGCGCCATGTCTTACTTCCGTCTCAGGTCCAATGATGCAGGGTGCCCCAAGATATGCGGAAGGGAAAACCGTTGCGGTCTTGTGTACCCAAACATGCTCGGATACCTCTTCATAATCCTCACCCAGCGTGGGGCCAAGTGCAAGGATCATGTCCTTAATTCCCTTCAAAGCCTCCCAAGGATAGGTAAACTGAGAAAGATAGTCCTTTGCCAGCGTATGATCCAGGTCATACAAATCACTAATCGTATACATAAAATCTCCTTACCCTTATGTCTCGTGTTTCCACGATATTCTTATTTTGGCGCTCGAAGAACCTCTGTTACAGTTTTTATTCTGCTTTTTTCTTTCTTCGTGACGACTCGCCAAGGCCGTGACAGCATCCGCCGAGTCTTTCGATTACTGCCATCCTCGTCAACCCTTAAGGTCCAGGCGCTAATGATCCCTTTTCCCTCCCTCCGGAAGGGATCATTTTATTCTTGGATTGTCATATGTCGCTGTTAACGACATTTCCAAATCACCATTCTATTAAAAAACCATGGAAAAGTCAAGGAAGTATCCTTTCTCCCAGGTTTTCTAGCATTATAAATGCTGTTTCAGGCGCGCAGGCACTCCCTCCAGCTGGAGATTGCGGTTTCCCGTAAAATAATAACGAGAACCATTGTGGTCAATGCGGCCAGAATGCCAAGATTCAATGTTAGACATATTCTTACCGTCATTATAGAGAAGCTCAACGCTGCGTCCGCAGGTCAGCTCTTCATTCTCCAGCCAATAACGACCATTCGCGCCAAGGCGCAGTCTCCCCTCCAGCACTACCTGCGCATTCAGACGCTTCACCTGATAATAGGCCTCTTCCAGCTCATGACAGAAGCGCTCCAACTGCTCCTGTACGTACAAGGTCTCAGAAGTGGGAACGAGATCAGGAACATAAACCTGCTCTTGATCCAAATACTTCGTCACCTGGAAGAAATCCTCAATCTGCTCCTGCAAATACCCAACTGACTGTAACCACTGCTCATATTTCAGCATGTCTTTACCCCCTTATGTAACCCTAATCCTACCAACCCTTCTCGCTCGAGCACGGGACATTACCCCATGCTTGCTTTACTATTCTAACACATTTGTTACAATTTGAATAGAAAAACTTTGCCAGATACAACAAAAAAACGTGCCAAGGCTGATGCCCCGACACGTTTTTAACATTTCTTTTTTGAATGTCCCTAATTCGCCTACAAAATTAGCGATACAGATCTCTCTTATCAACGACTCTCTTTGCCTTGCCTTCACTTCTCGGAATGGTCATGGGCTCTACCACCTTAACCTGAACGAGAATGCCCAGCATGGACTTCAGACCAGCAACGATCTTCTTCTCACGCTCAGCAACGGTCTTCGTGGTATCTGCAACCATCTCAGGGGTAAGCTCTACCTGAACCTCAATGGTATCGTTATTACCAATACGGTCAACAACGATCTGATAGTTTGCCTGATAGCCCTGATTCAGCAGAACTGCCTCAATCTGGGAAGGCCATACGTTAACGCCCTTGACAACCATCATGTCATCGCTTCTGCCCATCGGCTTGTGCATACGGATATGAGTTCTTCCGCAGGAGCACTTCTCACGGGTCAGATAGCAAAGGTCTCTCGTGCGATAACGAAGCAGCGGGAACGCCTTCTTCGTGATACAGGTGAATACCAGTTCACCAACCTCGCCCTCAGGAAGTACTTCACCAGTCTCAGGATTGATGATCTCAGGAATGAAGTGATCCTCCTGAACGTGCATGCCCTTCTGCTCTTCACATTCGAAGGATACGCCAGGACCAGAGATCTCGGTCAAGCCATAGATGTCATATGCCTTAATGCCAAGAGTCTCCTCAATGTTATGACGCATCTCCTCGGTCCAAGGCTCTGCGCCGAAGATACCAGCCTTTAACTTAATCTTATCCTTTAAGCCTCTTGCTACGATGCTCTCGCCAAGGTTTGCTGCGTAGGAAGGCGTACAGCAAAGGATCGTGGAACCCAGATCCTGCATGAACTGGAGCTGTCTCTCCGTGTTACCAGAGGACATCGGAAGGGTAAGACATCCCACCTTATGGGAGCCACCGTTTAATCCAGGGCCACCCGTAAACAGGCCGTAGCCATAGCAAACATGTACGACGTCTTCCCTCGTTCCGCCTGCTGCCATAATGGCTCTTGCACAGCACTCCTCCCAAACGTCAAGGTCTGCCTGGGTATAGAATGCAACAACGCGGCGTCCAGTCGTTCCGCTCGTGGACTGAATACGTACGCACTCGGAAAGTGGCACGCCAAGGAGTCCGTAAGGATACTGATCACGCAGATCATCCTTGTTGATAAAGGGGAGCTTATGCAGATCCTCTATGCCGTGGATGTCCCAAGGCTTTACGCCTGCTTCGTCCATCTTGTCATGGTAAAACTTTACGTGATCATACACGTACTTTACCTGTTCCACTAGTCTCTCGCTCTGAAGCAGCTTCAATTGCTCCACGGGCATGGTCTCGATTTCGGGCTGAAAATAATTTCCCATTGGTTTGTTCTCCTTTTTGTCTGTGCCGCACTTTCTTCTCACGGCAGTTTACTTGTTGCGCTTTATCTTTGCTTAGCCTCTGCCAAGTAAAAATGCCTTTTGATTCAGTTCGAGGAACTTCGCGGGAACGCATTCCTCAATGGCCTTCTGCCACTTCTCCACGGGGATCTCGTCGAAATATCTGGACAATCTTCCCATCAACACGATATTTACGGCTTTAGCGGAGCCTGCCTGCTCTGCGAGGGAAAGACAATCCATGGCATCCACCTTCGCGCCTGCGGCTTCCATCTTTGCCACTAGATCAGCGGGATACTGCGTTGCACCTGTGATGACGGGCATGGGATCGATCTCCTGCGTGTTGACCACAATGCGTCCGTCCGCCTTTAAATACTCCAAATATCTTGCTGCCTCCAGCTTTTCGAAGGATACGATAAAGTCAGCCTGTCCCTTGTCAATGATGGGGGAATACACCTTGTCACCAAAGCGTACGTAGGTTACCACGCTGCCGCCTCTCTGGCTCATGCCGTGTACCTCAGAAACCTTTACGTCATAGCCCTCCGTCAATAATAAATGTCCCAATAATTTGCTGGCAAGAAGGGATCCCTGTCCGCCAACGCCCACGATCATAATATTCTTTGTCATTTGGCTCTCCCTCCTTACCCGTTTTGCAGTGCATCAAACTTGCACAGTTGCTTACATACGCCACAGCCCACGCAAAGCGTCGTGTCGATGCAGGCCTTGCCATCCTTTATGCTGATGGCAGGACAGCCAAGGCGCATACAGGACTTACAGCCTACGCACTTCTCGCATACAACCTTCAGAGGCTTCTCATGCTTTACGTACTTCAAAAGGGCACAGGGACGTCTCGAAATAATGACGGAAGGAGCTTTTACTGCAAGCTCTTCCTTAATCACTGCGTCGCACTGTGCCAGATCATAAGGATCTACCACGCGTACGCGCTCAAAGCCCATGGCCTTGCAGAGTGCCTCAAGATCAATCTTTCCTGCGGGGTCACCCTTAATGTTATAGCCGGTGGTCGGGTTCTGCTGATGTCCCGTCATGCCGGTGATGGAATTATCCAAAATAATGACAGTGGAATTGCTCTGGTTATAGGCAATGTTTGCAAGGCCGGTCATTCCAGAGTGCATAAACGTGGAATCACCGATGACTGCAACGGTCTTTCCTTCGCTCTCCTCGCCAAGAGCCTTGTTAAAGCCATGAATGGAGCTGATGGATGCGCCCATGCAAAGCGTCATCTCCATTGCGTTCAAAGGTGCAACGGCGCCAAGGGTGTAGCATCCAATGTCGCCGAGAACGGTGCACTTATTCTTAGCCAGCGTAAAGAACAGGCCTCTGTGAGGACAGCCTGCACACATCACGGGCGGTCTTCCAGGAAGGCTTTCCTCCAGCTTTCTGGAAGCAGGAACCTCTACGCCAAGCTTTTCTGCGATCAAATTCTGGGAGAACTCACCCTCTAAAGGAAGCACGTCCTTGCCAGTTACGGTAAGGCCAAGCACCTTACAATGCTCCTCGATCACGGGATCCAGCTCCTCAACGATTACGAGCTTGTCTACCCTTGCCGCGAAATCCAGGATCAGCTTCTCAGGCAGAGGATGAATCATGCCAAGCTTTAAGATGCTGGCCTTCTCACCAAATACCTCTTTTACGTACTGATAGCTGGTGGAGGAGGTAATGATTCCAAGCTTCGTGTCACCCATCTCCACTCTGTTCAGGTCCGTCGTCTCCGCAAACGCAATCAGCTTGCGGGTTCTCTCTTCCACGAAGGGATGACGACGAATGGCATTGCCAGGCATCATCACGTACTTCGCAATATTCTTCTCATAAGGCTTTTTCTCGGGAAGAATGCGCTCCTTCTCCTCGACAATGCTCTGAGAGTGTGCAACACGCGTGCACATCTTCATGATGACGGGAGTATCAAATTCCTCGGAAATCTCATACGCCTTCTTAACGAAGTCTCTAGCCTCGGCGGAGTCTGCAGGCTCAAGCATCGGAACCTTTGCCGCCATGGCATAATGTCTGGAGTCCTGCTCATTCTGTGAGGAGTGCATTCCGGGGTCATCTGCCACGCAAATGATCATTCCGGCGTTCACGCCAGTATAGGAACAGGTAAAGAGCGGATCAGCCGCCACGTTCAGTCCTACGTGCTTCATGCCGCAAAAGCTTCTCTTACCGGCAAGGCAAGCACCAAAGGCCACCTCCATGGCCACCTTCTCATTCGGTGCCCACTCACAATAGATTTCATCATACTTTGCGGCTTCCTCCGTCACCTCGGTACTGGGTGTGCCGGGATAACTGGAAACCACGCTGCAGCCTGCCTCGTAGAGTCCACGGGCGAAGGCCTGGTTTCCTAACATCAATCGCTTCATTCCACTTCAATTCCTTCCAAAATTTATCTCGTGTTTGTAACCGTCTGATTACAATAAACCTTTTCTATCATAGCACCTTTATTTTTAGAAGTAAACAAAAAATTTTTCTCGTTTTTCGCATTTGGGTCTAGCCAATCCCATAAACATATGTTATACTATCCCTTGTCGAGCTAGAAAGCACAAAAATCGAGCCGATTCATACCTGCTCGGTTATATTCCTGCAGATATAGTTCATTGGTAGAACATCAGCTTCCCAAGCTGAGGAGGCGGGTTCGATTCCCGTTATCTGCTTCCATTAACCCCTTGATAAGAAGGGGTTTTTTGATATTTCTATTTGTAATTAAACTGGAGGCCTTACGAATGAAACGCACCAAAGCACTACCCCTATGTTTACTTTCTCTCCTCAGCCTGACGCTGATTTCCTGCGGCGGAGGAAAGGATGGCACGGAAACCAATACCATACAGCATGAGGAGTTCATCAGCAGCAACACGGGAGCCCCAAGGGAAAGTAAGTACCCTTACGAGACCAAATCCTCATACATGATCTATTATGGAGTATTAAACGACGACATTATTGATGAAGCAAAGCAATACGAGGTCTTCATCCTGCACCCCAAGATGGGCGACATAACAAGAGAACAGGTTCAAGAAATTCGAAGCAGCGGCACCATCGTCCTTGGATACATTGCCATCGGCGAGGATCTTCGTACGGCAAACCTGACACCTGAAGAAATCCTGAAGGATGACCGGTTTATCGGTGACGGCACGGGGCCTCGCGTGGATCCCCGCCCCGCTGGGACAACGGCGCTTGACGGTGTAGATCCCCTCGGAGTGTCCTCTCCTGGCGGCACGGGCTACGCTTCCTACTTCTTGGATGACAATGACCATAACGGAAAGCCTGACATCAACCCCGTTTTCAACTGTGCCTTTACCAACATCGGAGACCCCGCCTGGTTTGAAGTGCTAAATCAGATGACCATCGACGGTTTTGATAAGATTCCCGGAATCAAGGAAATCCTTTCGGATGATTACGGGCGCGGCCTTGGGTGCGATGGTCTCTTCTTGGATACCATTGATACCTGCGCACCTAACAGCTATACGACTGACGACAGCTTTAACAAAACCCGGTTCGAATGGACGGCCACTGGCGTTGCCGACTTTATGGCTCGCGTAAAGGAGGCTTACCCAAATAAGCTCCTGCTGCAAAACCGTGGCATTTTCTTCTACAACCCGCAGTTGCCTCATTATAAATATAACCCTCGCCATTACGTAGATTACGTCATGTACGAGAGCTACCATTTGGACTCAAATACCAATACCCTTTACACCGAGGCTTTTTCCAAGGACAACCGCTATAATTATGGGCCAAAGCTCATTGCGGAGGCTTCTCGCCCGGATGGTTTTCAGGTTCTCTCCCTTGGATATGCGGAAGGCCCCGAAGAGTATCACCTAAAGGAAACCCTGTTCGACAAGTCCACGGCAGGCCTTGACATACTGATGGAAGACGTCACTTATGCTCAGGATGCCGGCTTCATGCATTACATAACTGACGGCAGTGTTACGCTTGTCAATGATTTTGTCATTCATCATGAATCCAAGGAAGATTCCACTGCTCCCGTGTGGAACAGCACTTACAATTCCTCTCCCGTCTGGCCTCCGGAGGCCCCCACGCCCCGCGTTGGCATTCAAGAGGTACAGGCTGAAAAAGGCGGCGTGACCATACGATGGGACATCGCCACGGACAAAAATCCCGTCACTTACGTCCTGTATTATCAGACGAAGCCCTTTGATTTCGATGCAGATCCAGAACTTACAGGCGCTGAAAGCATAGAGCTGATCCCTGAGATCGGGGACGGTTATGAAAATGGCGTTGGTCCGAATATTTATCCCAATCAGGCGACCGTGAGCGGTCTGGAGTCGAAAAAGACCTACTACTTCCTACTTCGCGCCAGAGATGCTTCCGAAAATCATAACGAAGATGACAATCAAATAGTAAAAACCTGCGTCCCCAAATAGGGCGCAGGTTTTTTCTTGTCTAAATATTTTTAGTTTATGGCAACTTGTTGACATATAGCACGTCGAGATCCACGTCACCATTAATGCCATCAATCCGTCCCGTGCTTGAGTGCTGCCACATAAAATAGTCTCCTCCATAGGAGGTAGCACTCGTATAATGCGCCAGCCATACCGGGAGCTTACGGTCATTCATCCAAATATTCTCATGAGAATTCTTACTGCCATACAGGCAGGCGGAATATCCTCTCGCCTGTAGCTCCTCCGCAAAGGCATAAAAGCAATTCGTCAGATCATGCAGGTTCATGCCATAGCGCTCGAAGTTCTTATAATCCTCCCAGTCATAGGCAATCGGGAAATCCAACGTATTGCTTCCGAGAACGCCAAGCAAATAATCCACGCTCGCCTTGACCTCCTCGCGGCTACTCTCCTCCGCATGCCAGTAAATACCAATCTTTAAGCCTGCTGCCTTCGCATTCGCCATGTTTGCCTGATAATACCGATCCGTATAAAGCTCTCCGTCATCCAGACCGCCAAGCCTCATAATGACAAATTCACAGCCCGCTGCCTTCACCTTTTCAAAATCAATCGTCTCCTGCCATCTTGAAACGTCAATGCCAAGGCTCGTCTGATCGGTCTTATAATTCTTCACAAAATCAGAGAACTGCTCCTTTTTTCCGCCAGAGCTGCCGCCTGACGAGGTGGACTTCACCACCTTGACGCTCATATCCTTCGAGGTCTTATGCCCCGCATCATCGGTCAGCGTAATTTTCAGGGAATAGTTTCCCGTCTTTGAGGTGTCAACGCTGCCTGAAACCTCAATGGCAACATCCCTGTCAACGTCATCCGCATAGCCCACATACTTATGAATGTCAAAGTCCGCACCAACCTTTATCTCAGGCGCAGAATTAAATACTAGAAAAACAGGAGCCTTCTGATCCACAAGGCCATCCACTGAACCTGTTCCCTTCGACGCGCTTGCACTGGAGGCAGCCGCCTCGCTGGATGCCTTTGCCTCTGCTTCCTTCGAAGCCTTTTCTGCCGCTTCCTTGGACGCCTTCTCCGCCGCTTCCCTGGAAGCCGCTTCCTCGGATTCCTGAATTGCCCTTGACTCCGCTTCCCTTGAGGCAGCCTCCTCGGATTCCTGGATTGCCTTCAACTCTGCTTCTCTGGAAGCCTGTGCCAAGGATTCTGCCAGGGCCGCCTCCTCCGAAGCGTCCCCAGAGGGCTCCGTCGGCAGCTCCCTGGAGGCCTCTGCCACGGATTCCTCCTCATGAATCTTCTCAGCCGTCATCACTTCGACAGTCTCATCCTCTTCTCCGATTCCAAACCCAAGCATTTCCGGGTAAAAGAAGCAAAGAACGCCAAAGCTGATACCGAGTACAACACAAATCCCCAAGATAACCCCAAAAACCTTTTTCCCACTCATAAAAAATCAAAATCCCTTCTGTAATCCTACAAATTTCTGTCGCGTTTGATGTCAAGTCTTTCCTTTGCCAGCGTGATCGCTGCATTTACCATAACGCCGAGTACTGCAAGCGTCAGAATGATTCCAATATCCACCAGGCTTACCTTCGCCAGCTTTAAGAGCGTGCGAAGCGGTGCAATCAGAAGAACGCCAACCTGCAGCAAAATACCGATCACGGTAATGATATTCAACACCTTATTGTTCCAGGATTCCTTCGTGAAGAACGCAAGGCTTCCCTTCGTCTTACATACATATGCCATGAGCATCTCATTGATCGCCAGCGTGCTAAAGCAATAGGTTCTGCACATTCTAAGCAGCTCCTCATTTCCGCTAAGATGCCCCAAAATATCGCTCGTACCAAACTGGGAAATCACGGGCAGCAGGAACGCCAACAGCGCCACCGCACCACTGATGACACCCTGAATGACAATGTTCAGGTAATCACCCTTGTTTAAAATACCAGCCTTTACGTTCCTGGGCTTCTCATTCATGACGGCATCAGAGCCCACATCCATGCCAAGTGCCAAGGAAGGCGCCGTGTCGGTCAACAGATTCACCCAAAGAATCTGAATGGTCGAAAGCGGTGAGGACAATCCTGCAAAGATGGAGGACGCCATCAGCACCACTTCGCCAAAGTTAGAACGCAGCAGGTATACAACAGATTTCTTAATGTTATTAAACAGGTTACGGCCTTCCATTACGGCATTCTTAATCGTAATGAAATTATCATCGACAAGAATCACCTCAGCCGCATCCTTCGCAACCTCTGTACCACCGATACCCATGGCAACACCGATGTCTGCTGCCTTTAGGGAGGGTGCGTCATTTACGCCGTCACCCGTCATGGAGCAAATCTTTCCATGAGACTGGAAGGCCTGTACGATCTGCACCTTGTTTTCAGGTGAAACGCGCGCGAACACCCGATAATTCAATACGTTCGCACGGAAGACCTCGGGATCCATCTCATCAATCTCCGCACCGGAAATGCTCTGAGAAATATCCGTTGCAATGTCAAGCTCCTTTGCGATGGCGAAGGCCGTAATCTTGTGGTCACCCGTGATCATTGCAACCTCAATGCCAGCGTGATGGCACTCATCAACGGTCTCCTTTACGCCCTCCTTGGGAGGATCAATCATGGCAGCAAGTCCAACAAAGATCATGTCCTTCTCCTGCGGCACCTCGTCTCCCTCGCGGTAAGCTAGCGCCAACACGCGGAGCGCTTCCGAACTCATCTTCTCCGCACTGCGCGTTGCAAGAAGCACATCCTCATTGGTAATTGCCCTGACGCCGTTTTCATCGAGAATGCGGTCACACCTAACAATGACGGAATCAATTGCGCCCTTGGTATAGGAAATGTTCTTCGTAACGCCATCCTTTTCCACATGGTCCAAGGTGGTCATCATCTTACGGTCAGAATCGAAGGGAATCTCATCAAAGCGTGAAATCTTCGCCATGATGTCATCATATCCAAGCTGATTATCCTTCGCATATTTAATAAAGGCCGTCTCCGTCGGATCACCAATCTCCTCGCCCGTCTCAATGGAATACTTCGCATCATTACATGCAAGGAAGCCCTCAAGCAGCGTTGCAAATACGGAATCGTTTTTCTTGATATTCTTCGGCTCCGTCTCCTCACCGAGCAAATACCATCTGACCACCGTCATCTTGTTCTGCGTCAGCGTACCCGTCTTATCGGAGCAAATAATGTCAACCGCACCCAGCGTCTCCACGGCGTGAATCTGCTTTACGATGGCATTGCGCTTGCTCATCTTCTGGATTCCGGCGGACAGCACCAGCGTCACGACGGTAGCAAGTCCCTCGGGAATAACTGCCACGGCAAAGGCGATGGAGATCATCAGGGTCTCAATGATGGCCGTGTTGTAAATAAAGATCTGACATACAAACATCAGAACGCAGAGCACCACGCCAGCGATACCCAGCACCATGGAGATGCTGTTCAGGTTCTTCTGCAGCGGTGTCTCCTGCTTAGTAATCTTATGCAGCATACTGGAAATCTTTCCAATTTCCGTATGATCACCAATCTTTTCAACTACGCCTTCGCCTCTGCCGTATTCCACCAGCGTTGACATGAAGGCCTTATCCTTGCGGTCGCCCAGCGGCGTCTTCTCATCGCTCTTCTCGTTGCAGTCCTTTTCCACCGCAAGACTCTCACCCGTCAGGGCGGATTCATTCAGCTTTAAGGAACTCGTCTGCGTCAGCGCAAGGTCTGCGGGAACGACGCGCCCCGCCTCCAAAATGACATAATCCCCTACGACCAAATCCGCCGCAGGAATTTCCTTCTGCTCTCCGTCTCTGACAACTACTGCCGTCGAGGCGTTGATCTGCTTGAGCGCTTCCACCGACTTCTCAGCCGAAACCTCCTGAACGGTACCAATAATTACGTTCGCCAGCACCACCACAATAATGATAATGCCGTCAATCAGCTCTCCCGTGGCAATGGAAATCACCGATGCCGCGATCAATAGCAATAACAGTGGCGATGCAAACTGACCAAGGATCATCGAGAACAAGCTCTTTTTCTTTCCCTGCGTCAGGACATTCTTCCCTTCCTTTGCCCTTTCCTGTACTTCTGCCGTTGTTAAACCTTTGTTTTCCATGTTGCTTCTCCTGTCTCCCTTTTAGATTCCATTTAGAAGCTCCCTACCATACATACGCTTTTTTCGGCAGGGAGGTTTCTCCTTAAATAATAATTGGCGCAATATTATGCTTGATGTGATACCTGTAGAAGAAATTAACGCCGAGGTTAAACATCGATCGGAACGGATGCCTTACAAAGCTTCTGCAAAAGACGATCCGCTTGAAGATGTTTTTCACCGAATACACCTCATTATACAGCCACCAATACATTTCATCAATCTCTTTTGCAGTTAAATTAGGACTGTTCTTCACGGCCGGTCCCGATGGGCTGTAGGTGTAAATGTCCTTATTGACCAGCTCCTCACTGTCCTTCACGTCATCAAAGAACGGCGTGCCAGGAACTGGCGTGATGATGTAAAACTTCGGTGCGGTGATCTTGTTGTCGATCACGAACTTCGCCGTATCCTTAATGCTTTGTACCGTGTCGTCCTCCAGTCCAATCATCATCTCCGTCGCAACGTCAATCCCCGCATCAATGATGGTATTCACAAGTCTTCCATACTCGCGCGGATCCTCCCAGGACTTATTGATCTTTTTCAGGTTCCCTGGCGAAATGGATTCCAACCCAAAGCTTAGGCAAATGCAGCCGCTGTCAGCCACGCATTTTAACAGCTCTGGATCCTCCGCCAGCTTAATGGAGCATTGACTATACCAGGTCATGTGTAGCTTTTTGATCTCATTGCAAAGATCCATCGTATACTTTCTGTCCGACAGAATATTATCATCAATCAGCAAGAACTTCTTAAACCCAAGCTCCTTGACCTTCTGAATATCCCGCATGACCTCCGGAATTTCCCTGCGCAGGTACTTCCCCTTATAGAGGCACGCTATGGAACAGAAGGAGCAGCTGTTCGGACAGCCTCGCCCCGCCTGCACGGGAAGAAAATCCCCAATCTTTTTGCAGGTCACCAGTTCATATCTCGGCAGCGGCGTTGACAGCTTGTCAATGGTCTTCTGATAAAATGGCTTCAGCGTTCCATTTAGATAGTCCGTCAGCATCTCCTGCCAGTATCCTTCTGCATCTCCGATCATGATACAGTCACAATATTGCTTCACCTCATCCGACACCAGGCTCGCCATATACCCGCCCATGACAACGGTCTTGCCACGTTTTTTGAATTCCTTCGCAATCTCAATGCCGCGGATAATGGAATGTCCCATACTGCCGATGCCAATCAGGTCGATGTCCGTATCCCATGGAATCTCCTCAATGGTTTCAATACAAATCTCGACATCCCAGTCATCCCCGCACTCTGCTGCAAGAAGGGGCATGGTCAAGCCAATGAAAAACAGACGATCCTTCTTGACCAGCAAATGGTTATTATCATAAATCGTTGGCTGGATCAACAGCATTCTTTTTTGCTTTTCCATCTGCTTCCCTTCTTTCGTATTTTTGGATTCCGCGATATTCCCAAATCATTTTGACATAATGCCACAGCATCTTCATGGCTCCGCGGAAGCACTTCGCCTCCACGCGAACACCGCATTTCTTTCGAATGTATCTCAGTGAGCTAAAACTTGCCGTCGTCCGAAAATATCCTCGGATGATCTCAAAATAATATTGAGACGGCGTCAGCTTCGTCGGCATGATGGCCAGATGTGTCAAATCCCACTTTTCATATTCCTCTCGCTTTAACAATAGCTGATCCTTGTAATCCTCATAGATCGGCGTCGCCGGCAGGGGAACCAAGGGTTGCAGATTCACATAGCGAATGTGCATGCTCCGAATCCACTTTGCAAAGTTCTTGAAATCCTTCCGATCCCAATCTGGTCCGACAATCGCGCCGGCATATAGGTCGACATGATTTTGATACAGCACCTCCGATGCCTTCTCACTTGTCTCCACGTCCGTCTTTTTATTAAAATCATTGAGGTCACTCTGCTTAAAGCTTTCAATGCCAACAAAGATGGCATCCAGTCCATGCTCCGCAAGGAGCTTAATCATGTCAGGATTCTTCACGATAAAGTCCGCGCGGCCAAATACAATAAAATTCTTATGAATGTTGTTCTCCTCAAGCAGCTTGCAAAATGTAATAATTCTTTCCCTGTGCACGAGGAAATTATCATCCACGATAAATACATTTGGCTCTTCAATTTCCTTTAGCTCTGCGATGACAGGGGCCAGCTCCCGCTCAAAATACTGATGCTGCGTGATTTGCACACAGAAACAGAACTTACAATTATACGGACAGCCAAAGGAAGTCTTCAAAAGGGCGCATGGTACGTGATAGGCATAGTCATAATGCTTCCTGTACCTCGCCGTAACACTTCGATCCGGCATCGGCAGCACGTAGCTCTTGTCAATCTTCTCCCGAAGAAATACGGGCTCCTCTCCCTTCTCAATGGCATTCAACAGAATTTCCGTGTTCTGCATGCCATTGATACCGATGACATAATCAATGTTCGGATCTGTAAAGTCCTCTGGCAGCACCTCACTGTGAACACCGCCCACGGCAGTCAGAATCGTCTTGTCCACACTCTTTACAAGCATGGAATACTGCTTAATGACATTCACGTGCGTGATGTATGCCGTAAACATGACGATTCTCGGCATAACCTCCCGAACCAGCGCGTCCAACGGCTTCTTTTCCAGAATCATGTCCTCGATGATGACCTCATGTCCCAGCTGCTTGCACAGCGTTGCAACATACTCAAGCTCTATCGGTTCGCATGTCATCAAATCCGTCAATCCCAAGGAATTCTTATGCGGTTTTGGCCTGACTAACATTACCTTCATAGCAAGCACCATCCTTTATGACAAATGCTTTGTTAACAGGGATCCTCTTTAAACACGTTGAAATGATAATCTGTGACCTTATACTGTAAGAAAGAATTATGTCGTTTGATAAGCCAATTGATCAATCGATTGCTGTGAGACAGCAAATAATAGTTATAAAACATCTCTGCGCCAAATTTCATCTTCGCGTCATACGCCGTCTGTCCAAACTGCACATAGCGAAATCCATGCTCAATGGCATACCTCGAAATATATGCGAGCATATTATAATAAATGTCATACTCATGCGCGATCTCATAATTATAGCCACAAAATTCAAAGATCAGCATGTCATTCCCGCGATCCTCAATCAGCTGGACAAACGCCTCCGTCCTTTGATTGATCTGAAGGAGCACCGTCTTTGCGATGTCATTTCGAAAGAAATCTGCCGTCAGCTTCTCCAAGGAATATTCCGAATGGTCAAACACCTGCTCGTACAGGCCATACATTTCATCCGTGAATTCCTGATTATCCTTCAGCTCCACATAGGAAATGCTTTTCCCCTTTTCCAGTGCCAGGTTGATTCTTCTACGATAACTGGACCGCATGGCGCCGATATACTCCTCCCAGGTCTTCCACCGATTCTCGAGAATACAGATGGGAAGATAATGCCCCTTGGAAAAGCCCTCCAGCTCCTCCTTGTCCACATTGATGATGATCTTGATTCCCTTCATCCTTCGAAGGATCTCATTTAACTCCCGTTTGTCCTCGCTCCAAATAATGCTGGGGTGCGAAACCGAAAGCGGCAGATACAAAAACTTCATTGGCACGTTAATTTTATACTTCGTAAAGATAAACAAATTAAATTTGCGCTCAAACATCATAAAGCAGGAATAGAGCTTCTCTCCCTGATAAAACAAATGATAGGATTGATTACAGGGATTCACCTTTTCCATAAAAGCCATAAAGGATCTGGACATATAAATATTCTTTTCACAGAGCCTGTCCCATTCCTCTGGCAGATCCTTCGCACATTCGATTCTCCGATACATCCCCTCGCTCCTAATTCTCCGTTCCAATTTCATAGAGATGAAACTCTTTATTGATTCCCGTCGACAGCTTGCTACAAAGCCTCGTAGACGGAAGATTGTCCTCCAGAACAAAGGAGGAGACACCCTGTGGGAAGTTCTTCTTTCGTATCTGGATGGAACGCTCAATCAATGCCACGGCCACGCCAGAGGACTGATGCTCTGGCAACACGCCAATGACATTATAAATCACGTTCTTCGGGCGCCTTTTCAAAAACCGCAGGAAGAACGTCACATAATATAGCCTCGGCTTTCCAAAGAGCTCCGCGTAATCAGGATGCGTATAGATAAATCCGATCTCCTTCCCATCCTTCATCGCAAAGATGATATCTTCCTTTCTCATGAGGAATCTCATTTTATTCATGAGTTCGTACATCTCATAAGGCTTCTTCTCTGCATAGTATGGAGTGCTTTTCAGAGAGGCATGACATAGTTCTCCAAAGAGCAGCATATCCCTCTGAAAGCGCCACAAATTTAGATAACGAAATTGGTAGTTCTGTCTTACCTGCTTTAGCATTGCCTGATCTAGCTGTGACAGGCTGTGCTTCGCATCATAATGATACGAGAAGGCTCTCTTCATGATGGGGAACACCTCGTCCAGCTCTTTCGTATAATATGCTTTATTGTAATTCGCGTTAAATTCAAATTCCCTATTGTAAGCGTCCGTCAAAATTCCTAATCCATAGCTAATCTGTCCATTGACGCCAACAATTGCCTTCTCCTTCTTGTACCTTCGAAGTAGCTCCCTCGTGTACTCCAACAATGCTTCCAAATATACTTTGGCATTAGGAACAAATTCCAGAAATGAAAGCTTGATCTCACTCGTGTCATCGAAGACAAACATGCATTCCAGCTTGATTTCTCCCTTCTCCTTCATCTGAATCGGAAGAATCCTACACCTTTTTGCAAACCCGTCCTGCTTATATAAAAAGATCCTTACAAAGGTAAGATTCACGTCGCAAAAATTAGGATCGTCCTTATAAAGCTCATAAACAAACTGAATATAGCTTTGTTTTTCTTTTTTCGTTCTGACTTCACAAATCTCCATCTTTGAACCTACTTGATTCTTTCCTTCGTAATTCGAACGTCTGCAATTCTTTTATAGCGAGGTAGCGTACCATTTACTTTCTCAATATACCTTCTGACCTCCTGCTCACTCAGCTCCGTCGATACAATCGCAATCAAATGATTATTCTCCAAAATCACGTTACAATCGTGAATCTCATGATGCTTCAAGATCTTTTGATTCAATTCCTCTGGAGAAATATTTTTCCCATTGTCGCCAATGAGAATGTTTTTCCGCCTGCCAATCACATATAAATATCCATCCCGAAGATACCCTAAGTCCCCCGTGTCAAAGGACTGCTCACGAAAGCTCTCCTCATGACTTTCGTTGAGATACCCCTGGACCACGTTACTGCCCTTCACGCAGACGCGACCGACGCCATCAGCATCTGCATCCTCGATCGAAACCTCATTCACGTCCAAAACCTCTCCAACGGAATCCGGGCGATCGTGATTCTTGTAATTAATGGCAATGGGACCTGAGGTCTCCGTCATGCCATACACATTATAGATCGGCATGCCAATGTCATGAAAAAAACGACTCGTTTCATACGGCAAAAGGCTCCCCGCCGAAACGCCAAATACATAATTTCCGCCAAAATACGCATGAATTTCGGAAAACCATTTCTTCCGAACATCCATACCAAGCTTAAATAACAAATTCGACAAAGCCACTGCTATTTTGATCTTTGCTCCTGACTTTTCAAAGACGGCATCCTTGATCCTGTTGTATATCAAAGGCACGCCCATAAAGAGACATGGTCTCGTCTCTGCCAGCACGCGCTGCAGCCTTTGATAATCCCATTCCAAAATGTTGTTAATTCCTGCATACAAACCATGAAACAGGCTCGTCAAAGCATAGATATGATAGAGTGGGATAATCAACAGGCAAGACTGCCATGAGGTCACTTTCCACTTTTGATTGAGCTCCGGAATCACCCCATAATAGTTCTCTTCAGTTAGCATAACACATTTTGGTTCTCCCGTAGTTCCTGAAGTATGTAGAATCAAGTTCCCGGCAAATGACGCCGTTGCTTCGCAGTCGTTATCCTTCCGCATCGTCTCATGCATTCTCGACTGCATTTTTCCCCGCACCCTTCCCTGCATTCTCACCTGCACTTCTTGAAAGTTCAAGACCCGATACTCCTCAAAGGAAAGATCAAGCTCTTCATCCAAGAGAATCAAATCCGGCTTTTTCAGGTCAAAAATACAAAGAATGTCTTCTTTCCCCAATTCCTTGTCAATTAAAAATGCATCACCGATTAGGGACAGCACGGTCAACAGGGAGACGCCATATTCTAATTTATTATTTCCAATAATCGCAATCGTTTTCCCCTGCTCTTCGGCCAAGGAGGCCGCAAGAGAATTCACGTATTCCAGTAGCGTTGCATATGAGATCCCTTCATACTGCTCTTCCCTGCGATAAGTAAAGGCCTTGCTTTCAGGAGTACGACCTGCGTAATATTCCAATTTCTCATAAAGCTTACTCATAAGGGCATCTCCGACATACACCTTAATTATGCCCCAGGAAAATCCTGAGGCATATCGTATGAAACTTATTTAGAACTGGGATGTGGCATAAACTGATAAAGCATTGTAGCCGTCTTGCTTACAGGCATGGTCTGGAGGGTAACCTTTCCAGGGCCTGTCACTATGGTGTTAAATAATCCCTCACCGCCAAACAAAACATTTTTCACGCCCTTCACCATCTGTACGTCCATCTGGCAGGTGGCATCCATGACTGCAAGATATCCCGTATCGACGATCTTCTGCTGACCGGCCGCCAGCTCATAGGTAATGGCACATCCATCAATCTCGGCAAATACAATGCCATTGCCCGTACACTTCTGCATAATAAAGCCTTCACCACCAAACAAGCCAGAGCCAACCTTTTTCTGGAACGCAATGGAAAGCTCAATGTCGCCAACGCTTGCAAGAAATGCCGACTTCTGCAGAATGATGGGACTACTAGGCGTTACCTCATATGCCACAATGGATCCCGGGAAGCTGGATGCAAATGCGATCTCACCGTCGGCCGTTGCCACGTAGCGATTTTGGAATAAGGATTCCTTCGTCAGCATCCTTCCCAATGCCTTGCCTAAGCCGCCTGCCTCCGTTTTCATCTGAATGGTCGGATCCATCCAGCTCATGGCGCCAGATTCACAAGTTACTTCTTCTCCCGCCTGCAAAGAAACAACCAATACAGGCAGAGTCTCTCCCTTAATGGAATAATTCATGGTGCACCTCCTTTATGATAAACTTTATGCATTTATCATACCACAAAAGTGCCAGATTCACAACATCAGTTTTCTCTGCTTAATTCATTGTTTCATGATCAATTTTTACAACTCCGCCATCCTCTCCCGCGAAAACGATATAGCCGCCCTTGGGAAGCGGGATGCTGGAATGATAATCCACCATCTGGCTCGAATACAGCACTTCCCCAAATCTGTCATAAACATAAACGGCGCTGTTTTCCGGGCGCTCGATCGTAATGCAGGAATTGGCCAGGGAATCATCGATGTTGTACCATGTGGCGTGCCCTGCTTTCAGAGAAACCTCCGTTACCTGATCCGTGAAGTTCTCATTCACGGATCTTGGCTGATATGTCAATCCTGTCGTCGAATGCAGGTTTCCTGCTTTGTCAACCCACACATCCTTCTGATCCCTGTTGGCATCTCCGGGGATGGTGATAAATGCTTTCAAATGATCTTCATCCACGATCCGCAGCTGTCCGTCCAGCCCGTCGCATAGTACGTAGCCCAGGCCCTCAAGAACCATAAAGCTGCAATTGGGATGCAGATAGTTCTCCGAGGAATACTTTTCGGAATAGTTCTCGTAAACAAGCTTCTCTCTGTCCTTCCATGCGGCAAGCGCCTTTTCCGATACCGGATTCACCTCCAGCTTCTCTCCATAAAACTCCGCTGATTTTGATCGGAGAAGCCCCCTGTGATACTCGCTATGCTCGCTGATCAAATAGACCTTTCCGTCTTTTTCGTCCATCGACAGAGCGGAAAAATTCGTGTCCTGCTTCACGTTCCCCGATGCCAGGTCTCCCTTTACCCTGACAAATCCTCTGTCCGAGTAAACAAAATGCTCCTCCGACGTCGTTTCTGCGAGATGCTTTACCTGCATGTACTTCATCTCAGGGAACGCGATCTCTAAAAGGCCATCCGTGGTCGCGTAATACCCTTCATACTTTTGATATTCGTCAGGAATCGAGAGCGTAAAATTTACCTCCGGTATCGTAACTTCCTCCACCTTAATTTCCTGCTCCTCTAATACGATGTTCATGAGTGCCTTCGCCATGGCTGAATTTAGTCCGCTGGAGCCGCCGCTGGTGGTCACGCAAACGCTGATCTGCTCCTCGGGTGCCACGATCAGTACAGTGTGTTGCCCTCCGGTATCGCCGCCCTTTGCAACCACTTTTACGCCAGTCTCTTCATATTGGGGCATTGTTACTACATCCCATCCTAGACCGTATGTCTGATAAGGACTCGTCACGGAAATGGCAATCATTTCCTTTTTGCTCTCCTCTGATAATAACCTGTGATCGCCCTGAAAGAAAGCACTGCCAAATTCACAAGTGTCCCTGGCGGTAGAGTAGATGCCTCCCGCACCTAAAGCCGTACAATATTCCTTGCCGTAATTGATCCCTTCCTGATAAACATTCGTCAGTCTCTCACTTCCGTACAGACTAAGGCCAGTTCCAATACTATCCGCGCCAAGGGGCTTTGCAACATACTGTTCCACATATGCCGAGTATTCCATACCCGTTACCCGTTCCACGATCAGCTGCAGCAGGTCAAACCCGTCATTGCAATAGGCCGCGTATGCGCCAGGATCCGCCTTAAGCCTTTGATTCGCAAGGTTCCTTAAAACTGCTTCCCCACGACCGCCCTCAGTATCATTGATCAAAAAAATGTTCTCAGCGCTGGTTCCCATGAGTCCGGAGGTATGATTCATGAGCATCCTTACCGTAATGTCTTTATACCGCTCATCCGCCATTTTGAAATCCGGCAGGTAGTCCGACACCGGCGCATCCAGCTCCACCTTCCCTTGATCCACAAGCTGCATCACGGTCAAGGTCACGTAGACCTTACTCACCGAGCCAACGCAGTAAACGGTATCATCAACGCTCGCCTCCGTCTCCTGCTTCTGCTCTGCCTTGGCCGCCCTGACCGTCCCCGCAAGTACCCCTATGGATATCGCACTCATCATGATCAAAAATACACCCAAAAGCTTCTTTCTCATCTTACCATCCTCATCTTCCATTTTCTCTCTCCAACAATGTCCTGCGTCCTTTATTCCGTCATCAGTTCCGTTACGGAAACCTTCTTCACCTTATCTGCCGATACCCAAGCAGAGCCATAGGTAAACAGGAGTACAAGGATCGCCGTCGGCACTAACAACAGGTATCTCGCCTGGAGACTGCCCTGACCAAACGTGCCAATGATGAAAAACTCCGTCATGGGTATGGAAAGAATGGTGCCCAATATCACGCCCGGAATGATCACGGGCATCAGTCGCATGACAAGCTGCTTCTTAATGTCCTTTGTCGTGTATCCCATGGCCTTTTCGATGCCAAGCGGTTTTCTCTGTCTTCTGATCGTAGAGCTGATCAGGAAATTCAAAATGACGGAGATAATGATCGCCACCACCACTGCCAGAGCGAGTGAAACGATCTGACTCAACCTACAAATGCCGCCGAGTTGCGCTCCCAGCAGTTCATCAAAGGACGTGACCTCCATGATCCGCATCTTTCCCGTGCCGCCAGTGATCATTTGATCTCCAATCTTGATCGCATAGTTTGCGTTATCTATGCCATATTCGGAGATCAGTAGTGCCATCTGCTCCTCCGCCTTTGCACGAATGCGCTCCTCTAGGCTCCCTTCCTCTTCCCCGGCAGAGAGAATTTCCTCATTACTTCTTCCGTATTTTTCCTCAATGAGCTTTCGGAAGTCAGCCACATTCACGCTGTCCTTTAGATAGACACAGATGAGTCCAACATTCGACGGTGGCGTGATCCGGCTCATTCCCTCTTCGGTTACGTAGACGCCGTCGAAAAGACTGATCGAGTAGCCGGTAAGCACGAACTTCTTCTCCACACCCGCTCCCTTGACCATCATCGTGTCGCCGATCTCGTATCCAAGCTCCCTGGCCAAGTGTTCCTTCATGGCGATTTCATTATCCTTTTCCGGAAGCCATCCTCTCGTCACAAAAAGGTTTTCCGTCGCCAAAAAATCCTTGTAGACAAGGGCCTGTACACTTTTATTCTTGATCGTTGCATTATCCGTTTTGAAATAGATTGCCTTTCTGACCTCTGGCAGACTAGCGATTTCCGCCGTCGCATCCTTCACGTTCACGGTATCCTCAAAGATCAGGTAAAGATCACTGTTCTCCCATCCGGCCGATTTGGTCATTCCCTTGCCACCATCTCTAAAAAGGTCCGCGATCATGACGCAAAAGGCGACGGAAACACCCATTAGAACAATGCACAGGAAGATGCCAACGTTCTGTCTCTGATTGCCCAGCAATTCTTTCATTCCAAGCCTTGCGTTTATATTTCCTTTGGCCTTTTCCATGGGGAGATGATTTTTTCCAAAGTGATGTGTTTTGATCCCCTTGCGAAAGGCGATCACGGGTGGGTACTTCTTGATCGTTCCTGCCTTGCCAAGCGCCGTCAAAAGGATGAGCGGTAAAAGCAAGGCACATGGCATCAGCATTAGTCCCAGGTTCCCGCTTCCGCTGGTTTTATGCCCCTCAAACACCTGCAATACATAAGTCATGAAAGGATTCGTACTTACCGTTAAAATACTTCCGAGGATACATCCCGCCGCGCCCAAGATCAAATATTCATAGACATATGCCTTGGAAATCTCCGCGGACCGGTAGCCCAAGGCCTCCAATACGCCGATCTGTTCCATCTGGTCATTGATGTCTCCCGTGATCTTATGGAGGATCATAAAGAGCGCCGTCAGTGTTACGATCACAGCCATTGCACCGACGATCAGCATGATGATCCTTACGATGTCTGCACTGGTAGACGCTTCATGGTAAATGTTGTCGAACGGGAAACCAGATGGCGAAAACCTTTTCCCCGCCAGTTCGCTCATCTTATCCGTTAATTCCGCTTCAAAACTCTCTGCCTCCGCATCGTTATGGATCGTCCCTTCCTTTAGGTCAAACGCAATGCAAACATTTCTGCCCAGGGTAGCTGCCACTTCCTCAAAATCCGTTTCGGAAATGACGCACTTAAAGCTTTGATAGGCGCTAGAAAAAAGTCCCGTCTCATAGAAACCGGCAATCTGAAAGGAAAACTCTCTGTTTCGAAGGGTCAGGCTGATTTCTTCGCCGGGGCGATATCCCATGTCGAGCTGCACGTACTGCGGCATCCAGATCGGATGCTCGAGTCTTCGGATCTCCTCCTCCGAAAGCGTCGTCTCCTTCAGAAAACTGGAATATTTTCGTTCACCTTCCTCCGTGACAAAGGAGACATATAAATTGATGATGGAGCCATCCTTTTGCCGACATGTGGTAGCTGCATTATCATCCGCCCGAAGAAGCTCAAATTGACTTGCGTTCATCACTCTCGGGTCAGTTTCGATCAGCTCCCCGAACTCCGTTCGGTAATTCTTCTCCGTAAAAACAAAAGCGTAAGTCTTACTCTCCGACTCCTCAAATGCTTGCTCCAACAAGGAATACGCCTTGCCATAATTGATGATGGCGACGCTCATGAGCATCATGGCAATGGCCGTTAACAAGATCAGGATCGCCGCTTCTCTTTTCCGTCTTTTGATGTTAAAGAAAGATAATCTTAGTATTTTCATGTTTTACCATCCCATGTCATCCAAAAAATTTTGCAGTCCGTTTCTTCGCTCCTTTAGATCATCCGTCCCGTATGGTGCCATCCGATACTCTCCAACGACACCGCCATCCCGAAGGAAGATCACTCTGGTTCCGCGAAGGGCCGTCTTTAGGTCATGTGTTACCATGACAATGCTCTGCCCCTTCCCATGAACATCCGTGAAAATGTCGAGTACGTCCGCACTGGAGGCGGAATTGAGCTGGCCCGTTGGTTCGTCCGCGAAAAGCACCTTCGGATCATTGATCACGGCCCGAACAATGCCGACACGCTGCGCCTCACCGCCAGAGAGCTGGTTGGGATACTTGTTCCATGTCTCCTCCGAAATCCCCACCTTCGCGAGGAGCCCCTTTGCCTTTTTTACCAGCTCTGGCGAATTCTTTTGCACCACGAGCGCACCAGTCATCACATTATCAAGGATCGTCTGATTCTCCAAAAGATAAATGCTCTGAAATACAAATCCGCAATTGCCGCGCCGAAAGATCGCCAGTTCATCATTGGAATATCCCTGAATTTCCATATCGTCAAATAATACTTTTCCCATGGAAGGTTTGTCCATTCCAGACAGCGCATATAAAAGCGTTGACTTTCCAGATCCCGATGCTCCCATGATGACCGTAAAGTCTCCCTTCACAATCTCCAAGTCCAAATTCTTGATCACGTGCTGCTGCATGCCACCGTTAGAAAAAGACTTACACAGTTTATCCGTTTTCAAAATAGAAGAAGCCATATATCATACCCTTTCCGTGATCAAATCTAACCGCTCTTCCTCGCGATCTCCTGATCAGCTTAAGTGCATTATATATGACTTCTAAAAAAACATCCTTAAATCAAAATTGTAAAAATGTTAAAAACTTATTAAATGATATTGATTCAGCGCCTAAATATATCAACTTAGCGGAATGACCAGCGTGATGGAAAATCCGTCGCCATCGCTTTCTGCAATGAGGTCTCCGTTCATCTTTTGCATCAGCGTTTTCGCAATGTACAGGCCAAGGCCATTGCCATCCTTGCCCGAGTTTTCCCAATCCTTCCCGCGATAAAACTTGTTGGTGATCAGGTCGAGTTCCCCCGAAGGAACGCCTGGTCCATGATCCCTGATCTGCATCTCCAGATAATGCTCCGAGATCCGAAAGTCCACATCGATCTTCGTATTGGCATATTTGTAAGAGTTGGAAATAACGTTACCAATGACCTGCGACATGCATTTCCTGTCAACATTGATCATGACGGCCGGGATCTCTCCCAACATTGCAAGTCCCCTGTCATCAAAGCTCTTCACAATGTCGCCAAGGCTTCTGGAATCCTCGTCCTGACACTTTACCTTGAATTCTCCAAGGTCATCCAGCGTCGTTGTAAAGAGATCACCAAGCAGCGTTGCGATCTGATCAGCCTTGCCGCGGATTCCCTCCGCATCTGCCGAGAGCATGCTAAGCTCTTCCTGCGTAAATGTAACGTCGCCATGACTTGATGCGCTCTCTCCTTCTTTTTTGACGGACATCCTCATCTGCATAAGCTCCGCCGTCACCTGGATTCCCGTCACGGGCGTTTTTAGGTCATGACTTAAGGATGCAACCAGCTCCCGCTCCTTTTTCTGAAGCATGAGCTCCCGCTCCTTTGATGCTGCCAGCTCTTCCCTCATAATGTCAAAGCTCTCAGTAAAGGCGCCAAACATGTTGCTTTGATCCATCGCAAGCGGCTCGTCCAGCTTTCCCTGTGCCACCTTTGCCGCAAAGCCTTTCATTTTTGCAAAAGGAACAATAATGTTTTTACGAACATACAGTCCGTACCCGATCATCCCCGTGATGAGTAAAAGACATAGGATACCGATGGCCGCTGCAATACGCCATGTTAGCGCCTGATATGCCTTTGTCCCATCATCAAGTAACACGATCACTCCCCAAGCCTTCGATCCATCAAGCAAATATAAATAGGGGTAACGCTTTTGTATGGCGTTTTCAACCGAAATCTCACCTTCCGGGATCTCCTTGCCCGCGTGCGAATACAGCAAATGATTGGACAGATCCGTAATGACATACGCCATCTCATGCTTTTCCTTGTCGAGCACACTAAGGTCATTGGGGTTCTCTTCGGCAATCTTCGCAATGCGATGCAACAAAGCAATCGTCTCCCCAGATACTTCATGAGATTTCAGTTGCGCATCCCTTGTGATCAAAAGGAACACCATCATGGCAATCACAAATAACACTGCAAGTATGCCTGTTATTTTGTAGTATGTTTTCATTCTTTTGCTCCTGACCAAAGGGCTGATTTTTCGACCACGTACCCTACCCCATATGCCGTCTTAATAATCTCTGGATTTTTGGGATCTGGTTCGACCTTTTCCCGAATGTGTCTGACATGTACGGTAATCGTTCCGTCACAGGTATTCTCATCACACCAAACATTGTCTAAAAGCTCGTCTCTGGTAACGACCCTTCCCGCATTTTCCAAAAGATATAGTAAAAGCTTGTACTCCATTGCCCTAAGCTCTTCCTGCTTTCCACAATTCACCAGCTTATGCATGGCCGTGTCCAGATATAGATCTTTTCGAATCATCATCCGTCCGTCTGTTGTTTCCGCTACCTGCTTTACTGCCAGACCGGCGGCTGCCTGCCTTGCAGCCTCTCTGGCCTTTTCATATCGTTCCAGCACGGCCTTAACCTTTGCCAACAGCACATTCAACGTATAAGGCTTTTTAATGTAATCATCACCGCCAATGTTTAGTGCGATCAAAACATCATCATCACTGGTTCGCGCGCTGATAAAAAAGATGGGCATGTCATAGTTTTCCCGAACCATCCGGCACAGTTCAAAGCCTGAACGATCTCCCAGATTAATGTCGAGAAGCAATAGGGAAACCTCATGTTTTTCCAAAAAGTCCACTGCCGCATCAAAGCTGGTAACATAGGTCGTTTTAACACCCAAAATATTAAAATAATCTGAAGTAGACCTGGCAATCAGTTCATCATCATCTATCATCAGTACCTTAATCTGATCCGATATTTCCATGGCAAATTCATCCTCTCACGTTTTCATCCGCTCCCCTTCGGAAGTTACGATTTTCTTTCCTCAATTGCCGGTTCTCCATACAGTACTCCTCTGCTCCCAGTACCAATAAAAAATCTTCCAAACACTCTCTTATCGCCATCGATGCTGTTAACGTCTCCAAAACACTGCCAGTCATGGTTCAGCTTTTGAAAGCTTCTTCCCTGATCCAGTGACCGATAAAATCCATACCTTCCGCCAATGTTGGCAGAGACATACAAGGCCTTCTCTTCCGTGAAATAATCGCCCTTTTCCCTAAGCAGACCGAGTCCCACGTGATAAAACAAATATTTCGGATCCCCCAGACGCTTGCACAGACAATTACCATCCTTTTGCAATACTTCCATGCGCCAAAGGCCCTTCGCTCCCGCTGCGAAATAAAACACGCCGCTTCTTCCGCTCTCTCCCCGGATCTCCACGGGATTTGCGCTGTCCACAATGCTAAAGTTTATCTCCTGATCCAGGCCCTCTGCCGGGAACTGATAAAATGTTTTTCCGCAGTCTGCGCTCAGGTAGATCTGAGATTTCTCGCCAAAGCCATAAAAGAGGTTGCTATTCACGCGGTCAGAAAAAACCTTAATCCCACCATCCTTCTTTTCCTTCCCCGCCAGATCATAGACTCGCGTTGGCGTAAAGCTCTCTCCTCCATCCTGACTGGAAATCACGAGTCCTATCGGCAATCGATTCCACTTGGCAATGGACCAGACAAGCTTTTTCCCATCCGGCGACATGGCAATCCAACCACTGTTGACGTTAGGCCGCTCTATCTGTCTCAGCGCTTCATCCAGTTCGTCGCCAAGGCCAAACGGCATGGGCAAACGTTCAAAGGATTTACAATTATCCTTTGACAGGATGACTCCGCCCTTGGTAAGGCCCGTCCAATTTCCACGCGGCGTCACCGCAACCAAATTCGGATCCAAATCCGAATAATCCGCATTCAAACAGGTAATGTATCGATTCCCGTCCGCATCCGCAAAGGAGTTCTCACAGGCCTTTGTCAGATCCCGGAAGGCAAATCCTCCCAAATCTCCAAGAATGTCGATTAATAATACCTCACCCTTGGGAGGCGCATAGACGTTTAAGTGTACCGTTTCCTCGATGCCATCCGACCAATCGGAAAAGGTTACGATCTCATCCAAAAGGTTCCCTGTCCGAAACACTCCCGTTCCCGTGTTAAACCATGCTTTCTCAGGATCGCATGGATCAATCTTAAAATCCGTCATCCAGTGGATGAGAGAACGATTCCCATTGAACCTCGGTTGCATGTAGGAAGCCCTGAAGACAAGCCTCCCTATGTCCAGATCATGCAAAATCTCCGTCCATGTCTCTCCATGGTCCATGGAACGATAAATACTGTTGCCTCCGTTTTTTCGAATCGTGGTACATACAACAAGACCGGGCTGCTTTCTGCAAACGTCAATTCCTGAATATCCCAGATGCAGACACGCCTCAGAAGCTCCCGGATGATCAGGGATACTCTTTTCCTCCATCGCAGGGGTGATATCCTTTGCCTCGAAAGTGCTTAAATCATAGCGCACGACATGACCATCTGTCACTTTTCCCGCGTCGCAGCTATACCCAAGTTCCGGCATAAAAAAGGCTTCACACCTGCCTGCATATGTTACGTAAAGATATTGATCATCCGTGGCATAACGCTGTGCGACCGGCCCCATCAGTAAATTCACCCTGGGTCCATGATATTCCGGTTGCCAAAGCGTCTCAAAGGTTTCCCCGCCATCTTTGGAAGCATATAATGCAGGGCCTGCCTCCATGTGCTCCTTTTGTTCCGTAACTCCTGCAGCTCCGACAAATAAAACCGTACCGTCATCACTTTGTCCGACAAAGGTTAAAAAATTCTCCCGCATGCCCGATAGCTTTTCCCAGGTTTCCCCAGCGTTTCTCGTCCTCCAAAGTCCAGAGGTCTGACTTGCAAAGTAAAGTATGTCATCCTTCTGACGATCCAGGATCAAACGATACCCCGTTCCGCGCCCCGGTAGATTTCCATGAACCTTCATGGGCAGCGCAAAGCGCCGAAAGTGCTTCCCATAATCCTCTGAAACCGAAAACCATCCATGTTCTTCACGCCAGTCACCGCTCGCCACGTAAAGCATTCCGGGACGCCTGGGATTCACGGCGATGGCTATGGGATACGTCACCGCCTTGTCCTCTGCCGTCACGCTGTCGCACAGGCTCTTCCATCTCTGATCCTGCGGATCAAAGCGATACGCTCCGCCAATGTCCGTACGTAAATATAACATGCCCTTGACGGCTGGTTCAAAGACAAATCCCGTGACATAACCGCCTCCCGGAATCGGTGCGTTCTGATAGCGATACTCTAGCTGCTCCCTTATATCATTCGCATTCTCCATGTGCTTTCCTCCAAGTGCTTATCACCATGATGCCACTGTCACGATGCTTTTCTCCTTCCAAAATGTTCTCTTTTGGACGTCCTAGAAAAAAGCCAAGTTTAGTATCCCTTTCTACGATCCACGATGTATTTCAACGGCTTCCCCTCCGCGAAGTTGATAAGGTCTTCGCAGAACATGTCGACATTCTTATCAAGCGTGCGCTTTAAGGTAAGGTTACCAGCAACATGCGGCGTGATGAGGACTCCCTTAGTCTTCCATAGCCTGCTCTCCTGCGGAAGCGGTTCCGTCTGAAAAACATCGAGGGCCGCCCCGCCGAGATGCCCATTTTCAAGGCAATCAGCGAGTGCCTCCTCATCAATGGCAGATCCGCGACCGACATTGACAATAAATGCGCCCTGCGGAAGTGCCTGCAATCTCTCGCGACTTAAGATGCCTCTGGTCTGCGGCGTATCTGGCAGACTCATGGCTAGAAGGTCCGTCTCAGGAAGAATCGCGTCCAAATTATCAACACTTACCACCCTGTCAAACACGGGATCATTGCACGCTCCGCTCCTGTTAACTCCAATGATCTGTTCTGGCTCAAATGCCTTTGCCCTTTTTGCAAAGCACTGTCCGATGTCACCCGTCCCAAGAACCGTGATGCGACTTCCCCAAAGGGATTTCTGCGCCCTGGGCTTTCCCCACTGCTGGTTCAAAGTCTCTTCGTGGAATTCCGTCAGCCTTCTCATCATCATGAGTGACACGGCAATCATGTGCTCTGAAATAGATACGCCATAAGCCCCTGAGGAATTCGTAAGAAGACACTCCTCATTTGCAAAAACGCCTGGCTTCATAAGATAATCCACGCCCGCTGACGGTAGGCACAGCCATTTTAGGCTCGTCTGTGTCTTTGCGATATTTATTCCAAAACCATATACGATGTCAGGCGCAGAAAATTCCTCGGGAATGGTGCTTTCCGACTCCGCAAAGCATACCTCGGCGCCAATAGCTTTAACAACTTTGAGAATTTGATCCTTATGATACTGTTGTAGAATATGATTTAAGATGACAATCTTCATCGGTTTCACTCCTTAGTCGTATGTGATTGAAGTAAAAAGCTTGAATTTACAGTCTTTTCGATACCGTTTTCATCCAGAAAGCCAGTGGTCACAAAAGGATTTTCGTTATCCTTTTTTCCTTGCATGTAGGTCTCACCGTAAGCCATATTCTTACCTATCCCCGCCACGTATGTCGGAAGATAAAATTCCTCGTTTGCCAGAACGGGATTCTGGTTAAAATAATACGTGATCTCGTCAAAATATGAATCGATGGTTTTTCCATTCCATTTAGTAATGACGGTACCATTTTTGATCCCGGCATTTTTCAAAGTAAGACGCTCTTCCTTAGCATTTCTCGGTGCATACTTTTTCTTTACGGCATAAAAATCAAGATCATCCTTCTCCTTTTGGCCGATATTGTACGTGACCGTCAAAAAATTCTCCAGTGAAACGCTGCCAGGCTTTATAATTTTCCACTGGGTTCTGATTCTCGTCCACGGCCTCAAACACGGGATGATACTTCGCATAGAGACCATCCCAAGTATCCAAATCGGTCTTCGCCGAGATCACAATGACGGGTGTATAGGTGTTTCCTTCCTTGCTCTTATGCTCCGAAGGAGCCTTATCAACTCCGCACCGTTCTTAAACGGCAGCATCATGCCCAAAAGGATCACGTCAAAACACTGCTTTTTCATATACGCATAGGCCTAGTCCCCATCCCCTGCTTCCGTGACGATCATTTCCTTTTCTTTTAGGAAATTCGACAAGAGCTTCCGAATCTCCCTATCATCCTCAACGATCAATACTTCCCTCGAACTTTTTCCAGCTTCCATGTTTACTACTCCCATAAAACAATTGCTTCCAAAATATTGCTTTTTTGCGTTTGAATAATCCAAATCCCAGCCACGCCAGGAAATGCCTTTTTCCTCTACGCTCATTGATTGATGAGCTTCTCAAACTCCTGCGCAAATGATTCTTGATAAGCTTCTTGTTCCAACTGAAATGCATCTTTGGAAATATGCCGGATCTTTTCTGATCGAACGAATCTAAGCTGTTTTGCTGCCTTCTCCGTCTTGATGGCAACCTGCGTATACTCCGGTCCGATCATGAGTAGCTTAAGAGCATTCTCTGGCTTCAAAAATCCGCTGCTCATGATACCGAAGGTATTAAAAATTGTATCATTGGCTATCGGCCCGATAACGATGTCTGCCGTCAAACCATCTTTCATTCTTCGATTGTTAAAGATGTACTGAAACCAGTTAATATCCCGTGTAAAAGTGCAAATGTTCAGTCCCTTTTCATCTAGTTCGTATTCATTTACAACAGCATTTTCCTTTGCCCAACGATATGTAAAGTCTCGATCAGGAGTCAAATAAAATCCCCAGCCAAAGTCAGCATTCCTTCTGCCGTAATGAATGTCCGGGTTTCTAATCTCCTGTTCGCTTGTATGATATAAGATCATTTGCCATCCCTCTCATTCATTTAATCCTTCAGCCACTAAGCATAAGCTTCCAATTCCTGGATCATTTCAGAAGAACGATCCACTCCTTCTCTCCGGTCAAACTCATTTCTGTCAAAGCACAGACCGCATTTGCTTTGGATATCAACAGCGAGGTTGCAGAGGCTTCCTGCCAGACATAGTTAAACCATTAGATTGATCAGAATCCCCGTCACGCAGGAAAATGCTATCACATACAGCCAATACAAGAGAAAGTGCTTTCCACCAAGCACTACCTTCAGGGCACCAAGATTTGTGATCTTCGTCGCCGGACCGGTAATCATAAAGGCTGCGGCGCTTCCGAGACTCATTCCGTTTGCAAGCCATGTTTTGATAATTGGGATGGTTCCTCCGCCGCAGACATACAGAGGAACGCCAATCGTTGACGCCATCAATACTCCCCAGGCCTCATTTCCGCCAAACGCAAAGGTGATTGCCTCTTTGGGAACATACCTTTGAAACAGGGCAGATAATACAATTCCCAACAAAAAGTACAATCCCGTCGCCTTTAGGTTGCGATAAAGGTTTTTCAGAAATCGCAGGATCAGATTGGGATCCACGTCCCTGTTTTTCGGATCATCAAAGCTTTGAAAGGAAAAGAAAGACTTTTTGCGAAACGCAAAATGAATGACCAGGCCCGCCATGATGCCACACATAAAACAGGTTACGATGCGAATCGTCAGTACCTTTGCCCCGAGGGCCGCACTATATATGATCAGCTGTGGATTTAGCAAAATCGAACTCATCATAAAGGATGCCAGCCATTCATCCCTCACGCCGCCCTTGGAAAAGGATGCGGCAATAGGAATGGTGCCATACATGCAAAGAGGAGATGCAACGCCAAGAGCTGACGCGCACAGGATTCCCACCAGACTGCCACCATTTCCCTTCATGTTACGCATGAGTCCATGAATCTTGTCCTTGAAAAACACGGAAACAATGGAGCCGATCACCATTCCAGCAACCCAATACCAAAAGATCTGGCTTAGTTGAAGCGTAAAATAGTACCAGAAATAAACCAGCTCCGTTTTTAAGATCTCCAACATTTCCCTAAACGCGAACGCCACTTCGTTCGCCCTTTCCTTTCCTTACGTTGCGTCACTTTTCTTTATCAACGCTGATGAGCTCATATACCCGGTGACCAAGGCCAATTTTCTCGGCATGCGTTAATATGTGAAGTCCGTTTTTGGACAGGATCCTCTCCTGCAGAGATCCGCCGTCCTGAGCCAAAAACACCTGATCTATGCACGCCTGATCCAAAGCCACCGGATCCCAGGAAGCAAAGATGCCAATGTCATGCATATCCACCTCTGCAGGACTGGAGACGCAGTCACAATCCACGGACATGCGGTTCATTACGTTAACATAAAGGATCCTCCGTCCATGATCCTCATAATCGGATACGGACTTTGCAGCCTCTGCCATGCTCTCCGTAAAAATATCCTGGTTTGTGACAAGAGACGGCAGATCTATGGGAGGCTTGGAAAAAAGTCCGCCGGAATGGATCCTGACCTTTCCCTCACGGGAGGCAATGCCGATGGAAATATTTTTCAGTGCTCCGCCAAAGCCACCCATGGGATGTCCCTTAAAATGCGTCAAAACAATCACGAAATCATAATTTCCAAAGTTCTCTCCCACCCAGTTCTCTTTTAGATGATCGCCACCCTCCACGGGGATGCTCACATATCCGTTTTCATCCATGATATCAACCTCGGCGATCTCCGTAAAGCCGTGCTCCTTGGCAACCTGACGATGCATGGCAGTATCCGCCCGCTTCGACCCGGAATAGGCCGTATTACACTCGATAATGGTACCATTTACGCTCTGAACCAGATCCTTGATCAGATTTGGATCCAGATGGTTTGGATTTCCTGCTTCACCGGTAGACAGCTTGATGGCAACCCTGCCCTCGGGATGCGCATTCAGCATCTCATATACCTTTCCAAGTCCCTCCGGACTGATATCCTTTGTCATAAAAACCACCGAGGAGCCGTCAAAACTTCTTCCCTCATCTTTCACGTCCCCAAGATTATAAGAGACATGCGGTTCGATTTCATAATGCATGTGGCGTTTGTATGCGATCACCAACCCGCCAAAAATTACAAGAATAACCAAAAGAATGGTCAACCCTTTTTTCATTTTCTTATATTTCACCTCTACACCTTCCCCAAGTCGATAAATCCTGGCAATTTCTAAAACACCAAAAGAATCTTCCAGTTTTTTACTCCCGTTCAACAATATCTATGCTTCTATTCTATCACAGTCCGTTACCATCGTCCATTGAAAATCCTTTCTTTTCCTTGAGGAAAGATGTCGTGAAAAACAAAAAAAAGAGCGCCCATCCCCTAAACGGGCAGGCGCTGATCTGCATTACTTTGAAGTTAAATACTTATCAATGCTAAAAGACGTTACCTTATCGATCGCAGATTTATGCTCACGAATACAATCCAATTTAAAATCGTGTAATTCTTTTATGTCTTTTTGAGATAACGTAAGTTCCATACAATAGAAATCTAATCTTGATATATAATCAGCATATTCCATAATTTCATCTTTCGAAATAATATTGCTTCCTTCAATTAGAGCTTCTATGCTATTGTATTTTTCAAATATATTTACTAAATCACTTCCTAACGTCAATTCCGTCTCCACGGGTTTCTCAGCCAATCCCAATACCCATGCCAACACTCTGGCCTGTTCACCCCAAAACGCTAAATCTTGTAATTGATCCTCTCCGATGTTTCCTTTTGATATTTCTGATAAATAATTCGATAATTGATTAAATTCCGGAGCATACTTCAATGCAAGCATCATAACATCTGCATCATCTACGTCCCCCCTATTATTTAATCTGTTGAATGCCTTTCTTCCTACAAAAAAATCAAAAATGAAATGTAATACTAATTCCTGTTTTTCCTCTATTTCTACAATAGAGTCAACCGGTACGAGTTTCAAGTCTTTATAGCCGGGGATTCCCATTTTGCCCAGGATTTCGCAATTCTTTTCTATTCTGGCAATGTCATTACTTGAATACTGAATATGATCCGTGTTTATTTTAAACCTTGATTTAAAATAGTTTTCCAGGAAATTACCATTTCCTTCAGTATTTTCATTCCCTTTATTCTTCTTAAAAACACTAAATAAACCCATTGGTTCTTCTCCGTTCTATGTTTTTTTCATTAAATGTCATACTATCATGCGGGTACGATCAACGCTATATCGTGCTGAAGAAGCGTCGGTTCTCTTTCCCACAAGCATATTACACATAATCTTCCGTATATTTCTTACGAAGCTCTCCTATGTCACTCTTCGTAAGCTTCAACGCCTCGCTAAGATACCCGTTTATTCCGCCAAACTCTTTATCCATTCCCTCGAATGCTCGAAGCAGATAATTCTCGATCGCACCTCCTGCCACAAAAAGCAACACATCCATCCGTTCAGGAGTGATTTCGGCAGAAGCAAGCCTTTCCCTTACCTTCTCCAGCATTGGCGCATGATACTCGTTCGTAAGAAGGTAATCCTCAAGAATCGTTTCCTTGGACGCTCCGAGCGCCGCCAACAAAAGTGCAGATGCCAAACCTGCCCTGTCCTTTCCATCTGTACAATGCCAAAGGATTGCACCGTTCTTCGGATCAGAGGCAAGGAGCGTCTGAAAGAACTCATGATATGCCTTTTTTCCCCTCTCTCCCATCAAAAAGAACGGATACACTTCAGGACCAATTAAGCCATGTTTGAGCGCGACTTCGATCATTTCATCACGGCTCATGTTTTGGGACAAATAATGCCTTGCCAATTCCGGATCTCCGAGTTTTGTAATATAATCTTCAAATTCAACTATCGGGAGGCGAATGTTCTTTGCTCCTGGCACTTCCGGATCAGGAGCTTTCCTGCTTTCCCCGGACATGCGAAGGTCGATGATCGCCTGAACATGGTATCGCTCACTTAACACCCGTATTGCGTCCTCCTTGGCATGTTCCAAGGTTCCGGTGCGTATCAATACTCCCTTTTTTACCACCTTCGTTCCGACCGGGAACCCGCCCAGCTGCCTTGCATTCCTAACTCCATCCAGTTTCACTTCGTTTTTCAACATATGCCTTCCCCTTATGTCAAGCTCTTATACCTCAGGTATCGGATAAAGCGTATCGATCATTTTGAAAAATTTTTTCTTGTAAATCGCTACGACCGGCTTGCGGATCCAATTCTTTACGTTTGGAGACGTTGCAACACCCTTGATCAGGCTGATCATTGCATATCCTTCAATGACTCGGTTGATCTCTTTGATCTTATTCTCATCATCTGTATGAAAATATCGCTTTAAGATGTCGTTCCACACTCTCGCAAACTGATCCTTCGTAAGTCCCATGGCCGTCAATTTATAACTGGTTTTCGCGGCTGTCACATACACCAGATGCATGGCCGCCAGATCAATAATGGGATGTCCCAGCCCGGAATCGTCCACGTCTATCAGCATAATTTCCCCGTTTTGGAGCATGAGGTTTCCAGGGTGAAAATCTTGATGAATAAATGTATTTCTATCAGGAATGTCGTCGATCAATTTCATTACTCTTGCAGCCTCATCGGGCTTATAAAAGCCGGCCTCCCTGGTCGCGATCACTTCCTTGCGAAGCCTTTCCTTGGAATCCGGAAGCGTTCCCTTTTCAAACTCGATATGATGAATTTTAAGCAGCGTATCTGCGATCAGATTGGAATATTCATCCATTTTATCCGGATGCTCACAAATCTCCTGCCCAAGTGACTTTGCATTGATCATTTCATAAACCACGCCATAGTTCTCCCCAACCTTCACCATGTCAAACGCGATCATGGTTGGGATTCCGTGTACGAATGCTCTTTTTGTCGTCTCCCTGCTGCGATTAATTCTCTCGGGGCTGTGACGATTACTGAAATACACTTTTACGATAGTCTCATCATCCAGACGATAAACCGCTCCGTTTCCTCCTTTACCAAGAACCTGACAGCCTTCTACGGAAATTTCTCGCATTGCTCTTTCTTTTGGCATCTTACTTTCCATTTGCTTTTCTTGTTCGCTCATGTTTCAGCCTCCATTTGTACATTTTTCTTGCACATTTTGCCTAAAAACGTTACATTGTAATTTACAGTAGTAGGATTTGTCGGCGCAGGTTCATTTGTCGACAAGGATAGCCTTGGGTACATATTTCCCGTGCTTAACAGAAACATCCCTGTCATCATTGGAATCTTTCTGGTCATGAATCCCCTGATGCTATTTTGGGGCTACACTCTCGCCAAAAAATCTCAAGATAAAAACCTGACAAAAAAAATAATTTGGTTGCTCCTCCTTTTGGCATTGTCATTTTCATATTACAGTTTTGCAAAAATATGTTTCACCGTCCAAGATACCGTCTCGTCATTGCAGGATATGAGGGCATTGATTTCATCTTCTGGTACAAACCATTCACCAATCATCTCTATTATATCGAAAAATTCGGAATTGATAAAGGGGAATTCCGCTCTTTTCCCAGCGGTCACGCAATTTAAGCATGACCATGGTTATGATCCTTCAAGCGTTTACCTGGTTTTATGAAACAATAAAAAAGAGACGTCTCTGCAGGAGCCTTCATCAGCTCGTTTCTATCTTTTCTCTACATTTGGTTCGAAGAAACTCGATAACTGTTTCATTCAAAGTTATTTTTGGCCTCCAGAAAGACTGTCTTAAGCTCACCGGCATCAAATCCATTTCTGAACTCTTTGCCGGTCCTCTGCTTTTCCTTCTTTCGCTTGTAAGCCTTTCCGCCCGGCAGGCTCCTTGTCACGGGATTAAGTTCTCCCCAGATCGCAAGAAAAATCCAATTGAGCCCCTCTCTCCTCAGCACATTTATACATGTGCTTTCCTCCATGACATGGCTCACAATACAAGCTACTGAATAACCTTCAGAACCTTTGTCTCTATGAAATCCACTCTGTCGAAGATTCTGGGTTTAAAAGTACCCGTAACGCCCACGCAAATCTGTTCATCTACATTGACATAAATCACGTTTCCCCCATCACCAATTGCAGCATAAACCTCTTTCTCCTGATAGGGTTTATACCATAAGTAACCATACTGCATGTAACCGAACCGTTCACCAAGCGCAAGCTTGGGTGTCGTCATCTTATGTATCCATTCACAGGAAATTACCCTGCCATCACATACATTCTTTTTTTCCGCAGAAGCATGGCCTTCACCAACCGTTTTCTTGTCCAAAAGCCCCTCTAACACAACCTGCCCCAGTCTAACCAAATCATGCGCAGACAGACATAAGCCCCAGCCCGCCGTAACGGTCCCGGCAGGATCAGAATACCATTCTTTTTTATGCGGCCGCTTACTCATCAAGTACTCAAACTGATCCTCCTTGCTGCTGTCACCATGAGAAACAACCTCTGCTATCCCTGCAGGACCAAACAGATACTTATTAGCAAGCTCTAAACACTTCATCCCTGAAGCATTTTCAATGATTCCGGCGAGAATCTGAATCCCCAGGGAAGCATACTTGAACTCGCCCGTAATTCCACCTCGTCCACCTAAAAGATCTAAGGCGGCAATGGTCCAATCGGGCGAAGTACATACCTTCTTCCATGGTTCTGAATGATATTTGTACGGTGCCGTCATCGTCAATAAATGCCTTAACGTCACGTTGTGGATGGTCTTTTCCCCGCGCTTCACCGTATAATTAGGGAAGAACTCAAGGACCTTTTGCTCTTCATTGCGTATAAATCCTTTGTCGATGGCAACTCCAGTCAGTAACGCCATTACGCCCTTAGTCACCGACATGAGATGAACGCTATCCTCTGGCTGAAAACCATGCCAGCAGTCTGAATAAACGAGCTCCCCGTTCTTCATTGCACAAATCTGGCAAATATTACTCTCATTGCCAGTGCTTTCTGCGACAAGCCTATGTAATTGTTCCTTTGTCACGATGCTTTTCTCCTTCCAAAATGTTTTCTTTTGGACGTCCTAGAAAAAAGCCTATATGAATTAAAAATTAATTTCAAGTACTTTTTTTAACTTTATTTGTACCTTTATCCAATGATACCCTCCAATTATGTTTTTACTACTTTTTTATACCCAATCTATCGGATTTCCCTTGCGCTCCAGTGGCGTCCTCTCAGGTAGACCACCTTCTGCATATCCAAGGATCAAGCCTCCCGTAATCGTCTCATCCTCACGAAGACCATACTGATACAAGAACCCGCGCATCGCCTGATTCTCATCCAACCAATGCAGCTGATTAATCCAACACGATCCCAGATCCAGCGCATTCGCTGCAATCATCATATTCTCCAACGCACACGCACTGTCAGCCAAAGCATTCCCGTAGCCCTTCTTATTGGCCGTCATAATAAACACAGGCGCACCATAATGAAACACATAATTGCCACGCTTTGCCGCACTGATGCTATGCCTCAGGGACGCATAAGTATTCTCATCCGCTTCCATCTTCGCGAACTCGGCACATGCCAAGGCAGCCATCTCATCCAGTACCGCCCTGTCCGTGAATACCACGAAATGCGTCGTCTGATTATTACCGCCGCTTGGCGCATACCTTCCCGCCTCGATCACCTTCTCGATCAACGCCTTCTCCGGCATCACACTCGCATATCTTCTAGTACTTCTTCTTGATAAAATAGCTTCTAACGCGTCCATCCATTTCCTCCCATCATGGTCATTTCAGTGATTCTATCCTTTTTCTGACAGCATCTTTAATTCCTCTTGCGTACTGGCACGGAATGTACTATAGTTATTTAAGGGGAAAGCCATAGAGGCGGCTACCCTCAATAGTTAAAGCAATGTTTTACAACATTAGCCGTCAACTAGTGCGAATAGTTGGCGGCTATTTCTTTTCGTCCTTAAAGACCTTGTAACAAAGTCCAATAAGAATGCCAAGTGTTTTTTGCGTATTCTCTCATGTTACCATTATAAATCTTTACGCGACATTTTTCAGAATTCTTATGCAATTTATTTGAACCCAACTCTCTCTTGATTTCCCTCCCCAGAAATGCCATACTGATACTATATTTCACCCCCTACAAGACATATAATTAGCGAGGTATCTCATGAAGATCATACGAGTAGTTGCTGCCGTCATTCGGTCCTGTACTCCCACTGGGCAGACGACTTATTTTGCGACGCAGCGTGGTTATGGAGAATTTAAGGATGGTTGGGAATTTCCTGGCGGGAAGATTGAACCCGGCGAGAGTGCCGAGGACGCATTGAAGCGCGAGATTCGCGAGGAATTAGGGGCGACGATTTCCGTTGGAGAAAAGATCATGACAATCGAATATGATTATCCTGCCTTCCATCTTTCGATGGATTGTTTTTGGTGCACGCTGGAGGCTGGAACGCTGGAGCTCCGCGAGCATGAGGCAGCAAAATGGCTGACAGCCGAGGAACTAGATAGCGTTGCCTGGCTGCCAGCCGATAAGGACTTAATCCAAATATTGAAAACTAGAACTTGATCTTAAACTCTACCTTTGTGGGCTCCTTCACGAGTGCTGCAAATTCCTCGCCGTAGGAAGGCTTGCCCACGAGGTTGCCATAGTGCACGGGGATTGCAACGGCGGGCTGCATTTCATTAATGAGCTCTGCTGCCTTCTTGGGATCCATCGTATAGGTGCCACCGATGGGGATCAATGCGACATCGCACTTCACGGCCTTAGCCTCCTTTGTGGCATCCGTATCACCAGCGACATAAATCCGCTTACCATCTACCAGAAAGACATATCCAACCCACTCTGCGCTCTTTGGATGAAAAGGCTTCAGAAGGTTATACGATGCAACGGTCTCGAAAGAAAGTCCGTCTACTGCATAGCTCTCGCCAGGCTTTACCGTGATAATCTTGCTGACCATCCCAGCAACTTCCCTCGCCTTCTTCTCCATCTTCTCAGGTACGATCAGAACCGTACTTTCGCACGCAACCTTCGCAATGTCATCCGCCGAAAAATGATCATAATGATCATGCGTAACGCAAACGAATGCCGCGTCCTTCGGCGTCTCCTTCATCTGAAAAGGATCCACATAGATCGCACCTTGAGCAGTTTCAATTCTAATGCTGTTTTGAATAAAAACCTGAATATTCTCCGTCATCCTACTTCCTCCTTTTCATCAACCCATCTTTTCTTTCCAGCCTTTCCGCAAGCATCCGTGAATACTTTGCCACGCGAACGGAATGACCTCGTGTATATTCGTCCTTGGCATCGATGGTGTGCGCCAACGCTTCCATGACCTCTACGGAAAGCGTTTTTACCTCTTCTCTGGCCTGCACTGCCTCGTCTTTAGCCATAACTGCTTCATTGGTGGCACTGATATTTTTGACTATGACATTAAAAGCCCAAATAAACAAAAACACAATCATGGATGAAAACGCGTAAGCTGATAGAAATAATTTTTCATCCTTATCATATGCTTCCATTATGGTACCAATAATACTATAAAAGAATATAAACACTATGGGTGGAAGAATGAAGGTTTTCTACTTGACTTTTACGTCTATTTGTGCAAGCGTTGCAAATGGTTTAACATCTAAATGATAAAAGCACCACATGGCTATGACAATGATGCATGTACCACTAAATTCTATTAGATACCCAATAAAATGACAAATGGATTAAACAGCAAGGACATAAAAATAATGCCACCTTATGCTTTCCATTCCAAAAGCATTTCTTAATGGACAGATAGAATAATGCAATTACACTACATACAAAAATAAAATAACCAACACCGATAACCACCGTCATTATTGTTTCCATAAGATCCCCCAAATGAATGCTAACCAACCTTATAGAGTATATCAAACTTGGGAAACATGGTCAATGAAAAAGGAGCCAAGAAATGATATCTTTTCATCTCTTGGCTTCTTTGTTTAATATCCTTTTTGGCGGTCTACGATGTATTTCAGGGGCTTCCCCCACTGCTGATTCATCGTCTCCTCGTGAAACTCCGTCAGTCTTCTCATCATCATGAGCGACACGGCAATCATGTGCTCGGAAATCGACACTCCATAAGCTCCTGAAGAATTCGTAAGCAGGCACTCTTCATTTGCAAAAACGCCCGGCTTCATAAGATAGTCCACGCCGGCCGACGGCACGCACAGCCATTTTAAGCTCTTCTGCGTCTTCGCGATATTCATTCCAAAGCCATATACAATGTCGGGCGCGGCAAATTCCTCTGGAATGGCACTCTCCGACTCCGCAAAGCAAACCTCAGCACCGATTCCTTTTGCGATACCAAGAATCTTGTCCTTATGGTACTGCTGTAGCATTTGATTGAGTATAACGATCTTCATAGCGTTCGCTCCTTCGTAGTCTTTCATGATTTTATTATATCAAGAAAAGCATTCGAGAACCACCCGTTTCCATACTTGTGATATGCAATTTTATGGATCATTCTTCGCAAAAATAGTTTCGTTTTTTGACCTCATCTGATAAAATGAATTTAAAGGCGCTTTCTATGTTTGATGCAACATTTGAATCCCTATGGTTGCAGACAGCACCAATCTTTACCGCTACGGTCTACAGGCGGCCGCATACCTGTATAATTCCTCTGAAAAGCTTCACGGAAGCAATCAGGCCGTCTATACGCAAAAGCACCGTGATCCCTCGATTTATAAGATTGGCGTGCTCGACATTGAGCGCAGCCAGCTTCCTGACATCTGCCCTGTTCCCTGGCAGTCGGAAACCTGCATCGGCGGATGGTTTTATGACAAGAAGGCACATTACAAGACGCCCCGCCATATTTTGGACATTCTCATCGATTCCATTGCAAAGAATGGCACGCTGCTCTTAAATATTCTCCAGCGTCCTGACGGCACCATAGATGAGCAGGCGGATTGGATTCTCTCCGAGCTTGCGAAATGGTTTTCGGTCAATGCGGAAGCAGTTCATGGAACGCGTCCCTTCCGCGTCTCAGGCGAAGGTCATTCCTGCGTTGTGATCGATGGCTTCCGCGAGGATGAAAAAGTATGTTCTGTTGAGCTTTTGGGCAAGGATCCTGCGACCTTTGCGCAGCACTCTGGCATTCTTGTCGTTGACCTTCCTGATGGCCGGGATGAGGAATATCCAAATGTCCTGAAGATCCGCTGTTCATAATTTGTTCAAAAACAATTCAGGATATATTAAATTTCCGTACCTTATTTTTTCACGAATGCCGTATATACTAAAATCATAGAAACGAGATAGCCAACCAAAAAGAAATACTTTTTCATAATAAATGCCAAGGTGCACAAACACCTTGGCATCCTCCCTTTTTAGGGGTTTTTTATTTTGTTTTATTCTTATGAGCCAGTTTGTTTAGGAAGCTACTGTCTTATTGTTCAACTTAAATCATTCTGGATTCTTCGATAACATAAAGATTACTAGATCATACTTGCTAAAGTGCCCCGCCCCAGCTATCGCCGATGTGCCATAAAAACCATGCCCGCGGGTACCACAATCTCGCCCTTTTTTTGTGGGCAGAATCCCTTAGCATTCCTTCCCCTTTCCCACCCACAATCTCTCCAGGCAAAAAAAGCCCTCAAGGATTTCTCCTTGAGGGCTCAATGTTTGTCTTAGAATGATTAGATTACTTCATCTCAGCGATAGCTGCCAGGATGGCGATCAGGATCTCGCGGTTGACGAACTCGTCCTCGACGATCAGTATTTCCGTTTTCGTTCGGCTCCGGGTTCTTTTTGCATTTCGTTTATCGGGATCGCGACGTTCATGTGTCGATTCTCCTTGCCATTTCACAGATCCGGCGACGCCGGCGGTTTTTTCTGTTTTACTTACTCTAGCGTTCCGTACTGTGCGACGGCTTGGTCGACGGTCAACTCGCCTTTACCGACCTTGAACGCCGCGATACGGATCTGAACCGTAAGCGGATCGGTGATCCCGATCACTCCGGGGGAGATGGTGCGGCTTGCCGGAACCTTGCCAAACGGGGCGTACACCGTGTCGAAGGACAGGTCCGCCGTCGGGGTCACGAGGCGCTTCACCGACGCCATCTGGTTCAGTTCCTTCTTAGAGATCAGGAACCGCATAAACTCGTTCGTCATTTCCAGGTTGTCGCAGTCCTTGTTGACCGAGAACTCGACCGACGGGCTGTCGATGAAATACCCGCCGTCCGCCGTCGCGGGGATGGGCGCGAACGCGTAGGTAAACGGCGCGTTCTTAAACGCCTCGGACTGGTTCTCGCGTTTCTTGGTGCCGGAAACGGTGTCGCCGGTGCAGATCATCATCGGGACGTCGCCCTCGAAGAAGCGTAGGATCACCTTCGTATAGTTGTCCTCGATCTCGTCGCATGCGGTCAGATCGACGCAGCCGGTATCGATCAGCTGTTTCACCGTTTCGAGCGCACCGCGCATATATTCCCCTGCCGCGGGTTTCATCGCGTTCGCCATCTCGAGCGCGTCGGGATTGTCGGCGAGTGCGGCGGCAAACATCGGATAGGCGACCGTGTACATCAGGCAGCTCGACGATTTCTGGCTGTACCCCATCATGGGGCTGACGTAGCCCTTATCCTTGAACGCCTGACAGACCGAAAGCAGCTCTTCCCACGTGGTCGGTACCGAGAGCCCTTCCCTTTCAAACAGGTCGTAGTTGACGAGCATACCGTAGGTGCGGGAGAAAACCGGCACCATCAGCACGCGCCCGTCCGCGTCGTGGTTGATAAGACCCGGACGGATGCAACCGAGTCCCAGTTTCAGGGCGGGGTCCGAAAAATCCTCCGTGTGGGCGAACACTGCGTCGTAACTCGGGTTCCCGATCATCCCGGTGTTCGAGAAGAAGATGTTGGGTTTGTCGTTGCCGTCGAGGGCGTTCGCGAGCGTGTTGTTGTAGTCGTCGAGCTTCACGTAGCGAAGACGCACATTCGGATAGAACTCGTTGAAGCGGTCGAACTCCGCCTCCAGCGCCTCGAAGTTGTCGTAGCTCCCGACCACCGTGATATTACAGCCGGTTTCGGTGTCGAGCGCGGGCTCGAACGGGGCGTCGGCGTCGTCCTTGTTCTGGCCGCACGCGGCAAGCAGCGTCAAAAGCGTGAGAACGAGCAAAAGGGTAATGAGCAGTTTTTTCATTTTTTCTCCTTGATCCTGCGGATCTCTTTGATAACGAGTTTGATGTCGATGGGTTTTGCGATGTGTCCGTTCATTCCGGCATTAAGACATTCCGTGACGTTTTCGGAGAAAGCGTCCGCCGTCATGGCGATGATCGGGACCGAAGACGCCCACGGATCGTCGAGGACGCGGATGGTCCTCGTGGCGTCAAGCCCGTTCATCTCCGGCATCTGGATATCCATAAAGACAAGATCAAAGCTGTCTTTTGCCGCCGCACTCAGTTTTTCCACGCAGATACGCCCGTTTTCGGCGCGCTCGGCCGTGATCCCGTACATACCGAGTAGGGTGGAAATGATCTCCCAGTTGATGTCGTTGTCCTCCGCCACGAGGATATTCATTCCGGCAATGTCGGAATAATCGTTCTCGGGCTCGACGGAGTTCGCCACGGTACCGAGGATCTCGTTGATCTTATCGTAAAGCGTGGAGCGGAACAGCGGCTTGCTGACGAATCCGTTCGCCCCGGCTTCCTTCGCCTGTTCTTCGATATCCGACCAATCGTAGGCGGAGATCAGGAGAATGGGAAGGTCCCTGTCCGCCTCCTCGCGGATGCGGCGGATGGTTTCGACGCCGTCGACCTCGGGCATCTTCCAGTCGAGGATCACGATGCGGTAATCGCGTCTCGCCTCGTGGCGGCGACGGATCATACCGATTGCTTCGGGCCCGCTGCTCGCGCGGTCTGCCTCGACGCCGAGCGAATCCAACGTGTCGACCGCGGTTTCGAGGAAGATCTCGTCGTCGTCGACGACGAGGACGTCCATCGGCTCGAGTTTCATATCGTCCCGTTGCCGATCCGCGATCGGAAGATCAAGCGTAACGGTAAAGGTCGTTCCTTTGCCCTGCTCGCTCTCGCAATCGATGATCCCGCCGAGCAGGTCGACCATCTGTTTCGAGATTGCAAGACCGAGACCCGTCCCCTGAATGTGGTTCACGCGGCTGTCGGTCTGGCGCGAGAAGGGCTGATACAGCGTCGTCATATACTCGGGCGACATCCCGATCCCGGTATCTGCCACAACGTAGATCAGGCGGACGCAGCCGGGTTTGGCGCTGGCTTCCTCGCGCATATCCACCTGGACGCTGCCGCCGGGCTCGGTGTACTTGATGGCATTCGACAGAATATTGATATAGATCTGGTTCAGGCGGAGCTGGTCGGCGTAAATATACTCCACGTCGATCTTCCTGACCCGGAAACTGAACTCGATGTTCTTCTCTTTAATCATCGGATGAGACAGGTTCACGAGATTCTCCGCCGTCTCGACGATCGAAAATGTCTGCGGGCAGAAGTTCAGTTTTCCGCTCTCGACCTTGGAAATATCGAGAATATCGTTGATCAGGGTAAGCAGATGATTGCTTGCAAGCGTGATCTTGCGCAGGTTTTCCTGCACCGATTTCGTGTCTTCGATGTTCTTTTCCGCGATGGTCGTAAGCCCGATGATCGCGTTCATTGGCGTACGGATATCGTGCGACATCGCGGAAAGGAAGTCGGTTTTCGCGCGGCTTGCCGCCGCCGCTTCTTTCGCCGCTGACTGGAGTTTCTTGTTGAAGAGAAGCATCACCGCCAAGTCGAAAACGAACAGGATCACGAGCCCCGCCGAAACGACCCCGATCAGAAGCCAGTTTTCGGTATTCACGCTCAAATCCTTCATCGGCATAAAGGAGAGCAGCGTCCATCCCTCGGTCGCGGCGATGGGGGTAAAGGCAAGAATGTATTCCTCCCCACGAGAGTTCAGCATGGTGGTCGAGCCGGTCGTCGACGTGATCTCCCCGAAGAGTTCCTCCGCCTGGGCGGTATCCACGACGTTATACGAGCGGTAAAACTCGAAGAGATTGGAGTTTTTGTAGGAATGTCCCTTGATGATGTAGTCGCCGTCCGCGTCGATCATGGATAGTTCCGCGTTCGCGAACTCCTCTTTCGGGAAGATCCATTTTTCTTCGAGTTCCGCAATCGGAAGCACGCGAAGCAGAATAGCGTCCCGTAGCGTGCCCGTATCGGGATCGTGGACCGTCACAGTATTGCAGAACGCGATCGACTGTTCCCCGTTGACCGGGTTCGTGTACGCACGGGTGACGTTGATCGAGTTCCCGATCTCGCTGATCCAGTTCACATCGTTTAAAAACTCCATGCGCTCGTAAGTGACGGCGAAGTTGTCGGGGGAGTCCTGCCGCGATTTGGTGGAAAGCCCCGAGAGCGTGTCGGCAAACACGATGTGGGCGGAGGCGTTCGGCAGCACGTGGGAGATGCGGATAAAGGAGACCGCCTCTTCGATCGTCATATCCTTGCTGTCGATATAGTGTGCCCACACGTCGCAGATGCGCTGCTCGCCTTCGAGATAATTCTCGGTAACATGTTTCATCGTGATCGTGGTGTTTTCAAAATGCTCGATCTGCACCTGCGTAGCGTTGCTGTTCTCAAAATCCGAATACAGAACCACGAAGATCAGCATCGCAATCATGATGATTACGTTAACGACAACAACCCATATTCTTTTCATACTGTTTTCCGCTTCCTTGTCATTCCGTTTACACGCGAACAACGGTTTTTTTCTTGTTTAATAGTGTAATTGAGATGTGATAGGAAGATATTCTTAGTTAGTGTAACACAAAAAAGCAAAAAAAGGAATAGTTTTTCGTCATAATGTAACAAAAAAGATGAAAAACGGAGGGCGATCGAAAAATTCGCTCCGACGGCACGTCAACCCCATTAGGCTTTGTCAGTGTCATTTGAGGGTCAATGGGACCAATTGAAGAAAAAGAGGTTTTTACACAACTTGTGTTCAAAAAAGTCTTTGCCGAAGTCAAATAATGTTATCATCATTCCAGGTTGGGGTACGCGAGCTTAGTACTCACGACGGGAGTCCAGGCGCACGGATCTTCGATCCAAGCCAAGCTCACACAAAAGACGGCTTAAACGCCTTGCCTCTGCCAAATTGGGCTACGGGGGCATAATGTTATTCTGTTCAGTTGCAGTCGTAATCGTAGTCGAAGCATTTCTTTTTTCTCCGTAATTGGAATTCAACTTCCATAAGCAGTATTGAAGTCTGTTCCATCATTTAGCTTTTCAAGCAGTTCCAATAAGCCTCGCTGCCCATGTGACGTCATCCATACGTCAAGTTCATGCTTAGCGTTCAGGTAACGAAAGCGCCTGTCCTCCGCTTCCCCTGCATAAAACTTTGATGGCGTGTCCATATCTTCAAGGGCAACGGCATTTTCCCCATTGTTGGTCTGCAGGGCCCATTGTGCTTCACTGTATCTCTCACGGTAGTCGTTTTGCATGGCAATCCCTTCATCAAACCATGTTGGAATTGTCTTTTGTGCTCGAACAGAAAGCCGTGCATGAAGTTCTGCGTGGGTAATCTCGTGCGCCAAAACATCAAGATCAAGATGCTCATCAGATACACAAATATAGCGTATCTTGGAAGGGAAATTAACGATAACCGTCGAATGATCTTCGCCGATTCTCCGCATCAGCTTTTTATCATCATAAATGATAAAGATCGTATTATCCTGAAAACTCAATTCTCCAAAGAACTCAAATACGCGTCTCTCGGCCTGTTCAATCATTTCCATGAGTTCCTGCCTGTCTCCAGCGTAGTTTTGATTGATATAGACACGCTCAGAGATTTCCGTAAAAGCCTGCCGATATGGAACGGTCATCAGATAACCAGTCTGGGAGAATTGAAGCAACAGAGCGACAACCGCCATGAGTACAACTGTTACGGTAATAAAAATAATAATTATTTTATGTCCTGAATTAGTTCTTGCAATCTCCATGTGCACTACCCTACATCAACAGCATATTGATTGCCACCATGTCATCATTCTGCTTTTGAATCTCCCTTAGTTCTTCTTCCGAATACTGAGTTTTCATTTTTCCTCCACACTCAGGGCATTTTCGGTTCGGGCATTTCTTTTCCGATAAGTCATATTTCTTTCCGCAGTTCATACAAATCTTATACATGCGCATACCTCCATTTATCGGCCAGTCAATGAAAACAGAAGCCATATTCCAAATGCAATCACGGCAGCTGCGGCCAAGGCAATCAGTAAAAGAAATGGTTTTGGTAAGCCGCTTTCTCTATCCCCGTGCTTAAATTTATACAGCAAACCGGAAGCATGAAAGAAAATCATCACCACTGAGGTATACACAAACGCCTGGCAGTATAGAAAAACCATTTCAGTCAACGGGCTGTGGAAACGGATGCCAACGAGATCAAGTAGCATGACCACAGACAACGCGCAAACACCCAGCAGGCTCTCTGTTCTAACACTCTTTAGGATGGTCGTCTTTTCCGTTTCTGCATAATTAGACATCTTACTGACGACTTCTTTTATTTCTTCATTCATATTCTCGCTTTTCCTTTCTCCATCAATCAATTCCGGAATCGTGACTCCATAAAGTTCAGCTATTTCCAATAACAAACTGATATCGGGCATATTCGTTCCGGTTTCCCAGCGGGAAACTGTGCGATTGGAAACACCCAACTGTTCAGCCAGCTGATCCTGAGTCAAATTCTTTTCTTTCCTAAGTGTTTTCAAGAAAGTTCCTATTTTAATCTGATCCATTGTTTCCTCCTTTCGCTGTCAGTTTAATCCAAGCCAGCGTAATTGAACACGACACAAAGCGAGAAAATGCCGTATTTCTTTAACTAGACATCTATGTCTAGCTCTCCAAATCACGATTTGAACAAATTATTAACTGCGCTAACACCGGAAGATGTATCTACCGCCTGTCTTCAAAAATATCTCCATAAGTATATCAAGAAAGGAAACTTCGGTCAATCCAAGGCAGGCGGCAATGCAAAAGACCTGAAATGTATTTCAAATTTCTACCTTACAAACATTAGATAGATTTTAGTCTTTCACATGTAGGATTTACCCTTG
>SVFO01000020.1:0-31506 GCA_015056795.1 Lachnospiraceae bacterium
AAGGAGATGTTTATTTTTCCGAAGGAGTGGGATGTTTCCCTTGCGTGTGCGGGTCAGGCAGCGTCTGTTGTATCGCATGTCGATCAGGTCAGAACTGAGGGACAGGAAAGTAGGCCTTCCGATGTCGGTCTTCTGCATGGCTCGGTCTGGTTTTTGCTCCAGCTTGCCGAGAAGAGTCGCTTGACGCAGGATCTGATGGAGACCTTTGATCAGGATGAATCGGTTGTCAAAGACATTCTTACGCTTGCCATCTATTCCTGCATAACGGGGAAGAACTATGACAGGCTAGCCATGGAGCAGAGGATTACCAAATATCCGTCCGACAATATCCTTTCGGGGGATTATGTGGCGCGCATCATGCAGGCGGTAACAGAGCAGCACCGCGCGGAGTTTTGCAGGCGTCGGATCGCCAGGCATGCGGGCGAGGCGTGTCTTGTCTGTCCTTCTGAAACGGAGTCTGCGAGGGGAAGGCAGATCGCGGCGAAATACTATGGCTCGCACAGAAATAATGCGGATTTAGAGGTGCTGCGGGAGTGTGTCGGCTATTGCGGCGCATCGCGGGAGCCAGTCTATTATCATGTGTTTCCGGGAAACCAGTCGGATGCTGCGATGGAGCGCGCGGCGATGGGGGAGCTTGTCTGTCTTGGCGCAGAAAGTCCTTTGATGGTGAAGGGGCGGGAGCTGGAAAGGGACGGTGAGCTGGAAGGGCATTTGCGTGCGGGACATGCGTTTGTTGTTCGTGCATGCGCAGGGGAAAAGCATGTGGCGAGGATGGTTTCGCGCATCAGGTTTGATGCACAGGGGCTGCCAGAAGACATGGTTTATGATCGGGCGAGGCAGGTTTTTCACACTCGGTTTGTCAAGGAAGGCAGACGATTTGTGCCATGGGAGCAAAGTACCGAGAGTGGTCATGGTGACGAGTCGTATGGCATAAGCAAGTCCCGTGAAGGCGCGCGCATGTTGGATGGGAAGAGGCTTGCCTGTGAATTGTTCTTGGATCCGACGCGTAGGTTAAAGGAGCTGATCGAGGTACAGCAGCGAACCATGAACGCCCAGGTGCAGCAGGAGAGTCAGGCGGTCGCGCAGGGATTGTCATTATTGGAAGGGCAGGCAAACCTGAAAGACCATGGGAAGCCAAATGAAAAGGCGATGGAGATGGCGCGGGCGGCATGTGGGTTTACGGCATATTTTACCTACAAGGCGGTTCCCTTTGAGAAAGCGCAATGCAGGGATAGCTCATGGCTTTTGGAGGCTCTTGAGGTAAAAACAGCCCAGCAAAGGTATTATGAGCGGATGGGCGCGCAGCTGGACTTTCACGTCCCAGGGGAGCAGTCTGAGGATGGCAAGGCTGGAAGGGAATTTGTCATTTTCCTCAGTTTGATCTTGGAATCGCTGGTGAAGGAAATCTGGAGCTCCTCCGAAGTGCTTCGCGAGCGTTATCGGACGCCCATGGGTGTTTTGGACGAAATGGCGGACATCCGCATCATTACCAAGGAGGACGGAAGGAAGAGGTTGACTGCGTTTCTGCCCAGGCAGGAGGAGCTTTGCAGGATCTATGGAATTGAAATACCGTAAAAAGGCAACTGTAGTATTGGCAGTTGTCTTTTTTAGTGGCTCGCCTGGCGGCGCGGGCTTTCGGCCTTTTACGGCTTGGATTGCGCTTTCAGGGAAACTGTGGTAAGATAGCATTAGACTTTTTGCAGAAGGCAAGAAGTGTTTGATCAGGAAGGCAAATAATGTTTGAAACTAATAAAACAGGAGGAGACGGACATGGGATATCGTGAGGAGTTTCAGTTTTGGCTAGAGAATGATTATTTTGACCAGAAGACGAAGGAAGAGCTTTTGTCCATTCGTAATAATGAGGCAGAGGTAGAGGATCGGTTTTATCGGGATCTGGAGTTTGGAACGGGAGGTCTTCGCGGCGTTGTGGCGGCTGGTACCAACCGCATGAACGTCTATACCGTGAGAAAGGCAACGCAGGGCCTGGCAAATTATATTTTAAAGCAGGGAACGGAGGGAAAGGGCGTGGCCATTTCCTTCGACAATCGCCGCATGAGCACGGAGTTTGCGCAGGAGACGGCGCTTTGTCTTGCGGCCAATGGCATTAAGGCGTATATTTTCGAGAGCCTTCGTCCGACGCCGGAGCTCTCCTTTGCGCTGAGGACGCTTGGATGTACGGCAGGCGTCATGGTGACGGCGAGTCATAATCCTCCGGAGTATAACGGCTATAAGGTCTATTGGGAGGATGGCTCTCAGATTACGGCGCCCAGGGACAAGGAGATCATCAGTGAGGTGCGCGCGGTTACGGATTATGGAACCGTGAAGACGATGAAAAAAGAGGACGCCATTGCGGCCGGACTTTATCAGGTCATTGGAAAGGAAATCGATGATCTGTTCATGGCGGAGCTGAAAAAGCAGATTCTGCACCCTGAGATCATCAGTGAGGTTTCTAAGGACATTAAGATTGTATATACTCCGCTTTGCGGAACGGGAAACAAGCCGGTACAAAGAATCCTGAAGGAGCTTGGCTTCCAAAACGTTTATGTTGTTCCCGAGCAGGAGAATCCGGATCCCAATTTCACGACGCTGGAGTATCCGAATCCGGAGGATCCCAAGGCATTTACCTATGCGCTGCGCCTTGCAAAGGAAAAGGACGCGGACATTGTTCTTGCGACGGATCCGGACGCAGATCGTCTTGGCATCTACGCCAAGGATGCGAAGACGGGCGAGTATAAATCCTTTACGGGAAACATGTCCGGCATGCTGATCGCAGAGTATATTTTGCGCGAGAGAACGGCAATGGGACTGATGCCGGAGAATCCCGCACTGGTAACGACAATTGTGACGACAAACATGACCTTCCCCATCAGCAAGGCTTATCACGTAAAGCTAATTGAGACGCTGACGGGCTTTAAGTATATTGGTGAGCAGATTAAATTCTTTGAGGAAAATCACAGCTATCACTATGTGTTTGGCCTTGAGGAGTCCTATGGATGTCTTGCAGGAACGCATTCCAGGGACAAGGATGCCATCGTGGCAGTCACCTGTCTTTGTGAGGTGGCAGCCTATTGTAAGAAGCAGGGGAAGACCCTCTGCGACATGATGACGGAAATTTATGAAAAGTATGGATATTACAAGGAAGGTCAGTACACCATTACCATGAAGGGGCAATCCGGCGCAAAGCAGATTGCGGAAACCATGGAAAAGCTCCGCACGAACCCGCCGAAGGCGATTGGCGACAAGAAGGTCTTAAAGCTTCGTGACTATCAGAAGGATGAGATTTTAGACCTTGCAACGGGCGAGAAGACCCCCACGGGACTTCCGAAATCAAACGTATTGTATTTTGAGCTTCCAAATGATGAATGGTGCTGTGCAAGACCCTCCGGAACGGAGCCGAAGATCAAGTTTTACATGGGCGTTAAGGGAACGAGTGAAGCAGATGCGATGGAGAGGCTGGAGAAGCTGACGGAGGATCTCAAGGCATTATTATAAGGTGAGGTCTCTCGCGGGGAGAAGGACTCTTTGTTAGAGGAATCACTCATCAGAGGAATCTCTCATCAGGACCCCTCATCAGTCGCCTTCGGCGACAGCTTCCCCCGAGGGGGAAGCCTTATAGGGGAGCCAGGGGAAGCATTGGAAGGGAAGCATGGGAAAGCTGACGATTGCAAATCTGAAAAAAACTATATATTATCTCAAACGCAATGGTCTACGAAATACCTGGAATGCAGCGAGGGAGCGACTTTCTGCGACGGAGCCTTATGTACCGACGATCTTTTCTGAGGAAGAGCTGGGGGAGATGCGTCAGGAGGCCGCGGAGTGGATGCAAAAAGTGGAGGCAAGCGGTGGAGAGTTGCCGTTCTTTCACATTTTGGTTCCAGCCTATCGAACGAATCCCGTGTTCTTAAAGGAACTGGTGGAATCCGTGCAGGCGCAGGTATATCCCAAATGGGAGCTGCTCCTTTTGGATGCTTCCGAGGATTTGAGCGTGCAAAACGAGCTTCTTAAGATCTGTAGCGAAACGAAGATCGTTTCTGAGAAACAGGACGCGAATTCTGATAACGGTGAGGAAACCGAGGCAGAATGTCTTGCGGGATCAGTACGGTATGTACGGCTCTCGTCAAATGCGGGCATCTCGGAGAATACCAATGCTGGCTTGCTGTATGTGAGCAGCGGCTATGTGGGCCTTTTGGATCATGATGACGTGCTGACACCTGACGCACTATATGAGATGGTCAAGGTCATTTATGAGACGGCTAAGGATTGGGTTGAGGAATCTGGCGATCATGAGAGGATCGCTGCTGATGGGGCACTTGCCTTCGCCAAAGCTCCCTTGGTTTTATATTCGGACGAGGATAAGTGGGACGGCGCAGAGCAGTATTATGAGCCAAACCGAAAGGAGGATTTCAATCTGGATCTCCTGCTTTCGAATAATTATATTTGTCATTTTCTAGTGATGAAGACGGAGCTGTTTCAGAAGCTAAAGCTCCGAAAGGAATATGACGGAGCGCAGGATTATGATCTGGTTCTTCGGGCTGCAGCCTGGATCATGGGGCATGACGGTGTGCCAGAGCTGGGGATTTGTCATATCCCTAAGGTGCTGTATCACTGGCGTTGCCATGGTGGCTCCACGGCGGAGAATCCGCAGAGCAAGCTGTATGCCTATGATGCAGGGCGCAGGGCGTTGCAAGACTTCGCGGATCGTCAGGGCTGGCAGGCAAAGGCCCAGGATTTAAAACACGTAGGGTTTTACAGATTAACCTATGGTGCAAAGGAGATAGGGGCAGAAGCAACATGTCCTACCCTGGAAAATCGTTTGGATCTCGGTGCTGTGGGTGGCAAGATCCTTGCGAACAACATGCTTGTTGGCGGACGCATGACAGAGGATGGCGGTATCTTTTATGAGGGCCTCAAGGCAGAGTTTAGCGGATATCTGCATCGCGGTGTGCTCACTCAGGATGCAGAGGCGGTTGACCTGCGGTGTATCTGCGTTGCAAAGGAATTTTGGCCCTTGTTCGAGGAAGTGGTCGGCGTGCCCTATGCGACGCGCTGTATGGTGATACAGGATGGGAAAGCGGTTCGAAAGGACGAGGCTCCTTTGAAGCAGCCTCAGGAAGGCGGAGCCATTCAGGAGAGCCTTACGATAAACATCTTTGACGCGAGAACGCTTCCGACGGATGCCGACATAAAGAACTTAAGTCTTTCCTTTTGCAAGGCATTACGGGAGCAAGGAAAGCGGATTTTGTGGGATCCAGAGTTGATTTTGCATGTCTAATGCATAGATTTTAAGCTTAGCATCGTGCTTTATAGGCCGGAGCTTGTACTACGACATTCCTTGTGAGGGGAAGCTACATGACAACGATCACGGTGATCATCCCGAATTATAAGGGAATAAAGTTCATAGAGAATTGTATTTCCTCCCTGTATGAACAGGTGGAGGGAACGCCTTCCTACGAGGTTTTAGTCGTGGACAATGCCTCAGAGGATGGGAGCGTGGATTTGATCCGAGAGAAATTTCCGCAGACGCGTCTCATTTGCCTAAAGGAAAACACGGGCTTTTGCCATGCCGTGAATGTGGGAATTCAAAACAGTGACAGTCCGTATGTGCTTCTTCTAAACAATGATACGAAGGTGTATCCAGACTTTATCAAGAATATCTATGCGCCTATGGAAGACATGGGTGGGAGGAATGGCAACAGGCAAATATTCTCAGTGAGCGCTGCCATGCTCATGTGGGACAAGCCAGAGCTCATGGATGATGCGGGCGACGTCTATACGATTATGGGCTGGGCATTTTCGCGGGGAAAGGGAAAGCCCTATGCGAACTACCAAAAGCGTGCGCACATTTTTTCGGCCTGTGGCGGCGCTGCGCTGTATCGGCGTGACATTTTAGATAAAATTGGGCTGTTTGATGAAAAGCATTTTGCATATCTTGAGGACTTGGATCTGGGCTATCGTGCCAATATTTATGGCTGCATTAATCTCTATGAGCCCAAGGCAAGGGTTGTCCACTATGGGAGTGCCTCCACGGGTTCCCGCTACAATGCTTGGAAAACGAAGAGGGCGGCTGCAAACAGCGTTTATGTCATCGCAAAGAATCTGCCACTATTCTTCAAGGTGCTTCATTTTCCGTTTCTTCTGGCTGGATATGGAATCAAATTCCTGTTCTTTGTAAAGAAAAAAATGGGACGCCAGTACCTATTGGGAGTGTGCGAGGGCTTGCGGCTTAGCATAAGCCCCGAGGGAAGAGAAAAAAGGGTGAAATTTCAAGGGAAGCACCTTAGAAATTATTTGAGAATAGAGTTAGAACTCATCAAGGGATTATTTCAGAGATAGATAGTAAGGCAATACTCGGTGATTTACAATTTGCGGAATGTACACGGAGGGATGACGATGAAGGCTTTACGATCCAAAAAAATATCTGTCATAGGTTCCATCATAAAAACCAGCTTGGCGATGGTGATCCCCATCCTGTTTATCGGTAGCATCACGGTTCTGCTAAACGGATTTCCTGTTCAGGCATATCAGGATTTTTTGGACAGCTTTTGGGGAGGTGCCTTAAGAAAACTCATTCAGATCATCCAATCAACCACGGTGGGAAATCTGGCGATCTATATGACGGTTGCACTCAATCTATGCTATATGAATCAGGCAGAAGAGGGGCAACGGCTGGCGTTTAAGTTTGGCAGGTCTTCTTGGTTCTATGCTTTTCCGAAAATTTGAGACGCTTTTTAAGTCCAAAAAGATGTTTTTTGTGGATGGGGCAGATTCCACCTTTAATGCATCTCTATAGTCCCGCGGTGGACAAGGATTCCTTAATCTCACTGGGAAGTAAGTAATCCCGCGAGAAGGAAGCAGCGATCAGAAACCATATCCGAGGATGCCCGACGAAAGGCAGGTGTTAGTCATGGGAATCAATTGGGCGAATTTGACTTTTCATAGTCTGGGCTTTGATGGGATCAAGAACTTATCCAACATGACGTTTAACCTTGCCAAGGGAAGGTACGATACCATGGATTTCCCGAGGGCGAGGTCCGTGCACGGAGAGCTCTTACTGCCGAAGATTACGGATCATCTTGCGCATCATTCACCGAAGGGATATGTGGCGGCACTGGCGTACATGTTGGACGGAAGTATTGAGTATGCCCAGCGGACGGTGGGAAGAAAACATGGTGTCAACAGTGGCATTTATGGGAAGGATTTTTACAAGACCTGTCAATACATCAAGGCGAACTCGAATATAGAATGTGTGGATAGCTTGATATTGACACATCAGCCTGAGGGACTATTTCTTCTGCAGGAGATTCCCTGCGACAATCGAAAGATGAGGCGCTTTCGGATCGTTCACGAATCCTTCCGTGATGATCGGCTGGATGAGAAGGAACGAAAAGCCTTATTGGCGATCCGTAAAAATGCCATTGTAAAGAGCTGCAGGGACTATTTGAGGGATCTCGGTGGAATTGAAGGATTGTCGGAAAGCGAAATCATGGAAGTGGTTGCCATCTTGGACGTCATGAAAGCGCTGGATCCTCGAGAGATTGGCAGCATGAAACGTGCGTACAGGAAAAAGAAAACAGACGGAAATAAAATTCTGAAATTCCGAGACAATGCGGATCAAGATCCAAAGTAAAGCAGGCGACGGATTTGGGAAAAGAGGCAGAAAAAATTTGGTAAACATATAATGGGGTGGTGGCATGAGTAAGGAGCTTACGGAAAAACAGCGGACAGTGATCGGGATTTTTCTCCTGACGGTTCTTGGTGCCTTCGCATTGATCCTGTTGGTGTATAAGAGAAAATTCCATCCTGCGGTGCTTTTCTTCGTCTCCGTGATTGGATCAGGCGTGATCGAATATGCGACAGGCTGGGTCCTCTATAACCTCATGGGCGGCGTCAGACTTTGGGATTACAATGTCGAAATCTGGAACTGGGGAAACATTGACGGCTATGTCTGTGCAAGGTCCGTTTTGATCTTTGGCGTTTTTGGCATGGTTTATGGAGCATGGATTATTCCGAGATTAATGGAATGGATCAAAAAGGTCAAGGCAAGGCCATCAGTGATTTTTTCAGCGATTCTTGCCGTTCTTGTGTTTGCGGACATTATCTTTGGTTATATCATCATGCCAATCAAGAACGGGGGACTATAGGCTTACAAAATTTGCATAGGGAAAACGATGTTATTAACGGGTATGCCTATTATGCAAAGCCCGTGGCTTTCTGCCTGACGCCTGGGGATCGCGGCGGTACCTCACGCGACGCGAAGCTGATCAATAACCTGATTTATGATTGCGGTGTTGGTGCAATTTGCTTCCCAACGAAGGACAACATGGCAGAGGGCAATGCCTATGTTAAGCAGGCAAAGGGCGGTGATTTGCGAATCATGTACCCTGCGCCTGAGGTATGCCTTGACCTGAAATCCTGGCGTGAATTCTATGGCTTTGATTAGACGGGATCCGAGGGTTGGTTTGACTTTGAGGTAGATACGGACAAATTGACGCTGAGGGTGAAAAAGAGTGAGACCACGCCTCCAAACTTTGGCGGCGTGGCGCCTGGACGCTTTGCATATGCACCGCAGGAGCTACAAAGGGTTGCAGCAGATCCGAGAGTATTCTAGCATGAGTCGGTCGGTAGGTCGCAAGTACCACAAAAAATGAGGGATGCTTGGCAACCCTTAAGATGCATGGAAATGGTATAAATGCTACGATAAACATGGAATCCATGAACAAGTTTCACATGAAGGAGGAAATGGAAAATGAATACAACGATTCAGGTATTAGAAAGCAGAAGAAGCTGTAGAAATTTTAAGCCCGACATGATCAAGGATGAGGAGCTTCAGGAAATCCTAAAGGCAGGTACCTATGCCGCTACTGGCATGGGAAAACAGAGCCCCGTCATCATTGCCGTGACAAATAAGGAACTGCGCGATGAGATCATGGAGGCAAATAGAAAGGTCGGCGGTTGGGGAGAAGGCTTTGATCCCTTCTATGGCGCGCCCGTCATTTTGATCGTCATTGCCAAGAAGGAAGTTTCTACTCATGTTTATGACGGTTCCCTCGTGATGGGGAACCTGATGAACGCAGCAGAAAGCCTTGGCGTTGCAAGCATCTGGATTCACAGGGCAAAGGAAGAGTTTGAATCTGATTTTGGAAAGAATCTTTTAAAGCAGCTGGGCATCGAAGGCGAGTATGAAGGCATTGGTCACTGCGCACTGGGATATGCGGCAGAGCCTCCGAAGGCACCTGCTCCCAGAAAAGAAGACTATGTATATTTTGTCTCCTAAGGGAAGAACGGAGGAAGAAGCATGGGTGATCGTCTGAAGGTATTGATGCTCAATGGAAGCCCGAGGGGGAATGGTAACATTGCCCTGGCTTTTCACGAGATGGAACAGGTCTTCGAGGAAAATGGCGTAGAATACGAAAACATTTTGCTCGGGCGCATGGATATTCGCGGTTGTATTGCCTGCGAGACCTGTAGAAAAAATGGTAAGTGTGTCTTTGATGACATTGTAAATGAGCTGGCAAAGAAGTTTGAGGAGGCCGACGGATTGGTGATCGGTTCGCCCGTGTATTATGGTTCAGCCAATGGAACGCTAATGTCGGCTCTGCAAAGACTATTTTACAGTACTCATTTTGATAAGAGCTATAAGGTGGGCGCAAGCGTGGTCAGCGCAAGGCGTTCTGGCTGTACGGCAACGTTTGATGAGCTGAATAAGTTCTTTACCTTGTCGAACATGCCCGTAGCGACTAGCCAATATTGGAACAACATCTACGGGTGGGAGCCAGGCGAGGGCGACATTGATGCGGAGGGAAAACAGGTGATGCGCGTTCTTGCGAGAAACATGGTATTCCTCATGAAGAGCATAGAGCTGGGCAAGGAACAGATCGGCTTACCTGAAGTGGAAAATCGTGTATGGACCAATTTTCATCACGCATGATGGAAAAGGAATCGTTTGAAATTTCTTGACAAAAAAATAGGAACGTATTTATAATACAGTTGTTCAGTAATCGATTTATTACACGAGGTAATTTATGTTAAGTGTGGTGAAATAACCATTGCAAATTTCATATTGCATGGCCTTTTTAGGTTTTGGGTTAACGGTGCAAATCGTTGGCTTATTTCGTTACGCTTCATATCGTGGATAGAGTTTGATCACCTTCGTATTGTTTGATGTAAATAAGAAGGGTGGTTTTTGTATTCCTTTTTGGATTCGAGAACCATATCGTTATAAAAAGACCATGATATCTTAGCAGAGATACCATGGTCTTTTCATGTCTATCCAGCGTATGCAATTTAGTTCGATTCGCTGAACATAAGAAAATGAAAAGGAGAAAAGAAATGAATAATAGAAAATGTGATCAATATAAGGAATTATTTACTGCAGAATATTTGATGGGACCGAACAGCATGCGGCTCTTGGACGAAATGCTGGAGAAGTATCCTCTCAGAAAAGGAAGCCGGGTCATGGATCTGGGATGTGGGAAGGGAATCACGAGCCTGTATTTGGCAAAGGAAGCGGAAGCCGAGGTGTTTGCCACGGATTTATGGATTTCGGCGACGGAGAATCAAGAGCAGTTTGAGAAGTGGGGCATTCAGGAGCAGGTGATTCCCATCCACGCAAATGCGGATGATCTGCCCTATGCGAAGGAGTATTTCGATGCTATTGTGACCATTGACTCCTATCACTATTTTGCCTACCAAAGAGGATATTTTCAGGAAAAGATTCTGCCCTTCGTAAAAAAGGGCGGCGTGATCATCATCGCGATCCCGGGTATAAAAGAGGAGCTACAGGGAGTTACGGCGCAGCAGCTGATGGAATGGGTTGGAAATGATCAGCACGAATATGATTCCTTCCGGACAAGAAGCTGGTGGGTTGACCTGATCGGAAAAAGCGATGAGTTTGAAATCCTTCAGGATTTTGATCTGGAGTGCTATGAACAGGCATGGGAGGATTGGTTCGCGTCAGGGCATGAGTATGCACTGCGGGACGAGGGTTATTTCAGACAGGAAATAGGAAAACACATGAATTTTATAGGATTGGTGATCCGTAGGAATGGTGAGGAAGCTACGAATTTTGAGAAGAAGAGTTTACCTGCGGAACACTCAGAAAGAGGACAAGATGAATATTGAAAAGCAAATAGAATTTGACAAAATCAAGGAGATTTGGAAGGAATTAACCTGCACGGAAAGTGCGGCGGAAATGATCCAGAACATAGAGATTATTTTGGAGGAACCAGAGCTTAGAAAGCAGCTTCGAGATACAACGAACGCTCGAGAACTCATTGAAAAGCTGGGAAATCCGCCGCTACAAAACGTGACGGAGATGAAGGAGATCATGCAGATCGCACAGAGAGGAGATTGCCTGAGCCCTTATCAGCTAGAACGTGTAGAAAAGGTGCTGGTGGTGACGCAACGCTTAAAGGAGTACTTGCGCAGAGGAAAGCAGTACGAAAATCCACTGGCATATTATGATGAGAATTTGGAGGGACAGGAAGACCTTCGCGAAGAGATCAGCAGGCAGATCCGAAATGAAGCGGTGGATGACAGAGCCTCGAAGCTGTTATATGATATCCGCTATCAGATCACGCATCTGGAGGAGGGCATGAAGCAAAAGGCGGAGCAGGTGATCCGAAATAATAAGGAGTGTATGGCGGATACCTATTATACCTTGCGAAATGGCAGAGTCTGCGTGCCCGTAAAGAAGGAATACAAATTTAGAATACCTGGCAGCACGATTGATAAGTCATCTACGGGCAGTACTTTTTTCATAGAGCCTGTGGGCGTGGCAAAGCAGTTCGAGGAGATACAGCTCCTTCGCATTGAGGAGGAGAATGAGGTACACAGAATTCTGTATACCCTGACGGCAATGGTTGCGGACGCTTTGCCTTACATGGAAGAGAATGTGAGAATGATTGAAAAGCTGGACTTTGTCTTTTCTAAGGGAAAGCTGAGTCTTACGCTGGATTGCAAGGAGCCTAAGATCAACACGGACAGGAGAATCCTGTTGAAGGAGGCAAGGCATCCCCTGATGGATAAGGCGATGAACGTGCCGTTGAATTTCTCCATGGGAACAGATGAGGGAGTGCGTGGCATCGTGATTACTGGGCCGAATACGGGCGGTAAGACTGTGGCAATTAAGACGGTCATGCTGAATTCCTACATGGCGCAGTGTGGTCTTCACGTCACCAGCAAGAAGGCGGACCTTTGCATGAACAGCGCTTATCTTTGTGACATTGGTGACGGGCAAAATCTCTCAGAAAATCTGTCTACCTTCTCAGCACATATCAAAAACGTGCTAGAGATTTTGAGGCAGGTGAACAGGGACAGCTTTGTCATCATGGATGAGCTGGGCTCGGGAACAGATCCCGCGGAGGGCATGGGAATCGCGGTTGCCATATTGGAGGAGCTCCGAAAAAGTGACTGTAACTTTCTTGTCACCACGCATTACCCGGAAATCAAGGAATATGCGGAAAAGAAGGAGCATATTGTCAACGCCAGAATGACCTTTGATCGCGAGACGCTGATGCCTACTTACCAAATGCTGATCGGTGAAGCGGGGGAGAGCTGTGCATTTTACATTGCAGACAGGCTTGGAATGCCTGCGGAGATGTTAAAGGTGGCCGTGGAGGCAGCCTATGGGAAGGAGGCAGTGAAAAACTATACTTTCCATGAACAAGAAAAGCAGAGCGGCGAAAAAGGAAAAGCTAGCCAAAGAAAAATCACGAGGGAGAAAAAGACTCATACGGATGCCAAGCTGGCGGAGAAGTTTCAGATCGGAGACAGCGTCATGATTTATCCAGACAAGAAGATCGGTATTGTGTGTGAGAAGGTGAATGAGCAGGGCGTTCTTCGCGTACAGGTGGCAGACCGCAAGATCTGGATTAACCATAAGCGCGTCAAGCTTCATGTCAAGGCCGAGGAGCTCTATCCAGAGGATTATGATTTTTCCATCATCTTTGATTCCGTAAAGAATCGCAAAATTCGTCATGACATGGAGCGAAAGTATACGGAGGAGCAAATCGAATATCCTGAGGCTTGAAATAGTTGTTGAAAACCTTTTGCGCAAAGCATATAATGATGCCATAATCATTTGACAAGATTTGAGCAAAAAGGATGCCATGTGACATGAAGGAACAGTTTGCAAGAACGCAGCTTTTACTGGGCGCGGACGGGCTGGAAAAGCTCGCAAGGGCACGCGTCGCCGTGTTTGGCGTTGGAGGCGTTGGCGGGTATGTCGTGGAGGCGCTGGCAAGAAGTGGTGTCGGAGCCTTTGATCTCATTGACAATGACACGGTTTGCCTGTCGAATTTAAATCGGCAGATTATCGCTACGCAGAATACCATAGGGCAATACAAGGTGGACGTGATGAAGGAGAGGATTCTTTCCATTAATCCCGAGGCGGTCGTGAATGCCCGCAGGTGCTTTTATCTTCCGGAAACAGCAGACCAATTTGATTTTTCGGAGTACAGCTATGTTGTGGATGCCGTGGATACCGTGACGGCAAAGATTGACATTATTTTGCAGGCACAAAAGGCGGGCGTGCCCGTGATGAGCTCCATGGGGGCAGGAAATAAGCTAGATCCTACAAAGTTTCAGGTGGCGGACATTTATAAGACAAGTATCTGCCCCCTTGCAAAGGTGATGCGGCGAGAATTAAAAAAACGCGGCGTAAAAAAGCTCAAGGTGGTTTATTCCACGGAGGAGGCCTTGACACCGATGACGGAGGCCTCGGGCGGTGAGCAAGGCAGCAGCGACCAGACGGGTGCGGGGCAGAATGGCTCGTCACGCAGGAGCACGCCTGGCAGCATAGCATTTGTGCCGTCCGTGGCTGGCCTGATCATCGCTGGTGAAGTGATTAAGGATTTAACAAAAAAGGAATCAAAGTAAATACCGCAAGCGATGAAATCAATGCGGAATGGAGCAAGTATCGCGAAGCGATTTTATATGGATCAGAAAGGAAATAGAACGATGTACGATAAAAGAATTAGACCAGATGAGAGACCTGTTTTCCCGAAGCGTTGTGTGATCACGGGAGGCATGCCCTATGGCAATAAGGAGCTGCATTTCGGACACGTGGGAGGCATGTTTGTACATGCGGACGTGTTTGCAAGATTTATGCGTGACAGAATCGGCAAGGAGAATGTCATCTTTGTCTCAGGAACCGATTGCTATGGCTCCCCCGCGTTGGAGAGCTATCGAAAGCTCAAGGAAAATGGTTATCAGGAATCCATTGCAGATTACGTGCGCTCCAATCACGTGAAGCAAAAGGAGACGCTGGATCAGTATCAGATCAGTCTCAATTATTTTGGCGCGTCTGCGCTTGACGAGGCGGGAAAAATTCATTCTAAAACCTCTGCGCAAATCTTTAATCAGCTGTATGAAAAGGGCTATTTGGAGAAGCTGTCCACGCCGCAGTTCTTTGACGAGGAGCTGGGCGTTTTCCTCAACGGCAGACAGGTCGTGGGACGCTGCCCCATCGAGGGCTGCACCAGTGAGAAGGCGTATGCGGACGAGTGCTCCTTAGGGCATCAGTATATGCCGAGCGAGCTCATTGATCCCGTCAGCGTTTTATCTGGAAAGAAGCCGACCTTCGTGAATGTAACGAACTGGTATTATAAGCTGGAGGATGACATCGATTACCTGAAGGGCTGCATTAATGACCTGCGCGCGAATACCAATCGACGTAAGTTTGAAATGCTGATCATTGATGAGTTTTTGAATAAGCCTGCCGTGCATATTCCGAAGAAATATCTTGAGGGCATGGATCAGGATGCGCTTCTTGCGAAGTTCCCTGAGCATGAGCTCATTGACGAGGAAAAGAGAAAATCCCTTCTTTGCGTCTTCAAGTCCCTGGATGACAGAGACCTTGCGAGAAAGGTGCTGGAGGAAGCAGGCGTACATTATACGGCAGGAAAGACCTTGGTACCGTTCCGCCTCTCGGGCAATGTCGAATGGGGCGTTCCCGTTCCCGAGGTCGAGGGCGAAAAGGATCTGACCTTCTGGGTTTGGCCAGAGTCCCTTTGGGCACCGATTTCCTTTACGAAGGCATATCTTGCCTCCAAGGGAGCTTCTGAGGATGAGTGGCAGAAATGGTGGAACGACGAGGATGCCATGGTTTATCAGTTCATCGGCGAGGATAACATTTATTTCTATTCCATCGCAGAGATGGGTATTTTCCATGCGCTGGGGAACGTGAGACCGCCGCATATCATTCCGAACAGACACATTTTGTTCATGGATACGAAGGCCAGCAGCAGCTCAGAGATTAAGCCGCCTATGGCAGCAGAGCTGCTTCAGTACTATTCCGTGGATCAGCTTCGCATGCACTTTATCAGCCTGGGTCTCTCCAATAAGAGCACGGGCTTTAAGCCGCAGGTTTATCTGCCGGAGGAGCAGAGAGAGGGCCTTGATCCCGTTGTCAAGGAAGGCAATCTTCTGACGAATGTTTACAACCGTTTGATCCGTTCCTGCTTTTATTCCACGCAGGCTTCCTTTGATGGCGTACTGCCTGAGGGGGAGGTTTCGGAACGGATGCGCAGCCTTGCGGAGAAGAATGTGTTAGACTATGAAAGACATATGTATAATCATGACTTCCACAGGATTTCATATACCTTGGATGACTATATTCGCGAGGTGAACAAGAACTGGGCGGCAGTCAGCCGTGAGGCGGACAAGACGGGTGACCTTGAGAGGAAGCGTCAGCTCCTTGTGGATACCTGGTATTCCTGTAAGGTGATGGCAGTACTGTTCCATCCGATCGCGCCGGACGGCTGTGAAATGTTCCGCGAATACATTGGCTTTGACGAGAAGCTTTGGAGCTGGGATCTGATATTGGAGCCTTTGACGGCATATGTTTCTGACCTTAAGACACATAAGTTGAAGTTCTTGGAGCCGAGAGTGGATTTCTTCAAAAAACCTGAGTGGCAGTTTGAGAAGGAATAAACATGTGAAAAAGCTAGATCCATCATTATTGTCGACCGAATGATCTAAATGGAAAGGAGATCCTTCATGAAAAAGCGTTTTCTAGGGTTTGCCATTGCTATGATTTTGTTGCTTTGTAGCGGATGTACGGGTTCCAACCCGCTTCCCGCGCAGAGTGACGTGACGGACAAGGCGCTGAAGGACGTGTTTGCGGAGCATGGAGTCAAGGTGGGAACCTGTATTTCTTCGCAGGTCATCAGCAATCCCAATATGGCAGGTCTTGTCATGTCGCAGTACAACAGTTGCACCATGGAAAATGCCATGAAGCCGGATGCCATTCTTAGTCTGGAAAAGAGCAGGGGAGAAGGGAATCTGGTAGTGGAATTTAACAATGACGCCAGGCGCGTTTTGGAGTGGGCGAAGAATCATAAGTTTGCCATGCGCGGACATACCTTCATTTGGTATAGTCAAACCCCTGACTGGATTTTCTATCAGGATTTTGATACCTCAAAGAGCTTCGTGGACAGAGAGACCATGCTGTCCCGTATGGAGGCTATGATTAAGGGCACGTTTGAGGAGCTGGATCGCTTGGGATACTTAGATCTTTTCTATGCCTATGACGTGGTCAATGAGGCATGGAACGAGAATGGTACCATGCGAGAGAGTTATTGGTCACAGATCATTGGAGAGGATTATCTCTGGTATGCCTTCTATTATGCTGATAAGTATGCACCTGAGTCCGTAGCCCTTTATTACAACGATTATAACGAGCAATATAAGGCAGATACGATCGCGGCGTTTGTGACGACGCTTGTGGATGAAAATGGAAGATCCCTTATTGATGGCATTGGCCTTCAGGGGCATCTCTTTACGGAGGATGACCTGCAGTTTTACTTTGAGAGCGTGGACACGCTGTCAAAGACAGGCTTGACGCTGGAGATGACGGAGATTGACGTGGGTCTTGGAGCCTATCAAAAGCCACTGTCTCCCACGGATGATAAGCTGAAGATGCAGGGAAGGTATTATTATGAGCTCATCGGCGGTCTGTTTGACAGGATTGATGCAGGCACGCTGAAGATGGATGCCATCACCTTCTGGGGCTTTAGCGATGGCATTTCCTGGAGAAGTGAGTATCGTCCCCAGCTTTATAATTCTGACCTGGATCCGAAATATGCACTCTATGGAGCCATGCAGATTAAGGAATACGCAGGATATTAATCCTCTTTACGATGTGACGTTAGGTGCGTACTTTCAAAATTTACTTTGGTGAGGTGGGATAACCATGGCAAATAAGAAAAGCAAAAAGCAATTGCATGTGATGAAAAAGAGTCACACAGGAATGTCTGTAATTGTATATGCATTGATGCTTGGTCTCCTTGTGATTACGTTTTTGGGTATCTTGCAAATGATGGGACAGCATTTTTTTGCGGCAAAGCTGTCAGGGGAGTATCAGGCCATTCAGTACCTATCGCAGATTTACGAGCAGGCAAAGCTTTCGGGAGAGGACGCAAGTAATACATTGACCCTTTCTGGACGTTCCTTTTTTATCCTGGATGAGAAGAAAAAGATTCAAATGAGACAGGGACAGTATACCTGTACCATGCAGGAGGGTAAGATCTCATTGCCAGGCTTTAGCGATCCCATTCCTGTTTATCTTGACGTGGACAACAAATGGTTAAAGGAAAAAGAAAATCTTTTGGTACCAAACTTTGAAGAGATCTTTTCGAGAATTGCTTTTACGTCCAATCAGATCGGCGTGAATATGACGATTGAATATGATGATTCTTGGGAAGACATGGATGAAGAAGAGTACAAAGCGATGTTGCAGCAATTACAGGAGGAAGCAGTTGCTCAAAGCGCAGAAGATGAGCGGGAATACTTCCCTGTTTGGGTTTCGATTCCGCTGGCAAATTCTCAGGAATCCTTTGTCGGAAAGGCCGACATTATCATTAATGGCGACGAAATGCTTGTCATACTTGGTTTGGTGGGTCTTTCCATCATTGTTTTGGTTGTGCTCGTCATATTGATGATTTTCAATCTGATCCGCAATGCGCGTAGGACCAAAAAGATTGTGGAAACCTACCTGACGGATGCCGTGACGCAGGGACATAACTGGACATGGTTTATCTTGAAGGAAGAGCCTGTTGTTCGCAGCGCGCGCTATGCTAATAAGAAGCTTGCGGTGATAGAATTAAGCTTTATTAATTACCAGAATTTCTGTACCTGTCATTCCATCATGGAAGGCGAACGGATGCTTTGCAAGATGTATGAGGTCATTAAGAAGAGCCTGACAAAGCGGGAAGCCTGTGCACACGTGGCAACCTCAAGCTATGCCGTTTTGATGGAATATGAGGATGAGGAGCGCCTAAGGACAAGACTTCGTAGCTTAATTGAAAGCTTGGAGAATATTGATAGGGATCATAAGTTTGCCTTTCATTTAGGAGTTCGTCCGCTTGACATTGAGCGGAACGTGAATGGAAAGCCTATGCGTCGCAGGAAGCTTAATTTGGAGGAGGAATATAACAACGCATGTACGGCGAGATTAACGCTTGCCGGAAGTGATGATTCCCGCATCGCTTTCTTTGATCAAAAGCTGGTGGATGAGAAGAAGTGGATTGATGCCGTGATGGAACATCAGGAAAAGGCGATTGCGAACGAAGAGTTTGTTGTATATTATCAGCCGAAATATAATCCGAAGACAAGGGAGCTTCGCGGCGCGGAGGCCCTGATTCGCTGGAATAGTCCTGATTTAGGTTTTCTTGCACCAGGCAAATTTATCCCCATCTTTGAGAAGAATGGATTCATTACGGAAATTGATCATTACATGCTGACGCATGTTGCGGCAGATCAGAAGGCATGGCTGGATCAAGGACTGAAATGTGTTACGGTCAGTGTTAATGTTTCTCGAGCACACTTTATTGAAAGTGACCTTGCAGAGCAGATTCGCAACATTGTGGATCAAGCGGGAACGCCTCGGAATCTGATTGAGATTGAGCTTACGGAAAGTGCATTCTTTGACGATAAGAACGCCATGATCTCTACGATCCAAAAGCTGAAGGAATATGGCTTTAAGGTTTCCATGGATGATTTTGGAGCAGGCTATTCCTCCTTGAATTCCTTGAAGGACATGCCGCTGGACGTGCTAAAGCTGGATGCGGACTTTTTCCGTGGCGAGACGGAAGGCGGACGTGGGGAGACGGTTGTTTCTGGGGCCATTCAGCTTGCCAAAAGTTTAAACATGCGTACCGTGGCGGAGGGCGTTGAGGAAAAGTCACAGGTTGACTTTTTGGTAAAGCAAGAATGCGACATGATTCAAGGCTTCTTTTACGCAAAGCCTTTGCCGAAAAATGAATATGTGGAACGCATGCGCTTAGGATATGCAGAGGTCGGAGCTGAGGAGGAGCAAGAGAGCAAAGCAGAAGTGGCGGCACAAGAGCCTGTGAGCGAGCCAGAACCGATGGTTCAAAATGAGATGGGTGAGGTACAAACGGTAGCATCCCAAGCGGCTAGTGAAATGGAAGCAACGGAACCGATTGTGCCAGAAGAAAGCGCTGATCCGAAAGAGAACAACGAGAAAGACAATAGGGAAGAATAAAGAACGAAAAGGGCGATCTGTAAAGGATCGTCCTTTTTGTTTGAGTGTGATAGCTTTGTCTTAGCAATAATCATTTTAAAGCTTCGTCAAGGTCGCTTTGATTTACGGTTGGCAAATTGCTGAGGTTATTGTCCTCCGTGTCATCGGGAAGAGATTTTAAATATTCTGTATCTCCGTTGTGTGCGATGCCTACGCCGCGAATCTGCCCATTTCTGGCAAGGTGAATGCCCTCTTCACGACTGACAAGACGGTTGTCAGATAGACGATATCCCGTGACGGAACCGCCCTCCTTAACAAGACCAGTGATGGTCATGGCATCCTCCTTAGGCGTGGGAATTTCATCCATGGCGGCCTTGGGCAGTTCCGATGAAGGAATACTACTGTTTACATTCATTTTGACACCTCTTTCTTAATTTGATATACTTAATTTGTTGAGGTTTTGAAACCATGTTGTTTCATAATCCAATGATAGGATTTCCTTTTTTGAGAAAATTATACAAAAATGGCGTGACGATTTATGCCATGCGGGAAATCGGTCAGGGAAGGATGAACCAGAACATGAAGGAAGAGAAGGGAAAAGCGCTGAGGAATAAAACCATCGATTTTCCATTGGAGAGCGAGGAAGGTGCAATCTATCGAAAACAGATTTGTCATCTGGATCAGAAGGTTCAAGACTATGGTGAGGTCTTAGATCAGGTGATCCTGGGGGATAGTCTAAGGGTCATGGAAGAGCTGCCGCAGGGCTTTGTGGATCTCTTGATTGTGGATCCGCCCTACAATCTGGAGAAGGACTATCATGGCAATAAATTCAAGGCAGAGAGCCATGAGGCATACAGGGCTTATACGAAGGCATGGCTGGAAAAAGCGTTGCCATTATTAAAGCCGACGGCATCCGTCTATGTCTGCTGTGACTGGAAGAGCTCTCTGATCATCGGTGAGGTTTTGTGCGAGCTTTTGAAGGTGCGAAATCGCATTACCTGGCAGAGGGAGAAGGGTCGCGGAGCAAGCGCAAACTGGAAAAATGGCATGGAGGATGTCTGGTTTGCAACGGTTTCGAATAGCTATACCTTTCATTTGGATGCCGTTAAGATTCGCAGAAAGGTTATTGCACCCTACAAGGTAGAGGGCGTTCCCAAGGACTGGGAGGAGACGGAGGAGGGCAATTATCGAAATACCTGTCCCTCCAATTTTTGGGACGATATTTCCATTCCGTACTGGTCCATGCCGGAGAATACGGCACATCCCACACAAAAGCCAGAAAAGCTGATGGCGAAGCTGATTTTGGCAAGCTCCAGCGAGGGTGACGTCATATTGGATCCCTTTGGAGGTTCGGGAACAACGGCAGTCACGGCAAAGAAGCTAGGGCGACATTTCGTGACCATCGAGCAGAATGAATTATATTGTGCATGGGCCTTAAAACGCTTGGAGATGGCAGAGACAGATGCCTCCATTCAAGGGTATCAGGATGGGGTCTTTTGGGAGAGAAATTCTTGGTCAGAGCAGAAAAGAAAGCATGGAGGAGAAAAGCATGATCATTGAGACGAATAGAAGCTTAACGGAGGCCGAAGCAAAGGAAATCACGACCGTGATGATGAACGCCAGGCAGCTGATCAAAAATCCGACGAAAAAAATATCCAGCGTTTTTCGGTTTTGCCTTATGGGTGCGATTTTTTGCGCTTTAGGATTGCTGTTTTTCGCGTATTTCCTGATCAGGGGAGACAGGGATGCGTTAACGCTGACGGGCGTGCTAATTACCATTGTTGCCATGATTTTTCTTGCCGTGTTTTATAGTGGCGTTCGCAAAACCTACCGTACCTTCTTGTCACGTGGCGATGAGCACGTGATTATGAATTTGGATGAGAAGGGCATTGACTATGAGGTTGTGGGAAACAGGAGATACCAGTCTTCCTGGGAAAACATCGCGTTTATTCGGATATTCCAGGAGATGGTCTACATGATGCCAAAGGATATCACGGGTATGATATTTAGCGTTGAGAAAAAGTATTTGGAGGAGCTTAAGGGCTTTTTCAAGGAGAATCAGATCCAGATTCAAGTAATCGAATAAAGTGGGAAGAATATTTATAAGAGCGGGAAAAGTCAAAGGAAGGATCCTTTGTTTTTCCCGCTCTTATGTTATCTATATGGCTCCAAATTAAAAACAGAAGAGAACCTCGCTGCCTTCCCTTGCGAAGGCAAGGAATTCATGAAGCGCAGCATGGCACCGAATGGTCTGGCCGCCAGAAAACTTCTCCTTTGTCAGAACGTGAACCCAGGTTCCTTCAGGAAGGTATACCTCGCGCTCCGTTTGTCCCTGCTGATAAATGGGAGCAAAGAGGAGGTCCTTTCCAAAGAAATATTGATCCTCCAGCTCGTAGCATTTTTGGTCCGAAGGATATTCCCAGAACATGGGTCGCATGATCGGTGCACCCGTTTCTGAGGTCTCCTCCATGTACTTACAGATATAATCCTTTAGGCGATCCCTGATCTCAATGAGATTTTTCAAAATAGGATAGTTTTCCTCTCCAAAGCACCAGATTTCGTTGGCACCGCCGCTCGGCTCAATAATTCCAGGATTCTTGAATTCATAATTAGACTGCCTAATGCGAACGCCATGCAGACGCATTACGGGACAGAAGAGTCCAAACTGGAACCAGCGGACAATCAGCTCGCGGAAATAGGGACTTTCAATGTCGCCAGAATGGAAGCCGCCAATGTCGGAATTCCACCAAGGGATGCCGCACATTCCCATCGAAAGGCCGCTCTTAATGCTCATTTTCAGCGCCTCAAAGGTCGAGGGAATGTCACCATTCCATACGATGGCACCGAATTTCTGACTGCCTGGATATGCCGCCCTTGTTAATGATACAGGCTGTTCACCCTCTGCGGTCAACCCGTCATAGAAGGTTCTGGAGTAGTAATAGGGGTAGAGCTGTGCCACCTGTGCGCCATTGCCGAGGTAATAATGCAGGTGCGAGGGCTGCTGGGGATGCACCTCAGGTTCAGCCTCATCCAGCCAGAAGGTCTTAATGCCATAGCTATAATAATTTTCCTTAACCTTCTCCCAGACAAAGCGCCTCGTCTCAGGGTTCATGGCGTCAATAAAGGTCTGTTGTCCATAGAAATCAAAGGTTCCATACTGTCCGTTTTCCGTGCGAACCAGCATGTTTCCCTCACTCATTTCGTAATAATTCTCGCTCTTGGGATTGATCGTCGGCCAGATCGAAACCACCAGCTCGATTCCCATTTCCTTCAGCTCGTCCACCATGGCCTTGGGATTAGGCCAATATTTCGGATCAAATTTCCATTCGCCCTGCTCCGTCCAATGGAAGAAGTCAATCACGATGGCATCGATGGGAATACCGCGTTTTTTGTACTCTCTTGCAACGGAGAGGAGCTCCTCCTGACTTTCATAGCGAAGCTTGCATTGCCAAAAGCCCGCTGCCCAGCGAGGGAATTTTGGCGCGTACCCCGTGAGGTCACAGTAACGCTTCATGACGTCAGCGGGAGTATCTCCTGCATAGATAAAATAATCTGCCTGATAGGCACTGTCTGCCACAAACATGGTGTGATTTCTTGTGGTTTCGCAGCGTCCTGGCGCAGGATTGTTCCAAAAGAACCCATAGCCAAGGGAGGATAACAGGACGGGAAGCGTTGATTTGGTGTTATAATGGATGATCTGACTCGTGCTTCCCTTACGGTCAAAGACATCCACGAGCTCTTGCCCCATGCCATAAAAATGCTCTCCCTCATTTGCGTCAAAAATCACCTGAATTCGATAGTTTTCGCCCTCGACATGCTGGAATTTATTGGTGTAGTCTCCCTCACATTTTTCATGTAAAATGGGCCTTCCATATCGATAATAGGTGAGCATGCCGCCAAACCAGGGGCGCCTTGTGTCAAAGGTTGCGCTGACAATGCCATTTTGAATGGTGGCAACCTTGTCATCGCCAGTGACTACGCAGGCATCCTCCGTGACGGGCGCCTGTACCGTCCAGCATTCCTCGGACACCTTGGCATTGCGCGTGATGCGCGTGCGCAGGCAATTCGCGCCATACGGCTCGATGATGGTCAGCTCATCCTTTCGTTGATAAATCAGTCTCTTTTCTTCCAAAATCAGTTTTCCCATAAGCACCTCCTAATTGGATTTTTATCTTAATGACATGATATTGCAAAACCATGGAAAATGCTTGACGATTCTTCTTATTTTATTGTACTATTTTGCTATGAAGACGAAAAACGAAACAAAATTTGAACAAAAACAGAATCTGGAAAATGTCAGCCATGAGACGGCGGCAAGACCCTTTTCCATTCACCATACCTATGTGGGCGGCGACAATACGAATGCCTTGTATGTGCATTGCCATCCCGAGGCGGAGTTTTTTTGTCTTGCGGAGGGAGAGCTAAACTTATTCGTGGAGGATCAGGTTTTTATCCTGCACGGCGGAGACGCGATCTTTGTGCCGCCAAATTTGACCCATCATGCAGACAAGGCGCCTGGCGTGCCCTGCAGCTATGATGCCTTGGTATTTTCATTGGATTGGTTGTCGGGATATCTTGGCGGCGAGGGGAATTTGTATGTCAATTTGCTCCTAAAATATCGCATGGATGCCATTTCCGTCTTTCGGAAGGAGAAGGCGGAGGATGCGGAAATGCTGGATCGGCTCTCGCATTTTAAGGAGTATCTGAATTGTCCCATTCAAAGCTATGAGATGAAGCTTTTGGGTGAGCTGATGATTAGCCTGCAGGAAATATTTAATGCAGTTTCGGATCAAATGCGTTATAATGATAGGGTCGATGCGGCAAGAGAGGGCGTGCAAAGGGGCATAGATTATCTCATGCTGCATTATGATGAGGGAATGACCTTGGCAGAGCTTGTGGAGAGCTCTGGCTACAGCGAGAGTCATTTTTGCCATCGCTTTAAGGCAATCACGGGTTATGCGCCCTTTGCATATCTCAATCGCATTCGAATCATTAAGGCTGCTGAGAGATTGATTACTTCGGACGACAAGATCACGAAAATTGCGGCGGATTGCGGTTTTGACAATATCAGTTATTTCAATCGCGTTTTTCGCAGGCAGATGGGTGCTTCCCCAAAGGAATATCGTGCCAGCGGAAGGCTGGGGAGAAAACAATGGAGCGACTGATTTTTCACGTGGACGTCAACAGTGCATATCTATCCTGGGAATCCGTCAAAAGGCTTTCCGAGGGTGGGGAGGATCTGCGCCTGATTCCCTCTGCCGTTGGGGGGGATCCCAGCAAAAGAACGGGGATCATTTTGGCGAAATCCATCCCTGCAAAAAAGTATGGCGTGACCACGGGAGAGCCTGTTTCCATGGCGCTACAAAAGTGTCCAGGACTTGTTTTAATTCCACCAAGCTTTGGCCTTTATGAAAGAAATTCCAGAGCCTTTATGGCGATCTGCAGAAAGTATGCGCCTGTCATGCAAAAGTTCTCCGTGGATGAATGCTTTCTCGACATGACGGGAACCTCCCTGATTTATCCTGATCCCATTGCCCTTGCACATCAGATCAAGGACGAGATTCGCGACAGCTTAGGCTTTACCGTGAACATCGGGATCAGCTCCAATAAGATTCTTGCAAAGATGGCGAGCGACTTTGAAAAGCCTGACAAGGTGCACACGCTATTTCCGCAGGAGATTCCGGAGAAGATGTGGCCGCTTCCCGTGGGAGACCTTCTATTTGTGGGCAAGATGTCCACGGCAAGACTGCAGGAGGAAGGAATCATGACCATCGGTGCCCTGGCAAATACGCCAGTGAAAAAGCTCCAGCAGATCCTTGGAGAAAAGGGTGGCCTGGCAGCATGGGAATCCGCCAATGGTATTGATGAATCACCCGTATCAGAGGAGCGCGAGGATGCTAAGGGATACAGCATTTCCACGACGCTGGAGGAGGATGTGACCAGCTTGGAACAGGCGCGGCACGTGCTTTTGGCACTTGCGGACAATGTCGCAAGGCGCATGCGGGCAGACGGTGCGAAGGCGAATTGCGTTGCCGTGGACATTCGTTTAAGTAAGTTAAGGAACGCGAGCGGTAAAACACCCTCCTCGCGCTTTACCAATAAATCCCGTCAGCGAAAGCTGGAGGCTCCTACGGACGTGACGGATGAAATTTATGAGATGGCCGTTTCACTGTTTCAGGAGCTGTGGAGGGGAGAACCCTTAAGACTTCTTGGAATCGCGCTGTCGGACGTGACCAAGGAAGAATATGAGCAGGTCTCCCTATTTCAGGATGAAAAGCATGAGAGGGCAAGAAAGCTGGATGCCGCCATGGATCAGATTCGCGGAAAATTTGGCATGAGCGCAGTATACCGCGCTGGTGCAACGGACTCTGGACGCATCGGAAGAAAATACAAGGCGCAGCTGGACGAAAAGCAGTCAGAGGATTAACCAGTTTGGAGCTCGAGTAGAATAAGCAAAAGTTATCGCAAAGCGATTTTACTTTAGAAAGAAGGATAGTAAGTTGTTTAGAAATGGAACTACGGTGGAAACAAAAGCGAAAATAGAAAATGCCAGAAGGCGATGGAAACGGCTGGCATTCGCAATGGCAGGCTTTGCAGGGATGCTCTGTATGTCAATGGCGCCAGTAAGGGCAACAGAGCTTTCTGAGGGATCAGAAGCACCGATGCTGATTGCGACAAGGCAAGAGGTGACGACCATTGAGGATGCAAAGGGATTGCTGGCGATCGCGGAGAATCCCTATGGATTCTATGTACTGGCGGATGACATTCAGATGGAGGGCGTAGCATGGGTTCCCTTTACATTTCATGGAACGCTGGACGGTGCAGGCTACTCCCTTTTGAATTTGACGATTGGGGAGACGGGCGAGGACGTGAGGGAGACCTTTGACGGAAACATGAAGGTCTATGATACCTATTTTGCAGGGCTCTTTGATGAACTGAGCGATGGCAGTATTGCCAATTTAAATCTTGTGAATCTGAGAATCGACGTGGAGACGGATTTGCCTTGCTTTATCGGTTCCTTTGCGGGTTATATGGAGAATGCGACCATTGAAAACTGCAGCGTGCAGGGAATGTTGCAGCTTCGGGCGCATGACAGGATGTTTGGCGTTGGTGGCATCATCGGATACGGCTGTGGGGAAATTAACGATTGTAGCGCGGACGTGACATTGGTTTGCATTGACACGGATGCTTCTACGAAGGATGAACAGTTCATGGGCGGTGTCTGTGCGGCGGGATATCCCGACATGCATCGAAACCAGATTGCGATTCGCGGCTTTGATTCGGATCATGGCTATGTGCATGATGGCGGACTGGTCGGCATGTATATGTTTTATCCCAAGGGGAACAAATATCGTGGATCCATCACGGATAACTATGTTTCCGGAAAGATTACCTTTTATGAGGACAATAAAAATCGCCGAGCTTATTGTAATGGATTCATTGGCGAGATCATGAACTGGGACTTTGAAAATGGCCGAAATAAAGACGATTTCGTGCGAGATGAGGTCTATACCTATGACATTGATTTGATGCCGCATGCCTGCGAGAATCCTGTGCTACAGGAGGAAACCATTGCTCCTGGCTGCGAGTTTGGTTATGTGAGGTATGTCTGCGCGACCTGTGGCTACGAGGAGACGGATCATTATACGCTGAAGGCGCATGACTATGAATGGACGGTTGTGAAGGAAGCGACGACGGAGGAGGAAGGCCTGCAGCACGGCGTTTGTAAGGAGTGCGGTGCAGAGACGGAGGAGATTCTTCCCGTATTGCCGCCTGAACCAGAAGAGCCTAGCTCAGAGCAGGCGGAAGTAATCACTGAGCATTCTGAGACCGTAGAAGAAGCGCCAGCTGAGACAGAGCTTGCTCCCGCAGATCCCTATGGAACCAATAAGGGATTTGTGATCCTAGTCAGCGTCTGCATTGTTGGCGCAGCCTGCCTGATCGTCTGGGGGATTTGTAGAAAGGGTAAGTCGGAGGAAGAATAATGGGAAGCTTTAATCAAAAGGATCAAGAAAGAAACGCATGTCAGCTATGGGGAAAGCTTGCATGGAAGGGATATGACTGGTGGTGGCATTCCTTTACGGGAATCAATCGAAACACGGGAGAGGAAAAGGCCTTTTTCGTGGAGTATTTTCTCTGCAATCCTGCCTTGGGGCAGGCAGAGCCGATCTTTGGACAAGAGCCAGAGAGCTTAGAAAATGAATGGTGGCCATCCTATTTAATGGTGAAGGCTGGTTGCTGGGGAGAGGACGCAAGGCAGCTTCACCGATTCTTTGGTTGGGAGGACGTCAGCATTTATGGTACGAGGGCATACAGACTCTGGGCAGGAGACTGTAGGGCATCGGAGACCCTCATCCGAGGGAGCGTAAAGGTGACGGAGGAAGAGGCGAAGGCGCATCCAGAATGGCTCTGTCAGGCAGGCGAGATGCAATGGAATCTCAAGGTTAAGAAGCAGATAGCGTTCAATGTAGGATATGGCGCGGGCGAACTGATGAGAAAGCTGAATGCCTTTGAAATGTATTGGCATGCGGAGGGCATGAAGACCGCCTATGAGGGTGAGGTCATCCTAGATGGTGAGGTGTATGACGTTAAGCCAGAGACTTGTTATGGATATGCAGACAAGAACTGGGGCTCCAACTTTACGACACCGTGGATCTGGCTCTCTTCCAATGACATTGTGAGAAAAAGTGACGGAAAACGCCTTAAGAATACAGTATTTGACATTGGCGGCGGCAGGCCGCGCGTCTTTGGAATCGGTCTCGACAGAATTCTGTTAGGTGCCTTGTATCTTGAAGGAAAACCCATCGAATTTAATTTCTCTAAGTTTTGGACGGGAGCGAAAACAAAATTCCATTGCAAGGAAACAGAGGAAAAAATCATCTGGCACGTGGAGCAGGAGAATTGGAACTTTTGTATGCAGACGAACGTGCATTGTGACAGAAAGGACATGCTGTTTGTCAATTATGAGGCACCTGACGGCGACAGGGTTCATCAGCGTCTTTGGAATGGGGGAACCGGACATGGATGGATCAAGCTGTATCGCAAGGAAAGAGGAAAGAGAGTCTTAATTGACACCTTTTTGATTGGTCACGTCGGGTGTGAGTACGGAGAATAACTTGAGGAGGTACTATGGCGGATTTTGGGGATCTGATCGGGGGAGCTTACCGAATCAGAGGTCTGCTTGGTGAGGGGGGAACGGCAAGGGTTTATTTGGCAAAGCACGAAAAGAATGGGAAGCTACATGCCATCAAGGAGATTCCTGCCAAGAAGGCAGAACGCGCTGGAATGCTGGCAGAGATCAGGTTAAAGGAAAAGCTGTATCACCCAGCACTGCCGCATGTTTGGGAGGCCTTTGAGGAAAAGGGAGCCATTTATATTGTCATGGACTATGTAGAAGGAATGGATTTGGGGACCTTCCTTCGGAAGCATGGAGCCGTATCGCAGGAGCAGGCCGTGGAATGGATGAAGCAGCTCTGTAAGGCGCTGACCTATCTTCACGGGTTTCAGCCACCAGTCATCTATCGCGACATGAAGCCATCCAACATTGTTCTGCAAAAGGATGGCAGGATCAAGCTGATTGATTTTGGTGCCATCTGTCAAAAGGATCGGCGAGGGGGAACAGCATTAGCATTAGGAACGCCAGGATATGCAGCCCCAGAGCAATATGGAAATCGTCCAAGGAGTGACGTGAGAACGGATGTCTATGGACTAGGCATGACCTTTTATTTCATGCTTACGGGACAGGATCCAGGGAAGCCACCGCATCAGATACGCAGGATTAGAGAGTGGAATCCAAGGCTGTCTCCTGTGCTGGAAAGGATTGTCTGTAAATGTACGAGGAAGCAGCCCTGGCGCAGGTTTCAAACCTGTGCGGACCTATTAAAGGCATTGGATGACTATACAAACACTTGAGTTTATGATATGTTATGTTTAGAGGAGGAGAAATCAAATGGCAGAACATGTTGTGAAATCACCTAGGATTACGATAACGGCTTCAGATGATTCCGACCTTTGGAATAAAGATTGGATTATTACGTTGACGAATGATGAAAAAAAGATTGGAACCTTCTCCTTTGCAGGAGATAAGGAGCTGGGTACGATTCCAATTCACATAGAGCTTGATGAGGAATATCGCAACCAAAAATATGGCAGGGAAGCCATCATTATGATGGTGGACTGGGCCTTTCGGTTTCAGAATATTTATGAGATTACGGCTGAGACGGACCGCGAAAATGACAAGTGCGTGAAGGCATTAAAAAAGGCAGGGTTCGTCTACCGAGAGGGCGAAGGGCGAATGGAGAAATACTCCATCACCAAGCCGAAAACGGCGTGGACGGGACTCTACCTTTTCATAGGAATTGCACTGGGACTCGTTCTTGGAATCGTGTTTTCCCATATCATTACGGGCATGATTGCAGGTGTTGTCATCGGCGTATCCTTCGGGGCTTCCTTGGATCTGGCCGCTAAGAAGGAACGCGAAAAGGTTACAGGAAAACACCTAAAATGACTCTTAAGAATCATCTATCTTTCTTTGGGCTCCTTTGACGCACACTCGATGATGTCCTCAATGATAAAGGGAGGACGTTTCCTGGATGCGTCCAAGGTGCGCCAGAGATATTCTCCTAACATGCCGAGCATGCTTAAGATCAGACCAGCGGAGAAGAGTACGACGCTCATCAGGGAAGGCCATCCTGCGAGGGGAACCTGATTCGTAAAGTATTCTACAAAAACGCTGATTAACATAATGACGGCGAATATGTCAAAGAGCACGCCAACATAGGTCATAAAGCGAATCGGCATGTAGGAGAAGCTCATCATGGAATCCATCACCAGCTTGAATTTTTTCGCAAAGGTCCATCTGGACTTTCCAATTTCACGATTCTTTCGATCAAAATATACCTTATCCGTACGGAATCCAGCCCACATGACCTGTAAGGTCAGGCTGGAATTTTTTTCGTCTAATAATTTCAGAACTTCAATCACCTTGCGGTCAATCAGATAGCAGTCACATCCACCAACAGGCATGTCCTTGTTGACAAATTTCCGAACCATAAGATAATAAAGGTTTGCAAAGAAAACCTTCACCTTGCTCTCGTCGCGGGAACGGCGGATGGCAAGTACGACATTATTTCCCTTTTTCCAGCTTTCGTACATCTCCAGGATCAACGTGGAGTCCTCCTGAAGGTCAGCCTGCTTTGTCACGGCACAGTCACCAGTACAAACGCTGAGACCTGCAAGCAAAGCGGCATGCTCTCCGAAGTTGCGGGAAAGATGAAGGAGCTTGACGTTAGGATCCATTGCATGGATTTCATTCATGACCTTCCAGGATTCATCGCCAGAGCCATCGTCCACGAAGACCAGCTCGTAATCGCCAATCGTACCAAGAATTTTTTCCTTCATGTCCTGATATAATGGCATTAAGGTATCTGCATTATAGTAAACGGGAATGACAATGGATAATTTACTCATGACGCTTACATGGGCTCCTTTTCATGAACGGGAAGATTTAAGGCCTTTAGGTATTCCTGATAATCACGAATGTACTCGTGCGGGTCATAATGTCTGCTGGCCAATACCAAAAGAACGGAATCGGATGAAAACTCATACATGTCCTTCCAAAGCATGGGTGGCAGGTAGAGACCAATGCCAGGCCTGTCAAGGTCAATCACGCGGGATTCCACGCCATTATCAACGCGGACCTTACTTTTTCCGCTGACATTGATCAGGACAAATTCCGTTTCCCTGTTTGCGTGCTGACCACGCACTACGGTATCATCTGAATCATACATATAAAACACACGCTTGACGTCAAAGGGAATGTCGATCCCGTCTCCCTCAATGACATAAAGCTTCCCTCGTTCATCACCGAAGTCTTTAAAATCAATCACGCGATATTGCTCATCAATATTCATGCTAAACTCCTCAAATCTAGATAAAAACCTGCGACTTTTTTGCGTGCCCTTCGGCACGTCCCTCGCAATCGCTCGGGATCGCAGAATTTTTGCAAAAATTCTGCGACT